>WVYX01000031.1 GCA_011772755.1 Gemmatimonadales bacterium
TGGGATCATTGTCCGCCGGCGTCACCTCAGGCTGCTCGTCGTCGTCGGTGAAGATGACGGAGACATCCCATTCCTGGATGCCGTACGCCAGCACCTCGCCGGCGGGCGTACCGTCAGGGTTGAGGTAGTCGGCCCGCATGAGCTTGTCCCCGTCCAGGTAATAGACGATTACGCCCAGCTTCTGAACGAAGGTGCCGTACCGATCCAGCAGCAGGCCGCCGCTCAAGCCCGCCGTGTAGTGCAGCAACTGAGTGTGGGGCGTGAACGTGATGGTACGTGAGGTGCCCTTGGTGACGCCCGAAATCAAGATCAGCCGCCGCGTATCGTTGATCTGGAGCCGGGCCAGGTTACCCGCCTCCAGCTCGAACTTGCCCTTGGCGTCCGCAGCGAGATCGAGACAGTACGTCCCGCAGGTCCCGCCCGGGGACAGGGGGTTGTCCGTGCCGGCCGGGGGTGCCAGATCGTAGGGCGGCGACTCGCTGGGCGTGAACGGGACCGAGAGAATGACGATGGTGTCAGCCCACACCGCCAGCGTACCGAACGAGATGGTGCTGGCAATCCCCACACCCACGGTCTGCATGTCACGCTCGAGGGACATGCCGATAAACCGCCCGTTGCGGTACGCCTGCTCCCGCACCTCGTTGCCCTCGACGGTGCGCCAGGTCGTCACTGCGAAGGAAAGCGCAGCCGACAACACGATCACACCGACCGTCAGCGCGATTAGGAGCTCGACGAGTGTGAAGCCTCGGTTCGCTGCGTTATTGCGCATCCTTCGCTCCTTACATTACGACTGCGCCGACGTAAACCAGCGTCACCAGTTCCACCGGCTCCTGGGAGCGGGGGGCATCTATCAGCACCCGCACCCGCACCAGGTTCTCGCCGGTACTCTCGACTTCGACGGTGCGGGTGTACTGGCCGTTGGGATCGGCTGCGCCCGTGTCGTTGACTTTGACCGCGCTCTCCGACGACAGTGTCGCCGGATCGCGACTGCGCAGAGTCTCCATGTACGCCCGGCCGATGGCCACGGCCGTCGTCCGGGTGGCCGCCGCCGACCGCGCCGCCAGCACCTCACCCCCCGCCCGACTCAGCGCCATGATCCCCACGGCAAGGAGGATCAGCGCGATCATGACGGAGATCAGCGTGAATCCGGCTTCCTTCATCGTCATTGCCATTCTCCCCCGCGGAAGACCCACGATTTCACCGAGCCCGATCCAGTGACCGAGACGGCGGCTACGGCGTCGTCCTGATCTCGATGGACGAAGTAGACCACGCCCCGCGTACCGAACGGCGTGGTCACCCCCCGACCATTGAACTCGACGCGACTATCAGCAAACGTGACGGCTCCAGACCCCGAGTCGCCGGGCACGGCGCCGACGCTGCCCCGGCCGAACCCGATGCCTGCGGGAAGCTCGCGCCAGCGGAACGTGCCCAGGGCCTGCATCTCGGCTTCCGACTCGGTGAATTCCCCGTCGCCGTCATGATCTACGTATCCCTTGTAGACCTTCTCTGACTCGTCGAACGTCAATCTCACAGCCTTCTTGGTACTCAGGGCCCGGGTCCGCGCCAGCTCGATATCCCGCGTGAGCTGCTGGGCCGCGAGCGCCACCTTGCGCGTGGGGCTCACCCTCATGAAGGGGATCGCCACCGCCAGCAGGATCGACAGCAGCGTGACGACGATCAGCATCTCGATGAGCGTGAAGCCCTTGCGCATGACCCTTTCCTCTACTTACTGAGAGCCTTCTGCCTTCGGCTTCAGACCGCAAACCTTCAGCGCTGATCCTCGCAGTTCGCAATTCGCAGTTCGTGATGGTTGCCGCAGTTCCACGAATTGCGAATCGCCAACTGCGAACTGCCTGTCCCTTAGGGCTCGCGGCTTCCCTAATATACCGGCCGGAAGGCCGTCCGGATCACCACCCCAACCACCGGGGTCCCCGGCGGCAGGTACTGGGGATCCTCGAACCGGGTGTCAAACTGCCAGTCCCGCTGGGGCGGACTGTAGTACGTCCCATTCCACGTCCCGATGGCCTTCTGGGAGATGTTGAGTGACACCAGCGCACCACGGTAGATGAACTTGATCCCGGTCCACTTCTCCAGGAAGCGGGGGAAGTTCTCGATCCCGCCGCCGTAGAAGTCGGAATAGCCACCGGGACAACCGGCCACCTCATGGTCGCACGGGGTGGCCGAGTGGCCAGCCAGTATCGCGGCCCAGACCTCAGTCTGCGAGGCGATCTTCTTCTCCACCACCTGGACCTTGTGGTCGGCGTCATTCCAGGCGTTCGACAAGATGGTGATGGCGTCGCCCACCAGGGACGCCGGCTGCCAGGCGGTCTTGTTGAAATCGCCGCGCACGTACAACGGGTGATCGGTGGCGAAGGTCATCCGGTTTGGCAACACACTGGCGTTGATGACCCGTACTGACGGATCCAGCGTGTTGTCCAGCAGCAGGTCCTTGGCCTCCTGGGTCCACCCACCCAGCGTAGCCGGGGCCTGGAACTCCACGTAGACGACCTCGGACTGCCGCTTGGCATCCCCCGCAGCCCAGGCAGTGAGCCCGGCGACGTTGATGTTCAGGACGTCCCGCATGTTCTTCTCGCGGCCGTCGAAGTAGTTGGACCACTCCCACTGGAAGATGCTGCACATATCTGCTGGTTGCGGCACCATCATGCCGTCCGGCCGCGACACGGTGATCTGGGGCCACGGCGTGCCGACGCCTCCCAGCAGCAACTGAAGATCCTTCCAAATGGCGGTGCCGTTGTAGCCCCCACCCTCGTCCGACGTGACGACGATCTTGAGCTCGTCGGCGTCGGTAGGAACGGTGTAGACGAAGGTGCAGCTCTCATCCACCTCTATTTCGCTCTTCAACGTTCCGTTGACGTAGATCTTCACGTCGTACTCGTCGTCGGAGCCGCAGTTGGGACCGATCTTGAAGGTGATCTTGACGCCCGGGAACACAGGCTGCAGACCACCAACACCCGGGTCACCAATGGTCTCGTCCGGCGCCTTCGAGCCCTTGCCGGCGCAGACTGCGTCCTGGGCGGCCAGATTGACGAGGTCCACCGTCAAGTACATGTCGGCCTTCCAGGAGAACTTGGCCTGCTGCTCCATCTCCGTGTCAGCCAGGTCTCGTGGCCGAATCACCTCGATGGCATCCATCCCCGGCGGCAACGGCACCTTCAACGAATCCACATCGTAGGCGTCCGTCTTCAGCCGATTGTCGAAGTCGGTGTCGCTCCGGTTCCGAAACGCGTTGGGATCCGAATGCGTGCGACTGTCGAACAGCAGCTGCACCTCGTTCCCATAGGCGTCGTCGATGTAGACGCCGTTGTACACGTTGTGGTTGTCCTTGCGGTCGTGGAACACCTTGTTGGGCGTGGTGATCGCATCCCGATACCAGGCATTGTTGGAGCTCAAGTAGATGTTCCCATTGGAGTGCACCCAGCCGGCGAACTCCATGGGCGGCCCGTTGGTGGCCTCCAGATCCTTCTCGAAGAACACCCCGAACTGGAAGATGGGAATCGCCTGCGCCTTGGCCGAAATGAGAATGGCGCTGGTGTTCTCCATCACATCCTTGGCCTCGGAGAAGATCTCCACTTGCTGGGTCAGGGAGTACAGCCCTGCGAACTCTCCGTCGGTGATGGTCTCGATAATGATGTCCCCGGTCTTGGTCACCGAGAAGTTGTCGAACGTGAACCCCTCCAGGGTTGGCGGCTTGAGGGCGTCCAGCTCCTCTTTGGCGATGTTTCCGTCGTCCATAGCGACGGCCAGTTGGCCCATGAGGGCTTCGGTGCTCGCCTCCGCCGCGTAGAAGACCCGGGAGTTGCGATAGTCCAGACTCGTGGTCCTGATCGTCGTCATGGCGCCCAGCACCGCGGCGGCGAGCAGTACCGAGATGAGCAGCAGCACCATCAGGGTGGCCTCCAGGGCGAAACCCCTGATGTCGTTGCGCAATGCTCTGACAATCTTCAACATAGGTCCTCCACGCTCAGGGAACACGACCGTATGTCTCCTCGGTGCGCGGGGCCGCGCTGCGCGACCATCCTACACCGATAGTATCCGTATCGCCGGCGCCGGCCCCGCCGTGGCGCTGCGCGCCATACTGGGCGAGACTCACACCCGGCGGGGCGCTGTCGAGCCGATATCGAGCCCGGTTGTGCCTCGGGAAAGCCAAATCGGCGAGCCAGGCGATGAGCACGACGGTGGCCGCTGCGAGGCAGTAGGAGGCTCCGGCCTCGGCCACGTGAATCGCGTCGTGTTCTCATCTGCATTGCCTCCGGCAACCCGGCTGTCGTCTCCTGGCCATCCCAAGCCCGGAAGACGACCCGTGGCTTTGCGTCCCACGGTTACCCGTGGTTTGCTCTTATCGGTCAGCAACGCGCACTGGGCCATCCAGCCCAGATACCCGCAACTGCTACTACCTGCCAGTGCAACCCGGATGCCACCACGGCCGACCCGGGCCACCTCCTTTGCACAGGGCAACTTAGGCCAGTGCCCCGCCGCGCGCTGTGAAAAGAGTCACAACCGGACACCTGTCAAAATGCCGGGCCGCGGGCGAATTGCCTGGTGATGTTTGTCACACTACTGAAGCCTTCAGCCGCCTGCCAGCAGTTCGCGATTCGCGATTCGCAGTTCGGGGAGTGGCGCAGGGATCACGAACTGCGAACCGCGGATCGTGAATTGCCCTGAAGGCAGTCGGCAGTCGCTGGAGCGGTTCGCAATTCGCAATTCGTGGGACTGCTCAAGGGGATTACGAATGGCCAACAGCCAGCCGGGAAGTACTGCGGCGACCACGAACTGCCAATTGCGAACTGCGTACTGCCAGCCCGAAGGCTGACGGCTCCCCCCCGTCCCCCACCCCCCCAACGCAACCATCCGCGCTAACCATGCATCTAACCCATTGGACCCCCGGGAGACACCTCCCCGAAACCTGGGAGCCCCCGTCTCCGTAGGGGTCGGTGGATCGATAGGGTATCTGCGGCGTGTTGGGCACCTTGCTGCCCGGCAAGGAGGCTCGCTGGAGGGGACGAGCGGGACCACGCTTAGCCCGGCCCAACACGCCGCAAGTACTTACTAAAGGAACGGGGAGTGGCATCTGCCACTCCCCGTTTTGCACCGGCAAACCGGCTGGAGAGGTCAACTTGGCATCTGGAACTCCCCTTCCAGCCGGAGAATCTGTGCCGCCACCGACGCCCCGGACGAGCCGCCGGCCGAGTCCCGACGCTCGATCGAGCCCTCCCAGGAGTCCAGCGAAGCCACCAGGGATGGCAGCAGTGGGTGGATGGCACCCGCCTCATCCGGCGGCACGTCGCCGAGGTGGAGGCCTCGGGTCTCCGCCAGCTTGACCAGGCGGCCCACCAGCCCGTGGGCCTCGCGAAACGGCACGCCCGCCGCCGCGAGGCCCTCGGCGAGGTCCGTGGCCAGCAAGTCCCGATCGAGGGCGGCGGCCATGCGCTCCGGCACCGGCTCCAGGGTCTCGACCGCGCCCCGAACGGCAGGCAGGGTGAGCAGCATCGTGTCTACCGCGTCGAACAGGAAGGCCTTGTCCTCCTGAAGGTCCTTGCTGTACCCCGCAGGAAGCGCCTTGAGCAGCGAGAGGAGCCCGGCGAGGTCACTCAGGACCCTGGCGGACTTCGCCCGGGCCAGCTCGAACACATCCGGGTTCCGCTTGTGGGGAAGCAGGCTCGAGCCGGTGCAGTAGCCGTCGGCCAGACGGATGAAGCCGTACTCGGAGGACGCGTAGGTAAGCAGCTCGCCGGCTAGACGAGACATGTGCGTCGCCAGCAACGCCAGGGCGAACAGCAATTCCGCGGCGAAGTCTCGGTCGCCCGTGACGTCCAGGGCGTTGGAGGCCGGACGATCAAAGCCCAGGGTCCCCGCAAGGAAGTCCCGATCCACCGTTACGCTCGACCCCGCCAACGCCCCGGAGCCCAGCGGCAGCTCTGCCATGCGCCGGGCCGCGTCGGCCAGTCGTGCCCGGTCTCGGGTGAGCGGCCATGCGTGGGCCAGGAGCACATACCCCCACCGCACCGGCTGCGCCCGCTGACCGTGGGTGTAGCCAGGGAGGTAGAGGTCGAGACCCCGCTTCGCCTGCCCCAGGAGCGCCCGACCAAGCCCCACTAGCTCACGCTCGACGGCGTCGCTCGCCTCCAGCCCCCAGAGGCGCAAGTCAGTCGCCACCTGATCGTTGCGGGACCGCCCGGTATTGAGCTTGCCGGCAAGCTCTCCCACTTCCTGGTAGAGGAGTCGCTCCACCAGGGTATGTACATCCTCGTCTGGGGCTCCCACGCCTGCGCCATCGGCCAGGCGCTGGGCCACGCACTCGAGGCCGTCACACAGCTGCGCTTCCTCCTCTGGTTGCAGCACTCCGGCTCGCGCCAGGGCCTTCACCCAGGCCTTGGATGCCCGGACGTCCTGGGGCCACAACCGGTAGTCCACCGGGAGGCTGCGGTTGAGCTCAGCGGCCGCTGCCTCCATTCCCTCGACGAACCGGCCACCCCAGAGTCGATGTTCCGCTGCTGCTTCCCCGGCCTTAGGGTCAGTCTCCATCCCCGTGCGCCGCGTCACGCCACCTCCATCAGGCGGTTGGGCCGGTTCGCTACCTCTGCCGCGATCCTAACCGGCAGGCCGAAGAGATTGATGAAGCCGGCTGCGTCGGCCTGGTCATAGACCTCGTCGGCGCCGAACGTGGCATGCTGACTCGAATAGAGGGAGAAGGGGCTCCGGCGCGACATGACCGTCACCGTGCCCTTGAACAGTCGGACCCGCACGGCACCCGTCACCCGCTGCTGGGTGACCGAGATTAGGGCATCTAACGCATCCCGTTCCGTGGTCCACCATCGCCCCTCGTAGACAAGGTCGGCGTAGCGCGGCGCGAGTTGGTCTTTGAGCGCGAGGGTGCGGCGGTCGAGGACCAGCTGCTCCAGCTCCCGATGCGCCGCTCGGAGCACCGTGCCCCCGGGAGTCTCGTAGACCCCGCGGGACTTCATGCCTACCAGCCGGTCTTCCACCACGTCGGCCCGACCCACCCCGTGGGCGCCAGCCAGCTCATTGAGCCGCTCCAGCAACGCCACCGGCGCCAGGGGGGCGGCGTCCAGGGCCACTGGCGTCCCCTGCTCGAAAGCGATGGTCACCTCTTCCGGCTCGTTGGGCGCGGCTGTCGGATCAGCAGTCAGGAGGAACACGTCCGGCGACGGTGCCGCACCCGGGTCCTCGACGATTCCCCCCTCGGTGGAGCAGTGCCACAGGTTCTGATCCCGAGAGTACGGCTGCTCCTGGCTGGCCTTTACGGGGATCCTCCGCTCCCGCAGGAAGGCGAGCAGGTCTTCGCGACCGCGGAATGCCCACTCGCGCCACGGCGCGATCACGGTGAGATCCGGGGCTAAGGCCTGAAAGGTCAGCTCGAAGCGGACTTGATCGTTGCCTTTCCCAGTGCACCCGTGGGACAGGTGAGTTGCGCCTGCGGCCCTGGCCGCTGCGACCTGGCCGGCCGCTATGACCGGTCGGGCCATGGCCGTGCCGAGCAGGTACGAGCGTGCATAGACCGCGCCGGCCCGGAGCGTGGGGAACACGAAGCCCTCGACGAACCGCTCCCGCAGGTCGTCCACCACGCACTCCACCGCACCGGATCGTACGGCCTTCTGCTCCACGCCGGCCAGGTCGTCCTCCCCCTGCCCGACGTTGGCCACGTAGCACAGCACTCGTGCTCCGTAGGTCTCCTTGAGCCAGGGCACGATAGCTGAGGTGTCGAGCCCGCCCGAGTATGCCAGGGTGACCAGTGGACCCATGATACCACCGCTCCTGCGTGACTGTATGTCTATGCGTGATAGCGCATGAACATACAATACCCGACGGTGGCGTCAAGGGGTGAGGCCGGCGAGCTTCCGGATCCTGGTGGTGACGCCGCGGCGGGCGCGCTCGGAGCGGGCGATGATCAGGATGGTATCGTCCCCGGCGACCGTGCCGACGACGTCCTTCCATCCCTGTCGGTCGATGGCGCTAGCGATGGCGTTGGCACTCCCGGCGGGGGTCCGCAGCACCAGAAGGTTGCCCACCCCTTCCAGCGAGATCAGGAGCGTCGGCAACAGCTGTTCCAGGGGAGGCTGCAGCACAGAGGCCTCGGGCGGGGGCGCATAGTGCACCGTGCCGTCGGGATCGGTCAGCTTGACGAGCCTCAGCTCGTGAAGATCCCGCGACAGGGTTGCCTGCGTGACCTCTATGCCCTCGGCCCGAAGCAGGGAGCGTAACTGTTCCTGGTTCTGGACCCGCTGGGCGCGCACCAGCTCGAGAATGGCAGCATGCCGCTTGGTCTTCATGTGTCGGTAGTCAGATGATCCTCAAGGTGAAGCCTACTAAATGTAGGGGCGTAGCCTGCTGCGCCCCTACCGAGGCTACTGAAGCAAACTGCCATCTCATCGGATGTCACACGCACCGGTGGGCCCCTCCGGAGCGTGTCGCTTAGTAAGCGAACTTCTGGGACACGACATCGGCCGCGATCCGAATTCCGTTGCTCAAGGGCTCCTCCTACGGGGTAGGGTGAACCCGTCGACCTGCTACATACGTCGCCAAGATGTCCGACGCTTCGGCCCCGAGGACCAATCCCGCCACCTCGGCCTCGCCCAGGCCGGGCTGGAGGTCAGCCCGGACCACGCACAGATCCGCCCACATCCCCGGCGCAAAGGACCCCACCGCGTGATCCATCCCAATGGCCCGGGCGGCGTCCACCGTGACTAGCCGCATGGCCGTTTCCGGAGCCATCCCAGCCAACTCCCTGGCCGCCCGGGCCTCGGCAAACAGGTCCAGGGTATCGACGCTCGCCACCGAATCGGTCCCCAGCCCCACCTGCACACCAGCCTCAAGCAGGGAAGCAAGCGGCGGGGAGCCATGTCCATGCCGCCGATTCGACCGGGGGCATGCGGCGACCGCGGTGCGGCTGCGGGCAAGGCAGGCGATGTCGTCTGCGTCAGCCTGGACGGCGTGGATGGCGAGGAATCCGTCGCCCAGGAGTCCCAGCCGCTCCAGATAGGCGATCGGCGACCTCGCCCGGGGGGGCAGAGGAATGCGGCGGATCCGCCAAGTCCAGGCAAAGGCCCCCGCCCCCCGGGTCACGAACTTGGACTCCACCGGCGACTCGGCTACGTGTGACGCCACCGGCAGGCCCTCCGCCCGGGCGTAGTCGGCCGCGCGGGCGAACAGTCCCGGGCTCACCGTGTAGGGTGCGTGAGGCGAGATCCCGATGGCGACGGTGGGCGGGGCGTCCCGCCGCAGGCCGTCCACCATTCGCACCAGGTTCGCGAACGCCTCCCCGCAGCGCGCCGGGTTGGGCTCGATGACCTCCTGATAGCAAATGCCACGCCCGCCGAGTTCGGCGAGGGCCTGGACCGCGGCACCAGCGACGCCCGTGTCGGCAACGGTCGTGGTGCCGTATCGCCAGGCCTCCAACACGCCGGCCCGGGCCCCCTCTAGATACGTGTCGTCGCCCGTGGTCTGCCTGATGCGGCTCATATGGAGGAGCCAGGCGACGAAGTCCGCCTCGGGCAGCTGACCCCGGAAGGGGTGAAGCTCGAGGTGGGTATGGGCGTTGATCAACCCCGGCAGGACCACCGCGTTGGGATACTCGACTGACGCCGCTTCGGCCGGCCGCGGTACCTCATCGTCTCCACCCACGGCGGCAACGCGTCCGTCGTCACCAATCAAGAGCGCCCCGCCGGCGATGGGCGGCGAGGTGACGGGCCATACAATCCCTGCGGTGACGCGCGCGGGGAGCGGCGGGGACGGCACCGCCCGCGGGGACTCTACCAGTGACGCCCTACCTGCGACGGAACCACTGGAGAGAGCGGGAGCCGCTTCTTGGCAGCCTGCTGCGGGTTGCAGGACACACTACGGTGTCCTGCTAAACAGGCGGGTGAGGTAGTTGTGGTACGGGCAGAACTCGGTGGGCTCGGTGCCCGGGATGAACCACTCGAAGTAGACGGCTTCCCGGGGGCAGAAGTCGGTCGCCCGGTAGCCGGTGGTGTTGTCAATCCGGAGCAGGGTCAGCCCTTCGGGCCGCTCCCAGCCTTCCGGTGGCAGGCGGCGCTCATACACCTCGCGCATGTACTGGGCCCAGACCGGCGCAGCGAGCCGGCCACCCTGGGCGTTGGCCATGATCTTCTTCGGCTGATCAAAGCCAATCCACACGGCCGTTACCAGCTCCGAGGTGAAGCCAATGTACCACACGTCGGTACCGTCGTTGGTGGTGCCGGTCTTCCCACCGGCTGGATGGCTGAATCCACCCCTGACGCGAACCGCCCCGAATGCCGTTCCGCCTCCTTTGACGACACCCTCCAGCATGTTGGTGACCAGCCACATGTGCTCTGGGTCGATGATGCGGTTGCGCCGCACCCTGGGTTGCCAGACGATGTTCCCCTTGGCATCCTCCACCCGCAGTATCCCCACCGGCGCCGCCTGGGTCCCCAATGTCGCAAACGCGGTGTACGCCGAGGCCATCTCAATGGGGATGACCGAGCCGGAGCCGATGAAGACGGACGGGACCCTGGGCAGGTAGGTCGAGATCCCAAACCGCCGCGTTTCGCCGATCACCGCCGGCACCCCCAACTCTCGACCCAGGTTGATGGCGACCAGGTTACGCGACAACTGCAGCCCACGCCGCAGCGTCATGGGGCCGTAGAACCGGTCGTCGAAGTTCTGCGGCTCCCACGGCATGGTGTCGTTCTGCATGATGCTGATGGGCCCGTCATCGATCATGTGGCTGGCGGGCTTACCAGCGCGAATCGCCGCGGTGAACACGAACGGCTTGAAGGTGGACCCCGCCTGGCGCTCAGCCTGCGCCGCCCGATTCCACTCGGAATCACCGAAGTCACGGCCGCCTACCATCGCCCGGACGTAGCCAGAATCCGCATCCAGTGTGACGAGGGCCCCCTGCAAGTATGGCGTCAGCGTGCTCTTCACCCCGGGCGTGCGCAAGGAGTCTAGGAACTGCTGATAGGTGAGATGCTGGTACAGCCCCAGGCCGCCGGAATCGGGCGGCAGGCCAGCTTCGATGAGCTCGAGCTGCTGATCCAGGGCCTGCTCCGCCGCGAGCTGCATGTCGAGATCGAGGGTGGTGTAGACGCGGTAACCACGCTCGTAGATCGCGGTGCCGAACCGGGCATAGAGCTGCTGCCGCACCCATTCCACGAAGTAGGGCGCCACGTCACCGAAGTCCTCCCGGGAGCTAAGGAGCAGTGGGTAGGCCTTCCACCGCTCCGCCTCCTGGGCCGTGATGTAGCCCTGGTCGCGCATGAGGTTGAGCACCAGGTTGCGGCGCTGCACGGCACGCTGGGGGTGACGGCGCGGGTCATACCGTCCCGGCCGTTTCACGATCGCAGCGAGCAGCGCGGCCTCGGCGAGGTTGAGGGAGCGGGCCGACTTTCCGAAGTACCGCTGAGCGCCCGCTTCCACGCCGTGCGCGCTCCCACCCAAATAGATCTGATTGAGGTACAGCTCGAGGATGCGATCCTTGGAATACGTCTTCTCCAGCTCCAAGGCCACCCGCATCTCTTTGACCTTGCGCCGGATCGTTTTGGTGCTCGGCAGCTTCTCCGGAAAGACGTTGCGCGCGAGCTGTTGGGTGATGGTGGAGAAGCCCTCCGCGTAGCCCAGGGCCATGAGGTTGGCTTTCGCTGCGCCGACCACTCGACGATAATCGATCCCTCCGTGGTCGTAGAACCGTTTATCCTCTACCGCGATGAAGGCGGCACGGACCGCAGGGTCGATCTCGTCGAACCGGAGCACCGTGCGGTGCTCGGCTCCCACCTCCTGTATCAGCCTCCCATCGGCCGCGTAGACCTTGAGGGACTGGGTGGGACGCCAGGATTCGAGGACCGCGATGGAGGGACAGGCCCCGCCGGCACAGGCCCGGCTCCAGGACCCGTAGACGATCCCCAGGCCCAGCCCCGCGGCGACGAATCCCGAGAATGCTACGGCGTGCACCCTGCCGGGTGACCACTTCCAGGGAAGCCAGGAGGCCCCGCGAGCCCACAGCCACCGAGTGCTGCTGCTGTGTGTTTCCATATCCCTAAACTCCCTAACCTAGTCCGGCCCGATTCAACTTGCCAGCGGTGAGGGGGGCACATAAGCTTCGCCGCGGGATGGGAGCCCGGGTCCTAGGTGCTGGGTGCTAGGTGCTAGGTGCTAGGTCCTGGGGTGTGTCGGTGGTGTGTGGTTGGTGCTAGGTGGTTGGTGGTTCGTCGTCGAACGCGCATCCTCCAGGTGCCGCCACCGCGGCGGCGAACCACGAACTGCGAATTGCTGATTGCAAATTGCTCTCCGACGGCTGAAGGCTCAGGATGAGAGACTTCATCAACGAACTCACCTGGCGCGGACTTGTCGATGACCAGACCCCGGGTCTGGCGGAGCGCTTGGCCCGGGGCCCCATCACCGGCTATGTGGGTTTCGATCCAACCGCGGAGAGCCTCCAGATCGGCAATCTCGTACCGGTCATGTTGCTGGCCCATCTGCAGCGGGCCGGCGGGAAGCCCATCGTGGTAATTGGCGGGGGCACTGGCATGATCGGGGATCCCAGCGGGAGGCGAACCGAGCGGCCGCTGCTGGACAAGTACACGATCGAGGAGAACGCGGCGCGACAGCGCAAGCAGTTCGAGCGGTTCCTCGACTTCGATGCCGGTGCGCACAGTGCGGAGATGGTGGACAACAGGGAATGGCTGAGCCCCCTCAACCTGCTGGCCTTCCTCCGGGACATCGGCAAGCACTTCACACTCTCCTACATGCTGCAGAAGGAGTCCGTGAAGTCTCGCCTGGAGGAGGGTATCTCGTACACCGAGTTCAGTTACATGTTGCTCCAGGCGTACGATTTCCTGCAGCTCTATCGTACCAGGGGGTGCGAGCTACAGATGGGCGGGTCCGATCAGTGGGGTAACATCACAGCCGGGCGGGAACTGATCCGTCGTGTCGAGGGTGGAGAGGCTCACGGCCTGTCCGCTCCCCTGCTCACGTCCTCCGTCGGGGGGAAGTACGGCAAGACCGAGGAGAGCAGCGTCTGGCTGGACCCGGGGATGACGACGCCGTACAGGTTCCATCAGTCCTGGATCAACACGGACGATCGCCTGGTCGAATCGTACCTCAGGATCTTCACGTTCAAGCCCCAGACCGAGATTGCTGACTTGATGGAGCAACATGCCGCAGGTCCGGCCGAGCGGATCCCCCACAGGGCGCTGGCCACCGAGGTGACAGCCCGGGTCCACGGGGGGCAGGCCGCGGACCGGGTGGCTGAGGCATCCCGGGTTCTCTTTGGGCAGCTGGAACCCCACAAGGCCGACGTCGAAACCTGGAAGATGCTGGCGCAAGAACTTCCGAACCGTGAGATCGACTTGAGCAGCCCGAAGTCCGCCGTCGAGCTGGTGACCACCGCTGGACTGTGCAAGTCGAAAAGCGAGGCCCGGCGGCTGATCTCTCAGGGGGGGCTCTATCTCAACGGAGCGCCCCTCACGCTCGAGTCGTCGACGGGACCTGACGATGTACTTGCCGGTGGCTACCTCTGGCTGCGTCGCGGCAAGAAGACGGATTCGATCCTTTCTACATCTCCGACCTGATCGTTTCTGCCATCGCATCGAGTTCGGCACGGCCGGCTTCCTGGGGGTACGACTTCGGGAACCGGAGCCCAAACGTATCGTCCTCGAAGCGCGGCAACAGGTGCAGGTGCAGGTGAAACACCTCTTGCCCCGCAGCTTTGCCGTTAGCCGTCCACACGTTGAACCCCGCCGCCTCGGTGGCCCTGACCACGGCCGGTGCGAGCTTTGCGCTCAGCTCGAACAACTGGCCTGCGACGCCCGGCGGACACGAGACCAGATCCTCGACGTGGAGTCGAGGAACGATCAACAGGTGCCCCGGGTGGACGGGAAAGAGGTCCAGGAATGCTACCGCCTCGTCACCTCGGTAGACGAAGCTCCCGGGGAGCCGGCCCTCGATTACGGAGCAGAACACGCAGTCCGCCATCACCGGCCCCTCAGGATCTCTACCACGCGCTCCATCTCTTCCACGGTGTTGTAGCAGTGCGGCGAGAACCGGATGGAACCCTCCCGCAACGCCCCCACGACCCCGGCCTGTTTGAGAGCATGGTACGATTCCACCAGGCGTTCCGTCCGCACGCAGATGATGGAGCTCTCGTGCACACCGTCGACCGGCGAGGTGATCTCTAAGTCGCCTCGCGCCGCCGCTTCCAGCAGGGGACGGCGTACTTCCCTCAGATACGCCGCGATGTGGTCAGCGCCCAGCTCCAGCAGCAGCTTGAGGCTCTCAGTCATGGCGGCCATATCCTGGAAGGGCAGGGTAACCAGCTCGAAGCGCCGCGCGTCGTGTCGAAAGGTGGGGTTGTAGTCGGTGAGGTGGGAGAAATCATCGCTTCCCTCGAACGCCATCCAGCCGGCGAGCGCTGGCTGAAGCCTCTCGATCAGCTCGCGCCGCACGTAGAAAAAGCCGGAGCCCCAGGGGGAGAGCAGCCACTTCTGGGCACCCGCGGAAAGGATGTCCACCGGGGTCTCCGTCACGTCAAATGGCATCTGTCCCAGGGCCTGGATGGCGTCGACCACGAGGAAGGTACCGTTCTCGCGACATGCTGCTCCCAGCCGGCCGAGGTCGGCTCGGTAACCACTCGCGAACTGCACGCAGGAGATCGCCAGCACCCGAACCCGCGGGTCCCGCAGCCGCTCCATCAGGTACTCCTCACTGGGCCACCCCTCACGGGACGTGGGTGCGATCTCCACGTCAACGTCCCGCTGCTCCAGCATGAGCCACGGATAGACGTTCGCTGGAAACTCACGATCCGACACCACCACGGTCTCGCCCGGCTTGATGGGAAGGGCGCCCGCCGCCACGTTGAGGCCGAAGCTCGTGTTGGTGGCGAGGGCGATCTCGTCGACGTCGGCTTTGATGAAACGGGCGGCGGTCGCCCGGGCGTCTGCCAGTACCGCCTCGAGGTCCCGATCCCGCAGCAGATGCGGTGCGGCTCGCTTCGCGGTAAAGGCATCGATCACGCGCCGTGTCCGCTCGGGCAGCGGACCGATGCTGGCATTGTTGAGGTAGGTGGTCTCCGCCGTCCACGGAAACTCAGTGTCCCGAAGTCGCCGGAACACTTGAGCGAGATCCGATACCGCGGCGGCACCGCTGCTGCGATCAGTCACGGCTTGAGGAGCGTTGAAGGTCCGTTCAGGGCGTATTCAGGTCGCGTTCACCGACCAGAATCGATGATCACAAGTTAGCCACTGCGGTCGGCATGCGGCCACGGCAGGCGGCGGACGGCATCAAGCGCATCACAGTCAGACCGAGGATACGAGACAGTGGAGAAGCGCAATTTCACCCTCGTGCTGGGTGGCGGTGGGATGAAGGGATTGGCTCATACTGGCGTGCTCGCGGCCCTCGAGGAGCGAGATTTCCTCCCCCAAGACGTTGTGGGTTCGAGCATAGGGTCGCTGATTGGCGCAGCCTGGAGCGCCGGCATGTCCGCCAGCGAGCTCAAGGAGATCGCCCTGGCCGTCAGGCAGCGGGACCTCTTCCGCATTGCCCACCGGAAGATGGCGCTGCAACGCATGCGGTCCCCTGGTCTCTATCGCCCGGAGCCGTTGCGGAACGTCATTCGGGGACTGTTGGGCGACATCACGTTTGACGAGTTGAAGCACCCGCTGATCGTCAACACGGTGGACATCAACTCGGGCACGCAGGTCCTGTGGGGCACTCCTGGTCTCAGCGACGTGCCGGTCGCCGATGCCGTGATCGCCTCCTGCGCGCTTCCCGGCTACCTACCCCCACATGAGATCCAGGGCCGGTACTGCATGGACGGCGCCGCCGTCGAGAACCTCCCAGTGGGCATCGCCGCTGCCCGCGGCCGGGACCTGGTGATCGCCGTCGACGTGGGGTCGAGTGGTGGGCTCAGAGCGGAGCTGCATCTCGCCGGGTTCGCCGCGGTGTACGCCCGGGCCATCGAGATCGCCATCGCAACGCGGCGCACCGCCACGCTGCGCCGGTGGCGTCGGCCCCCATTGCTCCTCGTCCAACCGCGCCTGGAGCAGTACGGGTTGCTCGCGTTTGGGCACAACCAGGAGCTGGTGGACGAAGGATTCCGAGCCACGGCGGCGTTGCTGGACGATCCTGACGCCGTGCCGGATGCCAAGGCCGAGGGGGTGTATCCTCGCCGGCGCTACACCGTGCGGGTCGACCGGGATCACTGCATCGGGTGTGGGGCATGCCTGGTCCACGGGCCACCGGGCCTCTTCCGGTTGGACCGGAGCGGCACGGCGGCGGTCACGGAGTCGGAGCAGGTCTGGTCACCAGTGGACTTGGACTTCGTGCGCCAGTGTCCCACGTACGCGATTCAGGCGCATGCGAGGGACGAGGGGGGATGACCTCGCAGGGTGCGAGCCTCTAGACCGCCGTCGCCGAGAGCTCCAGAGAAAGCAGGCGCTGGTACAGACCGCCGGCGGCTACCAGCTCCGCGTGGCAACCCTGCTCCACCACGCGGCCCCCATCCAGCACCGCGATCTTGTCAGCCCGGGCCACTGTGGAGAGCCGGTGGGCGATCACCAGCACCGTCCTGTTCTCCAACAGCCTGGCGATGGCTTGCTGCACCAGCCGCTCGGCCCCAGGATCGAGACTCGACGTCGCTTCGTCCAGGATGAGGATCGGGGGATCCCGCAGGAGTGCCCGTGCAATGGCGACCCGCTGACGCTCTCCACCTGACAGCCGCATTCCCCGCTCGCCGAGAATCGTGTGGTACCCTCGCGGCAGCTGCGCAATGAAGTCGTGAGCATTGGCCGCCTCGGCAGCTGCCCGGACTGCATCGTCGCTGGCGCCCGCCTGGTCGCCGTAGGCGATGTTGTTCCGCACCGTGTCGTGGAACAGCACGGTGTGCTGGCTCACGATCCCGAGAGAGCGGCGCAGCGATCGGCGACTGTAGCGGCTCAAGGCCACGCCGTCCGCCAGCACCACCCCCCGCCCCGGCTCGACGAACCGAGGCAAGAGATCCACCAGAGTGGATTTCCCCGCCCCCGACGGCCCGACCAGGGCCACGACTTCGCCGCGACGAACGGTGAGATCCACCCCGCGGAGTACCCAGTCCTCACCCTCATACGCCAGCCAGACATCGCGGAACTCGATCTCCCGCTCGAGTCCCGGGAACGGCAGTGCGTCGCTCGGGTCCACATCATCCGCCGGCCGGTCGAGGATCTGGAAGACGCGCTCAGCAGCCGCCAGGGACTGTTCGGCGTGCGCCGGAAACTGGGAGAGCGCCTTCACCGGCGGCAGCAGTCGCAGCGAGATGGCCACAAAGGCGACGAACAGCTCCGGTCTGAGGATCCCGGTACCAGTCACCGCCCACGTCCCAACGAGCAGCAGCAGAACGATCACCCCCGCGCCCAGGGTCTCGCTCACCGGGCTCGCCAGCACAGCGAACCGTTGCGCCTTGAGAATCCCCCAGAAATAGCCCTGCGCCGCGTCGGTGAGCCGTCGACGCTCGTACTCTTCGGCCCCGTGGGCCTTCACCAGTCGCGCCCCCTCGACCGTCTCGTCCATGACCGCCGCCAGCTCTCCGCGGCTTTCCATTGCGTCTCGAAGGCGCGTGCGGACGCGGCGGAGGATTGGCCGCATGATGAGGACAATGGCTGGCGCCACCGTGAGCGTAACCAGCGTGAGCGGCCAGGAGAGGGAAAACAGGATGGCGACGTACACTGCGATGAGCACCGTACTCTGGAGCACCGACACGAGCGCGGCGCTCACCACCCACTTCGCGTAATCGGTGTCCGCTACCATCCGGCTCAAGAGCTGGCCACCCTTGGTACGCTGGAAGAATCCCAACCCCATCCTTTGGACATGGGCGTATAGTCCGGTTCGCAGATCGCGGGCGACGCCTTCCTGGATGTACTGGCCAAGGTAGCCCGCACCATAGACCGCCAGATTCTTGACTGCCACCGTGCCAAGGATGATGAACACCACGTTCCGGAGAGCAGAGCCCCGGTCGCCGGTATCGAGGAAGCCCCCGACGACGAGCGCCAGCGCGCGCTCTACCACCGTCGGTGCCTCGGCAATGCCGGAGGCCTCGCCGAACAGAAGACGGAGAAACGGGATGAGTAGCGCCAGCGTAAACCCGTCGAGCGTGGATGCCACGACGGCGGCAACAACGCTGATGACGAAGGCGACGCGGTATGGGCGGACGTAGCCCAGGAGCCGCCGGTAGCGGTGCACCTACTTCGCTCCGCGCGGCGTCAGCAGTGCGATGGGAAGGATCAGCTCTTCGGGAGTGATGCCACCATGGAGGAAGGAACCACGGTACCGTGCCTGGTATTCCCGAAGCTTCGTGGGATATACGAAGAAGTGGTCGCCCCTCGCCATGAGCAGGCGCACACCAAGCCGCATCTTCGGGAGGCCCCACCGGGGCAAGTTGTCTACCAGAATCGCCGTCGAGCGCTTCTCCGCCCGGAGATCCTCTCCGAACTTGTACCGCAGGTTCGCCGTCGCGTCGCGCTTGGCGTACACGGTCGCCGGCGTATGACAGTGGATCGACCCATGGTCCGTGGTGAGCAGAACCGGCACACCACGCCGTTCCGCCTCCTTGAGCGCCCGGAACAGGGCGGAATCCTCGAACCAAGTAGCCGTGACCGCTCGGAGTGCTTGCGAATCGCGGGCCACTTCGTACAGGATCGCGCTCTCGGCCCGTCCGTGCGTCAGCTGATCCACGAAGTTGAAGACCAGGGCGGTGACGCCTTCCTGTGAGAGATAGCCGGGTATTCGCTTGAGCAGCGCCTCGCCCTCGGACGCCGTGGCCACCTTCTCGTATCGCTGCGGCACCGCCTCGCCCACCAGCTCTCCCAACTGCTCGCTCAGGAGTTCGGCTTCGTGGGCATTTAGGCTCTCATCGTCCCGATCTCCCCACCACTCCGGATGCCGTGTCTGGATCTCCAGCGGGAACAGCCCGCTGAAGATGGCGTTGCGGGCGAACGGTGTGGCCGAGGGCAGGATACTGAAGTAGTAGGACTCTTCGACGTCGAACAGCTCGGTGATGTGGGGCTTCAGGAGCTCCCATTGGTCGAGTCGCAGGCAGTCCACCACCACGAACAGCACGGTCCGGTTCGCCTCGATCAGGGGCACCAGAAACTCGCTGCACACGTCTACCGAGAGGGGCGGTCGGTCACCTTCGGGATGGGCAAGCCAAAGGGGGTAGCCCGCCTCGATGAAGTTGGCGAAGTCGTCGTGGAGACTCGCCTCGAAGCTGTGGAGGGCGTCCTTGAGTCCGCTCTCGTCGCTCTGGCCCAGCCGGGCATCCCACTGGAACATCTCGACTACGATCTCGATCCACTCCCGCCACCCCAGACGAGAGCTGCGTCGTTGCTCCAGCTCCCGAAAACCGGTGACGAAATCCCGAGCCAGCCGCTGCTGCCGTATCCGGTCCCCCTCCAGCAGGCGGGTGACCACAGTCAGCACCTGGCGGGGGTTCACCGGCTTGACCAGATAGTCGTCCAGCCGGATCCCGATGGCTTCGTGCATCGTGCCGGCCTCCTCACTCTTCGTCACCATCACCACCGGCACGGCAGGGTCGATGGAGCGGATCTCGCTCACCAACTCTAGGCCACGCTTCCCAGGCAGCTGCTCGTCCAGCAGGATCACTCCGTACGGCTGACGACGCAGCAACGCGATGGCGTCGTCCCCGTGGGCCGCCTGTGCCACGTCGTAGCCCTGTTCCCGGAGGAACAGCACGTGTGCGTCGAGCGACTCGACTTCGTCGTCAACCCAGAGAACAGTCTTGGGACGGGGCATTTCCTTGAGCCTTCAACGAGCAATTTGCAGTTTGCAATTAGCAGTTCGTGGTCTGCTCGCACGGCGGCGCCTGGAGATGCGCGTTCGACGACACACCACCAACCACACACCACGGACCACCAACCACCCACCACCCACCTCATCAAAACCTAACCTAGGGGTCCACCGGTTGCGCATCAACGCACCGCTCTGGCAGGCAACCCAGGCGGCCCCTACATTGTGCTGCGCGCCCGCTGCTGGAGCCTCAATCGTGACCGACCAACTGTCACCGGCCGAAGACCGCCTGCTGGAAGCCATGGCGAATGCAGCGCGGGGTCCCAAACGCAACGGCCTCTTTGCCCTCTGGCTGTTCGTCCGGCAATGCGACGGACGGCTTCCCCCTGATCAGCTGACCGACCGCGCGTGTCGGCGGCGCCTGGAGCTGTTTGAACGCCGCCTGAGCAGCCTGTCGCTCCCCGCTCCGCTGCGGCGGGCGTTGTCTGGATCCGTGCGAGAGCTCAGAGCTGGGAGCCTTGATGGGGTAGCCGTCGCTCTCCATCAACTCGTAGCTCCCACGCGAGAGGCCATGGGCAGCGACGCCGCCGAGGCCATCGCCCTCGCGGCCCGCAAGGCACGCAACGTGGAGCGCAGCGTTCAGAAGGCAGGAGTATGAGGGCGCGCCGGCGAGTGCGCCGCGATTCCCTCACAAATCTGGTTCACCAGGTCGACACGCTTCCGCCCGGGGAGGCAGCTCCCGATACCGTGCCAACCAGATTCCCCTCCCTCGACCGGGTGCTGGGCGGCGGGTTTCGCCGGCGGGACCTCGTGGTGCTGGGAGGCGACGTGGGGTCGGGTAAGTCGGCGTTGGCCCTGGCAATCGCGCTGCGGAGCGCCGACGCCGGACATCGAGTGGCGTTCTTCTCCGGCGAAATGGACGAGGATCGCTTGATGGAGCGGGCCCTGGCCCTCGAGGCGCGGGTCGAAGTCGACTCGGTCCGCTCCGCCACGCTGAACGAGCGCGAGCGCGCCGCAATCGGGGCGGCCGCGCTGCGGTTGAGAGACCTGCCGCTCTCCGTGTTTCCGCTGGTGGGGCAACAGTTCGACGACGCCCTCGCCGCCGCTTGGGCGGACGACCCGGCGCTCGTGGTTGTCGACTACGTCCAGCTGCTCCCACCCCCCTCCCCCCGACTGACCCAGGACGAGGACACCGCTGCCGCGGTGCGCGCCCTCAAGGCCCTGGCTCTAGACCGCCAGGTAGCGTGTCTCGCAGTCGCGCAACTCCCCCGCCACGTGGCAAAACGGGACGACCCCCGGCCCAGCCTCGACGACTTCGGCATCCTTGGCGCCGTGAAGCAACATGCCGACATCGTGCTCGGGGTCTACCGGGAGGAGATGTACAACCCCGGGGGCGGCGTGGAGGGCGCGACCGAACTCATCGTCGCGAAGAACCGTAACGGCCCCACCGGCTTCATCGATCTCTACTTCTACCAGCACTGGCTGCGGTTTGAGGATATGTTGGACCCGGAGAGGTAGGAGGGCAGCCAGGAGCGGTCTGTGGTTCTGTGGTTTGTGGTTTGTCGTCTGTGGTCTGTGGTCGCCTTCCAGTGGTTATGGACCAGAACGAACCACTAACCACACAACCACAGAACCACACACTACCCTGCCGTCATCCCGTTCACGCCGTCCTGCCGTCCCATGCCGTGATCGCCCGACCGCGCGACCGCGCGACCCGCCTGGCGCACCCACACGACGGAACCCAGAATGACCGCCATAGCGACGAACGTTCGGGCAGTGACGTGCTCGCTCAGGATGATCCAGCCCAGGAGCACGGCCACTACGGTGTTCACGTATACGTGGGTGCCGATGAACGCAGGCTGGGCATGCCTCAACAGGTAGACGTAGCTGGTGTATGCAACGATCGAACCGAACACGATCAGATAAGCAATTGCGCCGAATCCCGGGAGCGAAAGACGCAGTTCGGCCAACTCACCGAACAGGAGTCCCGTCACCGCCAGCGCCCCTCCTCCGAACAGCATCTGAAGTGCTGAGTGCACGTAGTGGCTGGTGCGCACTGGGTTCCGATTGGAATACACCGAGCCGATGGCCCAGGCCGCAGCCGACCCGATGACGGCCACGGGGCCGAACCAGCCAGCGCTCCCAAGAGATTCGACATTGCCTCCAATCAACAGCACCACGCCTCCGAACCCCAAGAGCAAGGCCAGGAACTGGCGCCAGGTCGGTCGGACCGCACCCCCCGGAACGACCGCATCGAACAGCGCCATCCACAGCGCGCCTGTCACGATGAGAATTGCAACGGTCCCCGACTCGACAAACTGCTCGGCCCAAATAACGACCCCGTTGCCGACTCCGAGTAGCAAGACCCCGACGATGGCGGCCGTCCGCCAATCGCGTCCCCGGGTAGGCAACCGCAACCCCAATCCCCGGGCAAGTCCTAGAAGCAGGAGACCGGCAGTCAGAAAGCGAATGCCGCCGAACAACCCCGGTGGCATGTGCCGGACGCCTATGCGGATGGCGAGGTAGGTGGAGCCCCACACGATGCAGACGATTACGTAGGCCGCAAGGACCCGACCAGCGAAGGATGTCAAGTGGATTGGGCCGCTGCAGCCGAGGGCCGCACCAGCGGCGGGTGACTCACGCGGCTAGCGCTCCGTACTCGTGGTATCCGGCAGCACCCCGATTAGAGAGTACTCGGTTCCCCGGCCACCCGGACCTGGGCGGATGATTGCCCACAGCGGCGGTCCTCGGCGCTGGGCGTAGAGGGTGATGACACCGTCACGGTCGCGGGTATCACCAACGATGTACCAGCCCCTGGCGCTGAGCGCGCGCCGATACCAGGCCGCAACCGTATCGGGAACGGCATCGGCGCGAAACACGGTTTCCACTGTTTCCGCCGAGCCCCCTTGGGCAATGCGCGTGCTCGGCCTGAAGACCGGAGCACCAAGCATGACCTCTCGAGGGAGGCGCTCGGGGGCGCGGTCCTCTTCTCCGCACCCGGAAACGGCCCACGCCAGGATCGCGACCCCCCCCAAGTAACCGAGATTCCGCAGATGGCGAATCGTCATACAGGGAGAAGCGTAGCAAGCGATTGTGCGCCGGGCAAGTTGAAGTTGTGGGCCTCCACGAGGCGCATATATTTCACCATCTGGCAATGGGCAATTCGCAATTAGCAGTTCGTGAGATTGCAGAACGCGAATTGCGAACTGCGAATTGCTTCCTCTCTCCGAGGCGGTATGGCCGGCCACAGCAAGTGGAAACAGATCAAGCGTAGGAAAGCTGCCGCCGACGCAAGGCGTGGCGCCAAGTTCACCAAGCTGATCAAGGAAATCACCGTGGCCGCACGCCACGGCGGCGGGGACCCCGACGGCAACCCTCGGCTCCGCACCGCCATCGACAACGCCAAGGCGGAGAACATGCCCGCCGAGAACATCGAGCGCGCGATCAAGAAGGGCACCGGTGAACTCGAGGGCATCGCTTACGAGGAGGCGACATACGAAGGCTATGGTCCGGGTGGCGCCGCCATCATGATCCAGGTCACTAGCGACAACTTGAACCGCACGGTTGCCTCAATCCGCCACCTGTTTTCCAAGATCGGCGGCTCCCTGGGGGAGCCCAACTCGGTGGCCTGGCTGTTCGAGAAGCGCGGCCAGGTCTACCTGGACGCCACACGGTACCCCGAGGAGGTCGCGATGGAGGCGGTGCTTGACGCCGGTGCCGAAGACATGGTCACCGTGGGCGACCAGCACATCGTGACGACACAGCCCACCACCCTCCACGCTGTACGCGACGCGCTGCGGGCCAGCGGCATCGAGGCTGAGCAGGCCGAGATTGCCCTGATTCCGCAGACCACGGCCCACGTGCAAGGCAAGGAGGCTGAGCAGCTGCTGAAGCTGATGGACGCCCTGGAAGAACACGACGACGTCTCCACGGTGTTCAGTAACTTCGATATCGACACGGAGACGCTCGCGGCGGTCAGCGGGTGAGACTCCGCGTGCTGGGTGTCGATCCCGGCACCACCGTGACCGGCTACGGGGTCGTGGAGCCCGCTGCGGGCCGACCGGGCCGCCTCGTCGAATGTGGAGTCATCCGCACCAACCCCAAGCAGAAGATGTGGCACCGCCTCGACACCCTGTACGACGGTATCTGCGAGCTCATCGAGCGGCACGAGCCAACCACCCTCGCTTTGGAGAGCATCTTCTACGGCAAGAACGTTCGTACCACCGTGACCCTGGGGCACGCCCGCGGAGTGATTCTCCTGGCAGCGGCCCGAGCGGGACTCGACATCACCGAGTTCCCGCCGGCCACGGTGAAGAAGAGCGTCGTTGGTGCCGGCGGCGCGGCCAAGACTCAAGTCGCCTACATGGTGCAGCAACTCCTCAACCTCAAACGCCCTCCCACCCCCAGCGATGCGGCCGACGGGGTCGCCGTTGCGCTGACCTACCTCATCAGACGAGGGGCGGGCGCGTGATCTTCGGAGTCCGCGGGACTATCATCTCGAAAACCGGTGACAGGGTGATCGTGGCTACCGCGGGCGGGGTGAGCTACGAAATCGCAGTCCCTTTCGGCGTGCTGGAAAACCTGCCACCGGAAGGGACCGACGTGGCGTTGACGACCGTGCTGGTGGTACGGGAAGATGGGTGGGCGCTCTACGGCTTCGACCAGGAGCACGAACGGGATGTGTTCCAGCGCCTCCTGGGCGCGACGGGTGTTGGACCCCGACTCGCCCTGGCCCTCGTCTCGACGCTCGGGGGCGCTCGGGTGGTGCGATCGATCAAGGAGAGAGACCTCGCCGCCCTGTGCACCGTCCCCGGCATCGGCAAGAAGACGGCTGAGCGCATGGTGCTCGAGCTCAAGGACCGGCTGGGCGACATCGTCGTACCGGGTGTGAAGGCAGCGGCGAGCGCACCCGCCGAGCAGGCAGTGCAGGCCCTGGTCAACCTGGGGTACAGCCCAACAGAGGCGGATCGGGCGGTGCGCACGGTGCTGTCCCGCGACGAACCTACCGAGCCGGTTGACCTGATCCGCGGCGCGCTACAACTGTTAACCCAACCCGAATGACGACCCCTGCGATGACAACCGCTGAGTGGATCTGCACCTCGTGCGGCGCGACCAACCGAAAGCTGGTCGGCGTCGATGTGACAGAAGTGGAAGACAGATGCGTCACGTGTCGCACGACGCACCTCGTCAGGAAGGACGAACGGCCCGTACGGTGGCAAGCGACCGCAAAGGCATAAGCCGCACCGAGATCACCACGCCGGAGCCACTCCCCGAGGAGAAATCCGCTGAGGCCTCGCTGCGGCCCTCCCGGATGGATGAGTTCGTCGGCCAAGCCAGGGTGAAGGAGAGCCTCCAGATCGCCATCGCCGCGGCGCGGCAGCGGGGCGAGCCGCTGGATCACACCCTGTTTTTCGGACCACCGGGCCTGGGAAAGACCACACTGGCAATGCTCATCGCTAAGGAGATGGGGGTGAACATCCGCACCTCGAGCGGGCCGGTGCTCGAGAAGCCCGGCGATCTGGTGGGATTGCTCACGACCCTCAAGCCCGGCGACATCCTGTTCATCGACGAGATCCACCGCCTCCGGCCCGCCCTCGAGGAGTTCCTCTATCCGGCCATGGAAGACTACCGCGTCGACGTTCGGATCAGCGAAGGCCCCCATGCCCAGACGATCCCAATGGGCGTGGAGCCGTTCACGCTGATCGGCGCCTCCACTCGGTATGGCATGCTCACCCCCCCCATGCGGGCTCGATTCGGCATGGTTGAGCGCCTCGGTTACTACCCCGCAGAGGATTTGCAGCAGATCGTGACGCGCTCGGCTGCCATCCTCTCGGTGCGGACTGAGCCGGATGGCGCCAGCGAGATCGCCAAACGCAGCCGGGGGACACCGCGGGTGGCGAATCGTCTCCTCCGGCGGGTGCGGGACTACGCCCAGGTGCGGGCCGACGGCAGTATCACCACCGAGGTCGCCCAGGCAGCCCTCAGCCGACTCAATGTTGATGAGTACGGCCTCGACGACATGGACGCCCGGATCCTGCAGATCATCATTGAGAAGTACGACGGCGGGCCTGTGGGATTGAACACCATCGCGGTGGCCGTGGGGGAAGACGCCGGCACGCTCGAGGAGGTGTACGAACCTTTTCTGATCCAGCAGGGTTTCCTGCACCGCACGCCCCGGGGCCGCACCGCCAGCCCTGCAGCGTACCGGCACTTCGGCTACACGCTTCCCACCACGGCATCCGGTGAGCAGAGGTCGATGTTTGGCGACGACACCGGTGGCTAACAGGTACCGCGCCTCCGACTTCGACTACGACTACCCCCGCGAGGCCGTCGCACAGCGTCCACTGCCGGAACGCAGTGGCAGCCGGCTACTGGTGCTGGAACGGGAGAGCGGCACCATCCACCATCGCCGGTTCCGAGACCTTCCCGGCCTGCTCGACGCCGGGGATGCGCTCGTGGTCAACACCAGTCGCGTGATCCCGGCACGGTTGAGAGGCGTACGGGACAACGGGCGAGAAGCCGAGTTGCTCCTAGTGCATGCCGAATCCGACGGCTCGTGGCTTGCGATGGTACACCCGGGTGGCAAACTGAAGGTCGGGCGCAAGGTCCGGTTCGGAGACGACAGCGTGGCGGAGATCGTCGGAGTGGTCGGCGGAGGAGTACGGCGCGTCCGGTTCACCGGTCGCCTCGAGGTTCCGGAACTGATGCTCCGCTACGGTAGCGTTCCCCTGCCGCCGTACATCGAGCGTCCTCCGGAGCCCGCGGACCGTGAGCGCTACCAGACCGTATACGCTGCAGTGGAGGGCAGCGTGGCAGCCCCCACCGCGGGATTCCACTTCTCGTCCGAGATCCTGAACCAGGTTGCCGAACGCGGCGTGCAGACCGTAGAGATCGTGCTGCACGTGGGACCGGGCACCTTCAAGCCGGTGGACGTGGACGATCCCGGACAACACCGCATGCACGCCGAGTGGTACTCGGTGAGTGAGGCAGCGGCCGAGACCGTGAACCGCGCGAAGGCCGCTGGTCGCCGCGTGTGGGCGGTGGGGACCACCGCCGCCCGGACCCTCGAGACCGCCGCGACCGCTGGATCAACCCCGACGGTCGTGACCGCCGGATCTGGCTGGACGCAACTCTTTATCTACCCGCCGTACGAATTCAAAGTGGTAGACGCACTGCTGAGCAATTTCCATCTTCCCCGCTCCACGCTGCTGATGCTGGTGGCGGCGTTTGCAGGGTACGAGCACACGATGGTCGCGTATCGGGAAGCGATAGCCCAGCAGTACCGCCTGTTCAGCTATGGCGACGCCATGGCGATCATATGAGCACGTTCTCCTTCCGACTCGAAGCCACCGACGGCGCGGCCCGTGCCGGCGCACTGACGCTGCCTCATGGTATGGTGGAGACTCCTGCCTTCATGCCCGTGGGCACACAGGGGACCGTGCGCGCCCTCTCGCCCCTGGACCTCGACGCCATCGGGACCCCCATCGTGCTGGCGAACACATACCATCTCCACGTGCGCCCTGGTGAAGACGTTGTGGCTACCCTCGGCGGGCTCCACCGCTTCATGGCATGGGATGGCCCCATACTGACCGACTCGGGCGGATTCCAGGTTTTCTCGCTTGAGGGCTTCCGCAAGGTCGACGACGACGGCGTCGAGTTCCAATCGCATGTGGACGGAAAGCGGCACCGGCTGACGCCGCAGCGTGCGGTGGAGATTCAGTGGGTCCTGGGTGCCGACGTGGCGATGGCGTTCGACCACGTTGTACCGGGGGATGCCGATCACGCGACCGCGGAGGACGCTGTGGCACGTACTACCCGATGGCTCGAGCTCGGTGCCCAGCGGCACGCGGCGCTGGCATCGGGGCAGCCTGGCCGCCAGACGCTGTGGCCCATCATACAGGGAGCGGGTCACCTGGACTTGCGTCGGCGCGCCGCCGAGGAGGTGTTGGGGCTCGCCGAGTGGACCGGCTTGGCCGTGGGAGGGCTGGCGGTAGGTGAGCCCAAGGCCGTGATGCTTCGCGTGCTGGACGATCTCGAGGCGAAGCTGCCCCCCCGCGTCCCGCGTTATCTTATGGGAGTGGGGTTTCCGGACGACCTCCTTGCGGCGGTCGCCCGGGGGTCGGACCTGTTCGACTGCGTGGCGCCGACGCGGAACGGCCGCAACGGCTCGGCGTTCACGCCTGACGGGCCGATCAACATCCGGAACGCGGCGTACCGCACGGATCCAGCACCACTGGACGACACGTGCGACTGTGAAACTTGCCGCACGTACAGCCGCGGTTACCTTCGCCACCTATTCGCCGCGGAAGAGTTGCTGGGCTTGAGGCTCCTGTCACTCCACAACGTGCGGTTCCTGATCCGGCTAGCCGCCGAGGCCCGGCGGAAGATCGTGGCCGGCACGTTCGAACGTTGGCACACAGATTGGATGCACCGTTACAACGCACGGGGATCACGTGACGCCTGAGATGCTCTTTCTGTTCGCCCCGACCGGCGACCGCGGCGGCGGCGGCCTATCCATCTTCCTCCTGCAGATGCTGGCCATCGTTGGCATCTTCTACTTCCTCATCATTCGGCCGAAGGTCCAGCAGGAGAGACGACACCGGGAACGGCTCGCTCAGATCAAGCGAGGTGACCGTATAGTCACGGCCGGAGGCATCATCGGGGAGGTCGTGCACATCAAGGACAACCAGCTCACGGTCAAGAGCGGCGACTCGAAGCTGATCATTCAGCGAGAACGGGTGGCGGACCTGCTGACGCCTACCGAGGGAGAGTCGAAATGACCGTGCGGGAGATCCACCTGCTTGGGTCTCCGGTCCTGCGCCAACGCGCGGACGAGGTCGGTGCCGTCGACGGTGAGATCCGGCAACTGGTCAAAGATCTGTTCGACACCATGCACGGCGACAACGGCATCGGGCTCGCCGCAAACCAGATCGGCATCGCCCGCCGCGTGGCGGTCGTGCAGACCGAAGACGACGACGCCGTGGTGCTGATCGATCCTATGATCGTCGAACGCGAGGGCAAGATCCGCGGGGAAGAGGGTTGCCTCTCAATCCCCGATATCTTCGCTGACGTCGACCGGGCAGCGCGAGTGGTGGTGGAGACCACCACCGTTGAGAACGAGCGGGTTCGGGTCGAAGCAAACGATCTCGCTTCCCGTGCGATCCAACACGAGATCGACCACCTCGATGGCGTGCTCTTTCTCGATCACCTCAGTCCCCTGAAGCGCCGGATGCTGTTGAAGAAGTGGCGAAAGCTCCGCAAGGGAGAGACCGGATACCTGAAGAAAGTCTCTGCCGAGGCCGGTGCGCCGGCGAGGTTCTAGTGTTGCGGACCGTATTCTTCGGCACACCCGAGTTCGCCGTCCCTTCCTTGCGGGCGCTCATCGGCGAGGGGTTCGACATCGCCGCCGTTGTGACCCAGCCAGACCGTCCCCGGGGTCGTTCCCGGTCGACGTTGATCCCACCCCCGGTGAAGGTGGCAGCGCTGGAGGAAGGGCTCACTGTGCTGCAACCGGAACAGCCCAACAAGCCCGAGTTCATCGGGCAACTGCGTGGCGTGGAACACGACATCGGCGTCGTGGTGGCTTACGGGCACATCCTGAAGCCAGCGCTCCTAGAGCTGCCTGCGCGGGGGATGTACAACGTCCACGCGTCGCTGCTCCCCAAGTTCCGCGGTGCGGCTCCCATTGAGCACACCATCCTCGAGGGGTGCCTGGAAAGCGGGGTCTCCATCATGCAGATGGAGGCCGGCATGGACACCGGGCCGGTGCTGCTGCAGGTCTCCACGCCCATCGCGCCTGACGAAACCGGCGGTGAGCTCACCGCCCGCCTGGCCGAACTGGGTGCCCTCGCACTAGTGGAGGCGCTGGCCCTGATCGAGGTTGACGCGGTGACGCCCGAACCCCAGGACCACACCCAGGCGACCTACGCCCCCAAGATCACCCGGGAACTGACCCGGATCCGATGGGACGAACCCGCACAGCGAATTGCCCGGCAGGTGCGTGCCTTCGATCCAAAGCCAGGTGCGTGGACCGCCCTCCGCGACCGGGAGGTCAAGCTCTTCGGGCCGCGGCTCGCCAACGAGTGGGAGGCTGAGGACCTCCCCGGCCAAGTGATCGAAACCGACCCCGCGTTCACCGTCGCAACCGGTGAGGGTGCGCTGCAGTTCTTGGACGTCCAGCCCGCCGGGCGGCAGCGGATGGCGGCGTCGGAGTGGATCAGGGGACGGGGTGCCGCCAAAGGCGACCGCTTCGAGTGAAACACGGCCTTCCCCGGCTCCACGCCGTTACCGACGACGACGTTCTCGGCCTCTCCGATTTTGCTTCCCGATCTCGGGCCATCGCCCTGGCAGGCGACGTGGTCATTCACGTCCGGGGGCGATCGGCCGGCGGACGGCGTCTGACCGAAGCGGCCGCAGCGGTCCGGGAAGCAGGCGGCACGGTGTTCATCAACGACCGCGCCGATGTGGTGAAGATCGTGGGCGCCGCCGGCATCCACCTACCGGCCGACGGCCTGCCGACAGAGACCGTGCGGAGAATGCTCGGTCCCGACATTCTCATAGGTCGGTCAACGCACAGCCCCGAAGAGGGACGCGCGGCAGCGGAGGCGGGAGCAGACTACGTGTTTCTCGGACCCATTTGGGAGACGACCTCCCATCCAACGCGCCAACCGCTAGGTCCCGGGGCCATCGCCGCAGCCCATCCCGCCCGCGTGATCGCCATCGGCGGGGTCACGCCGGAACGGGCACGGATCTGCCGCGAAGCGGGGGCCCATGGCGTCGCCGCCATCTCCGCGCTCTGGTGGGCGCCCGACCCCGGTTCGGCAGCTGCCGAGATGTTGGTATCTTTAGGCGGTGAGCGGGGATAGAAGTTCGGGCCAGGGTTTGTGGACCGACGGTAGGGAAGCTGCCTGCTAATTGCGAATTGCCAATTGCGAACTGTCGTCTGCCGAATGCCTGAGGCAATCACCGTCGTCGTGAACGGCGAGGAGCGCCGAGTCGGAGCGCAGGCGTCGCTCCTTGACCTGTTGGCACTCCTCGAGCTGGATCCCCGGGGGGTAGTAGTGGAACTGAACCGGGAGATCGTGCGCCGGCCCCAGCTCGGCGAGAAGACGCTGCACGACGGTGACCGGGTAGAGCTGGTCCATTTCGTGGGTGGCGGGTGAGCGTGGAGCCGCAACTGAAGGAGCTGGTGCAATGACTACCACTGTCGCCACACTCGTCGACCAGCCGCTTGCGATCGGGGGCCGCGAGTTTCGCTCCCGACTCATGGTCGGCACCGGCAAGTACCGGGACAACGAGACCATGGCGCGAGCGATCAAGGCATCCGGTGCCGAGATCGTGACGGTGGCCGTACGCCGGGTAGATCTCGACCGCACGAAGCAAGAGGGAATCCTCTTTCATCTGGATCCGAAGCGTTACTTCCTGCTGGCGAACACCGCCGGCTGCTACACGGCCGACGATGCGATTCGCTACGCACGCCTGGCTCGCGAGGCGGGGTTCAACGAGTTCATCAAGCTCGAGGTAATCGGCGACGAGGAGACCCTCCTGCCCGACGTCGAGGGCCTCTTGCAGGCAGCGCGGACGCTGGTGCAGGAGGGCTTCGAGGTGATGGCGTACACGAACGAGGACCTGGTCACCGCCCTCAAGCTGGAGGACACCGGCTGCGCCGCCATCATGCCCCTGGCCTCCCCCATAGGCAGTGGGCTCGGCCTCATCAACCCCTACACCGTTCGCACGATCAAGCGTCGCGTGTCAAAGCCCGTCATCGTCGACGCCGGCGTCGGTACGGCGTCTGACGCGTGCGTCACCATGGAACAGGGGGTGGATGGCATCCTGATGAACACCGCAATCGCCGCGGCCCAGGATCCCATCGCCATGGCCCGGGCAATGGGCCATGCGGTCGAGGCCGGTCGGTTGGCATACCTTGCCGGCCGGATGCCGCGGCGGGAGATCGCCCTTCCATCGAGTCCCACGACCGGCATGCTGGACTGACGGCCGCCGTCGGGACGGCCGCCCGCGACGCTGCGCTCAGCATCCTGCGCGGCGTGCGCAGAGATCGACCCTTCGAGGCCGTGCTCGAAGAGGCGGTCACTCAGCTCGATCACGCCGACCGACGGCTGGCGCACGAGATTGCCGCAGGCGTGCTCCGGACCCGAGACGAGCTGGACGGCCAGATCACGCCCCTCGTATCCGGAGACTGGCGCCGAACTCCCGCCGATCTCAAGGATCTCTTGCGCATCGGTGCGTACCAGGTGCTCCGGCTGTCTCGGGTGCCTGGGTACGCCGCGGTGCAGACCACCGTGGAGGTGGCCAAGGGCGTCGCCGGTGCCAGGGGCGCGCGTTTGGTCAACGCGGTATTACGCCGGCTGGTGGACGGAATTGCCCGGGGAGAGACGACCGCTTCCACCACCGACTTGGCGGGTCGGTACTCCCATCCGGCATGGCTGGTGGACAGATGGATCGAGCGCTACGGGACCCACGAGACGGAGGCGTTGCTGCGCCACAACAACGAGCGCCCCCGCCTCGTACTCCAGCCCGCGCGCCAGACCGTTGACCAGCTTCAGGCTGCGTTGACGGCGGAAGCCGTGCCTTTCCACGATGCGCCCCTCGGTGCGGGCCTCGTAGTGGAAGCTCGACGGGTGCTGGGGCTACCTGGCTTCGAGGCTGGAGCGTTCATAGTCCAGGACCCGGCCCAGGCGCGGCTGGTGCAGTTCGCTGCGATTCCCGAAAACTCGGTGGTGTGGGACGCCTGCGCCGCGCCCGGTGGGAAAGCGGTGCTCCTCAGTCACGGTTGCCGCCGTGTGATCGCCTCCGACAACCGGCGGGATCGTGCGGCCCGCCTCAAGGAGACGGTGACACGGGCCGCTGCGGGTGTTTCATTATTGCTCGCTGACGCCTGCCGTCCCCCGATCCGAGCAGGCAGCATCGACGTCGTGGTTGTGGATGCCCCCTGCAGCGCCACAGGGACCATGGCGCGGCACCCGGACGCCCGGTGGCGGCTGTCTCCCCGCCGGCTCGCCCGGCTCGTGCAACTGCAGGCGCAAATACTGGACGGGGTGGCAGCAACACTTCGCCCCGCTGGCTTGTTGGTGTACATGACGTGCTCGCTGGAGCCGGAGGAGAACGAGGAGCAAGTGGATCGCTTCCTGGAGCGGCGTTCCGACTTCCGGCGGGAAGGTGATGACTTGTTCATCTTCCCACCGGATGCGGGAACAGACGGGGGGTATGGGACCCGGTTGAGGCGAGTGGCATGAAGTTCCGGCGCCACGTCCCTCGGAGCGTCGACTGGACCGCCTGGCCGAGGAAGCTGATTGGGAGATTCGCCAGGATGGGCCGTCTGGGGCCGGGCCGACGAATCCTCGTGTGGCTCAGCGGAGCCGTCGCCGCGTTCGTGGTAGGGTATATCTTCGCCGCCCTCGTCCTCTTCCCTGCGCCGATCTTCGCAGCCACCATTGTGGTGCCCCGCCTCCTGGGGATGGCGCAACAGGACGCGGAGCAGACGCTGACGCAGGCCGGTCTCACCGTGGGAACCGCGGACTTCGTGGCCCACCCCGAGGTGGCGCGCGGGGATGTCGTGTGGCAGGATCCGCCACCGGGCGTGGCCGTGACTCGGGGAACTCCGGTAGACATCTCGCTGAGTGGTGGGCCGCAGCGAGTCCCCGTGCCGGACCTTGCCGGGTACGACGCAGCCCTGGCCACCCAACTGATCCTGGCGGCGGGTCTCCGGGTGGGCTACGTAGACTCGACCCAAGCGCCAGTGCCCAAAGGCGTGGTGGTCAACACCCGCCCGCCGGCGGGCACCACGCTAACCCCTGGCAGAGGCATCACCTTGGTGGTGAGCGTCGGAGCACCTACGATTACGGTACCGGATCTCACGGGCCTCACCCGAGAGGACGCACGGGACATGCTGGAACAGGTAGGTCTGACCCTGGGCACGGCCATGCGCCGCACGTCCAACGCCGGCGAGCCCGGCACGGTCATCGAGCAGAATCCGGCGCCCGGGACGTTGAGCGCTCCGGGAACCGCGGTCGATATCACTTTGGCGCGACGGGGGAGCTGATGAAGCCCGAGATTCGCATTTGCCCGAGCGTGCTGAGCGCCGACCTAGCGAAGCTCGCCGAGCAGGTTACCGCCGTCGAGGCGGGCGGGGCCGATTGGATCCACGTGGATGTGATGGACGGTCACTTCGTCCCGAATCTGACCGTCGGGGCCGATCTGGTGGCCGCGCTGCGGCGCATCACCGACCTCCCGCTGGACGTGCATCTCATGGTGCAGCGACCCGAGTGGTACATTGCGCCCTTCGCCGAGGCGGGTGCATCGGTGTTTACCTTCCACCCAGAGGCGACCGGCCACGTCCAGCGCCAGCTGCAGCAGGTTCGCGCCTGTGGGATGCTGGCGGGCCTGGCCCTCAATCCCGGTACACCGCTGTCCTTTGCCGAGGAAGTGATCGACGATCTGGATCTACTGCTAGTCATGACGGTGAACCCCGGCTTCCCAGCCCAGCGGTACATCGCGAGCTCGTCGCAGAAGATCGCCCGGTCGCGTCAGCTGCTGCGGCAGTACAACAGTCAGGCGTACCTGGAAGTGGACGGCGGGATTTCCCGGGAGACCATTGGAGAAGCCTCCTCGGCCGGCGCCGACACATTCGTCGCCGGCTCGGCGATCTTTTCAGTGGAAGACCCGGGGCGAGAAGTGCAGGAGCTACGCAAACGTTGTCTCCCGGCGGCATGACGATGTCTCAGAAAGGACAGTGGATCATCGTTCTGGCGATCGTGGGCCTGCTCGGTGGCGCCCTCATCGCCGGGCTCGCACTTTCGCCTACGCTCGAGCCGGTGGGGGTGGGAAGCAAGGCTCCTGAATTCCAGGCCGTGGATGTGGCAACCGGTGATACGGTGGGGCTGAACCAGTATCAGGGCGAGGTGGTGTTGCTGAACATCTGGGCCACCTGGTGTGTCCCCTGTGAGCAGGAGATGCCATCGATGCAGCGGCTGCACGAGGAGCTGGCCGACAGTGGTCTCAGGATCGTGGCCGTGAGCGTGGATGACGGGAGCCGTGAGATGGTGCGATCGTGGACGGACGAGCGCGGTCTCACATTCGACATCCTCCACGACCAGAGCGGCCGCATTAGCCGGCTCTACCAGACGACCGGCGTGCCAGAGAGCTTTGTCATCGACACCTTCGGGATCATTGTAGAGAGAGAAATCGGCTGGCGAGAATGGGATCACCCGGCGCACAAAGCGCTGTTTCGCCGACTCCTCGGCGCCAGTGAAGGCCGTGTGGCGGACGACGGCTCGTAAGATCCGCGAGCGGATCGTCGCCAACTGGCCCATCAAGGTCACCGCGCTCGCGTTGGCGTTCATCCTCTGGGTGGCCGTGGCGGTGCAGGAACCCACCGAGCAGCTGGTGCCGGTGCGGCTGGAAGTCAACCCCCCAGAGGGACGCGCGCTAGTGTCGCAGCTCCCCCAGCTCCGGGCGCTGTATTCCGGACGGGCTCGGGAGTTGATCAAACTCTACGCACAGCAGCCGATCATCCGCAAAGAGATCCCCGACACAGTGTCGGGTTCGCTATACACGGTGGAGCTCTCCCTCGCCGACCTCAGTACCACCGACGATGCGGACGTGAACGCCACGCTCATCGAGCCCCGCATGTTCACGGTCCAGCTCGACGATGTGGCACAGCGTATGTTGCCCGTCATCCCCCGAGTGCTCGTGGAACCCGACTCAGGCTACGAGCAGTTCGGGGAGATCACCGTCGATCCGGACTCTGTCATGGTCAGCGGTCCCCAGGCACAGGTCACCCGCATGAGTGACCTGTTCACTGACTCCCTCAAGCTGAGGCGGTTGCGAGCAGCCCAGCGACGCACGGTTCCCATCGACGCGTCGACCCTGGGCGCCGTACGGGTGTCCCAACCCGAAGTGGACGTGATCATCGACGTGGCGCCCGTGTCGGAACAGGTCCTCACAGACGTGCCGGTGACGGTGCGGTCGAGCCGCAGCGGGCTGTGGGTTAGCGACCCGCCGGCCGTGGCGGTTACCGTCCGCGGGCGTAGTCAGCGTGTCACTCAGCTCACCCGGGACAGCGTCCAGGTCGTCGCCACAATCAGCGGCACGAGCCGTCAGACGACCGCGCGAGTGGAGGTGACTGCGCCTGCCGACGTGCGGGCATGGGCCACGCCGGACACAGTCGTTGTGCGTCGGAGGGGCCGTGATTGACGTCGTACTGGGCATCGAAACGTCCTGTGACGAAACGTCGGCAGCGGTGCTCGTGCGCGACGGCCCCCGGCCCGAGCTCGCCAGCCTAGTGATCCTGTCCCAGGACATCCACACAGTCTTCGGCGGTGTGGTGCCGGAACTCGCAAGCCGCGCCCATCTCACCGCCATCGGTCCCGTGGTGGATCAAGCCCTCAAGCAGGCCGGCATTCCCCTCGACGCCGTGGACGCAATCGCCGTGACAGCCGGCCCCGGATTGGTGGGTTCACTGCTGGTCGGCGTGTGCTATGCGAAAGCCCTGGCCGCAGCGGGCGACAAGGCCCTCATCGGGGTGCATCACCTGGAAGCACACATCTTCGCACCCACGATTGAGCATCCCGACCTCGAGCCACCCTTTGTGGCGCTCATCGTCTCGGGAGGGCACACGCTGCTGCTGGACGTGCCCCAGTGGGGACGGTACCGCGTGCTGGGCGAAACCCGTGACGACGCTGCCGGCGAAGCGTTCGACAAGGTTGCAAGTATGCTCGAGCTGGGCTACCCCGGAGGTCCTCCCATCGAGCATCTGGCGACGCAGGGGAGCGATCGATTCGATCTGCCACGGCCCATGCTGGGCCAGGGATTCGATTTCTCGTTCAGCGGTCTGAAGACGGCGGTACTCCACACCGTCCGGGGGGGTGTGGATCTCGACGCCGACAAAGCTGATATCGCGGCATCGTTCCAGGCCGCCGTGTTTGACGTCCTGACCGGCAAGACCAGAGCCGCAGTGGAGCAGACGGGCTACGGGACGGTCGTCCTGGGTGGCGGAGTTGCCTGCAGCCGGGCCCTCGCGATGCACATGGCCCGCCACCTAACCGGGCTCGCCCGCGTCACAGTTGCCCAGCCGCGCCTCAATGCCGACAACGCGGCGATGATCGCACGGGCGGGCTGGTTCCACCTGGACCAGGGTGAGCGGAGCGATCTATATCTGGAGGCCGACGCCCGCATGCCGTGGCCGGGGCTCGAGCGCCAGCCGCGGTTGTCGTCATCACGCCCTCGATCCTGAGCCCATGCCAGTCTATCCGCTCAAGTTCCACATCGGCCCGTTCGAGATCACGGGATTCGGACTGATGGTAATGGCCGGGTTCCTCATGGCCGGTTGGTCGATGCAGCGGAATCTCCAGGAGCGTAAACTGAACGAGCAGTACGCCTGGGACATCGTCTTTGCCGCGGTTGTCGGCGGGCTCATCGGCGCCAAGCTCTGGTACTGGGCGCTGTATCCGCGTTGGGATGCCCTGTTCTCGAGGAGCGGGATGGTGTGGTATGGGGGGCTGGCCGGTGGCTCCCTTGCCGTGCTCATGAATGGGTGGCGGCTCAAGATACCCACCCGCTTGACGGCGGACTTGGTGGCGCCCGCCCTGGCAGTCGGATACGCCATGGGGCGGATCGGTTGCTTCCTCGTGCAAGACGACTACGGGGTGCCGACCACCCTCCCGTGGGGATTGAAGTTCCCCGAGGGCCTGCCTGCATCGACGGCGGCGAACCTCGGCGAATGGGGGATCGACATCCCACCGGGCACGGCCCCCTTCGAGGTCCTGGCGGTGCACCCCACACAGCTCTATGAAGTCGCGGCGATGTTGCTCGTCTTCTGGATCTTGTGGCGGCTGCGCGCCAACCGCCACGGGATGGGATGGCTGTTTGGGATCTATCTGGTGACGGCAGGTGCCGAGCGCTTCTTGATCGAGTTCATCCGGGCCAAGGACGACCGGATACTAGGCTCGCTTACCGTCGCTCAGCTGGCGAGCGTCGCTGTTATCGCGATTGGTGTCGCGTTGATGTCGCGATTCTGGCGGCAGGATGACTTCACAGGCGAGCGGGTGGAGGCTTTGAAGCTCACGGGACGAAACAGGCACAAGGGCTGAACCCGATCGCACGCCGGTGAGTCCTTCCGGGCGCTGTGCTGCGGGCGGACGCGGCACCAGTTACGAGGTTCGAGGTTCGGGGTTTGAGGTTCGAGGGCCCGCAGGGCGGCAATGACGCTCCCTGCCCACCACCTCGTACCTCAGACCTCACACCTCTGAGGGCAATGCCTCCCGCATCTCCCTGGCGGACTGCCAGCGATCCCCTCGCTTCCCGGCTAGCGCCTTGCCGATCAGCTCGGCGAGCACGGGCGGCGCGTCCGGCCTGAACTGCCGCACGTCTGGTACGTTGCCGTCCAAATGCATCCGCAGCACCACCTCCTCGCGAGTGGCGCTGTACGGCGGGCGGCCGGCCGCGCACTCGAACAGCACGCAGCCCAGGGAGTACAGGTCGCTTCGGTGGTCAATATCCTCGGCCCCTTCCACCTGCTCGGGGCTCATGTACGCCGAGGTGCCAACGGCAAACCCTGAGCGGGTCAACCGATCGGTACCCGATTCGGCGATGGCCCGGGCGATGCCGAAGTCCAGGAGGACTGCTCCCCCCGGCGAGAGGACGATGTTCTCCGGCTTGACATCGCGGTGGACGATCCCCTTGCCATGGGCATACTCCAGGGCGTCCAGGAGATCCCGGGCGATGCGGATCGTCTCCGCGATGCAGGCCCGGCCCGCCCGGGCCAAGTGTTCCCGCAGAGTCGGACCCTCGACATACCCCATCACGTAGTAGATCAGCCAATCGCTCTCGCCGGAGTCGACGAGCTTCCCGACGTGCGGGTGATCGATCTGGGACAGAAAGGAGATTTCCCGGAGAAACCGATCGGCTGTCACTGAGACGGCGAGCTGGGGATGCAGCACCTTGAGCGCCACCGGCCGCCCGGACTTGTCGTGGGCGAGGAAGACGCGTGCGGCTCCGCCACGGGCCACCTCCCGGTCGACCGTGTACTGGTCGGCGAGGGCGCGCCGAACTGAGGGGAGAAAATCGCGGCGGATCGAAGGCCCTCTGTTTGGGGACGCCCTATACTCGCGTGCGAGTGCGGAGCGTGCAAGCACCCTGGACCGTGCTTGCCGCAGCCACAGGACCCCGGCGCAATTCGCTGCTTCATTTGCCGAATCTAAGTTCTTGTCAGTCAACGAATTGACTGACGAGCCTACTCACTTGTCCGGCACATGTCCCCACAAGTCTAGGTTGCGTGCAGAAGCCGGCGCCACCGGCGCCCGGGAAACCGTCACCGCCGTCCTCCGATGGCGGGCACTGCAAGGAGAGTCACATGTCACGTGCACGCAAGCTCATGATGGCCGGTTCGATCGTCGGCTTCCTCGCACTGGCCGCCTGTTCCGAAGCGACGGCGCCATACGACTACGATGAAGCCGCTTTCACCCAGGAGTGGCAACAGTCCGCTCCGCACAACCAGCCGGCTGCCGAAAAGCCGAGGCACACCCGGAAGCCGGACCGGAGCTGGGAACACTAGGCATAGAGTACGGCGGCGGGAGAGGCGGGGAGACAGGCTTCACCGCCCCCGCCTACCGTACGCAAGCCGCTTCACAGTTAGTCGAGTGTAGGCATGTCGAGGAGACGAACTGCAAGGCGAATCGGCGTCTTGCTAGTGGTTCTCGTGATCGCGGGTTGCCACGCGCCAACCGGCCCCACGGACTCCCGTTGGGACCCACCCGATCTTCCCAAGCACGAGGATTGGGGCGACGTCGATCTCGACGTCAAACAGACGCGCGACCCCGACGCGAAGGACCGAGACATCGAACCAGAGGGGGCGACTGCCGGGCAGCCTCAGCGCTCAAGCGCCTCACGCAGCTCCTGAATCACGCTGCGCCGAGCGTCGTCCCCCTCATCGACAGCACGCTCAGCAGCAACTAGTGCCCGCCGTGCGGTCCGGTCGGAGCCTACCTCGAGCGCCATGCGCACCGCCGCGACCGCCTCCTCGAACGCCTCCACACCGGGCTCGACCCGTGCTCGGAGCTCTGCTCGCAAGACGCGAGACTCCAAGTCATCGCGCGACGCCAGTACCAGAATTGCACGTTTGTACAAACGCTGCCGCTGCCCCCGGGTCATACACTCACCGCTGATGACTTGAGGCAGCAGCGCGGCCGCGAACGCATAGCGCCCCCCGTCATAGGTCACGAAGCGTTTCTCCTCGAGTTGGTCCAATAGATCCTCCACACGCTCCACCGGGAGCTCCGCCAGCGCAGCAGTGAGCGGGATATCCAGCGCGCGGCTCCCGATACTCGCCGCGCGAAGCACCTGCTGACACTCCTCGTCGAGATCGCTCACCCGCGCCACGATGGCCATTCTAGCGAGCTGCGGCACGGAGAATGGCAACGGAGTCTCGAGGGTCGCCGTCGGAGTCGGCCACATCACTAGATCGTCCTTGAGTGTCGACGTGCGGTCCAGGTCGCGAAGCAGCGTGACTGCAAGGAAGGGGTTTCCGCCAGCTTCATAGGTGAGCCGTCTGGTAAGCCGCTGCAGCTCGTCTGGCGTATCACACCAGGTTGCCAGCTTCGAAACGAGGTCATGCATCGCTTGCAGCGTTAACGGATCGAGACGCACGACCTCGCCCTCTATGCTGCGACCCACTTCGCATATGAGGCGGAGTAACTCCCGTGGTACATTCTCCGCGGACGACTCGGCAGCGAGCACCAACACAACTCGCGCGCCACCGAGATTACCAATCGCCGCACCCAGCACTCCGAGACTGACGCCGTCGCCGAGGTGCGAGTCGTCCACCAGAAGGCCCACCGGTTGTTCGTCGGCTACCGCCTTCACAAGAGACACGAAAGCCGAAACGACCTCCGACGTGTCTTGCGGAGCGGTTGCGGGGACGCGCTCGGCTAGCTCGGGAACGAGCGACGCCAGCACCGCCAGCGCCCGGGGATCAGTCGCGGCGGCACCAGGCGCGCTTCGCAGCCCAGACCGGATGAGGAGGCGCAGTGTGCTCCAGGGCGCGTCGTGATCGCTCTCCAGCGGGCGCGCCACCGCCAGACTCGCTCCGGCGAGGGCGAGGCGGTCCACACACTCGTTGAGCAGGCGCGTCTTCCCCATCCCGGGATCGCCCACTAGCACAAGGCATTGTGTCCCGCTCTTGATCCCAGCATCCAGCAGCTCGAACACCCTGCGATGCGTGTCGCTCCTGCCGACGAGTGGCGGGTCGAGCTCGGCATACCTGGAGGAGGCCCGCCGCCACCGCTCAGTCCGTATTCGCTCGGCGAGGGCCCGCAACTCACGACTCGGCTCCTCGTGGATCTCCCTTTGGAGCCGCCCGCGGAATTCGTGATACGCCCGGAGCGCGCCGGTGGCGTCGCCTCCCAAGGCCGCCGCCCGCATGAGCAGGTTTGCCGCGGTTTCGGACGAGGGATTGAGCCGGAGCCCCCGTCGGGCTACCTCCTGGGCGTCTTGGAAGCGACTCGCCGCGAGCGCCGCTTCTCCCACCCCAAGGAGGAGCGCTGCCGCCCGCGAGCGGAACTGCGTGCGCTGCGCCTCAGCCCACTCTTCGAAGGCAGGAGCGTCGTCCAGGACGAAACCCTCGAGGAATTCACCCTTGAGCAGGCCGATCGCGTGGCTCGGGTCTCTGTCGGCGAGCCGGTTGAACTGCAAGGCGTCGACCTCCAGCGCGAAGTCGCTCAGCTGGACCGTCTCGCCCCGGGAGACCAGACGAGCTGCACCAAGTGAGGCCCGCAGGCGCCGTAACGCCTCATTGAGAGAATGGCGCGCCTTGTTCTGGGATTTCTCGGGCCACAACAAGCCCAGCAAGTGTTCCCGGGACCGCGCGTGGTCGGGTGAGAGCGCAAGGTAGACGAGCAACGCAAGGTGCTTGCGCCAGACGACGTCGGGGGCGGGCTCGCCGCCGTCCACCAGGACCATGGGAGCTCCGAAACAGCTGAGCTCGAGGGGGGGAAATCCGGGCATCGCGCCGTGTTTCTCGGTGATGAACTCTACCATAATGTCACCGCGGCTGCGGGAGGGGGAGGCGCGACGGCGGGGGAAGAAGGGGCAGGAGCGTGCAGCAGATTACCCAGAAGCCTGCTTGTGCCTCTGCGGCCCCCGCCGCTCCTCCCCTCACCCGGCCCCCAACTACCGGTAAAGAATTACGACCGCCGCCGCGTGGGTGTCCGTGTGGCTCAAGGACACTAGACTCGACGACACCTTCAGCCGGGAAGCCGTCTGGCGAGCCCGACCGTGGAACACCACGGAAGGTCGGCCGTCCATTCCCCGGCTGATCTCAAACTCCAGCCAGCCGATATACCCGGTGTCCCCTCCTTGAGCGAGGGCCTTGAAGGCCGCCTCCTTCGCCGCCAGCCGAGCGGCCACGTGCCGTGCTGGCACCGCCTTGTGCATGCAATACGTACACTCCTCAGCCGTGAGCAGCCGACTCAGCGCACGCTGTCCGAACCGCTCCAGGAGCCGGGCCACCCGGTCCACCTCCACCAGATCGAGGCCGATCCCCAGTGGCATCATCGTCCGAACACCCCCTGCCACCAGCGCGCGAACCAGCCAGGGGCCTCGAGGTAGCCCCCGAATACCAGGCCCAGCCACACCGCGACAGCCAGCGCAACGGCCCCCACGACCACGACCGGCCACCACGGCTTGCGCCAGCGGGCCACGTCCTCGGCCACTTGCCTCCACCGTTCCGCTTCGGAGTCGATGGCGTCCTCGAGTTCGAGCCATGCCGCTTCGAGCCGCCTCGCCGCCGTCTTGAGCGCATCCTGCCACGCCTCCACCTTCGCCCGCTCCAGCGCCGAGGCATCCAACGCCGGCCCTGCTCGCTGCTCCAAGGCGTCCAGAGCCGGAATCAAACTGGCACCCGTCGAGCCCAGGCGGGCAGTCAGTGCCCGCCGCTCGGCGGCATTCAGCTCCAAGCGGCGGCGCCGGCTACGTGGCATGCGGACTGCTCGGGCTTCTGCCTCGAGCCGAGTGCCGATGCGGGCAATGAGCAGGTGGGCGACGCCGGACACGGCTTCCTCCCACGCCTCAAGCCAGGCGGTGCGCCCCAGCGCGGCGACCGCCGCATGGCGCTCCTCCCGACCAGCCAGTCGACGCGCCTCACCCGCGTCCTCGATCAACCGGGTAGCGAGCCGATAGCGCAGAGTGTCGAGGTGCAGCCCTCCCGGAGCCCGGCCGGTGCCCGTGATCACCTTGCCGAGTGACGGGCCCAGCTCCGGAATGCGCAGAGGAAGGAGCAGCTTCGGGCTGGTCATGCGTAGATGGCCTCGAGCACGGGACCCACGTCGGCGAAACTGTCGAACGCTGCGAACGCACCGGCAGCCCACAGCTCGTCGATGGTGCAAGGGCCCGTAGCGACACCGATGGCACGGGCGCCCACGGACTGCCCGCACGTCATGTCTGCGGGTGTATCACCGACGATCACAATCTCCTCGCCTTGCGGAACCCGTCCCATCAACGGGGCGGCGCGCTGCGCGGCGATCGACGACAACTCCGGACGCTCGGCCGAATCCGATCCGTAGGCGGCGACCCGAAATCGCGCCGGGTTGATGCCGGCCGCCTGGAGCTTCAACGCGGCACCATCCGCCAGGTTGCCAGTGAGGAGTCCCAGCAGTGTGTCTCCGCGGGCTTCAATCAGGTCCAGGAGCTCCAGCACGCCGGGATGCACATGGATGGCACCACGTCGCTTCTCGAGCTCGCCCCCCAGCAACTCGACATACCGGCGGCACACCGCAGCGATGTGATGGTCGCTCTCAGCATGGGGATGCCCGGCGGCCTGCATCAGCTCCACGATGATCTGGAGATCAGTCTTCCCGTGAAAGCGATAGCCATCAATCGGCCCGGTGGCGCCCATCTCCGCGAGGAGTGCATGACGGATTGCCTCACGCCCCGCACCGGCCGTCCAGATTAGCGTACCGTCGATGTCGAAGAGAACGAGTCTTTCCATCTCGCAGCAAAGTTATAGCGAAGAGAGGGGCAGAGGCCGCAGGGGTGGCAGGAGCGGGAGGGGCGGCAGCAGCGGCAGAAGGGCATCGAGCGAAGAGGGCTCTGGCCTTCTGGACCCGCTAGGTAGCCGCCAGTTCATCCGCCAGCCCTGGGATTTCCCTCGTGCCCGTAGCAAGCCTGACCGCCCGCTCGATGGCCGTCGCGGCTACGCTTTGAGCCATGAGCTCGACCGTGGTCGGGTTGGCTTCAGGCTGCTTCCCAGTAGAGACCGCGAACACGATGTCGCCATCGACCCGTGTACCGAGTGGCGTGATGCGCTGCGCGAGGGCATCCACGCTCGTCGCAGCCATCTCGCTCAGCTGGACACGTTCGAGCTGCGCATTGGTGCCCACCACCACGAGCGTGGTATTCCCGCCGGTGCGACCGAACGAGCCGACCGGGGCTTTCCCCTCCGCGAGAAAGGCCCGGGTATCCACGAACTCCCCGTCATGCCGGGCGCCCGCTATGATCCGGCCACTAGCGTCCCTCACGTCACCAAAGGCATTCACCACGGCGAGGGCACCTACCACCAGATCACCCCTGTGCTCCGCCCACGTCCCCAGCCCGCTCTTCATCGCGCCAGCCGCGCCCAGCACCTTGCCGACCGTCGCGCCGGTGCCGGCCCCGAGCGATCCTTCCGCAAGGTCGGTGCTGGCGGCCTCGCACGCCCCGTAGCCGTCTTCCGGACCCGGCCAGCGGTCTGACCTGCCGAGCAGCGCCAGATCGAACACGACGGCCGTCGGAACAATGGGCACCACGCCGACCCCGACATTGAACCCTCGGCCCCGCTCGGCGAGCCAGCGCATCACACCATCGGCCGCCCCAAGGCCAAATGCCGAACCGCCGGTGAGCAGGATGGCGTGGATGCGGGGAACCAGGTGGTGGGGAGAGAGGGCGTCGAGCTCCCGGGTGCCTGTAGCGCGGCCGCGCACCGCCGCGGCGGCCGCCATCCCCTCAGGCGGAGCGAGCACGACCGTGCAACCGGTGGCAGCCTCTCGGTCAGTGGCGTGGCCGACCTGCAGCCCTTCTACACTCGTGAGCGACGGCGCGCGGGAAGGCATGTCGCCGGTCACCTCTTCACCACTTCCCACTCGGCCGGAGCATTGGGAGACCGGAGTTGGCTCTGAGGCCTAGCCTGGCTCGCTAGGTGGGGGGACGTCTTCTCCCGCCTTAGCCTGACACTCCTTGCACAGCTCCACGCCACGCATCGAGCAAATCAGGCAGATGAACGTGCCGCACTCACGACACGGGTAGCCTTCGGAAGCGCGCTCCTCATTCCCGCAAGCGCGACAGATCATGGCATCTCTTTCTTTCAGTTCCTCGACCATCGACGCCTCCTTCGGGGAACCACAGGAGCACGAACTCGTCGTCCGCTGGTCAACGTTCTGCCACCGCCCCGTCGATTCACCTACCCGGCACGACCACGCTGATCGCGCTCGGTACGATCTCAGCCGTGAACGGCGTCACCCCACCCGGTTCACCGTCGAGTTCCACCGGCTGCTCCACCTCAGTCTCCACGGTAACCGTTCGCCCGCGCCAGGACAGAACCCGGTCGGTACCGCCGGCCTGGCCCGTCGCCAATTGCCAGACGACACCCAGCACCTGGAACGTGGTGGACGCCTTGAGCGCCACAACATCGAACATCCCGTCGTCGGGGCGGATCCCTCGGTTGAGCCGCAGGAACGGCGGGATGATCTCGCCGCAATTCGCCACGAGCACCGTCGCCGCCTCCGGCTCGAACGTCTGATCGTCCACCGTGAGCCGGTACTGCACGACCCGGATCTCGCCCAGCGTGTCCCACGCGCGCGCGACGTACGCCGCCATCCCCCAGCGGCGCTTTGCCACATCCGAGGTGCGGGCCATGAGCTCCGCGTCAAACCCAGCACCGCAGGCGACCGCAAAGTATCGCACATCATCGTCGCGGCGCAGGCACCCCAGATCGATGCGTCGCGGCACGCCCCGGATAGCCACCTGGGCTGCCGCCGCGGGAGCTCGGGGCAGCCGCAGGTTCCCCGCCAGCAGGTTGCCAGTGCCACCGGGAATGAGGCCCACCGGTACTCCCCGACCTACGATTCCGCCCACGGCCTGCATAGTGGTGCCATCACCGCCGTAGATGGCGATCAGATCCACCCCCTCCTCCACTCCCTGACAGGCCAATTCCGCAGCATGGCCCGGTCGGGTCGTACCCGCGACGTCCAGCTCCCAGCCCTCGGCGGCAAACACCCTGCTCACCGAGCCGACGACCTGCGGATCGGTCCGGGCAGCTACGGGATTGAAGATGAGCAGGGCGCGAGCCACTAGTAGCTCTTTTCCCAGAAGAGGTCCAGGCCAAACTGATAGCTCGCAGCAAGGGGGGTCGTCAACGTCTCGCAGCTCCGGAGCGGGTCCACACTGGCCGCGATCAGCCACTGGCGACTCAGCCTGAACTCAAGGCTCGCTCCCACCTCCGGGTTCACAAACTGCTCTCGGGGGCAAATACGAGGGCTCGCGGTCAGGAACGCGGTGGTCCCCAGCACGCGAAACTGCTTCCCAAACGCTATCTCCAGCCCTGAGAGCACTCCTGTGGTCGCTGCCGGCCGGATCTGCAGGTAGTCCAGCGGTATCCCAAGGTCGGAGATCAGCGAATACTCCAGCTGGCTCGACAACGGACCGAGTAACTGTTGGGAGATGATACGAGACTCGAAGCCACTGGCACCGACTCCCGCCTGGAAGCTGGGCGCGCCCACCAGTAGGTACGAAATGATCTCCGTTTCCGAGATCGCGGGGCGAATATCGCTGGAGAGTGTGAGAGTCGGCTCGTACAGCGAGCCAGCGATATGGACGAACACCGTCACATCTTCCCCTCGGACCGCCCGCACCACGTGCCGCGCGTCGATATCGACGTCGGCATTGAGGTCGGACGTGCCGAAGTAACGCACCTCGCCCCGCGTCACCGCAAACTCTCGCGTGTTGCCAAGACCAAGCTGTAGGCGGTAGGTGCCACGAGGCGCCTCCAGGGTGCCGTCGAGGCGATAGCGATCCCGTAGCTTGCTCACGAACACCTCACCCGTGAGCTGGATGTTCGCCTCCCCGGAGCGCAGCCACATGTCCGAGCCCATCCCGACCTGCAAGCTGTCGATCCGCAGACTGTCGATGAACCGGCTTTCCAGTTCCGCCCCCAGCCCCTGCCTCCGCAGCAGCGACGTGTCCACGAAGGCTGCGAAGAGGGTGTCCTCCAGGTTCACGATCTCTTTCCTGACGAGGTCCGCGAAATAGAGGACGCCCCGGCTGGCCGTGCCCCGACCGGTCAGCGTGGCACCGTAGAACGGTCCCTGCACCTGCACGTCCGCCGTAGCCGTCAGCGACAGGAAGTCCCGCACGTCGATAGTGCGAAACTCGCGGGCATCGATGTTCAGGTTCAGGATCGGTCGGCTGAGCTCCGCGAGGCGCACGAAGCCCTTGATGGTGGCGGTTCCCCTGCCGCTCTTAAGTGACAGCTCCCGGACGCTGATGGTGTCGCCCGAAAGGCTGAGGGTGCCGTTCAAGCCCTCGTGGCGCACTCCGAGGGCTGGAAACGTCACCGACCCGTCCCGGACTGCAACGTGGCCGGTGAGTTCCGGTCGCTCCCACGTCCCAGCGATACCGAAATCAGCGTCGAGGGTGCCGCTCATATCCCGAACCATGGGCGTGGTCGCCTCCAGCAACGACAGGTCGACGCCGTCGGCGATGGCACGCACGTGCACCTGGCCCGGCAGTCGGCGGCGGCGGGCACCGATTAGGGCCAGGTCCAGCGGCAGCCCCACGTCGATATTGAGAACCCGCTCGCCCAACCGCCACAGCTCAACGTCCCCAGCCAACCGCTGATTCCGATACTCGACGACCGCCTGCGTGTAGGGAGCGCGGAAGGCGCCGAAGACACCATCACGCAACGCCACGGACAGCTCAACGTTAGGGGTACGGGCGGTGCCGCCCACGCCAAACGTGCCGCTGAGTTCCCCGTCCACGTTCTCGGAGTCCTTGAGCAGCAGCAACCACAGATCCTTGACCGGGAGCGCCTCGATGGACCCCGTGAGTCCCCCGGGCCCGGCGAAGGGAAGCCGTCCGGCAAGGGACACGCGGCCAGGCCCGCGGTCGTGCGCGAATGCGAGGTTAGAGAACGTCAGTCCGCTGTCGTCCACGATCACCACTGCCCCGGTGTCGACGAACCAGGCGCCGGTGGCGAGTCGCAAACCCAACGAATCGATCGGCATCCTGGAGCTCCCCCCAGCAGCAAGCCACTGGCCACCCGCGATCCATGCACCTGGTCCCAGTCGGGAGCGGCCGTGCCAGTGAAGCGAGTCGGGACGCCCGTCCAACGTCGCCTCCACACGACCTAGGGCGACGCCCCCGAACTCCAAGGAGTCGGCCGCCGCCTCCAAACTCAGCGCGCGAGACCTCGATACCCACGTGACGGTGCCACCAGCGCCGGACAGAAACAGCTCACCCCTCCGTACCGCCTCCGCTTCCACAACCGCGATGCCGTGAAACGCCTCCAGTGTGCCAGCGATCCATCCTGCCAATCTCACTGACCCAGAGGTAGGCGCTGGGGCGCCGGTGGTATCCACCGCCCCGATCCACGACCCCAGCAGCGGCTCGAGCACAGCGATGGAGTCGACCCTGGCGGTGAAACTGAGCGTGTCGCTGACGCGCTTGTGAAGGCCAATGGCGCCGCGGACATCCGCCTGGAGCGCTTCGCGCCACGCCCCGAGCGTATCGATCCGCAGCGCCGAGTCGCCGACGGCGACAATACCCCGGACGCTGTCCAGCGACACGCCCTGCACCGACGACCCGTCCAGTGCCACACGCACCCGCAGACCTACTGTCCCGTCTTCCCCGTCCGCCAGCGCGCCGTCGACCTGCCCCGAGATCTGGGTCTGCGGCAGCGAAGGCCGGAAGGACTCCAGGTCGAACTGTCGCACCTGGAACTCGAGTTCGTGGACACCTCGGCGATCTGCCAGCAGGACCAGCGCACTATGCCCCCGGATGGCACCGCCGGGCCCTTCGAGGTCGGCATTCAGTACCAGTGAATCGAGGTGACCGGCCAGCACCACCCGACCAGCCAGGTCGCTCTCGAGACTCAGTCCCGGAAACGTCGAACTGAAGCTCTGCAGGTGTAGCGAGTCGAGCGCCACGTCGGCCCATACACCCACCGTGTCTCCCCGGGCATCCAGCCGGACCACGCCCCGGGCCACCGTCTCAGGCAGTGGAACATCGGCGTAGCCTAGCTCACCCTCAAAGCCCGCGTTCAGCCAGGGTCCCTCCAGAGTTCCGGATCCCCGGATACGGCCCTGCAACACGACGGCCGGCACCAAACGTCGTACCGAGGCCAGCCCGATGGACGCCTCCTCCACGGCGAAGCTTCGGAACACGAAGTCGCCCGGGACGCCGAGCGCGACCGCTCCCTCACCGCGGATGGAGGACGCAGGCCACCCTGGAACCAGGGAATCGCGGAACACGACATCGAGATCCAACCGCAGCTCTTCCCTGGGACCGTCAGCGGTGACCCGTCCCGTTAACCTCCCCGCCACGGGCAAGGTGTCCAGAAACGACCGAACGTATTCGAGATCGAAGTCGTTGAGGCGAAGGGCGGTGCCCCTGTTGGCCCAGCCGTCTCCGGGGCCGAGCACCAGGCTCAAACGACCGCGCATTCTCCCGCCGCCACCAACGCCCTCCAGGTCGAGTTCCTCGCCAACCACCTCCATTACGTCGCCACTGACCGAGTGAACCGTGAAGTCACCGCTTCCCGCCAGCCCGGCGGGGACATCGGGGACGAGACCGCGGACTTCGTCGGTCGTGACCTGCTCCGCCCGAACGCGCAGGCCAACCATGAGCGTGTCGCTGCCCCACGCCAGCGAGCCGGCGAGCCGCAGCTCGCTAGTGGGGAGCCTCACGAGCGGTAGGCCCAGGACTATGGAATCGGCCCGCAGTTCCACACGACCCTGCAGCTCCTCGACCCTGATCGCCGGATCGGACATCTCTGCCTGCAGGTGCCCAATCTGGGCCAGGATGGCATCCTCGCCCGGTCGCGGCGAGGACAGTCTGAGGTAGCTGAACTCGGCGTTGATCCCATCTATCCGGCGGACCCGCAGATAGCCGTGTGGCCCTTGGTCGCGCTCGGGCACCGTCGTGTTGGACGCGTCCACCGGTGTCCGCACGAGCAGTGAACCGTCGGTAATCCGCACGTCGCGGAACGCAATTAGGGGACTCGGTCCGCCGCCCCCAGCCTCATCATCCGACAGGATCTCGTCCAAATTCAGCCGGCCGCCAGGACGCCACTGCACCAGATTCATTCTGGGCCCGGCGAGCGCGAGCTGTCCGAACACAATCCGCCCACTCCACAGGTCCCGCACCCGGTAGCGCAGGCCGACTCGCTCCACCGTCATCAGCTCCACCCCATCCTCGCCCTTCACCGTGACGCTCTCCACCTCGAGCCCGCGGAGGAACGAGCCGCCGACCTCGCCAACCGTGAGGGTGCCCCGGAGCTGTCGGTTGGCGATCTTCACCGCGGCGTCCACCACGAGGTGCCGGCCAGCATCGGTCCGGAGTGCAGCAGCCGCCGTGCCGAGCACGGTGCCGGCCACCGAGCCCGCGGCGATCGCCAGCCACGCCAGCACCGAGCGCGCCATCAGAAGGCTTGGCCCACGGAGAAGTGGATGCGGAACCGTCCGAGGAACCCACGCTTGGGGCGATACATCCCCGGCAGGAGTCTCAGCTCTGTGGACCCGTCGATGACCTCTTCGACATAGAGGGGACTTTCCTCCACATCGTACGGATTGAAGGCCACGTCCAGCCGAACGGGGCCCAGCGGGGAGCTGAGGCGGATGCCTGCGCCGGGTGTAATTCTCAGGCCACCGAGATCGAGGATCTCCTCCCCGCGGCTCCGCACCTGGCCGGCGTCCACGAAGACGGCGCCTACCAGTCGTCCGGCGAACCCAGGGACGGGGAACCGCAGCTCCGTGTTCAGCACCAGGAGATCGTTACCGCCGGTGGGCGAGGTGCGGAGCCTGTTGCCGATCAACGTGGTGTCGGCTCCGGTCTCGTCCGCCACCGTCACGGTGTCCCGGTCCCCACTCTCGAGCACCCGCACCAGGGGCCCCAGCTCGTTCTGCCCAAATCCCCGAACGGTATTCGGCCCGCCCGCGTAGAATCGCTCTTCCGGTGGCACGAACTGCAGATCCTGGCCAGACAGACCCAGCTCCGGCGAGATGATTGCTCCCACCTTGAGGCGCCAGCTGAAGACACTGTGCCAGCTGACCGGGTGATGCGAGGCGAACTCGAGGGTGCCCTTGTTGAACTGGGCAAGGGAGTCCGAGCCGATGAGGGTCGATGCATGCCGTAGCTCAAGGGCCAAGCGGCTGCCACGCATCGGATCGAGGACCGAGCTCCTTCGATCCCGGACAGCAGCAAGCGACACCGTGGAGCGGATCAGGTCCTCCGTGAACGCCCGGGTGTCCTCCACCCGGCACACGTTCAGGAATGAGCAGAAGGTGGCGGCGTCAGCCTTCGTGCTCCCGTATGTGAAGTCGTAGGACAGGGTGACCGGGACGTCCCACGGTGTCTGCTGGGTCAGCGAGATCCCGCCGCCTACCACCTGCCTCAGGAACGCCTGAAATTCACTGTGGCGCTCCGCAAAGAGGGTGACCGCGGCGCTGGTGTTACGGGAGAAGAAGAACGGCTCTTGCAGGCTGGCGTTGAGGTTGTAGTTCAGCTTGAGCCGGCTGGAATCCTCATCGGACAGGACGCGGCAGACGGAGCTCTCGAAGCCAGCCCCCAGGGGATCGCCAGCCCCGATCTTAGACAATCGAGCATTGAATTCCAGCGTTCGTCCGCCCCCCAAGAAATCGTGCACCGAGTACGACGTGAGCGTCCGGAAGCAGTCGATGGTACCATAGCCCACTCCGAGCCGGACGCGGTGGAGCGGGCCTTCGGTGACCTGCACGTTCACAGTCACCAGGGAGTCGTCGGGGTCGCCTAGGAGCGTGTCCGCCAGGGCGACGTTGACATAGTTGAACACGCCCATGCGATAGAGATCGAGTTGACTCTCGTAGAGATCGCGCTGCCGGAAGATCTGGCCGGGCCGGAGCGCAATGGCGCGGCGCACCACACCCTCGTCGATGCGCTGTGTCCCCGAGACCTCGACTCGCTCAACCGTCGCCCGTGGCCCAGGATCGACCTCAAACGACACCACTGCAGTGCGGTTCTCCCGATCCTCGTCGAAGTTCCGGAACACCTGCGCGAACGGATACCCACGGTCGCTGAGCCGCACCCTGATGGTGTCCGCCGCGGCCCGCAGCAAGAGACGATTGAAGGGCTCACCCGCCTGGAGCGGCAGCGCCCGTTCCAGCTCACGCTGCGGCAGGATCTCGCCAACCCCGGAGATGCCGAGGCTCGTCACCCGCACGGGCTCGCCCTCGTAAATGAGGAAGCGAATGAACACGTCGCCGCCCGAACGGCGGACGAGGGTATCCACCGTGGCATCGACGAACCCACTGAGGCGATAGAGCGCCTGAATCCGCACTACGTCCCGCCGCAGCTCAGTCTCGTTGAGGTAGCGCTTCTCACCCAACCCCATCCACCGGAGCCACCGGGCCCGGGCGAAGAAGGCAGACTGCGACGTGGCGATGGAGATACGTAGGACGTTGTCGTCGATGGCACGGTTCCCGTCGAACGACAGATCGCGAACGATGAGTTCCCGCGGTTCGCCCTCCTGCCCCCACACTGGGCCGCTCACGGAGCACGCCGCTACGAGGAACGCGATTGCGCGAATCGAAGCTCTTATGACTGTATCTCGCTTTCCGCCGAAGCGCAGCCGCTCGACGGCGCGGGTCCGCACGGCAAATTGACGTGGTATACCGCGACCGGTAGTTTGGCGCCTGCGAGGCCACCGACGAAACTGCTCATCCAATCACCTGACCATCAATATCGCTATGCGACAGCCGAAGTGGATATATTGCGGCGCCTTCGTCCTGATCCTCTTGATGGCCGGTGCGGGGCCCCTCACCGGCCAGGGTAACCTCCGCAGGCGCATCAATCGCCTGGTGGAGGCACCGCCGTTCGACCGCGCCACCTGGGGCATCTTGGTGCTGGACGACCGGGGACGGGAGCGGTACTCACGCAACGCCGACCAGCTATTCATACCCGCCTCCAACACGAAGCTCGTCGTCGCCGCCGCCGCCAGCGCGTTGCTCCCGCCCGACTACCGGGCGAGTACAAGCGTCTACGGCACCGGGCTGCTGTCCGAAGGCGTGCTCGACGGAGACCTCGTGGTGTACGGCCGGGGCGATCCGACGTACTCCGAGCGGTGTTACGGACCGGATACGCTGGTCGCCGGCGCCTGCGACTCGATGTGGACGCGGATGGACGCCCTGGCCGATAGCCTTGCCGCCCGTGGGGTCAGGCACGTCACGGGAGCCGTTGTGGGCGACGGGAGCTACTTCGACGCCAACCTGGTACATCCGGCGTGGGAAACCTACGACATCAACTGGTGGTACGCGGCGCCCGTGGCAGGCCTGGGATTCAACGATAATACGGTGAATCTAACCTGGTCGCCGGGACCGACCGTCGACGCGCCCGCACGCATCACCTTCGAGCCCGACCTCGGACTGTTCCTGTTCGAGAACCGGACGCGCACTGTGCCGGCCGACGGCCGTCGGACCATCGATTTCTTCCGGGAGCCGGGAACGATGAGGATCTGGGCCGAGGGTACGGTGCCCGTCGACCGCGAAGAGCGGACCGAGTACTTCGCCCTCCCTGACCCCAATCTCTACTTCGCCGCCGCTCTCAGGGCCGCTCTGGCGGCACGCGGCTTGAGCATCGGGGGTCCCACCCGGTCTACTACTGACAGTCTGCGGTATCGCGAGATCCACCGCGCGCCGGCCCTGGCGACAGTTCACTCACGGCCGCTGGAGGACTACATCTTTCCCATTCTCAACTCGAGCCAGAACTGGTTTGCCGAGATGCTGCTGAAGACCCTCGGCAAGGAGGTGACGGGCGAGGGATCGTGGGACGCGGGGCTCGAAGTAGAACGCCAATTCCTCATCGACTCGGTCGGACTCGATTCCACATCGTTCTCCCTGAGCGACGGCTCGGGGCTCTCAAGTGGCAACGTCATGACGCCCCGCGCCCTGGTGCAGCTGCTGGCCTACATGCGCAGCCATCCGAACAACTCGGGGTTCATGCGGGGAATGCCTCGCTCGGGACAGCGCGGCTCTCTCAGAGATCGGCTGGTCGGCACGTCCCTCGAAGGGCGTGTAGTCGCCAAGACCGGCAGCATCTTCCGCGTCAACACACTCTCGGGCTACGTCGAACGACCCGACGGAGGAGTGCTCATCTTCTCCGTGATGGTGAACAACCACGGAGTACCGTACCGCAGGATGCTGAGCCAGATCGATTCGGTGGTGGTGGAGCTGGGGCGGTGATGCGTGAGGGGTAAGGGGTGAGGAGTAAGGAGTAAGGAGTACTCCTCACTCCTCACTCCTCACCCCTCACTCCTTACTCCTCATCGCCCCTAGCATCTCTTCCACTGTCGTGAACTTCACGCGGGGGCGACCCTGGTCTCGACCCCGCTCGACCTCCAACGCGTCGAGGCACCGCCAGTCTTCGTACGACACGCTCCGGGGCTGCCGTTCACGCACGAGCCACTCGACGGCAGCCGGGTCGGGCTGCGACGGGCGCAGCACCGTTCCCTGCTGCAAGTCTTCCAGCATTGCACGGACCGTTTCTCCGGCATCGGGCTTGTTCGTTCCGATCACCCCGGTAGGACCTCGCTTGATCCAGCCGCTCACATACACGCCCACCATGGGCTCACCGGTGTCGTGCTGCGTGACTCGGCCCATCTGGTTGGGCACGATGCCCCGTTTGGCATCGAACGGCAGTCCGGGAATAGGCACACCCCGATACCCGACGGAGCGGAACACCATCTCCACCGGCAAGTCCTCGAGGACCGCAGTAGGCGTGGGGCGAAGCGAGCCGTCCTCCGAGGTATAGAGCTCATTCTTCACCAGCCGCACTCCGACCACCCCGCCGGCCTCGTTCCCCATGAGCTCCACCGGTGAGACGAGGAAGCGAATAGTCAGCCTTCTCGGTTTGCCGGCCGGGTGGTGCTTTGGAAGGTCCTGCAGGATCTCAACCTTCTTCGATGTCGCACGGTCGGGATTCGCCTCCAGGGCGCGGCGGCTCAGAGGATCCAGCTCAACTTCGTCGGACCGCACCACGAGGTCCGCAGCAGGCAGGTCCCCCAGCTCTTTGATCTCTGCGTTGGTGAACGCCGCCTGTGCAGGACCCCGGCGGCCGAGCATGTAGACTTCCCTGACCCGGCTGCCGCGCAATGCGTCGAGGGCATAGTCGGCGATGTCGGTCTGAGCCAGCTCCTCCGGGGTGCGGCACAGGATGCGGGCCACATCGACGGCGACGTTGCCCACCCCCACCACCGCAACGCGTTCGACAGACAGGTCGAAGTGTCGGTCGCGATAGTCAGGATGACCATTGTACCAGGCGACGAACTCGGTCGCCGTGTGGCTGCGCTGGAGGTCTTCACCGGGGATGCCCATCTGCCGGTCCGTCTGAGCGCCCGTGGCGAAGCAGACCTGGTGGTAGTGTCGTTGGAGATCCTCGAGGGTGACGTGCTCACCCACCTCGACGTTGCCGAAAAACCGAAAGCCCGGCTTGGAAGCCACCCTGTCGTAGACCCTGGTGACGCTCTTGATCTTGGCGTGGTCGGGGGCCACGCCGAACCGCACCAAGCCGAACGGAGTCGGCAGGCGCTCGTACACATCCACCTGCACGGAGAGACCCCGACGGGCGAGCAGGTGCTCGGCGGTGTAGAACCCGGCGGGACCAGAGCCCACGATGGCAACGCGCGCCGGTCGCTCAGCCGTGCCCGGATGCGTCATGAGTCGCTCCTCACCACCACTCGAGCCAGAGTACAATCAAGAGAGGTCTGCATGATATTAGACCCGGGGACAGGGCGGAACGGCGGAGTAGCGGCGGCAAAGGCCATCCCCTTAGCTTGCCGGAGGCGTGAGCATCTACACCAGAACCGGCGACGGGGGAGAAACCTCCCTGTTAGGCGGTGGGCGCGTCCCCAAGGACGACCACCGGGTAGCAGCGTACGGCAGCGTCGACGAACTCAACGCTGCGCTGGGCGTGGCTATGGCAGTCGAGCCCACCGGGTTCGAGAGGGAGCTGCTGGAGGACATCCAGCACGATCTCTTCGCCATTGGTGGCCTCCTTGCGAGTCCCGAACCCGAGAAGGTATCCAAGGTCCTCCAGAAGGCCGTTGTCTCTGCGCAGCGCGTCGACGAGCTCGAGGCGGCGATTGACCGCGCGGAAGCTGAGCTCACACCCCTCAAGGCTTTCGTGCTGCCAGGCGGGACCCTCAAAGCAGCGCACCTGCACGCGGCAAGAACCGTATGCCGGCGCGCAGAGCGATGCCTGGTGGCGCTTCGTGCTCACGAGGAGCTACCGCCTGTGATCCTGCAATATGTCAATCGGTTGTCGGATCTCCTATTCGTCCTGGCGCGCCTTGCCAATCATCGAGCAGATGTCCCTGACCGCAGGTGGTAGCATGCCGACCTATCGCTTCTATCAGCTCGACGTCTTCACCAACCGACCGCTGGCGGGCAACCCGCTGGCGGTGCTACCTGACGCCGCAGGGCTCGAACCGAACGAGATGCAGGCGCTGGCGCGGGAGATGAACCTGTCTGAGACCAGCTTCGTCTTCCCGTCGGACAAGGCTACGCAACGCCTCAGGTTCTTCACACCCACTGCGGAGGTACCACTCCCGGGTCATCCCACTGTCGGCACCTGGTGGCTGCTTGCCGCCCTTGGCCGCTTGGATCTGCCACAGGACGGCGTCACGCGGGTCACCCAGGAAACCGAGGCCGGCATCGTGCCGGTCGACATCCAAATGGCCGGAGGGGCACCCACGCAGGTTGTCATGGCTCAGCCGCTACCGGAGTTCGGCGAGTACGTCGCCGACACCGGGCCGCTCGCACGGGCGCTGGGTGGCGGGCCAGACCTCATCCCCGACGGCCCGGCCCCCCAGGTGATCTCCACCGGGATACCGCAACTGATGATCCCTACGTGCTCACTGGAAGTGCTCAAAGCGCTCCCCAGCGGCGGTGGCGGCGCGGAGCTGGCAGGCCTCCTGCGGAAGCTGGGCACCGATTGCGCCATGTGCTACTCCCTCGAGACGGAGTCCGCTGGCGCGACGGTGCACTGCCGCATGTTCGCCCCTGGGCTCGGAGTGCCAGAGGACCCGGCCACCGGGAGCGCGTCAGGGGCGCTGGGCTCATACCTCGTGTGGCATGGAGTCGTGGCCCCTCACGACGGCACGGCCAGCATCGTGGTGGAGCAAGGGATCGAGATCGACCGGCCCAGCCAGATCCACGTTGAGATAACGAGCGGGATGGGCGGCGAGATCACTGAGGTTCGCGTGGGCGGCGAGGCGGTCATCATCATCGAAGGCGAGGTGCAGTTATAGAGCCCACAACCATTCCCGTGCCTCTCGGGGACGCGTCGTACGATATCGTCCTGGGCGACGGCCTCCTGGCAGATTGCGCCGAACTGCTTGCCAAGTACTGCCCTGCCCCCCGTTACGCGATCATCACGGATTCCTCCGTGGCCCCTCTGTACGGCAAACCGGTGCTGGCGGCCGCCCAACGGATTGCCCCCACGATCCTCGTCACGTTCCCGGCGGGCGAGTGGAACAAGACGAGGGAAACGTGGGCCACGCTGACCGACCAGCTCCTCAGCGCCCACCTCGACCGAGAGGCCGCCATCCTCGCACTTGGGGGTGGCGTCGCCGGCGACCTGGCGGGATTCGTCGCCGCCACCTTCCTGCGGGGTATCCGCCATGTCCAGATCCCGACTTCGCTGCTGGCGATGATCGACAGCTCGATCGGCGGCAAGACAGGCGTGGACACGAGATTCGGCAAGAACCTCGTCGGTGCCTTCCACCAACCCCGGGTCGTGATCGCCGACGTCGGGACGCTGAGTTCGTTGCCGCCGCCGCAGCTGGCGGCGGGAATGGCCGAGGCCCTCAAGCACGGCGTCATTACGGACGCCGCATACTTTCGCGTGCTGCTGGACCACAGCGCGGGCGTATTCCAGCACGATTCCGCCGTGCTGTTGGACGTCGTCCGTCGCAGCGTGGAGATCAAAGTCGAGGTGGTAGTGGAGGATGAGCGGGAGCAAGGCCGCCGCTCCATCCTCAACTTCGGCCACACCATTGCTCACGCACTGGAAGCAACCATGGGATACGAGTTGCTGCACGGCGAAGCAGTGGCCATCGGCATGCTAGCGGAGGCCGAGTTGGGTCGACGCATCGGCGTCACCGACCCCAGTGTTGCAGACGAGATACGCACGGCTCTCGAAGCCTTTCGCCTTCCAGTATCCCCGCCCGGCGAAGCCGATCCCACTCGCATGCTGGAAGCGATGCAACAGGACAAGAAGACTAGGGAGCAGACTGTCAGGTTTGCACTACCCAGGCAGGTCGGCGAGATGGCCAGAGGAGCGGCTGGTGAGTGGACCGTGGCGGCTCCGACGGACGTTGTCTCCCAGATTCTCGCCCAGCTCAAGTAGTCACAATCTACTCAACATGTTCCCCACATTGCGGTCACATATCCACGGTACGTAAGTTGTTGCCGCAAACATAGTTACGCCTACCAGCATCGGCCCCGGTCACACCGTGTGGGAACCGGTCAAGTGGACAAACTGCAGAACAGATTGTGCCCTAACGGCTTGTGATGTGGAAAAGAAAAATTTCTTGACGCACCTCCAGGGCTTTCCTATATTCGGCCCGCTTGAGATCGGCCATTTTGGCGGGCTTTCCACGGCTCGCCTCCCCTTCCAGGATGGCCCTCTTCCAAAACTCCTGGGGAGTGTATGACCCAACTCCGCAGCACTACAGCGAAGGGATTCTTTCGCTCCCCTGCATCCGGCGCGTTTGATCAGTACCTCCAGGATATCCAGAAGCTCCCGCTCATAGACGACCCCGAAGAGGAACGGCGTCTAGCACGTCGGGCCCGCAGCGGCGACCCGAAGGCAGCAGAGCGTCTGGTGACGGCCAACCTCCGATTCGTGATCTCGTACGTGAAGAAGTATCAGGGTCACGGGCTCGACCTCTCGGAACTGGTGGCCATCGGCAACGAGGGTCTTCTCAAGGCCGTCAAGAAGTTCGATCCCGACCAGGGCGTGAAGTTCATCTCGTATGCGGTGTGGTGGGTGCGGCAGGCGGTCCTCAAGGCGCTCGCGGAGCAGACCCGGAGCGTCCGTATACCCCTCAATCAGAACAGCCATCTGATCCGCATGGCCCGAACCGAGACCTATCTCTCACAGGAGCTGGGGCGGGAGCCCACAGACGTCGAGATAGCCAAGGCGTTGGAGGATACGGTGGAGAATGTCCGCAACGCCCGGCGGATGACGGCGGCCGAAATGTCCCTCGACGCACCTATCGACCGCACCGACAAGGATGCGGCGACCCTCGGCGAGCGGTTCGCCGGACAGGAAGGCGGCGAGATCGAAGAGCGGACCGACGGGCGGCTGATGCGGGAGTTCATCGACGAGATCTTCGAGAAGTACCTCACGCCGAGGGAGCGCAAGATCCTCTACCTCTACTACGGGCTGGAGGAAGGGTCAGAAGGGATGACCCTCGAGAAGATCGGCGAACTAATGGGTGTCACCCGGGAGCGGATCCGGCAGATTCGTGAGCGTGCGTTCGAGAAGCTACGCGACAGTCCCCACGGCGAAGCGTTGAAAGGCTTCTGGATGGCGGCCTGACAAGGCGGCTAGCCTCGAACGACACAGCCGGGCTCGGGTGTAGGGGCGCAGCACGCTGCGCCCCTCGGTGTTCCAGGCCCGGTTGCTTCTGCGCACTGTACCGCACTCCCCTGCTCCCTGCTCGCCGCTCCCTCGTTAGTATTGTAGATATGGCGATCCGTACCCTCCCGATCTTCCCCCTCCCGCTGGTGCTGTTTCCGGGAACGCCCCAACTACTGCACATCTTCGAGCCTCGGTACCGCCAAGTGTTGGCCGATTGCCAAGACGGCGACCGACGCTTCGGCATCTCCTTTGCGAGGCCGGCAAGTGCCGCTGCGGCGCCTGAGGGACACGCTGACGAGCTTGAACGCGGACGTGCAGAAGCGGCTGGCCACCCACCGCCTGGCCAAGCGCAACGGGAAGCCGACGTCCGGGCCGGCACCCTCAACCTCGAGGCCAGATGATGCTCCCTGAGAAGGCGTTGCAGGCTCTCGCGGAGATCGTCGGATCGCAGTGGCTGCGCCAGGCGCCAGCGGAACTCGAGACGTACGCCAGCGACGGACTCCCCACACACCGCCGGCGTCCAGGCGCCGTGGTTCTCCCCGGCAGCCGAAGCGAGGTGATTGGTGTTGTGCGCGCCCTCTCACAAAACGGCATTCCTTTTGTCGCCCGTGGCGCCGGCACCGGCCTATCCGGTGGTGCTCTTGCATCGGAAGATGCCGTCCTCATCGCTCTCAGCCGGCTGAACCACATCCTGGCCATCGACCCGGCCAACCGCCTGGCCGTGGTCGAGCCTGGGGTGGTGAACGCGCGTCTCTCTGCCGCGGCAGCCCGGTTTGGCCTGCACTACGCACCCGACCCATCGAGCCAGACCGCGTGCACCATAGGGGGAAACGTCGCCGAGAACGCCGGCGGGCCCCATTGCCTCAAATACGGGGTGACCACCAACCACATCCTCGAACTGGAAGTGGTCCTCCCGGACGGAACC
>WVYX01000290.1 GCA_011772755.1 Gemmatimonadales bacterium
CGAGCGCAGCTGTTCGACAGCGCCTTCGTGCGGTTCTGGCGCCCCGGTGGCCCCACTCACAGCTCACCCGCCTATGGCTTCGACGGGGACACCGTCGTTCGGGTCCCGGTCCTCGGGTTGGACACGGCCAGTACGTACGCGATCGAGGTTAACCTCGTGCTGGGTGATTCGACCGCCGCCGTCGACACGGCCAGCTTCCAGTCCGGCACCCTGCCCGACTGGATTCCCGTGGTCGGGACGCAGGGAACCGATACGACTCCCGGCTTGCTGGCGATCTCCTTTGCCGACGGCCCGGTCATCATCGACAACACCGGCAAGGTCGTGTGGTACCTCTACAGCCCGAATGGGCGGCTCAACTCGTTCCAGGTGCACCCGGACGGCCGCTACACTCTCATGGGTCACAACGATCCGCTGAGGTATTTTCAAGTGCTCGATGATTTGGGGGAGGAGGTCGACTCATTGAGCTGTGTGGGGTACACCACACGATTCCACGAAATCCTGATCCGGCCCGATGGTAGCGCATGGATCATGTGCGACGAGACCCGCCGTATGGACCTCACAGCTGTTGGCGGGGTGAATCCCGCCGACGTTGTGGCCACTGTCGTGCAACGTCTAGCTCCCGATGGATCCGTGCTATCCGAGTGGACCTCCTTCGACTACGTCGCGATCACTGACATTCCACCCAACGCCCGCACCTTTTCACGGGTGAATCTCACCCACGGGAACGCCTTAGCGCTCGACCCCGACGGGCATCTTCTGCTCTCGCTCCGCAGCCTCAATCAGGTGATGCAGATCGATACCACCAGCGGTGACGTGCAATGGCGCTTCGGGGGCGTACGGAATGAGTTCACCTTCGTGAATGACCCGAAGGGGGTCTTCGAGGGCCAGCACGGCGTCCGCGTGAGCGGGCCGGGGCTCATTCAACTGCTCGACAACGGGAGCAATGCTCCGAGTCGATTCTTGCGCTACCTGCTGAACCCGGAGACCCGCACCGCGCTACTCGTGACCGAGTTCATCGATGCCCCTGACACGTGGAGCCGCGTGGGTGGCGGCACCGACGCCTACTCCAACGGCCACGGCATTGTCACTTTCGGCGAGGCGGGACAGGTTGTCGAGGTTGATGAGGTAGGCAACCGCGCCTGGGAACTTACGGGGATCGACGGCCACTACGTCTTCCGCGTTCAGCGGATCACGTCACTCTATGCCCCGGAAAGGGTCGCGGCCGGACGTTAGGGACCGGTTGGGCACCCGCTCGCCCGACTCAACAAGCCCTCACTGCGGCGGCAACGGTCGTTGTAGAGAAAACAGTGCCCCCGGGCTAACTGTCCCGGGGGCACTTTCTCAACTTAGAGCGGCTGGAAACCGGCGACTACGGACTCGTGATCGAGAAATCGTACCAGGCCGGATCCGGGTCCCCGTGAATGTCGTACAGGTATACCCAGATGTAATACGTACCCGCCGCGAGCGAAAGCTGTATCTGCTCCGGATTGTTGTACCACGAGTAGTCGATGTTGCTGAGGCTGGCGTCGTACACCTCGAGATCGATGTCCACGGCGGCCGGGAACGCGACCGTAATAGTCACATCCGTGGGCGCAGCCAGATCCAGCCTGAACCAATCAGATGCGTCGAACCCACCGTCGCCCACGCCCCCCGTGAAGCTGGCGCCAGGGGTCACGAGCGGGGCCGTGGCGGGGGCGTCGTTGCCAGGCTCGTCCGGCTCACCCCGGACGTCCACCGTCTGCGCGGCGTCCAACCCAGTAATCTCCGAGGTCCCGAGGAACACCAGGTCCGTGATGTGCACTGTGGCGCCCGTCAGCGCGCCGAGGCTCAATGACTGCACCACGAGCTGGTCGGCGCTGCGGGAGAGCAGGTAGGTCTGACCATCATCGATGGTCACAGTGCTGTTGTCCGGATCGAACTTGGTGACGGCCGTGGATGAGATGGTCAGAACGTCCATGAAGCCCGTCTGGTCCACGGCGATCGCCCCGCCGAACAGCACCGGGAACGATATCACCGTGGCCGGTTGGGACGTCACGCCCCCCGCCGTCGCCGTCAGCTGGGCCTGTCCCGGGGCCTCCCCCACGATGATGAACGCGGTCTCGGGCAGCGGGTCCCCAGAGGTAGTGTCATCGATCATCACCGAGACGATGGTGGGGTCACTCGAGGAGATGTCCGGCAGGGTGCCCACCGCATTCCCCTGCGAATCGTATGCCTTCGCCGCGAGTTCCAGTGTGTCGCCCACATCCAGCTGGATGAAAGAGCGAGACAGACGAACGCTGGCAATGTCACCGCGCAGCGCTGCCGTGGGATCGTCAGTGCAGCCGACCAGCAGCAGAATCGCCGCGAGTGACCCTACTGTACCAAAGAGACGTCGTTTCATGCGAACCTCACTCCCCAAGAACGGCTATCAGAGGATTAGAATCGTAGAACGTCCTCGACCGCCTCGCGACCGAGCAGCCTCTCCCAGTCGGGCCGGCCCGTCTCGAAGCGATCGTCTGTATAGATGAGTGCGTAGTTGCCCAGTCCAGTCTCGTCCAGAAACACATACTTGAGCTGGCGTGGACGGGTGTACTTCCAGACCTCGTACGGCGGTGTGGGTCCTGCCTGGGGGCGCCGCAGCACCGCCTCCGGCTCGCCCCGCTTGAGGAAGATGCGCCCACGGTCCGTGCGCCAGCCCGGCACGTCGCCGGCCCCGCTCTCCCTGAAGCGTCGCGACGCCTCCTCAAACAACTGATAGTACGATACCCTGTACTCATTCTCCGGCGTCTCGGGCGTGGGATCTCGCTTGGACCAGAATTCGCTCATGTAGTTCCGCTTACCGTCAATTGAGAGCGACGGGTAGATCCCCCGCTCATCGCCCTCCATGATGTAGACCAGCGGCGCGTACAGCGAGTCGAGCCGATCTTCCGTCATCTCGGCGAACGGATCCTGCTGCGCGCGAGCCCGCGCCACCTCGGCGACGGTCGTCTCGGTCTCGAACCCCCTCATGCCAAATGCCGCCTCGCGAATCACCGTATCCTCGGGAAAGTGCGCCGACACCTCGAGGCGGTAGCTTCCCTCGGGAAGTCCCCCGAGACTAACCGTCCGCGCCGCCACACCACCCGCCGCTCCCACGCTGAGCTCTTCAGGGGCTGTGGCCGTCACAGGCGACCCCTGCTCGCTCAGGACGCGGGCCGACAGCACGACGGAAGCCCTCTCCTTGGGATACAGTTCCAAGTAGTAGTGCAGCTCGGACTGCCGCGGGGTCAGCACCGGTCGCGTGTTGGCCGTGAGGAACAGCGCTCCCTTCTGGATCTCGCCAGGCGCTGCTGCGCCACCACCCTCCGACGCACGCCGCATGGCGCCGGTGAGTAGGAGGTCGGAGGCCTGGGCTGCGCGCTCCAGAGCGGTCACCTCCGTTGATGCATGCTGCACACGGCCCGACGCGGAATCCGTAACGCCCACCGTGATCGTGTAGCTCCCCTCCGGCACAGCGAACGAGAAGTGCTCCACCGTGGACGCGCCGGCCAAGCTGAGGAACTCCGCAGTGACCGTCTGTGACCAATCGGACTCGTGCAGCACCAGTCCGCCCGCGTCGCGCACCACCACCTCCATACGGTAGGCGCCGGCGCCCTCCATGCCTGCGGCGTCGACGGGCTCCAGGAATCCGAACGGAATGCGGCAGAAGCCGTCCACCAGCGTGTTCTCACCGCGGAGGAACCGCTTCGCGGTCAGCTGCACTGAGGGCACCGTCTGCGCACGGCTCATGGGAGCGGCAGCAAGTGCCACGGCAGCCATCAAGGCCGCACCCCACACTGTCACGTCAGCTCTCGGTTGAGCCGCGCCCCGGCGCTGACGCCGCCGGGCACGCGGCGTAGTCCTCTCCTTTGTCAGCGCCCTACCAGTAGACCGTGGCGCTGAACACGTTCGTGCCACCCAAGATCCCCAGGTGGCGATAGGCGTAGTCCAGACCCAGATAGAACGAGCCCCGGCTGTACCCCAGCCCACCACCAAGCGCCAGCCCGTCCAGATCCTCATCCGAGCTCAGCGCGGTTGCGAAGCCCGCATCCGGCGTCGCCGCTTGCGCGAAATCGTTGTCGGGCTGGTAGGTGTAGCTGCCCCGCGCGACGACGCTGAACCCGGTCTGGCCGATGTCTGAGAGCGCCAATTCCAGGCCGCCCCCGGCCGTGGCGTTGCTGTTGTTGGGCTGCGAGAACGACGAGGTCAGGGTCACCCGCGACGCGGTGGTGTTCACGAAGTCGTACGCCAGTCCCACCCGGAAGACCACCGGCAGTCCAAACGCTTCAGACTGGTACCGTGATGGCTGCGGGTCCTGCGGAATCTGCTGCTGGCCGGGCGGTGGCTGCCGCTCGACGTTGACGTCGAGGCCGACGCCAGTGTGCTGCAGCCCGCTTCCCAGGTTCGCGACCACGAACGACGCCCGGATCGGCCTGCCGCCGATCAGCGCGTGGAAGCTGGTGCCAAAATCAACGGCTATTGCCGTGGCATCGGTCTTGCCCAGCCGGTCGCTGATGAACTTCCCGGTGATGCCAGCCGAGAAGCGGTCCGAGAAGTTTCGGGCGTAGGTGAGTCCGACAAACGTCTCGGAAACGCCGTAGGTGGTGCCGTCACCTTCCGGGTCGTTCAGCGTGTACACCGGTTGGTCGGAAAACCCGAACGTCCCGATCTGTACGCCGATGGCGCTCTGGCCACCGCCGAAGGGGAACGCGAGACCGCCCCACGAGTAGCGCGTGTCGGCCAGGTAATCGTAGGTCGAGATGGTCACGCCGGGACGCGGCATCTCGGCCAAACCGGCCGGGTTCCAGTACAGTGCGGTGGGGTCGGTCGCCAGCGCCGCAAACGAGTTGCCCAGGGCGGCACCGCGCGCGCCCGCGCCGAGCAGCAGGAACTCGGCTGACGTCGTCCCGAACGCCGTGTTGTCGATGCCGGGAACCGGCTCCGTCTGAGCACGCAGCGCGCCGACAGCGACAAGCCCAAGGATGGCGGCACCGACCGAGGCGCGACGAAGTAGTCTGCTCATAATCTGCCTCCGAGTGGCGGGCGGGGCCGACGCCCCGCCCGCGCGTATCCGATCACTATTTGGTCACCACCAGGCTGCCGCTGTTGATGACGGTGAACCGCCCGACCCTCTCCTCGCCAGTCGGCGTCTCCACATGGAAGAAATAGACGCCGCTCGCGACGAACTGGTTGTTCCTGTTACGGGCATCCCAGGTGGCCTCGCCGCCGAGGCCCGGGTCGTTGTGCTCAACCACATCAACCAGCACCCCGCTCAAGGAGTAAATCCGGATGATCGCCCGCTCAGGCAGGTTCACGAACTTGAGCACCTTGAGACCCGGCGTGATCTCCATGCCGGTCGTCACATAGTACGGGTCAGGCACGGTGTGGACCCGTGCAAGAATCGTATCTCCCGCCAGGGTCGGATCGACCGCCGCACCCGTGTACGTTATCCGGGCGGTGAGCCCCGGTACTGCAGGCGGCCGCACCACCGAACCGAACTCGTAGTCATCGGCGTCCGGAGTGCCGCGAATGTAGCCCGCGAAGAACCGCACCTTCCATACGGTCCCGTCAGACGGCAGGGCCGTCATCCGCATCATGAAGAAATGCCCGTTCAGATAGAAGATGAACCCGTCGCCGTCAGCCGCGAGAAGATCTGCGCTGCCCATGGTCGACGTCCCGTCGGAGATCGGACTGAGCGTCGCCGTGTTCACAAAGCTCGCCGGTGTGCTCGTGCGGTCACACATCCTCCGGTTCGGCGACCGGGCGATCTCCGTAACACAGAGCACGTCGGCCCACGTGAGCAGGCTGTTGTTCTCGTCGTCCGTGTCCAATTCGTTGACGCCCACGAACGACGCGTCGGTCAGAAAGCCCCAACTCGCCCGAATACCCTCATGGAACTGGACCGGCACATGGTGCGTGAGGTCCGTGACGGACGCGATGGTACCGTTGGGGCCCCAGACGACCTCGAAGTCGGCCGCCCGATACACGCTGGAGGTGATCGATTCCGCGTTCCGGAACGTGTAGTTCAGGGTCGAGTAAGACGCGATTCGCCAGAGCAGGTCTACCCCTGGCAACTCGCCGGCCGTATGGGAGAGGTCCGTCCAAAGCGAGTCTCTCCCACACCAGCTCGCCGACGGGCTGCAGAACCCTGAGTTTGGCTCCGTTTGAGTCTCGTTGTCGCCGACGAACCAGCGGGGACCGGCATGTACCGTGATCCCTCCGCCCGGATCGGCGTTGATGTCGCCACGACCCCAGGAGGCCAATCGATAGGCCCCCTCCACCGAGACCTCGGTGTTGGCTGACAGCTCATACGTGGCGTCACCCCCGTACAGCCCCGCCTTGGCTTCATCGAGGGCTATCACGGGGAACGTCGCTGATTGGCTCGTTACACCAGAGCTATAGTTGTGATGGAAACCGGTGATCTGGAACTTGTATGTGCCGGCCGTGCCAGTCGCCGTCATGAAGTACTGGATGTCGCCGTAGGTATCGCCGAACGCATCGCCCGGAAGGACGGAGTCGATCGTCAAGGTGATGCTACCGTCTGCGACCACCTCGGGCAGGAAGGCCGCCAACTCAAACTCGAACCCGTCCGTGGGCGGCATTTGCCCGGAGAAAATCCCGGTCGCGGGGTCCAAGGTCGGCAACGGAGCGTTAAGATCGAGCACCGTGCCGTCTGCCCCGACCAGCTCCATCGACTGGAGCGCTCCCGCCACCACCCGACTCGACGGCGAACGCGGCGTCACGGGCTGGCCTGTGATCTTGGACTCGATCGACGGGAAGCCGGACGAGAAGGAGTTCACGTCGAACGCCGTAACCGCGTAGTAGTACTGCACCGAGTTGATGACCGACCTGTCGATGAACGCGAACGGCACGCCCGTGTTGGCGAGTGCCGGGAAGCCCCCATCCTCAACGGCATTGGACACAAACTCGTTGTCCAGGAGCATGACGTCCCCGCTGGCCAGCTCCACGCGGCCGCCAGGCAGCACCTGCGAGATGTCGCCCACCAGTTCGTGCTCCACCGGCGTGTCCACCCCCGGTGTCAGCGGGAAGTTCGCAGGGCAGTCGTCCAAGACGCCGAGCTCCGGCGCGCAGTTACCCTCGTACGCCCACGTGCCGGTGTAGTCGCTGAACGTGGTGCCGGCATAGTCGAACTGGGCGATCAGCTCCATCTGCGCCCGAGTGCGACCCCGGTAGATCCTATAGCCCTCGACGTCCAAGCCCCGGTAGTTGTCGTCGCGCAGGCTCGACGTGGGGTCGGACGCTATGGCGAAATAGGGGTCGGGAACCGGGGTGGCGGAGTTCGCGTCGGTAACCGAGGGCTGCCACACGACCGTCACCTGATTCTCACCCGGCACCAGGAAGAACTCGGGGGACTCGGGCGCGAAGGGGAGCAGGAACTTGTTTGTGAACAGCGCCTGCGCCACCCTCGACTTCGCGAGCAGCGAGCCGTCGATGGTGACGACCTCCTGGTCCTCAACCAGACCATCGCCGTCCACGTCACTGTGGCTCACCCACCCCGTGGCACGCTCGATGGTGCGTATGGTGTCGCCGGCCGCGAAACCGGAGTCAGTAGAGGGAATGCCACCCGGCAGGAACCCTCCGAAGTAGGGCCGGACCCACTGATCCACCGGCGCTGCGTGGACATACCCTACCACGATCGTCGCCTGCTCTCCGGGGTTCAGCGTAAACGGTCCCGACGACTGATAGAAGCGGGTATCGGTGGCGAACTGGAACAGGGCGCACAGCTTTCTCTCGATCGGCGGGTTTACGTCGCAGGGATTATCACCCTCCGCCGGCTCGATGCGCCCCGAGAGGTACCGCCACAGCTGGCTCACCCCGACCGGGTCGGGGAAGTTTCCGGCCTGGCTCGGGTTGTTGGTGTTGGAGAACAGCGTGAGCCCGACTTCCAGACCCGTTGCCGGGTCGATGGGGCTCTTGAGGTACCGCACACCCACGAACCCGGGGAAGGGCCCGAACGGCGGCCGAAAGATGGCCGGGTCGTAGAACCACGTCGGCTCGTCGAACGCGGTGTTGTAGGCCAGGCCGATGTTGAACGGCAGGACCGCGGTCGAGGCATTCGCCTGGAAGTTGTTTCCCACGTCCGGGTCCATCGAGAAGGCCGCGAACACGCTGTCGATGCGGTAGCCCGCGGACGGAATGTCGACGCCGGTCCTGGCCTCGGTCCTGTCGACCCAAGCCTCGGCGATGTCCAGGATCTCGGCCTGCACCGCCGGATCGAGACCGGAGTACGCCGCCGCTTCGGTGGCCGAGATATTGGTGAAGGTATAGATGAAGTAGATGATGTCTTCATTACCGGCCGGGAAGTTCCAGGCGAGGCCGCGCTGCTCAACAAGGATACCCATCCCATGCGCGCGACCGGACAGCTGCTCGGGACCGTCCCAGTACCGTACCCAGGTGTCCTCCTGGGAGATCGCGTCCCTGCCGAGCAGCTCCGTCCTGTAAACCTCCGCGTCGCGCACGACCGCGCCATTGGGCCAGTCGGCGATGTCCGCAGCAACCACCGAGCTGTAGATATCGGTGACCGCCTCGCCCTGCTGCTGCGTGCCGCGGGCATCGAAGAAGTAGGCGCCGACCGTGTCGCCCGCCCACTCCGAGAACGGGTCATCGTAGGCGATGATCCCGGCGATCTGCAGCCCCGAGTTGAAGATGTACTGGTTCGGCGAGCCCGCCGGCCAGAAACCGCCGCCGCCGGTGGGCGACCCGAACACGTCGACGCACACCTCCCCCAGTGAGCGCAGGCCGCACTGCACTTTGTTGGTCTGGGCGACCCAGTCGGCGCCGACGCGCAGCAGGCTGAACCGGCCGCGCCGTGCCTGGCGCGCGTCCTTGTCGGGCCGCTTCGCGGCGGCCACCGACACGACCGCCGTGGCAAGCACCGCGGCGACCAGGCCCGCCCCGACCACACGATTGAACAAGGTATTTCGTTTCATCAGATCCTCACTCCTCGAGAGCCCTGCGGCGGCACCGCGGAGCCGCGGTGCCGCCGGCAATTGGATCCCTGGTCTAGAACGTCAACTGCAGGCCCACCCGCACCTGCCG
>WVYX01000047.1:0-452 GCA_011772755.1 Gemmatimonadales bacterium
GACCCGCCTGACGGGGTGAGCTCCGTTGCCACGGCGTGGCTGGGGATCGACGCCAGTGGCCTACTGGACAACTGGGGTGGCTGGCTTGCCCTCGGCCTGTTCGCGATAGTCACCTGGGTCCTTGTGCGGACCCCGCTCAGGCGGCGTGTCTAGCAGTGTGCTGATAACGGTGACGGGGAGAGCAACGACCTCACCACTCGGTCATTGCTTGGCAGGTCCCGTTCTATCACCCGTCTCCTTCAGGACCCTGCTGGAGGAGCGCCTACGGAAGGATGAGGATTGAAGCGCAGTCATGAGACGTTGCCGCAACGTGCACACAACGTCACACAACCCATGACCCTCAGCCTGTCCGACCGCGATCGCGCCATGCTCCAGGGCGACCATGGCCCGGCCGCCAAGATGGCCATGTCGATCATGGTCCGGATGGCGGAGGTGTACGGCGCGGACTCCCT
>WVYX01000047.1:524-5987 GCA_011772755.1 Gemmatimonadales bacterium
GAGTACGCCGAGCGCCTGGCGAACCTGGGGGCAAAGGTGGCCGTACCCACCACGCTCAACGTCAGCGGCGTGGATGCGCACGGTTGGCGCCAGTGGGCCGTTCCCGCCGAGTGGGCGGAAAAGGCCCACCGTCAGATGGTGGCCTATCAGGGAATGGGCTGCGTGCCCTCCTGGACCTGTGCTCCGTATCAGACTGAGAAGCGTCCCTCCTTCGGTGAACAGGTTGCCTGGGGTGAGTCCAGTGCCATCGTGTTCGCCAACTCAGTGCTCGGCGCCCGCACGGAGCGCTATCCCGATTTCCTGGACATCTGCGCCGCTATCACCGGACGGGTGCCGGCCGCCGGTCTTCACCTGACGGAGAACCGAGCCGGCCGGGTGCTGGTGCGACTATCCGGAGTATCGGAACCGTTGCAGCAAGCCGATGACTTCTATCCGGTCCTCGGTCACTGGGTCGGCAAGGTGGTGCACGAGCGCGTCCCGGTATTGGACGGGTTGCAGGTGAAGCCATCGGAAGATCAGCTAAAGGCACTCGGCGCTGCCATGGCATCGTCGGGTGCGGTGGCCTTGTTCCACATTGTTGGCGTCACGCCGGAAGCACCGTCACTGGACACCGCGTTCCAGGGTCGGGAGCCGCAAGAGATCGTGGACGTCACCATGCACGGCTTGCGTGCGGCCAGGCGCGATCTCACGACGGCCGAAGGGGAGCAGCTCGACATGGTGGTGTTGGGGAGTCCGCACTTCTCCCTGACTGAATTCAGGAACTTGGTGCCCCTGGTCCAGGGAAAGCGGCGTCATCGAGACGTAAAGTTCCTTATCACGTCCAGCCGGGGCGTCAGGATGCTCGCGGAGCGGGCGGGCCTGGTCGAGCCACTGCGGGATTTTGGCGGGGAGATCACTGTCGACACCTGTATCCTGACTAGCCCCATGCTGCCCCCTGAGATCAAGGTGCTCATGACCAACTCGGCGAAGTACGCGTACTACACGCCGGGGCTGCTCGACCGACGGATGGCCTTCGGCAGCTTGAAGGACTGCGTGCAGTCGGCTGTGGCCGGGCGCGTCATTCGAGACGATTCGCTGTGGGACGCGTGATCGAGGGCCGTCCACTGGTGGCCGGTGAAGCAGCGGGTGAAGTGCTGGCCACCGATGAGCCCCTCAGCTTCTGGGGCGGCTACGATCCCGGGACCGGAGAGTTCATCGATCGGCGCCATCCGCTGTCGGGACAGATGGGTGCCGGCAAGGTCTTGGTCATTCCTTCCACTCGCGGGTCGAGCACCACATCGGCCGTGTTGCTCGAGGCCATCAGGGCAGAGACGGCGCCGGCGGCGATCCTCACGGCTGGCGCCGATACGTTTCTAGCGTTGGCGTCGATCGTAGCCGACGAGATGTATCGGCGACCGCTCCCCATCATCGCCCTCAGCGAGTCGGATTTCGCCACGATACGAACGGGAGATTCCGTGCGGGTCGAGGCGGATGGCCGAATCCTCGTCGAGCCTAGGCGGTGAATCGCTAGGGTTCGACGTCCTGTCCCACCTCGTGATCCCGGTACTCCAGGAGATCACCTGGCTGGCATTTCAGCTCACGGCAGAGCGCGTCTAGAGTCGAGAAGCGAATGGCTCTCGCTTTGTTGGTCTTGAGGATGGAGAGGTTGGCAAGGGTGATGCCCACCCGTTGAGATAACTCAGTGAGCTGCATCTGCTGCTTCACCAGCATGAGATCCAAGTTGACCCAGATCGACATGTCGGTGTGACTCCGGGTCTCAGGAGCCGGTCTGCGCAGAAGGCGGTGAGGTGCTATTCATTCGCGGCACGATCTCATACCGTCAGTGATTGATCCTTCTCCAGTTGGGTCCCGTACCGGAAGATCGTGGCGAGGACCAGGATCAGCAGTCCGCCAAGTATCGCCTGCCCACCGAACTCGAGTGGTGGGCTCAAGGCTACCCCCTGAACGTCGATGCGATTGAGCACCATCCTGGCCGCGAGATACTGCACAATGGGAAACAGGATCCCGGTCCCTATGAGGATCAGCCCGATTATGCGAAGGCGGCTGATGTTGGCGGCCGCGAAGGGCTGGTCGGCGATCACCGTCCTGAGGATACTGCGCAGCAGGTAGACCACGTACGTTACCACTGCGATAACAAGTAGCCACACGAGATTGGTGGCGAAGTGGATCGTCCAGCTCGTGGTCTGGAACCTCAGTTCTCCTTTGCCCTCGAGGATGCGGAGATTGGAGATGGCAGTGGACGCCTCGGCATCGAGGGGCAGCACGGGCCGAATCGAGCCGGCCCCAATTGCGACCGGGATTGCCGCGTCGCTGGGTGTTTCGGAGCTAGACACAGTGAGCGGCGAGAGCAGCAGCCAGAGAGCGAGCAGCCCGCCGAACGTGAGTCCGACGAAGAAGACAATATCGAACCAGAACTTGACGATCCGCGCGGTAACGAGCTTTGGCGGACTCATGGCTCCTCCCGAGGGGTGGCCCCGACTGGCGCGATCCCTCTTGGCACGGCGGTGGCCTCAAGCTTCCACTGCGAGGATACTAGGTTGTATATCGTTTGTCAATAAATGATTATTGAATACCAGAAAACAAGCGCCTGCTTCAACGCCGGCGTGCCATGCGATAAGTCTTTGTGTTACAATCACCTAGCGGCCAGTTGACCTGGTACCGTGGGTGGAGTGTAGAACCAGAGTAGCCTGAGGCGATGGCGAGCTGGCGACCGGAGGGGACGGATGACGCGACACGCAGTGAAAGCCCGGTCCGTAACGCGGCTAGCGGTCTTGCTCCTTGCCTTGTCGGCTTGCGATGCCGTGGCGCCCGAGCGGACCGAGCCCCTCGACGACGCAGCGCTGTTGAATCACCTGAGCTTCCTGGCCGACGACAGTCTCTATGGCCGCGGGTCCGGGTCGCCCCATGAGCGTGAGGCTGCCGAGTACATCCGTGATGTTTTTGAGAGCTATGGTCTGGAGCCCGGCGCGCCGGGGTACCTCCAGACCTTTGCCTACAGCGCCAAGGTAGCCGGGACTTCCCAGAATGTGTTGGGAGCGCTACCGGGCCGGGGCGGACTGGCAGGACAGTGGGTGATCCTGGGTGCTCACTACGACCACCTGGGTTTTGACGAGCCGGTGTTCGATTCCCTGGTCATCTTCAACGGTGCCGATGACAACGCATCCGGTGTTGCGCTCCTGTTGGAGATCGCCAGAGTCTTGGGCGACTACGTCACTGCCGGCGGGGGACCAAGCAGTCGGCGCTCCCTGATGTTCCAGGCCTACGGCGCGGAAGAAGTGGGGCTGCGAGGCTCCCTCTATTTCGCTCGGAATCCCACGGTACCGATGGACAGCATCGTGGCCATGGTGAACCTGGACATGGTGGGTCGGTTGCGGGGTAACGAGTTGATGATCATCGGGGCGTCGAGTGCGCCCCTGTGGCGCACCATGCTATCGGACCTGAATGCTGGCTCGCTGTCGCTGCGGTTTTCCGAGCAGGGCCAGGGAAGCAGCGACCAGTTGGCCTTCCTGTTGGAGGCGAAGCCGGCGATCCACGTGTTCACCGGTCTCCACGGTGAGTATCACACTCCTTTGGATGATGTGTGGCTGATCGAGCGGGAGGGGATGGCACGGATCGGTGATCTGGTGGCTGCCGTATTGTTGGAGCTAGTCGCGCGGCCCGATCCGCCCGCTTTCGTTAGCACGCTGCAAGTTGCCCCCGGGGCGCGGTAGCGGAACGCAAGAATCGCCCGCAGGATACCTGCCACTCCGTGGCACGGCCGCTGAAACCCCTCACTGCGCGAACCGTAGGTATGGCGTGTGGAATAACTGGAGGCGGGTGCGCCACCTGGAACGTTCGCCCCCCCGCCGACTGTCCAACGTGTTTGTCTAGCCCTCGAATCGTCCGAATCGCGGCAGGCATAGCCCGCGGGGCGCTGTCATCGGAGAGGCTCACATGAGAAGAAATGCGATCGGCTATGGTTGGATCGTCCTGGCACTGACCGCTGCGGCGCCGCAGGTCGGCTTCGCCCAGGTCACAACCGCGCCCATATCCGACGTGCGGTACGACATCACGTTCGATGCCACCACAGCCCAGACCCGTATCATCCGTGTGGCCATGTCCTTTCGGCCGGCGAACAGCGACCCAGTAGTACTATCACTTCCCGCCTGGACCCCGGGGTCTTACGAACTGGACAACTTCNNCTGGCGTGTCTATCCCGGCGGTGCGGCTGAGGTCACCGTCAGCTTCGACTACCGCGCAGACACCCTCGATACCGGTATGGCCTGGTCGGCGTCTGATTTCGCGTTCTTCAACGGCACCAATGTGTTTCTGTATCCGGAGGGACAGGGGCTCGATTTCCCCTCCCAGGTGACGATCCGAACCGAGCCTGGCTGGCGCGTCGCCAGCGGGATGACTGCCGGCGCAACACCCGGCGAGTTCACGGCGAAGGACTATCACGAGCTCGTGGACATGCCGACGTTCGTGGGTCTGTTCGACCTCGACAGCGCTCTGATCGGCGAGGCGTGGTATCGGCTGGCCACGTATCCGCAAGGGGTGCTGGCCGGGGCGTCCCGGGAAACCCTGTGGGATCACGTACGTCAGATGATGCCGCCTATGGCCGCAGTGTTCGAGGAGACGCCGTTTGACAGCTATACGATCCAGATGGTGTTCGACGAGGACTATCCCGGGGCCAGCGCCCTTGAGCACCGGAACTCACATCTTGGCATCTACATCACTCAGATTATCGGAAACCCAGTCCTGACTTCGGTATTGGCCCACGAGATCTTCCATGCCTGGAACGTCAAGCGGCTGCGGCCAGCGGAGCTCGTGCCCTACGACTACGGCCGCGCCCAGCCAAGCCCACTGCTATGGATGAGCGAGGGGATTACGGACTACTACGCCGATCTCGCGCTGGTCCGAGGAGGGATCATTCCGCCAGCCCTTTTCTATCAGGTCACGGCCGGAAAGATCAACACGGTGGCGAGCGTTCCAGCTACGGCGCTCGAGGACGCCTCGCTCTCCACCTGGATCGAGCCCGCGGACGGCACCGGCTCCATCTACTATCAGAAGGGCTCTCTGGTCGGGCTGTTGCTCGACATTCTGATTCGCGACGCCTCGAACAATCGTGCCTCGCTGGATGACGTGATGCGGGAGCTGTACCGCAATACCTACCTGGCCGGGGTCGGATTCACCACGGAGCAGTTCTGGTCTGCCGTGACTCGCGCGGCCGTTGGCCGCTCGTTCGACGACTTCGAGGCCCGCTACGTAGACGGACGCGAGGCGTATCCCTGGGCCAGAGTGCTCCCCCTCGCCGGGATGGTGTTCTCTGCCGACACCGTGCAGCTACCCTTTGTTGGCATCTCGAGCACCCAGGACAGCCTGGGTATGCGCGTCACCGGTGTCGTGCCCGGCAGTGCCGCCGCTGAGGCGGGAGTGCAACAGGGGGATCATCTAGTGCGGCTCGGGGAAGTCGAGGTGAACGAT
>WVYX01000047.1:6008-13714 GCA_011772755.1 Gemmatimonadales bacterium
ATTTTGTGGTCCGGCGCGGCGTGGAAACGCTGACCCTAAAGGGGGAGCTCCGCTTCACGGAGCGTACGAGCTACGCGATCCGCGAGGACCCCAGCGCGTCACCCAAGGCTTCGAGGATTCGGGACGGGATCTTGCAGGGGAAGGTGGGTAACTAGTCGACGCATTGAAGCTCGCGCGCACAGCGGTTCGCATTGGCTGTGGGTGTTAGGTCCTGGGTGTTTGGTACTAGGGCTCGCGCGAGGTCGGCATCCAAGACCCCAGCACCCAGCACCCGTGTCTACCACCGCGCAGCGACGCGCCGTAACCGGTGCCTCCTGGGCCAAGTGCTTTAGCACGCACCCGCCGCAAGGCGGCCGAGCCGGCGCTTCAGCGCCGGATACTGCGGGCGTCGCCTTTCCTGAGCACCTCCCGGTGTCGTGAGTCGGAGATTCGTTGCGTAGCACGCCGCCGAGCAGTCCCTCCGCGCGGCAGGGCCGCGGATGATCGTCTGAACGCGGATCATACTGCCGCCGATGATCCTGTGAGCGCGGATGGGTGTGTGGACGAGGGAGTACCCTTTCGGCCAGACTGATCCGTGTTCACTTATCGATCGATCTGCGGCAGAAACGGACTCCACGCCGGGCCGCGGCAGCGGGATCAGGCTTCCTGAGGCACACCTCGGCGCCGAGGCCGCCGGACCGCCACCCACGCTGCGGGACTACTCGGCGCGTGTAGCCACAAACTGTTGACTCGCCACGCTGCCGTCGCGTCCCTAGCTCCCTCCGCGAAGCTGGCTTCGGTGCGCCGCGGGTTCTACCTTTGACAGCCAACCGGCAAGCTATGTCCATGTCTTCATCACCCGAGCCGCGTTTCAAGGTCGCGCTCTTCGTCACCTGCATGGTCGACACGCTGTATCCTGGAGTCGGCATGGCCGCCGTCAGGCTCCTGGAGCACCACAACGTCGACGTGCTCTTCCCGGACGAGCAGACGTGCTGCGGACAGCCGGCCTTCAATGCCGGCTATCGTGCGGACGCCCGGAAGATGGCCCGACACTTTCTCGATGTGTTCTGGCCCTTGGTCGACCGTGGAGATGTCGATGCGGTCGTCGCACCCAGCGGCAGCTGTGTGGCGATGGTGAGGCGGTTCTATCGGATCCTGTTTCAGAACGAGGGGGATGACGCGGATCGTCGCCGGGTCCAGCAGGTCTCCCAAGTCACTTATGAGCTCACTGAGTACTTAGTGGACGTGCTTGGCGTGCAGCAAACGGGTGCGCGATTTGCCGGGAGGCTGACCTACCACCCCTGCTGCCATTTGCTGCGGGAATTGCGGGTCGACGCGCAGCCGCGCCGACTGCTGGCCGGCTTGAAAGACGCCGAGGTGGTGAAGTTGCCTGGCGAGGATGAATGCTGCGGCTTCGGCGGGTTGTTTGCCCTCAAGAACGCCGAGCTGAGCACGGCCATCGGCCGACGCAAAGCGCGAAACCTGTCCACCTGCGGCGCCGAGATCGTGGCGGTCAATGATGTGAGCTGCATGACTCACCTGAACGGGATCCTCCGGCGGGAAGGCTCCTCTTGCCGGGCCGTGCACATCGCCGAGCTGCTGATGGGGCGGGATGAGCGAGCCGCGGCTTCCTCTGGAAGTGTGAACGATGGCCGTTGACGTACACGCCCCGTTTGAAGGTCGGGTGAGGCAAGCCCTCGACGACGGGGCTCTGCGCACCGCCCTCGACAGGGCCACGGAGCGGCTGACGAGTCGCCGGTCTCAAGCCATGGCTGCGATCGACAGCGGGCGTCTCCGTGACGAAGCCCAGGCCATTCGGGCGCACGCCGTCGCGCACCTTCCAAGTCTCCTCGAGGAGCTGGAGCGCAATCTGTCCGCCAACGGATGTCACGTGCACTGGGCGCGGGATGCCGGCGAGGCAACGCGTGTGGTGTGCGAGATCGCCCGTCGAGCCCAAGTGCGCCATGTCGTCAAGTCCAAGTCGATGGTGACCGAGGAGATTGGTCTGAACCAGGCCCTCGAGACGTCCGGGATCGAGGTCGCCGAGACCGACTTGGGCGAGTACATCGTCCAGCTCGCCGACGAGCCGCCCAGCCACATCATCGCTCCGGTCATCCACAAGNNCTCACGAGCCGCCCAGCCACATCATCGCACCGGTCATTCACAAGCGGGCCGAGGACATCAGCGCGCTGTTCCAACGCGAGTTCGGCACGCCGCCGACCGACGACCCGGCCGAGCTCTGCGCCACGGCCCGTCGCCAGCTGCGGGGTGAGTTTCTCCGTGCTGACATGGGGATAAGCGGCTGCAACTTCGCGATCGCGCAGACGGGCACGATCTGCCTGGTGACCAACGAAGGCAACGGGCGCATGGTGACCAGCCTGCCCCGGGTCTACGTCGCGGTGGCCGGTATTGAGAAGGTGGTATCGACCGTCGAGGACGCCTTCCTCCTGTGGCAGGCGGCGTCGCGGAGCGCCACGGGTCAGAACGTATCTGTCTACTTCTCGTTGAGCAGTGGGCCGCGTCTTCCCGGACATGCCGACGGTCCGGAGGAGATGCACGTCGTTCTGCTGGACAACGGTCGTTCACGGATCCTGCAACGGGGGTACGGAGACGCCTTGCTCTGCATTCGATGCGGGGCCTGCATCAACGCCTGCCCGGTGTACCGGGAGATCGGTGGACACGCCTACGGCGCTACCCCATACAATGGTCCCATTGGCGCGGTGCTCACACCCCTGTTCGCTGGTGAGCTGGCCTCTGCCAAGGAGCTCCCATTTGCCAGCTCGCTGTGCGGCGCCTGCCGCGACGTGTGTCCGGTGAAGATCGATCTCCCACGGCTGCTGCTGGATCTCCGCAGTGATCTGGTAGAGCAACGGGCCTCGTCGGGTGGGGAGCGCGTGGCCATGCGGTTTGTTGCCGGGACCATGCAACGGCCGCAACGCTACGAGCGCGTGTCGCGCCTCGCGCGCTGGGTCACGCGGCTCCTCCCAGGAAAGCGGGGTTACGTATCGTGGTTGCCACCCCCGTTGAGGAGCTGGTCGCGAACCCGAGTGTTCCCCCGGTTTCCTGTGAGGACCTTCCGCGAGTTGTGGCTGGGGCGCGGGCAGCGTGATGGAAGCTGATCGTGGAATGACCACTCCTTCGACTCCCGGCCGGGAAGCGATCCTGGATCGGCTGCGGCGATCGCAGGGAGAGCCGGGCCAGCTATTCCGGGCGGCGGGTGATGGTGTGGCCAAGCCGGACGTGCCTATGACGGTGGTGCACGCCGAGGGCGACAGGCCATCGCTGGCACAGTTGTTCGCCGCAAGGCTGGAAGCGGTCTCGGGCAGTTGCGAACTTCTCGAGCGAGGGGATCAGGTTGTTGGCCGCCTTGTTGAGCTGATCCGACAATGGAGTGGGAACGGGAAGGGGCCCGCGACAGCGGGGCGGGAATCTCAACGCGCTGAGGTACTGGCCTGGTCCCCGAACCAGCTTCCGATTCCGGGTCTCGCCGGGCACCTGGAAGAGTCAGGTATCATGCTGGTGACTCCGGAGGACCTGCACACCGAGCGCGACCGCGCTCGCGCTGCGGCGCCGCTGATTGGCCTCACCGGTGTTGACGCCGCAATCGCCAGCACCGGGTCAGTGGTTGTGGCATCCGGCGTGGGCAGGAACCGGGCGGCGAGTCTCCTGCCGCTTCACCATCTCATGATCGTGCCCACGAGGCGGATCTATCCTACCTTCGAGGCGTGGCTTCGTATGCTACGAGAGGGAGGGCGTCTGGAGACCTTTCTTCGGGAATCCGCGCAGATCGTCTTCATCACGGGACCAAGTAAGTCGGCAGATATCGAGCTGAACCTCACGCTCGGGGTTCACGGACCTAGAGTCGTCCACGCCCTTGTCGTGGACGACATTCGCTAAAGCGAGACCTCCATCAGCCCGACGCTTCAAGCCTTGGTGGCGACGGCGCCCATCCTTCTAGCGGGCGTGTTGCTGGTCGGCTTCCGGATTGCTGCCAAGTGGGTGATGCCGCTGGTCTACGTCAGTGCGGTGGTCTTGGCCTGGGGTGTGTGGCGGGTGGACGCACGCCACATCGCCGCGTCCACCGTCCAGGGCCTGTTCATCACGCTCGACATTCTCCTCATCATCTTCGGGGCGATCCTGCTGCTCAAGAGCCTCGAGCGCTCGGGCGCGGTCGCCGCGATACGCCGCAGCTTCCACGGTATCAGCGACGACCGCCGCGTGCAGGTGGTCATCATTGCCTGGCTGTTCGGCTCGTTCATCGAAGGGGCGGCCGGGTTCGGCACGCCCGCCGCCGTTGCCGCGCCGCTCATGGTTGCCTTGGGTTTCCCTGCCACGGCGGCGGTGATGCTCGGAATGATGATTCAGAGCACGGCGGTGACCTTCGGCGCCGTCGGTACGCCCATTCTGATTGGCGTACGGGACGGCCTGTCGAGCCCCGAGCTCACTGCTCAACTGAGTGCAGTCGGTCTCTCATATGAGGACTATGGGCGGACCATCACCACCTTCGCTGCGTGTCTTCATGCCATCGCCGGCACGCTGATGCCGACCTTGATGGTCGTGATGATGACCCGGTTCTTCGGAAAGAACCGTTCCTGGACGGAAGGTCTGTCCATCGTCCCCTTCACCCTGTTCGGGGGGCTGGCATTCACCGTGCCCTATGTCCTGACCGGTGTGCTCCTCGGCCCCGAGTTCCCCACGTTGCTCGGTGCGGCGGTGGGGCTCATGATCGTGACCTTTGCCGCCCAGCGCGGTTTTCTGGTGCCGAAAGACAGGTGGGACTTCGCCCCTCGGGAGGCGTGGCCCAGCGATTGGCACGGACTGGGTGCTGTTCGGGAAGATCCCCCGGACGCTCGCCACATGAGTACGGGCCTTGCGTGGGCGCCCTACGGACTGCTTGCGTTGGCTCTGGTCCTCACCCGGTTGCCACAGTTGCCGATTGGCGAGGCCCTGAGGGCGGTGAGAATTGCCTGGACCGGTATCTTCTCCACCACCGTCAGCGCGGCCACCGCCCCCCTGTACTTGCCGGCAGCGATGCTGCTGCTGGTGGTCGCCGTCGCATGGCTGACCCATCGCATGAGCCCACGGCAAATCGTCGGCGCCCTGGGCGACTCGACCCGCATCCTCGTCGGTGCTGGTTTCGTTCTGGTGTTCACCGTTCCCATGGTTCGGATCTACATCAACTCTGGCGTGAACTCTTTCGAGCTCGCCGGTGGCGGAACTCTCCCGTCCATGCCACTGGCCTTGGCCTCATGGGTTGCCGACAATGTTGGACGCGTGTGGCCCCTATTTGCTCCGGCCATTGGGGCACTCGGCGCGTTCATCGCCGGCAGTAATACGGTCAGCAACTTGATGTTCAGCCTGTTCCAGCACGGCGTCGCAGCTCAGCTGGCAATCAGCGGCGCGATGGTGGTAGCGCTTCAGGCGGTGGGGGCCGCCGCGGGAAACATGATTGCCATCCACAACGTCGTCGCTGCGTCGGCAACGGTGGGTCTCCTGGGCCAGGAGGGATCTACGCTGCGCAAGACCATTCTGCCCACGATCTACTATCTAATAGTCGTGGGCACCCTAGGCCTGGTCGCGATCTACGTGCTCGGCGTGTCGGATCCGCTGATCTGAAGAGGGTGACTCAGTGTCGGGTGCGGGGGCAGCGTATCGGGGTTCCTGCGTTGAAAACGCAGGCTCGGCCCTGGTGGGGCGCGCTTTGAAAAGCGGTTCTCCTAACGCTCTGCGTCTTTCAAGACGCGTCTCCAGCTGAGCCCGCGTTTCAACGCGAGGATTTGCAGCGCAGCCAGTGGACAGACTAGTCGGAGCGATTGGATCGGCCTTAGCGGACTGTGCCGTGGCCAACGTCCGCTCCGTCCGATCCATCCGCTCGAACTCCGCGTCTACCGGCGGCTTCCTGTGTCAGGGGTCCGTCCCCTCGCCTGCGTGCGGCTCGAGTCTCATCTTGAGCTCTTTCCCGACCGGGTTCTGACTGCGTGATGTGGACTCGCGCTGCCGGGCCTGCCCTCGAGCCTGAATCGTGACCGTGCCGGGGGCACTCAAGCTGCGGCGAGTGATAGGCCTATCGCACGCGACGGCCCTGGTTGTCGGGACCATCATCGGCGCGTCCATTTTCGTGCAGCCTTCCGAGATCACCGGGCAGGTTCCCTCGATTCTCGGGATGCTGCTCGTGTGGCTGATCTCCGGCGGGTTGACGCTCATCGGCGCGTTGGTGTGTGCCGAACTTGCCGCCACGTTCACGCGGACAGGTGGAGTCTACGTCTATCTGAAGGAGACGTACGGTCCTGCTCTCGGCTTCCTCTGGGGCTGGGCGATGTTCTGGACCATGCACACCGGCATCATCGCCGCGATCGCGGTCATCTTCGCCCGCTACGCTGCCTATTTCATCCCGTTGGGAGATTGGGGAATCAAGGCGCTGGCCGCCGCAGCCATCTTGCTCTTGTCCGCCGTCAACTACATGGGCGTGAAACACGGGAGCAGGCTACAGGCCCTGTTCACCCTGGGGAAGCTGTTGGCGATTGCCTTGATCATCGTGCTGGGCTTCGTGCTCGGTGCTCGTCTACCGGAGCACTTTGTGACGCCGGAGACGGTTGACGCTGGAGTCACCCTCAGTGACTTCCTGACTGCGCTGGTAGCCGGGCTCTTCGCCTTCGGTGGGTGGCACATGGTGACCTACAGTGCCGAAGAGACCATCAACCCTCGAGTGACCATCCCCCGGGCGCTCCTCTTCGGCACGCTGATCGTGACGTTGTGCTACGTCGCCATGAATGTGGTGTACGTGTACGTCCTTCCGCTGGACGTGGTTGCCTCCTCCACCCGGGTCGCTGCTGACGCGGCGGATACCCTCATTGGCTATGGTGGCGGCGCCGTGATGTCCGCCATCGTCATGTTCTCGACGTTTGGCGCCCTGAGCGGGATCGTGCTGGCGGGGCCCCGGGTGTACTACTCGATGGCGGAGGATGGCTTGCTGTTCCGGTGGGTGGGTGGGATTCATCCCAAGTTCTGCACGCCCCACAGAGCGATCGTGATCCAGGCCGTCTGGGCGTCGATGCTGGTCGCGAGCGGCACCTATCGGGCCCTCTTCACGAGAGTCATCTATACCGAATGGATCTTCTTCGGACTCATGGCCATCGGACTCTTCATGCTCCGCCGTCGGGGCAGGGTGTCAGGGAAGGATTGGGCGTGGGGATATCCGGTGCTCCCCGGGCTGTTCGTGGTGGCGTCATTCGCCATCGTTGCCAACCAGCTCGTGGCGAATACAGCGGAAAGTGTGGTTGGGCTGTCCTTCGTTCTGGTTGGACTCCCCGTCTACTACTTCTGGGCGCGTAAGGGTTATGGGAGGTACCGTCACACATGACGATCATCGATTTCCACAATCACTACTATCCCCCCGAGTACCTCGCGGCGATCCAGGCCGGGCCCAGCAACATCAGGGTGACGTTCGACGAGCAAGGGAATCCGGTGCTCCACTCCCCCGGTGACAAGAACTTCGTCGTACCTGGGCACCGGGACATCGCCGTGCGGCTTGGAGTTCTGGAACAGGTGGGCGTGGACAAGCAAGTGCTCACGTTCACGGCGCCGGGTACGCTGATCGAGTCGCCGGAGCGCACCGTGCCGCTGGCGCAGGAGGTGAACGATGCGCTGGCCAGGATCGTGGCGGATCACGGTGAGCACTTTGCAGCCCTCGCCACGCTTCCTCTCAACGACCTGGCCGGCTCCGTTCT
>WVYX01000243.1:0-12591 GCA_011772755.1 Gemmatimonadales bacterium
CACCGTAAGCTCGGAATCTGGAGAACGGCACAGGGGCTCGTGGTCGTGGTGTATCGCCTCACCAAGGCACTCCCCACGGAGGAGCGCTAGGTTGCAACGCGCCAGCTCCGGCGCGCCGCGTGGTCAGTTCACAACAACATCGCGGAAGGCAACGCCAAGCGCGGGCGGCGGGAATTGCGCCGTTTGTTGGACACCGCCGTTGGGAGCTTAGCAGAGATCGACGCCATGATCGATACGCTCCCACTCCTCTACCGTCTGGACGCTGCAATCCTCACCGAGATCGACGCGCTCCGGAAGAGGATCAACGCTGGCATCTTTCGGATGCTGAATCGAAGCCGGCGTTAGCACCAGCGTCCCATCTCTGTTCCGGCGAACGCGTGGCGCCTCCGCCGCAACTGCCGCTCCTGCCGCCATTCCCTAACCGAATGTTATGCAATAACTTAGGTAGGCTTGTGGCAATTGATTTCCGCCCCCGGAATTCGTATATTGGAAAGACCTCCACGGGGGTCGAGTTGGGCCCCTCTTTTTTGTAGTTCACACCTACGGAGACCATGACAGCACCAAACAACCAGGAACGCTACAGCTCCGACTCGATTCAGGTTCTCAAGGGCTTAGAGGCGGTGCGGCGGCGGCCGGGGATGTACATCGGTTCCACCGGCCCGCGTGGACTGCACCACCTGGTCTACGAGGTGGTGGACAACGCCATCGACGAGGCCATGGCGGGGTTCTGCGACTGCATCGATGTCACGCTGCACCAGGACAGCGCGGTCACCGTGGTCGACAACGGGCGCGGCATCCCCGTCGACACCCACAAGACCGAACGGAAGCCCGGTGTCGAGGTGGTGATGACGATGCTCCACGCCGGCGGCAAGTTCGACAGAACGACCTACAAGGTCTCCGGTGGTCTGCACGGTGTCGGCGTGTCGGTGGTGAACGCCCTCTCCGAACGCCTCGATGTGTGGGTGTGGGGTGACGGCAAGGAACACCACATGGCCTTCGAGCGGGGCAAGACGGTCCAGTCGCTCAAGGTCACGGGAAAGAGCCGGAAGAGGGGCACCAAGGTCACGTTCAGGCCCGATTCCGAGATCTTCGACTCCCGCGACTTGGACTACGGAACCATCACCAACCGGCTCCGGGAGCTGGCGTTCCTGAACTCCGGGATCAAGCTCACGATCACGGATGAGCGGGGGGACAAGCCCACCCAGGAGACGTTCATCTACAGGAAGGGCATTTCCCAGTTCGTCGAGTACCTGAGAGGCAACCGCAAGGCTCTGCACGCCAAGCCGATCCATTTCTCCACGAGCAAGGAGGACGTGGAAATCGACGTGGCGATGCAGTGGGACAACGGGTACCAGGAGAACGTGTTCTCCTTCGTGAACAACATCAACACGCACGAGGGCGGCACGCACCTCACCGGATTCAAGGCGGCCCTCACCCGCTGCGTGAACGAAGTCGCCAAGAACAAGGGGATGTTCAAGAAGGATACTGTCACCTTGAGCGGCGATGACGTGCGGGAGGGGCTCACCGCAGTGCTCCACATCAAGGTCAAGGAGCCGCAGTTCGAGGGCCAGACCAAGACCAAGCTGGGGAACTCGGAGGTGGAGGGCATCGTCAAGACCGCCCTGTACGAGCGCCTCGGCAGCTACCTCATGGAGACGCCATCTGCCGCTCGCGCCGTCATCGAGAAGGCGCTGAGCGCCGCGCGGGCCCGGGAGGCGGCACGCAGGGCACGGGAGCTGGTCCGGAAAAAGAGCGCTCTTGAAAACGGCGTGCTGCCAGGCAAGCTCGCCGACTGCTCCCTCACCGACCCCGCCATGTGCGAGCTCTACCTCGTGGAGGGCGACAGCGCCGGGGGATCGGCGAAACAGGGGCGGGACCGATCGTTTCAGGCGATCCTGCCGTTGCGCGGCAAGATCCTGAACGTGCAGAAGGCCCGGGTCGACAAGATCCTCTCCAACGAGGAGATCCGGGCCATCGTCACCGCCATCGGCACCGGCGTCGGCGACGACGAGTTCAAGCTCGACGAGGCCCGGTACCACAAGATCATCATCATGACGGACGCGGACGTGGACGGCGCCCACATCCGCACGCTGCTGCTCACGTTCTTCTACAAACAGATGCGCCCCCTCATCGAGGCAGGCTACGTGTACATCGCCCAGCCGCCACTCTACCGGGTGGCCAAGGGCAAGGAGGAGTTCTACGCCTTTGATGACGAGGAGCGAGACGGGTACATCAAGCGCCTCACCAACGGTGCGCAGGCGAAGGGCAACGTGGTGGTCCAGCGCTACAAGGGCCTGGGTGAGATGAATCCTGACCAGCTCTGGCGCACGACCATGGATCCGGCGAGCCGCACAGTGCTCCGAGTCGAACTGGAAGACGCATCGGTCGCGGCCAAGCTATTCGAGACGCTGATGGGGGACGAGGTCGAGCCCCGTAGGGCGTTCATCGAGGCCAACGCAAAGTACGTGCGGAATCTGGATGTGTGATTGAGGCAGCGGGAGAACGGGTAGGACATTACGGCAGAGGGCATAGACGGCAACACATGAGGCCGTAGCGCACGACCGCATCACCCAAGGAAGTGCTGACCCCGGACGAAAGCCGGGGTCTTCCGTGCCTGCTTATGTCGGTCTAATGCCGTACATGGCGTCCTGTCTTCAGTCTGCCCACCGCAGCAGTCCTGGCCTCCCCGCTGCTCCTTCCTTCACTGCCCCTCCCCCTCTCCTGACCGGTCAGCTGTCGTTGACACATAGGATTATTGCTATTATACTATGCGCCATGGGACGGAAAACCCTCGTTCGCACGATTGATCCGGAGCTGCTCTCCCGGGCGGCCGACATCATCAAGCTGTTGGGCCACGCCGAACGGCTGAAGATCGTCGAGACGCTGGAGCGCGGTGAGGCAACCGTCACCGAAATCCAGGAGACACTGGAACTCCCCCAGGCGATCGTCTCCCAGCACCTGGCGAAGATGCGGGGCTGCGGCATCGTCGCCGCGAGGCGGGACGGCAACCACGTCCACTACAGGATCGTGGAGCCTAAAGTCCAGCACATCCTGAACTGCATTCGCCAGTGTGACATGTGAGGCTGGTACCGAACTTTTCCTTCAACACAGGGGAGTTGCCATGAAGATGCACTATCTGATTCGGCGTATCGCCGGGACGTTCGTCTTGCTCTCCCTCGCCCTCGGCTACTGGGTGAGTCCGTACTGGTATCTGTTCACCGCATTCGTGGGTCTCAACCTACTGCAGTCCAGCTTCAGCCGGTGGTGCTTGATGGAGGGGATCTTGGAGAAAGTGGGCGTGGCCAGGCGAGCGGCCGTGGAGGAGTAGAGGGAGCCGGGACAGGAGCAATTACGGCAGGGGCGGCATGGCGCAACGGCCTGACATGTACGGCATGAAGATCCCCGGGCACCGCCCGGGGATTCGCGTACAAGTGCAGGCCTCGATGCCGTCGTGCCGTGTACGCCGTCGTGCCGCTCATGCCGCCTGCCGTCACATCCCCGGCTCCTCCCGCGTTAGCCGGTAGATCAACACCGCCGCCCGCTTGGCCACGATGGGAATGGATCTGAGATCCACCGTCTCCTCCGCCGTGTGGGCGCCTTCACCAACTACACCGAGTCCGGCCAGCGACGCGTCGACGTGGGACGCGACGAACGAGATGTCTGCAGCGCCGCGCTGACCGGGATCGACAACCTCGATCGGACCGAGGCCGAGGTCGCGACTCACCTGGTCCAGCCGGCCAAACAGCTCGTAGTTCTGGGACGTCGGCGCCATGGGGGGATACGAGTCCCTGAAGTCGATCTCCGCCGACGTGTGGGGCAGATGTCGTGCTACGATGCTACGCATGCGCTCCTTGGTCCGCTCCCGCTGCTCCCCCGATATGGTGCGAAGGTCCCCCGCAACCACGGCGGTCTCCGCAATCACGTTGGTCTTGCCGAACGCCGTGCCCCGGCTGTGCATGGCGTCGAACTCCACTGTCGTCCCACCGACGACCATCCCGGGATTGAACGTGAGATATTGCTCCCCTCGGAGTTCTTCGTGGAAGGCGTTCAGGATGCGGGCGGCCCCGAAGATCGCCCCACTCCCTAGGTCCTCCCGGAAGATCTGCGATGAATGGGCCGGCGTGCCGGTGACCCGCAGGACCCAGCCAGTGAAGCCTCGGCGGGCGACGGTGGCCGTGGCCATGCCGCCAACTCCACCCTCGAACCCCAGGGCGATGTCGCTCCGCCGCGCGGCGTCGATGAGATCGCCGCGGTCGATGCTCAGCGGGTCGTTGGTGTCTTCCTCGTCTCCCGTGAACGCCACTATGATGCTCGCTCCATCCAGCGCTCCCACTGCCTGAAGGGCCTTGAGAGCGAGGAGGATCACTACGTCCCCACCCTTCATATCCTCGACGCCGGGACCCTTGGCGATCGAGTCGTGTCGCTCGAAGCGCCGGAACGGGCTGTCCTTCTCGAACACAGTATCCAAGTGCCCGATGAGGAGCACGCGCTTACCCACGCTCCCCTGCCGCTCGGCGAACAGGTGCCCGGCGCGCTCGACCTCGTCCATGGGAATCCACTGGGTCGCGAACCCCAGCGCATCGAATTCGGCGCGGAACATGCGCCCGACCTGACGTACACCCTCGAAGTTCATCGTCCCACTGTTGACATTCACCACCCGCTCAAGGAAGCCAATGGCATCCTCCGTATGCTCGTCGATGTAGGAGACGATCTCCCGCTCGATGCGAGAGAGACCTTGGGCGCTAGCGGCAGGGGGGGCGAACGCCGCAGTGGCGACCAGGGCGGTCACTGCGACGAGAACGGCATGACGGCAGAACGGCTTGGCAAGAGGGGCAGCGGGGGGAGGAGGGGCAGACGGGGCAGCGATGCGATTGATCACGGGCTCCTCAGCAGTCTGGCGCGCGGTACGCAGCGCGTAGTGCACCGTGCGCAGTAGGCGGTAGGCTGACCGGCATTGGCAGTCGAGGGCCAATCTAACTGTCCGCCGGTGGAGTCCGGAAGAATCGGGGAGCGGCGTGACAAGAGGGCGGCAGGAGCGGGAAAGGCAGCTGATCCGGCAGATCGGCCATCTGCTGCCGTCTCTGACGCTGGGGAGGAGAGCGGAGAGGCATGGCTGCCGGTCCCGCCGCAGGGGGCGCGGACGGGACGATGGGGCTGCCGAGCGGCCCCGATCTAGCGTCGCCCTTACTCCGGGACCACTTTCAACCTCACCCTTTCTCACCGAGCGTCCCATGGAACCGCGGATCTGGCACAAGTACTACGACGACGGCGTGGGGGCGGAGGTGGACTTTGAGGAGTGCACGCTGCCTCAGTATCTGACGCGCTCCACAGAGAAATATGGCGAGCGTCCTGCCCTGACCTTCCTCAACCGCACACTGACGTACCAGGAGTTCAAGGATCATGTCGATCGGCTCGCCACCGCGCTGGCCAGCATGGGTGTTGCCAAAGGCAGCCGTGTAGCCATCCAGCTTCCCAACCTTCCACAGTTCGTGATCGGCTACTACGCAACGCTCTCGCTGGGTGCGGTCGCGGTGCCTACGAGTTTCCTCTACACCCCTCGCGAAATCGAACACCAATGGACCGACGCCGGCTGCGATGTGGCAATCCTGGCGGATTTCATCTACGCCAGCCGTGTCCGGTCAATTCGGGAGCGCCTCCCGGTCAGGCACTACGTCATCGCCTCGGTCCCCGAATACTTGCGCTTCCCGCTGAACATCCTGGCCCCTCTCAAGCTCAGGCGACTGGATCCACCGCTCATCGCCAAGGTGGAGGCGGCGCCAGGCGTACACTTCTTCCGCAAGACCATCGAGGCGACACCGCCGGAGCCACCCGACGTCGAGATCGGCTTCGATGACACGGCGACGCTCCTCTACACTGGCGGCACCACCGGTGTCTCGAAGGGGGCAACCCTCACGCATCAGAACCTCTCGTGCAACGTCCAGCAGGTCCGGACGTGGTTGGGTGATATCGAATTCGGACACGAGGTGGTGCTCGGCGCGCTCCCGCTGTTTCATTCGTTCGGACTCACCACCGTGATGAATAATGCGGTCTCCCTCGGTGCCGCCATGGTGCTGGTGCCCAACCCGCGAGACATCCCAGCGATCATCAAGAACGTGGTGAAGCACCGCGTGACGATGTTCCCGGCAGTGCCGACCCATTTCAACTCCATCACGCAGCAACCCGGCATCGAGAAGGTCGACCTCCGCAGCATCAAGGTTTGCGTCTCCGGATCGGCACCCCTGCCGGTCGACGTCCTGCAGCGCTTCGAGCGCTTGACAGGAAGCAAGATCTCCGAGGGCTACGGGCTCAGCGAGACGTCACCTTGCACCCACTGCAATCCGCTCTACACGAGGCGCAAGGTGGGGAGTATTGGCGTGCCACTCCCCAACACCGACATCAAGGTCGTGGATCCGAAAGACGGCATTACTGAGGTGCCCCCCGGCGAGGTGGGCGAGCTCCTGATCAAGGGGCCCCAGGTGATGCAGGGCTACTGGAACCGCCCCGACGAGACGGCGCAGGTGCTCAAGGAGGGCTGGCTTGCCACGGGAGATTTATGCCGCGTGGATGAAGACGGCTTCCACTTCATCGTCGGCCGCACGAAGGACATGATCCTGTGCAGCGGCTTCAACGTGTACCCCGACGAGATCGACGACGTGTTGATGGCGCACCCCGGCATACGGGAAGCGGCGACCATCGGACTGCCGGACGCCCGGCGCGGCGAAACGGTGAAGTCGTTCGTGGTGCCAGAGCCAGGGCAGCACGTGACCGAGGACGAGATAATCACATACTGCCGGGATAACCTCGCCCCATACAAGGTGCCCAAGTACGTCGAGTTCCGCGAGGAATTGCCAAAGAGCTCCGTGCTGAAGATCCTGCGGCGCGAGCTACGGGCGGAGGAGATTGCGAAGAGGACGAAATGACGGGCGGTCTGGCGGTCAGGCGGTATGGCAGCCAATGAGCGCGGACGGGGGTCAGGCAGACTGGCGCTCGATAGCACCGGCGGCCGATTGACCGCCCGACCGCCACACCGCCCGACCGCCTCACGCGTCAGCCGATGTCGATCGCTCCCGACCCTCGCGCGTGTCATCGCAAGCTGCATGCAGTGTCCCCGATTGGTCGAACACCGAGAGCTGGTTGCGCGCGATAAGAAGCGCGAGTTCCGCGATTGGGACTACTGGGGCCGACCCGTGACCGGCTTCGGAGACCCGCAGGCCCGATTGCTCATTGTCGGCCTGGCGCCAGCGGCGCACGGCGCGAACCGCACAGGCCGCATCTTCACAGGGGACTCCAGCGGCGACTGGCTCTATGAGGCACTGCACCGATTCGGGCTGGCGAGCCAGCCCCACTCGGTAGCCCGCGACGACGGGATGCGACTCCACGACTGCTACGTCACGGCAGCCGCCCGGTGCGCGCCACCAGGAAACCGGCCGACGCAACAGGAGCTACGGCTCTGCCAGCCGTACCTCGAAACGGAACTACGGCTGCTGCGGCAAGTGCAGGTGGTCCTCACGCTCGGTCACGTCGCCCACACTCAGTGGCTGAAGGCGGCCGGATGGTGGAGCCGCTTGGCGCCCGAGAACCGACCCAAGTTCGGCCACTGTGTCGTGTCCAACATGCCGGACGGAATGACCGTGATCGCCTCCTACCATCCCAGTCGGCAAAACACCAGTACTGGGAGACTCACACGAAGGATGTGGTATGCGGTGTTTCGCAGCGTCCGCAGGCTACTTGACTAGTCGGTGGAATGATGGAACGACGGAACGACGGTAGCGTCGCGGTGAGTCGTTGCGTTGCATCGGTCCTTCGTTCCGCCGTTCCGCCGTTCCGTCCTTCCATCCTTCCGTCCCGCTACTCGCAACGATGTGAGCGGGATCCGGAGGGGAGGGACGTGAGGCGGTACACTGCATGACGGCATATAGAACCCCGGGTGTTGCCCGGGGGTTCTTCACAGCCAAGTGGCAGGCTCATGCCGGACTGCCGTCACGCCGTCGTACCGTGCCCCTACTGCCCCTCCTCTTTCTTCCGTAGGGAACTGTCCGCCGGCGCGAGGTCATCGACCTTCCACGAGTACAACCGATAGATGATGCCACCCGCCGCATGGCGGACCCAGTACGCTGCCTCCGTGGAGTCGAACACGAGGGCCGCCAAGGTATCAGCCTGCCCACCAAACAGCGTCACTCGGCGGTCCGGCCGCACGAAGTCCGTAGAATCGACCTGCTCCGGGGCGGCGAACGCCGCACCCTGTGCCACGAGGTCTCGGAACCCGCCGAGTAGCTTGCTCACCGCTGCCGAGTCGGTCTGCCCACCGTCGGTGAAAGTCCAACCTTCGGCGGCGCGCTCAATGGCATAGCCGGACCCACCGCGTTCCACCGCGACACGGGTGATGCTGTCGGGCTCCACCGCCACGATGCGCTTGTCGCGCCAATCGGTGAGCGACCGGTCCAATAGGGGGGCTAGCGCTCCCTCCATTAGATACACCCGGTCGTCCCCGTCACGCCGCGCGTAGACAGTTCGGAACTGACGGCCCTGCCGGCCGACCACCAGGTTCGCCAGCGTGTTGTCGCCGCGTACGATCCTCAAGCGCTTGCCACTCGCGGTGTCGACCCCCATTCGCTGGTGGGACGACGGGCTTCGGGCAACGAGACTCGCCTTGACCGACTCAGCGATCGCCCGAAACAACTCGCTCACGCCGTCTGCCGATGCCGGGTAGCCATTCACCGACCAGGTACCGGGGACAGACTGGACCAGGCGCACGGTATCGTCCGGTCCGGCGAGCTCGATGGTATCCACTTCGGCGGCAGTGACCGGGCGGAGCAGCCCAACCTCTTCGATCATGTCACTCCTTCCGCCGAGCATTTCCAACATCCCCCAGAGGATCAGCACGGCGACCAGCACAACAGCGAGCCGCTTGAGTTGCCGCGGTGTCATGGGCTTCCAGCCCCTTTGGGGGACCGGTATGTCTCCCGCGTCCGCACCCGCCGGCGCCAGAGCCGCGCCGACGCAACGAGGATGAGGAGGATTGGCATACCGGCCACGTTGCCGTACTTGACGAAGTCCCGAGTGGTGCCGCTCTCGAACACCAGGGGTGGCGGCCTGCGATTCTTCGACCGGATCTGAATCAACGCGTCATCCTGCGCCAGCCAATCCACCGCGTTGAGAGCGAACACCAGGCCAGTAGGCGAGTTGCCGGCATAGCGGTCGGAGGCGAATTCCTCGTTCCCCACGAGCACCACGCGCCCCCGATACTCGCCCACGCTGTCCGCCGCCAGCGGGTTGACCAAGGCTGCCACCAATCGAGGGGACAGACTGTCCGTGGGGTAGTCCCGCTGGGGTGCAACGAACGCCCGACCGCCCTCGACTCCGCCTGCGCGACTCGAGGTGAACAGGGGCGCGACCGTCCCCGGCGCCGCACCCGTGGTGTCAATCGAGCTCGCCCATGGCAGCAGGATCGCTTCGAGGTCCTGATTGACCGGGGTCGCTTGCGTGCTCAGCGCCCGCAGCCAGAACGGGTACGAGCGAAGGACCCGACCCATGGGTACTTGCATCGACACCATCTCGTTCGACGCCAGGTCGTACACCAGATCGGGGCGGATCGAAACCCCATATGGCTGTAGCACTGCGTTCCAGCTCACTGGCCGCGCCGAGGCCATGAAGCCCTGTGGGTCGAGGGCCATGCCCCGAGCCATCACCAGAGCGCCGCCCCCCCTCCTCAGGAATGCCTTGAATCGCTCCTGTTGCAGCGTATCCAGAAAGGGCTGTGTGCCCGCAAGGACGAGCAGCGACACGTCGTCCGCGATGTCGCCACTATCAGAGGCGGAGAGCGTGCGCACTTCGTAGTTCTGTTCCAGTTCCTGCCTGAGCGTGCGCCAGGTAAAGGCGGGGCCCCGGGCATCCACCGGCGGCTCTACGAACCCCACTACCGGCCTGTCGGTGCGAGTCAGCGACCGGATGAATGAGACGAGCCGGTACTCCAGATCTTCGGTACGCTGCACGAACGGGATGGTTTCGCTGCCGTCAGCGTACTGCACAGCTATTCCGAGATACCCTTCTTGCACCTGCAGCTCCGCCTCACCGATCACGTTGAACTGGACCGGTGGGATGCCCAGCGACCGGGCCTCAGTTTCCACCTCCGAGTCGCCGGCGGGATCGAGCTCCACGACTCTCACGTTCCCGCCGCCCGCCGACCGGACATCGGCAAGCAGGTCTCCGATGTCCCGCTTCACGATGGCGATCTCAGGCGGGAGCCTCTGCGACACGAACAGCTTGATGGTGACCAGGTCGTCGAGTCCGGCGAGGAGGGCCTTGCTGGCGCCCGAGAGGGTGTAGGCCTTGCCCGGCGTCAGGTCGAGGCGCCCACCGATGTGCCGGCCGAAGAGATTCACCAGGATCAGAATGATCGCAATGAGGACCGTGCCGAGTCGCAGACGCCTACGCGTGTCCCGGTGGGCCGAGAGCTTGCGCCCCATGATGGCGAGGTGCGCGAGGCCCAGGAATACGCCTGCCAGAGCCACGAAGTAGACCGCGTCCCGGAGGTCGATCACGCCGCGGGCGATGTTCTCGAAGTGTGGCAGCACCGAGAGGTTGGCGATGATCGCGCTCAGGCCTGGAGGGAGCCCGGTGATGAGGGGGTTAGCCCCCACCAGGATGAGCGCGAACATCACCGCGACCCCGACGATGAAGGCGGTGATCTGGTTGGCCGTGGTACTGGACGCCCAGAGTCCCACTGCGGCGAGTCCCGCAGCCAAGAGCGCGGCTCCAACATACTGGGCCACCATTACCCCGACCTGCAGGTCCGCGCCCAGGGACAGACCGAAGGCGACCGGCATGGTGAGGGCGAGGGCGAGCCAGATGAAGATGAGCTGGCCGACGTACTTGCCGGCGAGCAGCTCAACCTCGGTCACCGGCTGCGCCAGCACGACCTCCAGCGTGCCACTGCGGGTGTCCTCCGCGATGGCCCGCATAGTCACGGCCGGGATGAAGAACAAGAAGATCCAGGGCAGAAGGTCCAGCATCGGCCGGAGTGACGCAGTGCCCGTGAGGTAGGCCTGGCGGAAGAACAGGAAATCGTTCACTGCCAGGAATACCACCAGCAGGATGTAGCCCGTGGGATGGTCGAACAGGGCTCGGAGCTCGCGGCGTGCGAGAATCCAGACTGTCGTCATGATCCCTCGGCCTCGCTGGTCAACTGCAGGAAGAGGTCCTCGAGACTCCGAGTCTCCTGGTGCAGCTCGTAGAGGGTCCATCCCCGCTGTTTCGCGAGGCCGAACACTGCGGGGCGAATGTCGTGCGAGCCGTCGGCCGTCAGGGTGACGGTCACCCGACCCCGGGCCCGGGCCCCCGGCTCCGCAACGCGCAGGACCCCTTCGAGACCCTTGAGACCCTCGACGACGCCCTCACCCTCGGCCTCCACGGCGATCTGCACCCGACCCTCCGCCTGTGCAGTTAGCGTCTCCACGGGGCCATCAGCCGCAATCCGTCCCTTATGGATCACCAACAGTCGAGAGCAGGTGTGCTGCACTTCCGGCAGCACGTGGGTGGACAGGATGACCGTGCGGTCGCGTCCCAGCTCGTTGATGAGTCGCCGGATCTCCACCCGCTGACTGGGATCGAGCCCTTCCGTCGGCTCATCCAGCACCAGGAGATCAGGCCGATGGAGGATTGCCTGCGCCAGGCCCACCCGCTGCCGGAAGCCCTTGGACAGCTCGCCAATGGGACGGTAGTACACCTGCGCCACCCCCGTGGCGGCCACCGCCTCATCGATGGCTTCCGCCTGCGGGGGACCAACCAACCCTCGCAGGCGCGCCACGAACTCCAGGTACTCGGTGACCAGCATCTCACCGTAGAGGGGGTTGTTTTCCGGGAGATAGCCAATCCGGCGCTTGGCGCCCCGGGCAGCTTCCTCCAGGGGGACACCGTCGAACAGGATCTCGCCCTCGTCAGGCTCGTAGAATTGGGTGATCAACCGCATCGTGGTGGTCTTCCCCGCCCCATTGGGACCAAGGAACCCCACAACCTCGCCGCGATCGACCGTGAAGCTGGCGCCGTCAACTGCCACAACGCCGTCAAACCGCTTCGACACACCGGTTAGAGTGAGAAGCGTCATGCCACACCGGGGGGTATGTTCTCAGATGACCAAACGCAGGATTCTAATAGCGGCCCTCGTCGTCATTCAAGCCCGGGTGAACCACAGGAGTCTCCCTGTGTGAAACCCACCCGTTTCCCGCTCGGGCTGGCCCTGTTCCTCGGGATTACAGTCGTTCCTCATCGGGCGCAGGAGAGCCGGCCGGCGCCCCATACGGTTCTCCTTCGGGATCGAATGGAGGTCATGATTCTCAAGGCCGCTTCTGGGCGGCCTGACGGCCTGGCCATAAGCTGCGCGCGTGATGACGTACGGGCAAGCGGAACATGGGCGTTGCTCGATGGTGGTGGGGCGCCAACACCGATCACTTCCTCTGAAACGAAACCCGCGGGCCGGCTTCATGGCCGCGTTAGGCCGCAGCCACTCGCGCCACGACGGCCATTGCGGCGGTAGGCCACAGGTGCCTGAGCGGTCGACGCGCGTCCCGAGGCGTGACGTGTGTCGGCTCCTCA
>WVYX01000243.1:12616-21639 GCA_011772755.1 Gemmatimonadales bacterium
TCTGACACCGGCGTCCCCCATGATGCCTCCGGTCCTCACCCGGGAGGGACCGGCACATGGGAACTCACACCAACGATCGATCACGTTGTGCCCGTCGCTCGGGGCGGTCGCGATGCTGAGGATAACTGGGTAACGAGTTCGATGGCTCGAAACAGTGCCAAGGGCAACTGGACGCTCGAGGAACTCGGCTGGACACTAGTTCCACCGGGCAGCTTCGAAGACTGGGACGGCCTCATTCACTGGTTCGTGAGGAGTATTGAGGGCCAACCAGCGTTTAGGCGAGTGCGCCATCTTCAGGCATGGTATCGCGCCGCGGTACAAGCCCTTGCTGCTGCCTAACACGACCTTATGAGAGTGTAGAGCCTCCGGCGGGGGCGCGAAGTACTCCAGCGCTACTACGGCTTCTGCGCGTCACGCACCCGCGCCATCGGGCGGCAAAAGCGCCTCGACCTGATTGACCAAAGCCTCGAGTTGCTGGATCGCGGCGGGACGGTCCGGTACACCTTACGGCTTCTCAATCCTTGCTCGCACAACGTACGGCACGTCTAGTAGGTCCGTGGTGACCGCATACATCGTGTCATTGCGGATGACCGGGTATGGTCGGGAGAATCGAAACGGCAAGCGCACCGTGCCGAGGTACCGACCGCTAGGATCAAAGACATCTACGGTGCGGCGGTAATCCTCCGGCGGCGACACGGGCACAACCCAGATGTTTCCTTGGTCGTCGAAGAAGAAGTCCTCGGTCGCGGGCTTCCGGCTAGGGATCTTGGCGCGATCGATGTTGCCGCCCTCATCGGTGAACCACTCGAGATCCTCGAGCGCTCCTTGGATATCTGACTCAGTCACCAGGAGTGGAGTGAATTCGCGCGTAAAGGTGAGAAGGGTATCGCCCTGGAAGGACAGCTCAAAGAACTTGTAGTCGTCGGTGACCATGCCCCAGATCGTACCCGAGGGCGAGAGTCGCCAGCGGAACCCACCCGAGAATGGGACACTCGCCATAAGGTAGTAGTCCTCAATCGGGTGGACGAAGGGTTCACGTTCCTTCGGATCTGTTGGAACGTCGGCTGTGTCGATGGGCTGCAAGTCCGCGCTGCAGCGGACGAGACGAACGCGAAACCCGGCCTCGCTCGGTGGTGCAATGGGATAGTGCCAGAACCCGTCGCCGGCGAAGCCACCCGGCCAGGGCGTCATCATGAATCCACCCGGTGAGTGTCGACTCCCGAGGAACGTCCCAGCTGTGTCAAATTCCGACAGCCGGTCGTTTCCCGGATCTAACAGCCAAACGTGGCCCCCGGGGCCCGTCTGCATGTGCGCTGCACGAATGAACTCACCGGGGCCGCCACCCCTGCCTCCCACCGTACGGAGGAAACTGCCGTCGGCGCTGAAGATTCGGATCTCCTGGGCTTGTGCCTCAAATACCCAGATGCGGCCGGCCCGATCAACGTCGAGCAACGTGACTCTGCCGAACACGTCCGGTCCGTCGCCCTCAACCCTGCCGATTCGCACCTCCTCGATGACGCGCCACCCGCCGCCTTCGCTCCAGATAGGTTCACTTGTGTTGCTGACAACTACAGTGCCGGATGGAAGTGTGTCGATCGTACCACGCCAAGCGGTTTCGTGCGGTGCCTCACGGCAGGCGAAACCCCAGGCTGCAAAGGCAAGTGCACTCGCTACTACTGTCTTCCGCATTAGGAGTCCTCCATCCCTGCGGGCAGCCGTGCTGCAGTCACCGTCGCGGCACCATCTCGATCCGCCTGAACGGAGTCTCCATGCGCTGTTTTGCGTAGGGTGTGAACTCGAATTGCATCCCGAATTCGGGATGAGCCCAGGAACCCCGGAGGTTCAAAGCAGCAGCCTCACGATAGCGCTCGACCGCCGCGGCTCTCTTCCCTTGCAGATCCAGGACGTGGCCTTGCCACACCAGGCCTACGTAGAGCGGAATTCCTTGGCTCTCGCGACGCTGCGCCGCGTCCTGAAGCGCCTGGAACGCGACCAGGGCCTCGTCATACTGCTCCAGGTCGTACAGGCCGAACCCGACCCTCTGGAGATATCGGAAGTAGTAGTCGGACTCCGAGAGTTGCGGCAGCCACGCCCGGCTGTAGCGCTCGGCGAGCTTCCGGTTTGAATCGCGATCGTTGCTGAGAGATCTCAGCAGGTACTCGGTCGAGGCCGTCCGCTGTGCGTGCCAAGCGGCAAGGTATGCCTGGTAGGCTTTGAGACGGTCAGGCGGTACGTCCGGGAGCGACTCGATGAAGCTACGCAGGTGGGCGAAGAACAGCTCGGGCGCATCGGCAAACGGCTCGTGGGCAGCGCGGTCGAGAACGACCAGTTCGGCTCCCGGATGGTTGTCGTGCAAGATGCGTGGCTTGTCCTCCGACCAGGTGAGATCGTGTTCCCCCTCCACGATCAGGGTAGGGATGGGGCTTCCTGCGAACGCACCGCGCAAGTCGATCATCTCCTGCGAGGCCCCGACTTGTGACCTGAAGCCCTCCGGGTCGTGATGCCACTCGTACAGTGCAATCCGTGCGGTCTTCTCGACCGATGGCCTGTAGAAGCTCTGTCGCTTCCAGTCGCCGTTCAGAAACGAGTTGTACACAATGAGAGCCGTCAGTTCATCTTGCGGAATGCGACCGGCGGTCGCCCACTCGCGCAGCTGTTCTCTGACCTCCCTGATCCGGGCCATCTCTTCTCGCGTGATGCGCGTGTACTGCCTGTTGCGGAATCTGACCCACATCCCAGGTGACGCCGCGACGAGCACCATACCGGAAACACGTTCCGGAAACCGGGTCGCGTAGTACTGCGCGAGAAAGCCCCCGTAGGAGTGTCCGAGCAGGACCCACTTGTCGAATCCGAGCTCCTCCCTGAGAGCGTCGAGATCCTCTACCGCCTGATCCACCGAGTAGCCCTCCGGGCCGGGCTCGTACTCGGAGAGACCGCATCCCCGCTGATCGACGTAGATGACTCGTGCGAATTCAGCGGCGCGCGCGAACCAGGGATGGAAGTAGTGATGTGTGGCACCGGGCCCTCCGTGAAGCAGGACCAGTGCCGTGCCTTCACCTTCTTCCTCGACGTACAGAGCCGCCGTGCCAACGTCCACCCGTTTCGAAGTGAGCTGCAACATGTCGCACCAGCGTGGTGTCTGGGGGATGCTGTCGAACACGCTGTCGGCCCGGGTGAGGATGCTGTCCAGCACTGTCTCCCGCCCCTCCTGCGCCCGGGCGGTCGAGCACACAGCGAGGAGGATTGAAACGGTGCACCAGCCGGTACGCCGGGGTCGGAGCTGCTGCTGTATGCGGCGTCGGACAGGCATATCATCTCCTACGAACGACGGTGGAGAACCCTCCGGGTTAAGTCGCCTAAGACGCCAGATCGCATCCTACGACACCTCATGATCAGTCCGCTGCTCCTCCCGGCCAAGAGGACGTCCCGCAGAGGACTCGGCCTACCGCCTTGTGCAGAGCTGGATGCTAGCGGCCTCTCGGAGGCGGGCCGGACCAGCAGCACCGGGAGCTTGACGTGGTGGACGACCTCTTCGGCCACGGCTGCTCAGCCAGGCGCGCTCCAGCCCGGCCCGGCCGTGGGTCGCCATGACCAGCAGGTCGGCCCCGGACTTCGCCCGCTCGATCAGCTGCCGCGCCACCTCGCCTTCCTTCAGCTCCGCCACGGCCTCCACCCCCCGCTCTTCGAGCCGGCCGACCAGGTCGGTCACGTAGGCCGCCTCTCGCTGGCGCAGCCTGCTCTCCCACTCGCCGGTCAGCGGGGTCGAGGCGAGGGCTTCGGAGATGGGGGCGCTGGGCGAATGGACCAGCACGGCGGTCAGTCGGGCGCCGGCGCGGTTCGCGATGGCTGTGGCGTAAGGGATAGCGTGTTCGGAGAAGCTCGAACCGCCCAGCGGTACCAGCACGTTGGCGTACATGAGACACCTTTCGTCTGCAGATACACCGGCTAACCGCCTGGACTACTGACAATATAGTGCACCGCGGGAGCCGTTCCATCGCGCGGCCGACTGGACACGGGCGGGTGCCGCTGGCCAATTTGTTCTCGCGTTTCCACCGAACAGCGGTTCCAGCAAGACCGGCCGCCCCGGGAACTCGATGGCTGAATCCTCCGGACGAAAAGACGACGTACACCCCGTCGGCGCCACGATCCTCGAAACGCGGGACGGGCCGGGACTCTGGTCGCGGCGCTACCTCCCGGCGGTGGTTACCTTCGTCGTCGGCGCGGCGCTCTCGTTCGTCGCCCACGCGGTGCTCGCGGCGCGACAGAGCACACTGCAGCGGGCCGCGTTCGAGCGGCGCACCGCCGAGGTGGCCCACGCGGCGGAACAGGGGTTCATTCTGCCGGTGGAAGTGCTGGCCTCGGTGCCGGCGCTGTTCGAGGCGTCGGTGGAGGTTTCGCGCTCCGAGTTCCGAGTCTTCACCGCGGGCGCGCTGCAGCGCCGCCCGGGCATCTACGCGCTGGAGTGGCTGCCACTGGTGCCGGCGGACCAGCGCGCCGCCTACGAGGCCGCGGCCCGGGCCGACGGGCTGGCCGGCTTCGAGTTCAAGGAGGACCGGGGCGACGGCGCGATGGTCCGGGCCGACGAGCGGCCGTTCTACTTGCCGATCTACTATATGGAGCCGCCCAACCCGACGCCGCTCGGATTCGACGTGGCGTCGGAGGCGCCGCGCTTCGCACCCGTCGAGAAGGCGATGCTGACCGGCGCGGCCGTGGCGTCACCGCGGATCCGGCTAGTCGAGGACGAGCCTTCGATCTACTCGATCGCCGTCTTCCACCCCGTCTACCGGATCGACCGGCCCACGAGCACGTCGGCGGAACGGCGCCGCACCTTCCGCGGCGTCGCCGCCGAGGTGTTCCGGGTCGCGCCGATGATCGAGCGCGCCCTGCGCTCGGTGGACACCGAAGGTTTCGACTTCGCGCTTATCGACAGCGCCGGGCCGCCCGAGCTGCGCCTCCTCTACGAGAGCCAGCCGGGGCTGCTCGATGGCGAGCCGGTTCCCGGTTCGCTAACCAACTCCGTCGCCTTCCCGTTCGCCGACCGGACCTGGGCCCTCACCTTCATCGCGCCGCCGGGGTTCGCCGCCGGCTCGCTGCCGGTCGCCGTGCTCGCGATCGGCCTGCTGCTCAGCGCGCTAGCGGGTCTGGGGGTGGGCGCCGTCCAGACGATCCGCCAGCTGCACCATCGCGTGGAGGCAGCGCTCAAGCTGGGTCCCTACACGCTGGTCGAGAAGCTGGGCGAGGGCGGCATGGGCGTGGTCTACAAGGCGCGGCACGCCATGCTGCGCCGGCCCACCGCGATCAAGCTGCTGCCGCCGGCCAGGAGCAGCGAGGCGCTGCTCGAGCGGTTCGAGCGCGAGGTGCAGCTCACCAGCGAGCTCACCCACCCCAACACGATCGACATCTACGACTACGGCCGCACGTCGGATGGGGTCCTCTACTACGTGATGGAGTACGTCGAGGGGATCAGCCTCGACCGGCTGGTGGAGACGCACGGTCCGCTCGAGGCCTCACGCACCGTGGCGCTGGTGACCCAGGTCTGCGGTGCGCTGGCCGAAGCGCACGACGTCGGACTCATCCACCGGGACGTCAAGCCGGCCAACCTGATGATCTGCGTCCGCGGCGGCATCTACGACTTCGTCAAGGTCCTCGACTTCGGCCTGGTCAAGGAGCTGGGCGAGGGCGGCTCGGACGTCACGCACCCCGACGTGATCATGGGTACGCCGCTGTACATGGTGCCGGAAGCGATCCAATCGCCCGACTCGATCGGGCCGCCCGCCGACCTCTACGCCCTGGGCGCCGTCGCCTACTACCTGCTCACCGGCGCGCCCGTCTTCGAGGGCGACAACGCCATCGAGCTGGCCCGGCACCATCTCTACAGCGAGCCGCTCCCACCCTCGCAGAAGACCGAGCTCCCCATCCCCGAACGCTTCGAGGTGTTGATCCTGGCCTGCCTGGCCAAGCGGCCGGGCGATCGGCCCACCTCGGCCCGGGCGCTGCTCGCCGAACTGGAGTCCGTCGTCGCTCAGCCGGCCTGGACGCAGGAGCGGGCGCGGGAGTGGTGGGAGCTGCATGTGCAGCGGTAAGGGGTGGTGGGTGGTGGGTGGAGGGCAGGGGTAAGGGGTGAGGGGTGAAGGGGTGAGGGGTGAGGGGTCGGTGACTCAGTTGGAGCTCGGGTGTACGTCGATTCCCAGACGTTCGCGGGCGGCTCGGGCGAGGCGGGCTCATCAACACCGCGCTCGGGCGCCAACCGGGAACGCCGGCCGCGCCGCGGTGTATTGACCTGCCCTCCCCGAGATCCCCCCGCGACATCCCGGAGCCCCTTCATGATCTTCGGACCCTACCCGGAGTTTTCCTGGTCGCACAGCCGCCGTCGGCAGCTGGAGAAGTGCGCCCGCAGCTACTACTGGAACTATTACGGTTGTCACAACGGCTGGACGGACGATGCCGCGCCCGAGGCCCGGCTGGCCTACCGGCTGAAGAAGCTGACCAGCCTTCACATCCAGGTGGGATCGGTCGTCCACGAGCTGGCCGCCGAGGCGATCAAGCTGGCCCGGGCCGGCCGGACGGTGGACGCTGACCACCGCTGGGCCGAGCTGCTACGCCGCATCTTCGAGATCGACCCGCTGAACGGGTCGGGAGCAANNACCGCATCCTCGATCACCTGCAGCGCGCCGCGGATGATCGATCCAGCGGCCGCCGTTCCCGCGCTCCGCCCCGGCGCGCCAGCAGGGTTCGCACAACGGGCGTCTCAGCGTACAGCCTACAGCGTCGACCTCCCGGTCCCCGTACCACCGGTTCGGGGCCCCTTGGGCTGCCCGGGTGTCCCACAGCACGACACAGGGGTGGGGAAACAGCCGAGCAGTGGAGCAATCGCCTCTGAGCCCGACGCTCGAGCTGCCAACAACTGCCCGGAAAGCCTCATCCGAGTCGCCGCACACCTCCAATACCAAGGGCGATACCGGAGCTTGAGGCGTGGCCGACTCGAGAACAGGAAGCGATGATGGAGAGCCTGAGGGTGGGGCAAGAAGTGGGGTAAAAACATGCTACATTTGGGCCGTTTCGTGTCGTTCTGATACAGCAGAGGACGCCCGAAACACCGCGTGAATACTACATTTTGCTGTATCTAAGCACGTTCCACTCCTGAATGGGGTGCACGCGCCAAGAAGTGGCAGGTGCTACCAAGTGTTGTATTCAAGCGATGTTAGGGCGTCCTCTGGTAGTACCTGATTAATCATGCTGGGCTACTGGAAGCGCCCCGAGGACACGGCCGCGGCGTTGCGCGGCGGCTGGCTGCACACGGGCGACCTGGCCACGGTGGACGAGCAGCACAACGTGTACATCGTGGACCGCGCCAGGGACATGATCATCACGGGCGGCGAGAACGTGTACTCTACCGAGGTGGAGGCGGTGCTCTACCGGCACCCGGCCGTGCTGGAGGCGGCCGTGATCGGCGTGCCGGACGAGCGCTGGGGCGAGGCGGTCAAGGCGGTGGTCGTCCTGCGCGAGGGGCACACGGTCGCGGCCGAGGCGATCATCGCCCACTGCCACGAGCACATCGGCGGCTACAAGTGCCCCAAGAGCGTGGATTTCCTGGACGCCCTGCCCAAGAGCGGCGCGGGCAAGATCCTGAAAAGCGAGCTGCGCCGGCCCTACTGGGCCGGGCAGGAGCGCATGGTACACTGACGGCGGCGTGACGGACGGCCGCCGCGACAAGGGAAACCGACATGACCAGGCCGACCGACGGCAACGGCGCCGCATCCCTGCGGCCCGTGGAGCGGCTGGAAGCGCTGATCCTGGTGGACAACGTCCACGATGCGCTGTCCAGCAATCCGGAGCACGTCCGCAACGAGACGCAGTGCCTGATGGCCGCCGGGATGCGCGAGGTTTCCGGCGAGGCGATCTGCTGCGCCCATTGGGGCTGGTCGGTGCTGCTGACGCTGCACGTGAACGGCGCCCGGCGCACCCTGCTGCTCGATGCGGGGCCGGAGGCCTACTCCATCGAGCGCAACGCCGAGCGGCTGGGTGTGGACTACGGCGCCGTGGAGGCGCTGGTGCTGTCCCACGGGCACCTGGATCACTCCGGCGGACTGGTGCGGGCCGTGGAGCTGGTCCGCGCCGCGCGCACCGACGGGGCGCTGCCCTGCTACCTGCACCCGGGCATGTTCCGCAAGCGCGGCATGAAGCTGCCCACCGGTCAGGTGCTGCCGCTGGCGGACGTATGCACGCCGGAGGAACTGCGGCAGGCCGGGGCCGACCCCGTCGTCACCGACGAGCCGCAGCTCCCGCTGGACGGGCTGTGCTGGGTGAGCGGCGAGATTCCCCGCGTCACGCCCTACGAGAAGGGCCTGCCGCCGCATGTGCGGCGCAACGACGCGGACAGCGACTGGGAGCCCGATCCGCTCATCATGGACGAGCGCTTCCTGGCCGTGCACGTGCAGGACAAGGGCCTGATCGTGTTCAGCTCCTGCTCCCACGCGGGCATCGTCAACGTGCTCACGGAGGCGCGCCGGGCGTTCCCGGACGTGCCCCTGCACGCAGCGATGGGCGGCCTGCATCTCTCCGGCGCGGCGATCGAGCCGATCATTCCGGACACCGTGCGCGACCTGGCGCAGTTCGACCTGCGCTGGATCGTGCCCTGCCATTGCACGGGCTGGAGGGCCGTGACGGCGCTCGCCAACGCGTTCGGCGAGGAACGGATCGCTCCGGGCGCCGTGGGTAAGGAGTTCACGTTCTGAGCGTTGAACACTAACTACATGCGGGGGAGCGGTCGCTCCCCCGCGCCCCCTCTTCACTCACCTCATACGCCCCATACGCCCCATACGGCACTTGGGGCGCATCGCAGCGCGCGGATTCCTGTGCGGCAACCGGCGCTACATCGTTGGCCGCGATTAGAGGCGGGCCGCTCCCTACCCCTAACTCCTGAAACCGGAATTCCGGCCATGAACAGGGGGTGCGGGGGATAACTGGCAGCCGCATCTCCATGTGCTGGTGACCGATGGCGGCTTCCGGGCCGACGGCACGTT
>WVYX01000220.1:0-1210 GCA_011772755.1 Gemmatimonadales bacterium
GTCTCGCCGGTCTGGCGGTCGTGCACGAATACGTCGGTCCAGAAGTTGAAGTCCCCGGCGACCAGGTTGATCGCGTCCGATTCGAACGCCACATAGCGGCCATCGCCGCTGATCGCCGGCCAGTAGCTGCCATCGTCCCCCTCCACACCGCCCGAGGTAACGCTCACCCGGGTGGTCTCGCCGGTCTCGCGGTCGTGCACGAACACGTCGGTCCAGAAGTTGAGGTCGCCGGCGACGAGATTCGTCGCGTCCGATTCGAACGCCACATAACGTCCGTCGCTGCTGATGGCCGGGTAGTAGCTCCCGTAGTTGCCTTGGGCGCCCATAGTGGTCACGCTGACGCGACTGGTCTCTCCGGTCGTGCAGTCATGCACGAACACGTCTGCCGCCCCGTTGGTGTCGTCGGCGACGAGGTTGGTCGCGTCGGAGTCGAAGGCCACGTAGCGCCCGTCCGCGCTGATCGCCGGGTCGTAGCTGCCCGCGTTCCCCTCCGCGCCCGCTGTCGCCACGCTTACCCGTATCGTGTCCCCCGTATCCCGGTCGTACCGGAAGACATCCATGGCACCGTTGGTGTCTCCCACCACCAGATTCGTCGCCTCGGAGTGGAAGGCCACAAACCTGCCGTCCGCGCTGAGGGCGGGCGCCATGCTCTCCCCGTTCGGTTCGCCTCCCACGACGGCGACGCTGACGCGCTCCGTGACACCGGCAACCGCGGTGGTTGCCCCGAGAGACATCATCGACACGGCCACAACAGCCAACGCGCAAGCGATCGCCAATGTATCAGCCCGTTGCCTTGCCATCGGGGGTCCTCCTACATTCCCTCCGGCGATGGAAATCGCCGGACTGTTCCTTCGATAGTATGACCGAGGCGCGAGCGCGCGATGTCGTCCGCGCGGTCGCCTGATGAGATTCCACACGCTGTCCCCACCGACTCCTCANNACGGCCAACCGCGTTCCACACGGGCATAGGTGTGTGATCTCGATCGTCAGAGGAGCGACCGGCGAATCAGAGAGCGTCCTGTGTTGTTATGGTGACAGACTTGATCCCGCAGAGGGGTGGAGGATGCGTCGCATGCAGGGGATCCCGTAGCTGCGGGGCTGGTGAGGGGTAGGAGGCCGGAGGGCGCGGGGACGCCCAGCGCCCTCCACTCGCGCTCTGCTCAGCGAGTGGGCGCATCGGGGCCCCCTGCGGGCGTAAGCCGACCTTGTG
>WVYX01000220.1:1271-2592 GCA_011772755.1 Gemmatimonadales bacterium
CGTTGTGCCTCCTGGGTCCGCTTCGGGGACCCTTGCAGGCGCTCTGTTCAGGGCTGCCGCTCCGGGTTTGCGCGGGCTGGCGCGCGCCGGGCTACAGCAAACCCCTGGGTCCTCACGTCTGTGGTGTTGCTGTTCGCAGGGGTCGGGGCAGCCGCTGCTGAGGAGCGCGCCGGCGCTCTCGGTGCATCCGCCAAGGGTGAGGCGGCGGCCGGACGTGTCACTCTGGACCTCGTGGCCAGCACCTTCGGCCCGGCCCAGCGCGCGCGTCCAGGCGGAGCGACCGGTGCTGTGCCGCCGACCTCCTTACTCCCCATCCCGAGCACGGGGGACAGTGTTGGCGGGCATGGGCGAGGCCTCACGAACCTGAGCCTGACACTCGATGCCTCTGGGCCGCGAGCTGCAACATCTCCCTCCCGTGCATCCGGGCGCGCCAATAGGGGAGGCGCGATGTCGGGTTGGCTCCGCGCCTTCCGCTCAGCGGGCGACAGCGCAGGTGATGCCACAATCCGTCCTCTGGGGGCGCAGGCGTCCCCGCCGCCGAAGGCCGCCGGCGGAGCGGACGCCACAGACGATCATCAGACCGATCGAGGGCAGGCCGGAGGCGCTGGTGGCTCGAACCGCCTCTCAGTGGTGAGGGGTCTGGAAGAGGGCCGCGAGGTGAGCGCCGAGCTGGAGCAGACCTGGGACCTCCAGCGCGGCGCCACGCTCCATACCCAGTACAAGTCGCTGCGGCATGACGACCCCGAGGACACGCGGCGAGGCTTGACGAGCANNCGCCACTCACTTCACGGCCACCTTCGACTCGCGCGCCGAAGGGCAGGGAGCTCACGAGGGAAGGCCGGCGCAGCGACGCCGGAAGAACACCATCGAATTCACGTCGGACCTGGGGTCGGACAAACGGCACAGCCTGGTGCTGTCGATGACCACGGAGCGGCAGGAGACGGGAGAGAGGTCTCAGTCAACCGGGATGCAGGAGGCCCATCTAAAGCTCTCTCCGGTGGAGAGAGTGAGCCTGCATGCTGACTACGTGACGAAGACAGGCAATGATGGCAAGGACCAGAAGACCAGCACCCTCGGCACCGCGCTGCAGCTTGCGCCGGAGGCCGAGCTGTTCCTGGTCTGGCGCAAGACGGATGCCACAGGGGGGCGCGAGTCGGAGGAGTCAACTGCGCGACTCAAGACAGACCTCGGTGGGGGTGCGAGCACGGCCAAGCTGGCGGCCGAGCGGACGGTGATCCAAACCGATTCTGCCGGTCTCGTGGAGAAGCTGAAGTGCGCTCTGGCCGGGTCTGTGGGGAGCGGATCCGGGCGCATTAACCTG
>WVYX01000289.1:0-277 GCA_011772755.1 Gemmatimonadales bacterium
TACCACCGCTCCGTCTTTGGCACACCGGTGGTGAATCAACGCAAATGAGGCATCCGGCCGGCTTCCCCAGCCAGATCCCCACCGACAGATTCTGCGTATGACAACACACCGAGAGATTCAAGAGAACGAACTCGAGCCGCTGGCCATTGGCGCATGGATTCTGGGAGCAGGGGGCGGTGGCAATCCGTACCACGCCTACTTGAGTATCCGGGAGCTGTATCGTCAGGGGCGGCGGACAACATTGATCGATCCCTCGGCCTTGAGCGATGACGAACTC
>WVYX01000289.1:314-33514 GCA_011772755.1 Gemmatimonadales bacterium
CGCATGATGGAGGAGTACCTGGGTCGGTCGTTTCAGGCCGTCATGTCGCTGGAGATCGGCGGTGCCAACGCGATCCAGCCCCTGCTCGTGGCTGCGCTGACCGACCTCCCCGTAGTCGACGCCGACACAATGGGCCGTGCGTACCCCGAAGCCCAGATGACCAGTTTCGCCATCGGCGACCTGCAGAGCTTTCCCCTGTGCCTGGCGGACATCCGGGACAACGACGTGATCGTGTCGCGCACGGCGAGCTGGAAGTGGATGGAGCGAATCAGCCGCAAAGTGTGCACCGAGGTCGGTTCCATCGCCGCTACGTGCAAGGCACCGCGGACCGGCAGAGAGGTGAAGGACTGGGGGATCTTGCACACCGTCACGAAGGCGATCACAATTGGCCGCGCCGTGTTGGACGCACGGTGCCGCCACGCAGATCCGGTCGCCGCCGTCCTGGAGCTGGAAGGTGGCAAGTCGCTGTTCCGCGGCAAGGTCACGGACATCGATCGCCGAACGACCGAGGGTTTCTTGCGCGGCGCGGCGCGCATCGAGGGGCTCGATGACAATCGCGGCCAAGAATTCCGCCTCGAGTTTCAGAACGAGTTCGCGGTCGGCTTCCTGGACGGACAGCCGCAGGTCACCGTCCCGGACATCATCTGCGTGATGGATAGCGATTCGGGAGAGGCAGTCGGCACGGAGACGCTGCGGTATGGCCAGCGAGTCACTGTCGTGGCGCTGCCTGGACCGACGATTCAGAAGACAGAGAAGGGGCTGCAGCACGTGGGACCCCGTGCGTTCGGCTACGATATCGACTTCGTCTCACTGTTCGACTCATCACCATGAGGCGGATCGGCATCGACGTCGGCGGCACCAACACGGACGCGGTGCTAATTGAGGACGACCGGGTCGTGGCCGCCGTCAAGACCGTAACGACCGACGACGTGACCACCGGCATCCTGACGGCACTCGATGAATTGGTGAACGCGATGGGCGGTGAGTCTGGTCGTGTTCACGCGGTCATGATCGGCACAACACACTTCACCAACGCGGTTCTGCAGCGGCGTGATGTGACGTCGGTTGCGGCGATCCGTATCGGCCTGCCTGCGAGCGCTTCACTGGTCCCGTTCATCGACTGGCCGGCGGACCTAGTCGAGCTGGTTCGCGGAGAGGTCTTCCTGGTGGAGGGAGGGCACGAGTATGACGGCCGTCCCATCGTGCCCTTCGACGTGAGACGCATGCGTGATATAGCGCTCACCATCCGCGACACGGGCATCAGGTCCGTCGCCGTGTGCAGTGTGTTCTCGCCCCTCACGGCGGAGTCCGAAGAGGCCGCAGCGGACGTGCTCCAGTCGATCTGTCCGGACGTCGATGTGACCCTATCACACCAACTCGGCCGCATAGGCCTGCTCGGGCGGGAGAATGCCACGCTGCTCAATGCATGCCTCATCGAGCTGGCACGCCACACGACGCGGTCGTTCACCGATGCGCTGCACAATAGCGGCATCCATGCGCCGCTCTACCTGACGCAGAATGATGGCACCGTAATGCGGGCAGACTATGCCGAGGCCTTCCCTGTCTACAGCTTCGCGTCAGGGGCAACCAACAGCATGCGGGGCGCCGCCTTCCTTTCCAAGCTGAACGACGCGATGGTCGTCGACGTCGGCGGGACGAGTACGGATATCGGTTGCCTCAAGGCGGGTTTCCCTCGCGAAGCCAATAGTGCAGTCGAGATCGGCGGCGTCCGCACGTTGTTCCGCATGCCAGATCTCGTGTCGATTGGCCTCGGCGGGGGCACCATCATCGATCCAGAGCATGACCGTATTGGCCCGCAGAGCGTCGGAAACCGGATCACCCGAGACGCGTTGGTGTTTGGCGGTGGCCGCCTAACCGCGACCGACGTGGCTGTGGCGGGAGGCCTACTCCAACTCGGAGACGCCAGTCGAGTCGCCCACCTCGACCGGAGGACAACCAGTAGGCTACGACAACGTATGTCCTCCATGATCGACGCCAGCGTAGATCGCATGAAGACCGACGCAACGGCCATCCCGCTGGTAGCCGTGGGCGGTGGCGCATTCCTTGTTCCGGAACGGCTCAACGGGATTTCCGAGGTGGTTCAGGTCGAGCACCATGCCGTGGCGAACGCCGTCGGTGCTGCGATTGCGCAAGTGAGTGGAGAGGTCGATCATGTGTTCAGCGCCTTGCCTCGAGCTGAAGCAATCGAACAGGCCACCGCCGCCGCTCGTCAGCGGGCCCTGGAAGCCGGCGCCGAAGAGCATTCCCTCTCGGTAGTCGACGTGGAAGATCTGCCACTGGCGTATCTGCCCGGCGACGCCCGGCGAATTCGAGTCCGCGTCGTAGGAGACGTCGCGAGCAGTGACGGCAGCCCCGGCATTGATCGGGGTACATAGAATGCGCCTCCCCACACGACACCGTTGAGGCGAGTACCCGGCTTTCCCCGGCTCGCATAACCCCTTCTGCCACTCCTCGTAGTCAGCCGAAACGGCGCGCCGCTTCCCGTGACGCGAATGTCGCTAAGTGTGCCGGATGCCGCAGTCTGTTCGCCCCTGGGATACCGTATCCCGGAACCGAACATAGTCCACCGCCCCAAGCCGCCCAGCCCCGCGTCATAACAGCAGGCCGGTCAACAGCTTCCGTACGCCTACCGGGTCCGGCACGACGGTTGCTACACCGGTGTTCGAGAGCACTCTCGACAGAGACTGCGCTCTGGAGCCGGCAGGTAGCAACCGGCCGGCCAGAGCGAGGAGGCGTGTAATGGCAGTGGTGCTACAAGACATTCGCCATGCCGCGCGGTGTTTCGCCCGGAGGCCGGGCTTCTCCCTGACCGTGGTGGCGATCGTGGGGCTCGGCGTGGGTGCGACGACCACGATCTTCAGCGTGGTCGACGGCGTAGTGCTGCGAGATCTTCCTTACCCCGATTCCCACCAGCTGGTGTTCTTCGATGACCCGGCCCATCCTGTGCCGCTCTACAAGGACTGGCGGGACCGAACCAGCTCATTCTCGATCGTCGCCGGTTGGTGGGACGAGAGCTACAGTCTCACTGGCGACGGCCCGCCCGTGACCATCAGAGGCGCGCTGGTAACGCCCGGGTACTTCGAGATGTTCCGGGCGATCCCACACCGCGGTCGCCTGCTGTCGGGAGATGACTTCCAGGGGGAGCGGCCCCGTGTCGCCGTCCTGAGCCACGGGTTGTGGCGAACGCGTTGGGGTGAAGATGAATCGGTGATCGGGCGGACCATCATGCTGGACGGTTACCCGATCACTGTAGTCGGCGTGCTCAGCCCAGGCTTCGAGCTTCCCGACGCTATGGTTGGCAACGGTATCGACGTCTGGGCCCCCCTCGATCCCTCGCACCCCGCCCTCCAGTCGCGCAACATGTACGTCCTCACCGTCGTAGCGCGACTGCGGCCCGGCGTGTCCCGAGAGGCCGCGCAAGCCGAAGTGGACGCCCTGTCCGCCGCACTGGCTATGGAGTACCCAGAGACGCAGCGTTTGCCGGACGGCTCACCCAAGCTCTATCCGGTCGTGTCCTTGCTAGAGGCAATCGTGGGCAACGTCCGGCACCGGCTCTACCTGTTGCTCGGTGCCGTTGCCCTCATGCTGCTCATCGCATGCGCCAACGTGGCCAACCTGTTTCTTGCTCGGGGGACCGACCGGGAGCGCGAGATGTCACTGCGACTCGCCCTGGGCGCCGGGCGAAGGCGGGTTACCACGCAGCTCCTTACTGAGAGCATCACCATCTCCTTGGTCGGCGGGGCGCTGGGCGCGGCGATTGCCTACTTCGGCGTGGATGCCTTCAAGTGGCTCAACCCCGGAGGGATCCCGCGGGTCGATAATATCGTAGTCGACCAGCGGGTGCTGTGGTTCGCCTTGACGGTATCGGTCGCCACCGGTGCGCTGTTCGGTCTCGCTCCCGCAGGACAGGCGGCTCGTACGGTGGTGAGCGACGCGCTCAAGGACTTGGCGGCGACGGCAAGCACGAGCCGCGGGCGGCTCAAGCTCCGCGACGCCCTGGTAGCGTGCGAGATCGCCGTCGCCTTCGTGCTCCTGATCGGCGCCGGGCTGCTGTTCAACAGCTTCGTGCGGCTCAGCAACGTCGATCCGGGGTTCGAGCCGGAGAACGTGATGGCGCTGCGGTTAACCCTTGGATCGACGTACTCCGATCAAGAGCGGGTGGGTTTCACCCGAGATCTCATCGAGCGTATTGGCGCCATTCCTGGGGTAGAGGGGGTGGCGGCGGGCGTGACCCAGCCGTTGGGTACCGGGGGCCCCATCTGCTGTTGGATAGAACCGGTGGGCATAGTCCCGGAAACGGCAGATGAGGCGGCCCAGGCCGTGGTCCACCCGGTGACGCCTGGCTACTTCAGCGTCCTCGGCACTCGGAGGGTGCAGGGTCGCGAATTCACACCTGCCGACGACGATCCCAGCACCGGCTCCGCCATCCTGAATGTGGCCCTTGCCAGACGTGTCTTCGGCGACGCAAACGTGGTGGGACGATCGCTCCGGCTAGGCGAGACATCACTCACCGTGGTCGGCGTGGTGGACGAGATCCGCCATTGGGGCCTTCAGCACTACCAGGCGGAAGTGAGGAACTACAACGTCTACGTTCCCTACGCAGCGTACGGCGCCAGCATGTCGGGCCTGCAGGTAGCGGTCAAGTCCCGCATCGAGCCCAACGTGCTGGTGCCTGCTTTGCGCGAAGCCGTGTGGGCGGTCGATCCGAACTTGCCAGTGAACGAGATCGTCTCCATGAAGCGGCTGATCAGCCGTTCGATCGCCGGATCCCGGTTCTATTCGGTGCTGCTCATCTCGTTCGCTACAGTCGCCATCCTTCTCGCTGCCGGAGGTACCTACGGGTCGATGTTGTACTCGGTACGCCAACGTCGACAAGAGCTGGGCATCCGGCTCGCCCTGGGCGCCGGCCAGACCAAGGTGGTGAGCATGATCCTGCGACGCGGCATGCTGCTCGCCGCCATCGGCATCGCATCGGGCCTCGTCGGGGGTCTGGCATTGTCCCGTACGCTGGAGGGGTACCTGTTCGGGATAACGGCGCACGACCCGTCGACACTCACCGTGGTGTCGCTGCTCCTGGGCGCCGTTGCGTTCGCCGCCTGCTACTTGCCTGCGCGAAGAGCATCGCTGGCAGACCCGATGGAGACGCTGCGCGTGGAGTAGCGAGCCGCTCCGCGACGAAGTGTGACCCACAATAGCAAGCGCAAGCCCCGCAGTCAGTTGAATGGCCGCGGGGCTTCACCTACTCCGCTTCACGCACGAGGTGTGGCGGCCCTGGCCACGGGGTTTGTCAGTTGTGCGCCAGGTTGTTAGGTGTATGGCATATCGGTATTCCAGCGACTACTCGGGGCCACACCATGGGCCGGTCACGTGGCGCAGCTCTCGAGTGGCGCGGTTGCCGCGATCCGGAGGAAAAGGAAGCAGCCGGGTCGCGACTCGGGTGTCACATACTTGGCTTCGGAGGAGCACCATGTCCGGACCTTCCCGCGCGTTAGTGGGAGCAACCGCTGCGATGTGCCTCATGGCACCGCACCCCCGGGCAACCATGCCCGTATCCGCCCAGCGCGCCGCCGCGGACTCCATGATCGTCTCCACCGCATGGCTCGCCGAGCGGCTCGGAGGTGCCAGGCTAGTAGTGCTTCACATCGGTGAGCGTGCTGAGTATGAGAAGGGTCACATCCCCGGGGCGCAGTTCCTCTCCAGAGAGGAAATCTTGGCGCCTTCCAGCGCGGGGCGCAGGTACGAGCTTCCCCCTGTCGCGCAGTTGGAGGCGGCTCTCGAGGAGGTGGGTGTCTCGAACGACTCCCGTATCGTGCTCTACTTCGGTGACGACTGGACCAACACTACGGCCCGCGCCTATTTCACGCTCGATTACCTGGGCCTGGGAGACCAGAGCTCGATCTTGGACGGTGGCTTGCCTGCGTGGCGCAAAGCAGGCCAGCCGGTCACCACCGAGGTCGTGGAGGCGTCACGTGGCTCCCTTACGCCCCGACCGAGATCGGAACTCGTGGTGGACGCCGCCTGGATGGAGGCGAACCTTGAGGCTCCACGCGTGGCAATCCTAGATGCGCGAACCGCGGACTTCTACTCCGGCGCCCGTGCTGGCAGCTACCCGCGTCAGGGGCACATTCCGGGCGCCGCCAACGTCCCGTATCGAAGTGTGATGCACCAAGACTCGCTCACGTTCAAGAGCCGTGAGGTGCTCGGGGGGTTACTTACGGCCGCCGGCGTCGAGTCAGGGGACGTGGTGATCACTTACTGCCACACCGGGATCCAGGCAACGCTGCTTTACTTCGTGGCGCGGCATCTCGGATACGAGGTCCACCTGTACGACGGATCGTTCGAAGAGTGGAGCGCTAGAGAAGACCTCCCGGTCGTCGGGCCGGGCCGGGGTTGATGGTGTTCATACCGCGTATTCCATCCCTTCGTCCAACGCCTTGAGGATCGGGCAGTCACCGGTGGGTCGCCGCGCCTCACAGGAGGTGACAAGCTCGTCGAGGCCGCGCTTCATCCGCTGCAGCTCCCTGATCTTCTCATCGACGAGGGTGATCTTCTCCCGCGTCTTTGCCGCGACACGACCGCATGCCGACGCGTGGCGGACGCGTAGCGCCAGTAGATCCTGGATCTCGCTGAGCGTGAACCCCAGCTCCTGAGCCCGCTTGATGAAGCGTAGCCGCTGGACGGTATCGCGGTCGTACTGGCGATATCCCGACGGCATCCGTGACGGTGGTGGCACCAGGCCCCGGCGCTCGTAGTAGCGGATCGTCTGGATGTTGACGCCCGCGTGGGACGCCACCTGGCCGATGGTCATCGGCATGGCCGGCTCCTCAACTGGACTGACATCATAAACCCTATACCAAGGTATAGGGTCAAGGTTGCACAGCCGGAGCCTCGGGTCGGCGGCTCAGTCCAGAGGGCAGGCCTACGCTGGCGGCCCGACTGCCTCACGCGGGCTCTTCGCTCGTCCCATAGTGCCCAGCACCAGATCCCACAACGGCGAGCTCACGCCGAAGTCCCTCTCGGCGTCCTGGTAGTGGTGCCGGTAATGCTGCTTCTTCAAGTACAGCAGGACCGGGTCGCGCAGGGAAAAATGATGGACTGCGTAATGGATCGTGTCGTAGATGAGATAGCCAAGGGTGAAGCCGGCGAACAGCGCCGGCCCATCGCCCGGACCGAGCAACAACCTGAACGCTGAATAGAACAGAATGGCCAGCGGGATGCTGATGGAAGGGGGCATCACCAGCCGCTTCGTGTCGTTCGGGAAGTCATGGTGCGCGCCGTGGGCGAGGAAGTAGTGCTTCTGGCGCAGACCAGTGAGCTTGGAGAGCGCCGCCTCTCCGGGCGCGAGCCGGCCGACAATCTGGCGAACCCGCTCCTCCACTTCCGGGGTCGCGTGGAACATGAATCGATGGATGAAGTACTCGGCTACAGTCCAGAGCAGAAGGCCGAGCGCGATCATTGCCCCGATCCGTGCAACCGAAGCCACCGCGGAAGCCGAGTAGAGCACATAGGCGATGACGGGGAGGTACAGTACGTGCGGCACCACGGGATGCACGTGGGATAGTGCTTCGAGCACATTGCTCTTGAAGATCCGGACCGAGACGTCCTTGTTCGACACGTACTTCTTGGCCATCTCCCCTACCCTGTTACGTTGATTTTGCTCGTTGACGGTGCCTCGTGGCGCACGGTCTGTGGTGCGTGGTCAGTGGTGTTCAGCCAACTGACCACGAACCACCTACCACGGACCGAGCACGCCCAGTCCGAGGGCGCGCAAATACGATAGTAATTAAAGGAATTAGGCGCTAGGTCGGGCGCAGGCCTCCCCGCGCTTCCGCCCCACACCCCACAACCGTATATCTCCACCGTGCGCCGCGTCGCGTCCCACCCTCCGGAGATGGCACCATGAAGCGAACGACTGTCTGGTTCCTGTACCTCGCGCTGGCGAGCCCGTTGCTCGGGCAGCAGGGGTCACTCAAAGACCATCCCCGAGTGCAGGAGGCCATCCGACTGCTCGAGGTATGGATCGACGCCCAGCGCGCCTATGAGAGCATCCCCGGCATTTCCATGGCCGTGGTCCACGACCAGGAACTCCTCTGGAGCGGGGGATTTGGGCACGCCAATCGGGAGCGGCAGGTGCCCGCGACGCCGCAGACGATGTACTCGATCTGCTCCATCTCGAAGCTGTTCACCTCCATCGGGGTCATGCAACTCCTGGAGCAGGGCAAGCTCCGGCTCGACGATCCCGTGGCGACCCACCTCGATTGGTTCAACATCCAGGACACCTACCCCGACGCACCACCGGTCACGGTTCAGGGCATACTGACCCACTCATCCGGACTCCCCCGGGAATCGGACTACCCGTATTGGACCGAGCCCGATTTCAGCTTCCCCACCCGGGAGCAGATCATCGAGCGCTTGTCGAGCCAGAAGGAGCTCTACCCTGCCTCCACCTACTTCCAGTACTCCAATCTGGGACTCACCTTGGCCGGGGAGATCGTGGCACAAGTCTCGGGGCGTCCCTTCGGCGACTACATCCGCCAGAACATCCTGGATCCGCTGGGAATGGATGCCACCAATCCGGAGATCCCTGAGCAGCACCACGGCGGACGCCTAGCCGTGGGATATGGCGCGCCGACCCGAGAGGGGAGTCGGGAAAGGCTGCCCGCCTTTCAGGCCAGGGGCATCGCCCCTGCGGCGGGATTCGCCTCCACGGTGGAGGACCTGGCGAAGTTTGTCTCCTGGCAATTCCGAGTTCTCCACCACGGCGCCGACGAAGTGCTCGGCCGCAACACGCTGCGGGAGATGCACAGAGTGCACTGGCTCGACCCCGACTGGGAAACCACCTGGGGACTGGGTTTCGCCGTATGGCGCAGCAACGATAAGACGTTTGTTGGGCACGGGGGCAGCTGCCCCGGCTACCGGTCGCATCTTTCCCTCCAGACGGACGACAAGATCGCGGCCATCTTCATGTCCAACGCCAACGGAGTGAACACCAGCCTGCACACGCAGCGGGCGCAGGAAATCTTCGCGCCAGCCATCGCCGCCGCCCTTGACTCGACCAGTGAAGCCAAGCCGGCAGACCCGACACTCGAGAAGTACACCGGGACCTACAGTGGGTCGCCGTGGGGCGGCGAGCTCGCCGTAGTCACCTGGAAGGGCAACCTGGCCATGCTCTACCTGCCTACGACGAATCCAATCGATGGGCTAGCCCAGCTCAACCAGGTGGGGGAGCATACCTTCAGGCGGATTCGGGACGATGAGTCCTTGGGTGAGGAGATCGTATTCGAGGTGGCAGAAGACGGCACGGTCACCCGGATGTGGCGGCACAGCAACTTCACGCGCAAGGTGCGCTAGGGTGTCTTGATAAGCTGGTACATCCGCACCTGCTCGACGTCGGAACGTCCGGCGCCGCGAGTCACGACTACCCCGAAATCCCGCCTAGACCTCCCGGCTCCTGCTCTATCGACTCCCGTGCGCGCTTCTCCATGCTCCGCCGCTCCTCCTCCCGTGCCGCCTCGAGAATCTCGGCAGCTTGCTTGACCGCCCTCTGGATGCCCTCGGGCGTTCGCTTCTTCGCGGCCTTTAATGCGTCGTAGGCAAGCAGTGCGATGAGGTGACGGTCTTCCATGGTCGGGTCCCCCACAGGAGTCATACGTGAAGGTACGCCGTGCGAACCGGTGCCACTAGGACTGCTCTCCCCGTTGCCTGCCACCCAGCTCACAGCATTCTTGGCGTCACCGCCCGAGGCTATCCGCGTCGGGCGCCCCACCTCCTTGCACCGCGGCCTTAGCCATTTCCAGCAGTATCCGTAGCGGACGCATGCCGAGGTTTGGAAAGTCACTCGAATTGAGCTGGACGGCCACCGACACGCGGTGCTCGGGAAAGTACGCCATCTCGGTCAGATAACCGGGAAAGAACCCGCTGTGCCCCCAACTCTTCCCCAACGGGCTCGGCCGGATAATCACGCCCAGGCCGTACCGCGTGTTGGGACCCAGCCTGGCGTCAACCCCGTCCACCATCACCGGAAGCAGAGACTCATCGAACGCACGGCCCTCGTACAGGGCCTTTCCCCACCGGGCGAGATCCTCTGCCGTCGACGCGATTCCTCCGCCGGTCCACTCGAACTGGGGATTGATCGCGAACTCACCGTCCACGATGACTGCATCAGGCACGCCGAAGAGATTCTCCACGCCAGCATATCCCTGAACCAGCCCGGGCACGCGCCGAGAGTTCGACGGCACGGTGTTTTCCAGTCCCAGCGGCTCGAGTATCCGCCGGCGCAACTCGTCGTAGTACGCGCCCCCCGTGAGCCGCTCAATGATGATCCCGAGAATGATGTAGTTCGTATCCGAGTAGTCCCACCCCTCACCGGCGGCGAATGGGGCTTCGGTGTCGAACAGATAGGCAAGCAGCTCTTCCGGTTGCCACACCCTGTCGGGGGCCGCCAGGAGATCGGAGATGAACCGCTCATTGAACTCGTAGCGAACGATGCCGCTGGTATGGTTCATCAGCTGGCGCACGGTGACGTCGCTGTGATTGGGGAGCCGCGCAAACCACGGCTCCCTCCCCAGGTACGTCGAGATCTTTGCACCAGGATCGAGCAAGCCTTCGTGAACGAGCTGCATGGCTACTGCCGCCACGTACGTCTTCCCGACGCTCCCCTGCAACAGACGGCTGGACGGGGTCATCGGAACGCCCAAGACGGTGTCGGCCAGGCCCGCCGCCAGGCCGAACGACGTACCGTCCGCCAGAACGATTCCGACACTCACCCCGGGGGCACGGCTCTCGGCATACAGAGCGGACAACCTCGACTGCAGAGCCTCCCGGAGCTGGGTAGCACCACCCCGTGCCGGCTGCTGCGCTTCGATGGGGCGGGCCGGCGCCGCCAGCAACAGCACGGCGAGTGGGAACAGTATGTTTCTCGGGTCGTTACGCATGACGGTACTCCCCCCAGGCTGAGCTATCAGCGAAGGAACTCGGCTGGAGCTTCCGGCTCTAGGTGCTAACCACCTGCCTCAAGCCAGGAGTTGAGTGAGACGGGGAACGGCGGCGGATCAGGCCCCGAGCGAGTAGTGCAGTGAGCACGGAGCCCCAGTATAGACCAGCGGACAGCCGGGTCGACGGGTCACCGGACTGGCCCGGGCGGATGCCAGCTGGTTCCTGAGCTGGGCGGGCAACCACTCGACCCGCAGATCTTCCAGTCGCTCGCCAACGAGCTCAATCCGATCTTTGCGGATCTCACCGAGGCCCATGTCGTAGCCCATGGTCAGCTGCCTCTGGTCGAACACGTCGTGACCCATGATGCGCGCTACCGTGGCGTCGGCCGCAACGAGGTCGGTGCCCGCCAGGAGCAGCCAGGAACCAAGCCGCTGCCGCATGTCCACCGTGCGGCCGCCATGCCCGACACCGGGTCCGTCACCCTCGATCCCAATGGAGAAGTCGACGACGGCGAGGTCAGGCTTCACGCCGTCGACGATATCCAGATAGATCGCCGCAATCGCATCCGGGCTGCTGTGGTCGAACTCCTTGCCGCGATCCCAATAGCCTGGATCCACCCAGCCAGCGTACCGCTCCAGCGGTGTGACACCCACAAAATTCTTGAGCGAGAGCGTGAGCTGCGCCCAGGAGTGCGTCTTCGCCACGGGGATGGAGATCACGCGGTCCGCCCGGGCCACCAGGCTGGATACGGCTATCGTCCCGAGATACGTCCGAGAAGGGAGCTCATCCCACGCGGGGGAGTCGACCTCGAGGGATGCAACCCTCACCGTCCGACCGTACTGCGAGCTGAGTCGAGCTGCCTCGCGAACGAGATTCGTCGAGCCATCCAAGGTCGCGGCCAGCTCCCAGTTCAGCGTCGGGAGGTGCGAGCCATCACCGATGGTGACCTCGGCTGCGCCTGCCTTCAGGCACTCTTCGGTGACGGCGATGATGATCTCTGGCTTGGTGCACTCGCCGTTGGCAAAGCAGTTGCCGGAGCTCGCCCACGGTAGGGTGACCATGTTCGGCTTGATGAACACCGTCTCGCCATCGTGGACGATCCCCCCTACTCCGCCCAGGCCCTCCAACGCGTCCCGGCTCATTGAGTACAGGTCGTTGCCGCGAACCGCCGCCACCAGCGCCGTTGGCTCCAGTGGGTCAGTAGCAGACTTAGCGCATGCCCCCAACGCTGCGCCACCCACTGCCGCAGCGGACGCGCGCACGAAATCCCTTCGACTGATTGCGTTCACGGCGTATTTGACCTCACCGGCCCCACCCCCCGCCGGCAGCGATCGTGGGACTATCCCCGCCGCTCACCCGGGTTCGGCACCCAGAGCACGTTGATGATCTGCCAGTTGCCGTCGAGCTTGGCGAGCTGCAGGTAATCGATGTACATGGCTGATACGATCCTGGCCGACGCCAGGTCATGCCCGACATCGAACACGGTGATCTCGATGTTCCGTTCGTCCTCGCCCAGCAGCCCGAGCTTGGCCCGCGTACCTTCGATCAGCTGCGACGCTCCTGTCTTCAGCAAGAGATGCTTGCCGGTCTGCGGATGCCTGACACACAGCACCTTCGTCAGTTCCGGATGAAGGGCACTAGCCATGCGCTCCGCATTCCCCTCGTACGCCCCCTGAATGTAGTCTAGCGCCGTGCTCTTGACGGCCCGTTTGTCGAGCTCGATGTCGACGGGGGTCGGCTCGGGACCGGTGACGCGCCCGTTCGGAACCCAGAGGACATCGACGATCTTCCATTGCCCATCGATCTTGGCGAGTAGCAGATGATCGACGAACTGGGTCGACACGACCTTCACGGAAGCCATGTCGTACCCGATGTCATAGACAGTGACTTCCGCGTGCCGCTTCTCTTCCTCGACAAACGCTCCTCTGGCACGCGTCACTTCAACGAGCTGCGATACCCCTGACTTCCGCAGGTATGGCGCACCGGTTTGCCGATACCTGGCCAACAGGACCTTGGTAACCTCCGGATGCAACGCTCTCTCCATCCTCGCCGCGTCTGCTGACTCGGCGCCCACGAGATAATCCAGCGCTACCTGCCTGACGGCCTCCACCTCTCTCTCGAGAGCCGGCTCACTCTGCGCCAGGGCAGTGGCGCTGCTCAGCACCAGAAACGGCAACAGGGTCAAAGTCTTTGTCATAGGTCCTCCTTACCCACCAGCGCGCCCGGGCTTGTCACCTCCGGACATCTTCCTTCGCACTTCCCGAAAGTGGGCCCGCACTCGTGCCGCCGAGACGGCCATAACGATGGCCTGCACCGTGCCGATCTCCTCGTTCGACAGCCCGACCTCCTTGGACACGCCAAGGTACGCCTCCATTCAGGGGTCACATCCCACTGCCATGGCGGAAGCGAGATGAATCATGAGAGTGGTGCGCTGGTCGAGCGTGGTATTGTGGCGTGCGGATTCGTAGAAGGCGTTCCAGCACTCCTGTTGATGCTTGGAAAGCATGCTCGCCCTCCTGGCACGCGCGGTCCCCCCGGGGTGCCGACTCTGTTTCACGAGGGCCACCCGGTCAGCCCAAGAGTCGCGGGCGGAAACCAGCATGGCCCCCGGCAGTGGGACGGTTCCCGACCCCGGCAGCTACGTATTGGGCAGATGTATACGTGATATATATATCGATGAACCCGGTCGGGCAAGCCTAACGGCGGCCGGTCACGAAGGGGCTTGGGAGCACCACGGGGAAGGGGCAGCGGGGAGCTACACCGATGACTACATATATTGACGATATATTTGCTCACAATATATTGGCGAACTAGATATCCCGCGGCCGCGCTGGTCGCTCGACAGGCGCCTCCTCAAGCGAAGTCTGCCCGACGTGGCCGTTAGATGGCACATATCATCTCTTCAGCGAAAGCTTCAGGAGTGGCAACACCAACGAGTGGGTCGACGCTGGGACCATCGCGCAAGTGAACTCCAATGACCCCGTGTAGCTCCAGAGAACCAGAGGGGCTCTCCCCTCCCCGCATCTCGCCCCGCTTGCGCCAAGCGCCGAGGCAACTGCAGCCTGCGGCCGCGACAGCACTAGCGCTCCTCATTGCATCGTGCCTGGGGGCTGCTCCTCCCCCTCAAGGCATCGACAACGAGCAACTGGCTCAAGCCTACGCCCAAGCCGAGCAGATCGAAGGAATAAAGAGCTTGCTGGTGGCCCAGCGCGGGGCTCTGCTCGCTGAGCAGTACTTCAACGGCCATGGGCCCAACGCCCTTCACGATGTCCGGTCAGTAACGAAGAGCTTCACGTCGGCGCTAATCGGGATCGCGATCCGAGAAGGCTTCATCCAAGACGTGGAGATGACGCTCGCAGACTTTCTGGGCGGGCTTGTCGACAACCTGGACGAGGAGAAGGGCAGGATCACTATCCGCCAACTGCTGACCATGAGCTCCGGCCTCGAGTGGCACGAGCTCGGTAGCTACTCAGAGTTCAACCGCTGGATGTCCGCTCCGGATCAACTCGAGTACATCCTGGATAAACCCTTCGTCGACCCGCCAGGGGCGCGCTTCAACTACAGTGACGGTGGAGCCCACTTGCTGTCTGTCATTCTGACCGAGGCAACGGGACTGAGCGCCCTCGACTTCGCCCAGCAATACCTGTTTGAGCCCCTGGGCGTGGGCGATCGTCAGTGGTTGGTGGACAACCAGGGATACAACGTCGGTGGGGCCGGCCTGCAGGTGACCTCCCGCGACATGCTGCAGTTCGGGATGCTGTATCTCAACGCTGGAGCCGCGGGAAGTCACCAGATCGTTCCCCCGGGCTGGGCCACGACGTCGACTCAGGCACACATCGCCACCGCTACCGCCCTCCCCTACGGACCGCACTATGGTTATCTGTGGTGGGTTGGCAGTGCCCACGACCATGACTTCTACTTCGCCACCGGGTATGGAGGCCAGTTCATCGTCGTCGTACCGGACCTAGACCTGGTGGTCGTGGCAACCTGCGAGTGGCATTACGTGGCTGCCCGTGCCAATGAGCACTGGTACGATATCATTCGCCTGATCGTGGAGCGCGTGATACCGGCAGTGCAATGACGGTTCGCAGCCCCCGCTGTTTGGGCACTAGTGAAGCACTCGGCATCGACGACCCACCAGGTCCGGGGAGAAGCACCGACACTGCAGACGCTATCAGTTCATATCATGTAGCGGCGGGCTAACCACAGCCTCGGTGCGGGCCAGCATATGTACCATCGGGACTACATCCTTCGGATGATCGAGCAGGTGGGCGCGGTGCTGCGGCGCCTGCGAGAGATGATTCTCAAGCAGGCGGGCGAATCTACGACGGTCAAGCAGGAGCTCAACAAGGCTGTCCAGCAGGTTGGCTTCGACCTTGACCTTGCCCGAATCGCCGACGGCCCGACCCTGGAGCGAATGGTCGCTCCGACGGGCGAACTGGAACCCGGGCGTGGCTGGCTCGTTGCTGAAGCGCTGTACCTCGATGGCCTCGAGGCCCACATCGAAGGCCGGGCGCTGGAGGCCCGTCGGAGTCTAGATAAGGCCCTGAGACTGTACCGCCTGCTCGAGCCCGACGCACTCCTTCCCACCGGCTTCCCCGAGGCAGCAGACCGGATCCGGGAGATTGAGGACCGCCTTCGGGAGCTCGGTGAGTGAACAGGTGCAGAGAGGGGTCTCAATGAGCACCGCTATCATCCTGGGAATCTCTGCAACCTGAGGCTCGCGGTTGCGCGCCCAGCGCACCGTGTCGTATTAATCAGTACCCCTCGCACGACCAGCAATCACTCGAGCCACGCCGCAGCCCGCGTGGCACTCGCCACAAACAGGCCGCGCGAGAGGTGCAGCCATGAAGCGTTACTACACGACCATTGTACCCGTACTGCTGGCGTTCGCCGCCCTCTACCCAGAGGTCACGACCGCCCAGACCGATGTACCGCAACTGAAGCTGAACACCGCCGTCGAGCGTGAGATGACCCGCGAGGATGTCCACACCTTCCAGGTCAACCTCGAGTCCGGCCAGTTCATGTTCGCCACCGTGGAGCAGCGAGGGATCGACGTCGTCGTGCGGGTGCTGGATCCGGAGGGCAAGCAGCTCCAGGAAATCGACAGCCCGACAGGATCCCAGGGTTTCGAGTTCATCTCCCTGTTCCCTCAAACCTCCGGCCAGTACCGCCTCGAAGTGCGTCCGTTCGACGATGAGGAGGCGGAGCCGGGCCGGTATGCGGTCACGGTCGAGCGACTGGAGCCGGCAGCGGCCACGGCGGCGGGCAAAGTTGACCAGTTGTTTGCCCCTGTGGACCGCCCGGGCTCACCAGGCGCGGCGGTGGCGATCGCCCGCGACGGCGCGATCGTCTACAAGCGCGGGTACGGTTACGCGCAACTCGAGTATGACATACCCATCACTCCCTCGACGGTGTTTCATGTCGCCTCGGTCTCCAAGCAGTTCACCGCATTTGCCATCACGCTCCTCGCCGAGCAGGGGAAGCTGTCACTCGACGACGACATCAGAACGCATCTGCCCGATATCCCGGACTTCGGCCAGACCATCACGATCCGCCACCTGATTCATCACACGAGCGGCTTGCGGGATCAGTGGAACCTGCTGGCGCTGGCCGGCTGGCGGCTCGACGACGTGATCACCAGAGAGCATATCCTGCGGCTCATACAGCATCAGCGGGAGCTGAACTTCGACCCGGGGGACGAGTACCTGTATTCCAATACGGGATACACGCTCCTTGCCGAGATCGTGGCACGCGTCACCGGTCAATCGTTTCGCGAGTGGACCGCCGAACACATCTTCCGGCCCCTCGGCATGACCAGCACCCACTTTCACGATGACCACGAGATGATCGTGCCCAATCGGGCGTATTCGTATTCGTACAATCGCACCGGAGGCTTCAGAAAGTCCGTGCTCAGTTACGCCAATGTCGGTGCGACGAGCCTGTTCACGACCGTCGAAGATCTCGCCAAGTGGGCACATAACCTCGACGAGGGACGGGTCGGTGGCGGGCGCGTCATCGACTGGATGCACACGCGGGGCATACTCAACAACGGCGACACTCTGGGCTACGCTTTCGGGCTGGGGATCGGCACGTACGAGGGACTGAAGACGGTGGGGCACAGCGGTGCAGACGCCGGATTTCGCAGTCACCTGGTTCGGTTCCCGGAGCACGGATTCGCCATCGCCGTTCTGAGCAATCTCGCAAGCTTCAATCCGTCACAGACGGCGCAGCGTGTCGCTGACGTCTACTTGGCAGACTACCTAGTGGTGGCCGAACAGGAGCTAACGGAGGAGGAGCCCGGTGCAGCGGCAGCGGTGGATCCCGCCATCTACGACGACTACGTGGGAGTCTATGAGCTCCAGCCAGGACTGGTCGTCACTGTCACACGAGATGGCGACCGGTTGATGGCGGATGCCACGGGACAGCCGACAGTCGAGCTGCACCCGGAGTCGGACACCACGTTCGTCGCACGGGAAGTCGACGCGCGAGTCACGTTTCACCGTGATGCAGCCGGCGAAGTCTCCAGCTTAACGGTGCTTCAGAGCGGACAAGAGGCAGAGGCGAAACGAATCCCACCGTTCGCGCCCGACGAGCAGCAGCTTGCCGAATACGAAGGTGTCTACACCAGCGCAGAACTCGGCACGACCTACACGATCGTGGTCCAGGAAGGCAAGCTCGTGGCTCGCCACATGCGCCACGAGCCAATCCACTTGACGGCGGAAGCACTCGACAGCTTCAGCGGAGACACCTGGTTCTTTGGCCAGGTCGGCTTCGAGCGCAACGAGCGCAACGAGATTACGGGGTTCCGCGTGTCCAGTGGACGCGTGCGGAACCTGCGCTTCGACCGGCAGCTGCGTTAGGTAGCACCAGCCACAGCGTGGCAGCCGGCGGCCGGATGCGTCCGGTCTTCAGCAGTCGGCGCGCGTGATCTCCCAACGGAAAGGTAGGTGTCCGTGTGTGGGATCGCCCGTCCCGCTTGCGGACGCCCGCTCCTGGTCCACCACGACGATCAGCCCCTCAAGTGCATGCGCGACAGCTAGTTATAGAGCTGGCACGACGGCACAGTTCTTCCACTATGAGGCAACAGAGGCGTCTAGGAAGCAGGAGCGCAGCATGGAGTACGGACCGTTGGTGGCAGCCACGTTGTTTGGCATCGCCGCCCTGATCATCTCGGCAGGCAGCATTTGGCTGGGTGCGCAGTACCTCCGCCAGCAGGCCCGTCGGGAACACGATCTGCGAGGCGCTATCGAGCACCTGGAAGTCGAAGTCAGCGAGCTGCACGAGCGAATCGACTTCCAGGAACGGCTGCTGACAAAGTACCGGGAGGTGGAGGAGCTTGGGTCGGCCAGCGGGTAGCCACACAGCCTAGGGACGCGGCCGAGCCTAGTCCCGCAGACGTTGCCTCAGGTCGTCAATCTTCGCCTCCAGATACCCCCGCAAGTTCGAATCTGCCGGATCCAGGCCCAGCGCCAGCTCAAACTCCTCGAGCGCGTTGACCGGGTCATCAATCACGACGTACAGGTCCCCCAGGGACACGTGGCCTTCGACATACGAGGGATCCAGAGACAACCCTTGCTTGAACGCCCTGATGGCCTCGTCCATCGATCGCCCTTCTCTGACCAGCGCCTCGCCGAGCATGAAGTACGCCGCGGCGTGGTTCGGGTTCAGCTCCCCGACCCGCTTGAACGCCGCTACGGCCTCGTCGTACCGCGCCGTCTCGTGATAGACCCTGCCGAGATTGACGTGGGCGAAGACATTGCCGGGATCCCGTGTTATGATCCTGAGGAATACCTGTTCCGCGTTCTCGAAGTCTCCCATCTGGTAGTAGGTATGGCCCAGATACGTCTGGGCCACGATGTTGTCGGGAGCCCGCGTCACCGCTTCCGTGAGTACCTCGAGCGCCGAGGGGTAGTCGCCGGCCTGCAGCAGGATCTCGCCCAGGGCATTGTGGGCCTCTACGTTGCCCGGATCCAGCCGCACCACAACCTCGAATTCCCGCCGTGCATTTGTCAGGTCCTTCAACACCCGGTAGCTCAACGCCAGATTGTGACGCGCATCCAAGTTCAGGCTGTCGAGAACCAGGACCGCCCTGTACTCACGTATCGCCCTTCGGTAGTCACCCCGAGCGACAAAGATGTGGCCCAAGTTGCTATGCACTCGCACGGCTGCGGCCGACTCGATGTCCAGATCGAGCAGGAGCGCGAACTCCCGTTCCGCCCTCGCGAGATCGTGCTGCATCAGATAGAGCGTGCCCAAGTTGAAGTGGGCAGCGACGTTGTGCGGATCGAGCCTCACCGCCGCACGGAACTCCGCCTCCGCCTTGTCGTACTCGCCGATGGTGAAGTACAGGCTACCCAGGTCCTTGTGAACGACCGCGTCCGGCTCGATCTCCAAGATCCGCTGGAACGCCCGAATCGCCTCGTCATAGTCCTTCCGCTTGGCGTAGAGTGTCGCCAGCGAGTAGAGGGACGAAGTATTCTCGGGGTTCATGCGCAGCGACTTGAGAAATTCCTCCTCAGCGCGATCGTACTCCCGAAACTGCTCGTAGATGCGCCCACTGCGGAAGTAGTTGTAGTCGTTGATGAACCGCTCATCGATCGTGCGGGCCGCGTGCGCGGGGATGTTCACGAACTCCGGGATGTTCGCTGCCCGGTAGCTAGACGTGAAATGCTGCAGTATCACCGGAGGGGTATCATTACCCCCCTCGTCGATGTGGGTGAGGAAGAGCTGCGTATGCGGACCGAACATCTTCGACGAGAACACCAGCCACCGGCTATTGGGTGACCAACTGTGCCATGAATTCATCCGCGGCGTATTGGCGTTCAACAACCGAGGTGTGCCACCGCTGGCCGGCATGATGTAGAGCTTGCTGTCAGGCTGCAGCAGCATGAAGCTGTGGGCCTGGGTGAACACTAACCACCTGCCGTCCGGCGACACTTTCGGGAAGAAGTTGCTCATGCCGTTACGCGACGCTCCCTCAATCGGCTCGGGCCTGCCTCCCCTGCCGCCGTTGAACGGCAGTCGATAGAGGTCAAACTTGAAAGCCTTGCCACCCTCCTGCGCCTTCGCCAAGAACTCCCTACCGCCCAGCACTTCTGCGCATTCCTCGGTATTGAGAAGGATGCCTTTGTCAGGGTTTTCGGTCTTGAGCTGCGCGGCACGGCTTCGCGCGAAAATCACTTCCCGCCCGTCGGGTGTCCACACGCCGTTTGTTTGTACGTATTCCTCGTCATCTGCGCCGGTTAGTGCAGCGATCCTTCCGGTCGCGGCATCGTAGTAGGCCAGGATGCCCATGACCGGGAAGAAGATCTGCGAGAACAGAATGTCTTCCCTGGGCAGGAACACGGCGCGATCCTTCACACCCGCCAGGACGTACCTCCCATCTGGCGACACCCGCGGGAGCATGCCGAAGGTGGGAACCCGCCTATCCCGAACGTACGCGCTCCAGCTGATCAGCTTGTCCGGCGACAGGACCGTTTTCTCCTCGAAGGCCGTTATTGCGTACGCGCCTTTGTCGTTGCCGATGTCCACGTCCATGCCGAGCGTCCGGCCGTCGCCCGAGAAGGAGTGACAGTTCCCGCAGACGGGCAGATTCGTCAGGACGACGGGGGGCGGACTGTACGAGGAAATGTCGCCCAGCCGCCAGCGAATCATCGGGACATTCCTCAGCGCGAAGCGAAACGGTAAGGGCACGTCACGGTAGAATATCGGTGCGGCGACCGAGTCCCCAGATGTCGAGATGGTGATATTCTGCCGAGCCAATGTTTGACGTATGACCAAGACACGGCGGAGACTCGTGACCGTGATCGTGGCCTCTTTTCCGACGGATCGTCTCTTGATCATCTCCCACATGGCGCTGTCGGGCGACCAGGCGGTCGTGTCCACTTCCGCAGCGACGGGATCGCCACCGTCTGGGAAACCGATGGTGACGTGCCATCTGTTGGCAGCGGAGTTCTGGTCCTCCCACCACATCGTGGGAGCGATGATGTCTGGTGGAAACACGGATCCGTCAAACGGATAGACGATCGACAGCGCCTCAGGATNNCGCCTCAGGATCCCGACGCAACCACCCCAACAGGACCGCGTAGTAGATGACCCCGAAGCACGAGGCAAGCACGAGCAGAGCGCCAATTCTCCGGGCCCACTTCGCTACAGCTGAGGTGCCCTGCGCAGCATCAGCGTCAGACTGACTGTTGTCACCTCCTGTCGGGGAGGGGGCGCTGCCACGATGACGATGTTCGTTTTCTGATCGTGCCGACATGGTGACGCTCTCAATATTAGGCCACGTCGCGACAACCCAGACGGTGACTACCCCCGGCCCACCACGTCCCAATTGCGGTTCGGTGCTGTAGCACCAGCCACGAGCGATCGACAGACGAGCTCTGGGGTCGGCCGTCCTGCTGCGACCTCACCCCAGGGCGCCACGCCTCCGCGAGCCATCAGCCAGGCTGGCGACACGCCGCGCGGGTCAGCGGGCCCGCGGCGGACCGCCTCCAGAGGTGTCCCCGCCTTGATCCTCGCCCCCCGGCTCTGGTGGTTTTGCCAGCCCAGTGGCCCCGGCGGCACCCGTTAGCCCGAGAATGCTGGGGAGATTCAGCGAGTCGGCCAGGCCGGAGGGGACCACCATCAAGGAGCCCCGTTTCACGATGCTCTCGTAGAGCATGTTCATGGCGCGGAGATTGAGTGCCGTGGGGTTCCGGCTGTAACTCTCGGCCGCCTCGACGAACTTCGACGCGATCTGGGTCTCCGCGGTGCCGAGGATGATTCGCGCTTGCCGTTCACGCTCGGCCTGAGCCTGACGAGACATGGCCTCTTCGAGGGCCTTCGGTATTATCACGTCGCGGATCTCAACGGACTGAACCTGGATTCCCCAATCATGCATCTTCTCGTCAAGGATCTCCTGCAGACCTCGGCCGAGCTCCTTACGGGACTGAATCAGCTCAGCAAGGTCATGCTTGCCGATGGCATCGCGTAGGGCCGTCTGGGCGGCGAGGACCACCGCTTGCGCGTACTGCTGTACCTCCAGAGCAGCCCGCTCCGCGTCGTACACAATCCAGAAGGCGATCGCGTCGACATTGACGGGTACGGTGTCCTTGGTGAGGCACGACTCGGCACCGAAATCCGTGGTCCGGATGCGCTGATCAATGTGGTAGCTCACGCGATCAACGATGGGAATCACGAAGAACACCCCGGGGCCTCGCAGTCCACGATACCTACCCAACCGCAGCACCACCGCCTTCTCCCACTGGTCCGCGAACTTTATCGATGAGCCTACCAGCAAGGCGCCAAGCGCCGATACGGCTGGCACGACCAGCGCATCCCACAACTCCCAGCCGACCGGCGCGAGCAGCAGTGCCGCGCCCAGCCCGGCGGCGGCGGCGAGACCCGAGACAACCGCGGCCAAGGGGTATCGAGTGTCGTCAGGTGATCTGGTTGGCATGGAGAATCTCTCCTGGTGAGACGGCACCGCGACTTTGCGCAGGTGGGCAGGCAGATACTCGTTGGTCATTCGGACTCCCTCCCGGCTCTCGAGTCGCGGCCGGAGGAGCGTAGCTCGGTAAGTGTCTCGATGACATAGTCCAGGGATATGCCCAGTGCCTCGCTCTGAGACAGGATGTCTCGGCACAGACGCTCAAGCTGCGCACGGCGCTCGAGTGCTGGTTTGTCAGGGGGAGCCAACCCGACGAACGTACCTTCCCCGGGCCGGTTGAGCAGAACACCGAGCAGTTGGAGCTCTTCGTAGGCGCGGGCAACCGTATTGGGGTGAACGCCGAGGTCGATAGCTAGCTGCCGCACCGTGGGCAGGCGCTCGCCCGTTTCCAGCGTTCCGGTCACGACCTCGAGCCACATGCGATCGACGATCTGGCGGTACAGCGGCTCGTCGGTACCCGGATCCAAGTACATCGCGAGCCTTTCGGCGATTCCGGCGCGCTCGTGATCGGACACGCATCACCCTCAAGAGTTACCAACCGAAGGATACCGCGAGCTGCCGCGAGCAGCCAGGGTCGGCGGTCCACTCGGTCTGCCGATGCTACTGTTGGCCCGCCACCAACCGCACGTCGACGTTCATGGTGGCCGGTGCGATGGATCGGAGATTGGCAGCCGCAAGTATGCCACGCGCTCCCTCCTGCACCACCCCGTGAACTCGCAGCCGCAGGACGGCGTCGGCGGACGCCTCTCGAATGGCACGGCGCACCATGGTCTCGACCGTGGCCGCGCTCGCGCCATCAGCCGGCAGATCTCTCACCACCATGGGGCGTGCTGGCAGCGGACAGAATTGCCAATCCTCGAGCGCGCCACCCGGAGCCTCGTCCCGCCGGAATTCCACCAACAGATAGCCCTTGGCTTCGTCTTTCTCGGCGAAGGATGTGCGCTCTATCGACCCTGGGTACAGAACGGGTGCCGCCAACGGACGTCCGCGCAAATCGGTCATCAGGACCTGATGGCGATGGATATGCCCCGCCAGCACAGCGGCAAATCCTCGGGGAATGTCGGCACCCCTGACAACATCGCTGGCATACCGAAACGTGTAGTTGGCAGGCCCAACCGTGGCCCCTTCGACACACTGGTGCACGCAGAGCAGCTTGATCTCAGCGTCAGCCTCGCGCCAGCCTGTAGCCTGCAGCAAGTCCGGGAAAAGGTCCCGTGCATCGCGCCTGCAATACGGGAAGCCGGCGAACGCGATCTTCACACCAGCAACGCTTGTCACAAACGTCTCGGGCCGGCGGAAGATGTGAATGCGCTCGTTCAGGGCGAGCATTTCATACGGTATCCGCGACCGCTCGTGGTTCCCCGGCACGAGGAGAACAGGGATTCCAGCATCCGCCACGCGCTTGAGGGGTGCAACACCCCGTTGTACCAGGCTTGCCGGTACCCGACTGCGGAAGAACAAGTCGCCCCCGTGTACGACGCAGTCGACCCTCCCGGCCAGCGCGGCTACCAGCGCTCGCTCGAAGTTGGCAAAGAAATCATGGCCGCGACGACGGCGGGTGACCCGCGGCCGCAGCGGTAGGTCGAAGCCGAGATGGGTATCGGCCAGAAACAGTACTCGAAGAGATGATTGCGCGCCCGTCACGGAACACCAGCGCCATGCGCAGCGCGAGACGAGGGACGACTACGTCGCACTCGCTCTTCTATGTTCCAAGCCCCGCACGATTACGTACGCCACCAGCGCAAAGGCGAAGACGACCAAGAGCATCCACGTGATAGCTTGCAGCGCGCCGAGAAGGGTGCGAAACAGCTCCCAGTTCCACAGAGTGCGGGTCAGCTCCACGACTTGCCCGTCCGGACCTTCCGGCGTGATGTAACGATCGAGTTGCCAGATTCGCACACCACCGGTTATCCCCACGACATAGATCGCGAACGTAACGTACCGCACCCACGCGCTGCTAATCTCGTCCTGAATGATCCTCGCGAAGATACGCCGCAGCGGCTTGTTGAAGATGCGGGCAACGACAAACGAAATGACAGCAGAGATCACCAACGCAGCCACTAGCAGTGTGAAGAACATGTTGGAACCTCCCTTCTCCAAGCCCGACTCGTGCATTCGGTGCCCGGGGGTCGGGTGCTGGGGTCCCAGGGGAACCGCGCCAGCACGCGGCCCCCAGAACCGATCCCCTGCCAACAGGCGTCGCCCCGGGGAAGCTACTGCTTCGGCGACGGCTTGTCTCCGTACAACTGCGACCGGAAGCGTCTTCCTTCAGGCGCAACGCCCTGTGACACCCTGCTGACTATATTGAGGGCGGTCGGTGTCTTCGTACGGGCAGGAGGGACGCATGCAGGCAACAGCACAACAAGCCTTCGCCGAGGTGTACGAGCGACTCGCACCTGGTCCGTCCGATCTGGTCAACGAGGGCGTTCATGCGGAGGTGTTTGAGGCGTTCAAGGACGTGAAGGCAGCGGCTCATCCTGAACTCGTTGCCGACATCTCCGGGCGCGACTACGTCGGTCGCGGACTGATGGCCCATGCGTTGTTTCTGGCTTGGAACGATCGCCGAGAGGGTGAGTTCCTGCTTGGGCAGGTGCGGGATCACATGATGTCACAGCTCAGGGACGAGAAGACGCCATTGGCACACATCTACCGACTGTGTGAGGCGCTGACGAGGTTCTGTGACGGCTGGAGAGCTGTGGATGACCAGGGATGATCCCAGGTGCTCGGTGCTAGGCCCTCGATGTTGGGGGTACTTGCCCTAGTACCCAACACCCAGAACCCAGCGCCTCCTCATCACGCCGGCGCCACGGCGACGCCCGCCGGTTGCACTCTCGGCCCAATCCACCGCTCCATCACCACGCACGCAGCCAGGTCACCCGTGACGTTGATCGATGTGCGTGACATATCCAGGATCCGGTCGACACCGATGATCAGAGCGATACCGCTGGCTGGAACCCCAACGCTCGTGAGAATGGTGGCGAGAATCACGATCCCCACCCCCGGCGTACTCGGGGAGCCGATCGACGCACCGACGGTGGTCGCAGCAAGCAAGAACAGGTCGCTGGTCGAGAGTTCCACACTGAACACCTGGGTGAGAAACACCGCCGCCACCACCTGATAGATCGCCGTCCCAGCCATGTTCACCGTGGCCCCTAGCGGGATAATGAACTGGGAGAGGGCTTTGCTAGTTCCGAGCTTCTCCTCCGCTGTCTGCATCGACAGCGGCATCACCGCCGCAGAGCTCGAAGTTGAGAATGCCAGCAACTGCACGTCTCGAATACCTCGGAGAAATGCCATCGGCGAATGCCGTCCCAGCACGGCGACGATGGCGAGGTACAACAGCAACAAGAGGGCAAGCGCAAGGAGCACCGTACCGACGTAGGCCGACATGCCAACGATGGCGTCGAACCCGATCTTGATCGTGATCTGCGCCAGCAGGCCGAGCACCGCATATGGAGCGAGCAGCATGGCCCAGCTCACGATGGTCATCGACAGCTCCTGCACTGACCCCATGAGATCGAGCAGCGGCTGCGCCCGGTCTGCCGGCATCGCGATCAAAGCGATTCCGATGAAGATGGCGAGGATCACGATCTGCAGCATGGCGTGCTCCAACACCGCGCCGAACGGATTCGTGGGAATGAGCCCGATTATCCGCTCGGGGATCGAGACAGTCTCCCCACTGGGTTGGGCCCCGGCAGGTGCGGGTGGCTCCACACCAGCAACGCTCAATGTCCGCTCGAGCAAGTCCGCATCGATGAACTGGCCAGGACGCGCCACGCTAGCAAGCACGATTCCCAGCGCGACCGCCACGCCGGTGGTGACGACAAAGAACAACATCACACGCCATCCGACCCGCTTGAGAAACTCCGGGTCGCCGCTGGAGGTGATGCCGATGACGATGGATGACAGCACCAGCACTACTACCACCATCTGAATAAGCGCGAGGAACACCTTGCCGGGGAGCGCAAACCACGCCGCCAGCGAATCGGCGACACCTTGCGGCACCAGTGCGGCCCCGGAAGGCGACACCAGCAGACCCACGGCGATTCCCACAACCATCCCGATCAGAACCTGTACCCATAGCCGCGTCCGGATCCACAGGCCGAGCTTGGGCGTGAGTTCCTCGGGTTCGAGGACCATCGACGGACGGTGATGTACGTTACTGGGCCCGGTCATGGCTGCCTCTTCGAGCGAAGTAGGGGGCACTTGGAAGCTCGAGTGAGATTCTAGCGCCGTGCAACGGAGCGTGACAGGGGACCGCCCACACGGCATGAACCGCCAAGGTGACCACCGCACGACGACCATGAGTCAGACCGCACTCAGACACACACTGCTCACCCTGCTGTGGGTATTGTCCATCGCGGTCTTCTTCCGCTGGTGGGGCACTACGCTGCGCTCCCCAGGCCTGCTGCTGTGGACGCTTTTCTACTTGGCACTCTATCTCGCTACGGCGTTCACCATCTACGGTCGCGGTATCCGCACACGCCACCGGGAGGTGTGGAGGCCTGCCGTCCTGTGGACGACCCTCGTTCTCGTAGTCCTCGGAGCCCACGCCGTCCTGCCTCAGATCCACCTTCGGGGACAGGCGGTACAGACGGTCGCGTTCGTCAGCGTGATGGACGTGGTCTTCCCCTGCTGGATCATGGTGCGTGTGGTGGGGCTGCTCTGGGAGCCGATCCTGGTTCGCGTCTCGGTCCTCACACTGGGCCCCGTCATCATCCTCTCCGGCATGTTCGCCTACATGATCCCCATGCCCGGTGCATCTCACGCCGGCCCCTTGCCGCCCCTCTCACCGGACCAAGAATCCCTGCGAGACCGACTGGCAACGCACGTGCATGTCCTCGCCTCCGAGATCGGTGAGCGCAACAACCGCACCTACGGCGCCCTCCAGCGGGCGGCGACCTTCGTCGAGGATGAGTTGGCTGCGGTGGGATACACCGTTACGCCGCAGTACTATGACGTTGGCGGCCGGCCTTTCCACAACATGGAGGTAGTGCTCCCTGGTGTGCAGCGGCCGGACGAGATCATAGTGGTGGGAGGTCACTATGACTCTGCCGAGGGAACGCCGGGAGCCAACGACAACGCCAGTGGGACCGCTGCCCTGCTGGAGCTGGCACGCCTCCTCCACCAGGAGCAGTTCGCCCGCACCATCCGATTTGTAGCGTTCGTGAATGAGGAGCCGCCCTACTTCAACACCGAAGGGATGGGGAGTTGGCAGTACGCCGCTCGCGCCGCCGAGCGTGGCGAACGAGTCGTCGCGATGGTTTCACTCGAGACCGTGGGATACTTCCGAACCGAGCCTGAGAGCCAACGCTATCCGCCGTTGTTCGACCTCTTCTATCCCGACCGAGGAGACTTCATTGCCTTCGTCGGCAACCTCGCATCCCGCTCCCTGGTGCGGCGGGCCATCGCCGTATTCAGGCGGACTACCCGATTCCCGTCACAAGGAGTGGCCGCGCCGCCGCAGGTACCCGGGGTGACCTGGTCCTGCCATTCCGCCTTCTGGATTCATGGCTTCAAGGCGATCATGATCACGGATACCGCACCCTTCCGCTATCCCCACTACCACCAGCTGACAGACACGGTAGACAGGCTCGACTACGAGCGGATGGCCCGGGTGGTGGAGGGGGTGGCTGAGGTCATCCGGCACTTGGCGGGACCGGTCGAGCGATCACAAGCGCAAAGCACCCAGCACGGCCCACGTTGGCACCCCAATGCAGGCAGCACCTCCTCAGTCCGTGAGCCAGAAGGGCTGGCGCCGCGCTACCGGCGCTCGATGTCAGCTAGCGAAGCACCCCGCTGGCGCTGAACCTCCCTGGCCACCTGCTCCATCCGCCGCATCGCCCGGAGGAGGTTGAGGCCGGCGATCTTCTTGATTTCTTCGTCGCTGTAGCCTCTGCGCAGGAGCTCCGCGAACAAGATCGGGAACTTGGTCACGTTCTCGAGGCCAACGGCCATCGAGCTTCGGCCGTCGTCGTAGAAATCCGATCCGATCCCGATGTGATCGATGCCCGCTACCTCCCGGATATGATCGATGTGGTCCGCCACCGCGCCCACCGTGCCCCGGGGGGCGGGGTTCTCCGCCACCCACTGTGCCAGCCGGCGGGCGATCTCCCCCTCGTCGTCGAGCTCGGCCCGGAGCGACTCGCCTACCGCGGTGCGCTGCATGTTCCAACCCGGCTCATCGGCCGATTGCCCAGCCAGCACGTGGAACCGCGCAGCCTCCGGACCGCTCAACGTGCGCCACTCCTGCGCCGTGCGCGGTGTGTAGCCGGCAACGAAATCCACCATGACGACCCCACCATTCTGCGCCACCAACCTGAGCACATCATCCGGCACGTTCCTGGGATGGACGTTGACGGCTCTCGCACCCGAGTGAGAGAAGATCACCGGCGCCCGACTCACCCGTAGTGCGTCCCGCATGGCTGCGGCGCTAACGTGCGACAGATCCACAAACATCCCCAAGCGGTTCATCTCCCGCACCACTTCTTCGCCGAACTCAGTGAGCCCACCGTGGCGCGGGGAGTCCGTCGCCGCATCAGCCCAGTCGTTCGTGCGGAAGTGTGTCAGCGTCATATACCGCACGCCTAGATCGAACAGCATCCGCAGAGCCGACAGCGAGTTCTCGATCATGTGACCGCCCTCGAGTCCGATCAGCGAGGCGATGTTCCCTTGCGCCACGATGCGCTCGATATCGTCAGCCGTCCGGGCGAACTCCAAATCCGAATAGTAGGCCACCATCCGGTGTATCATGTCGATTTCCTGCAGGCCGAGCCGCAACGCGTCCGCAGTGAAGGCAGGCTCTGACGGAACGTACGCCGACCAGAACTGCGCCCCGACCATCCCCTCTCGCAGTCGAGGGACATCAGCAGGCAGGTGAGGTTGGCGCCGAGTTAGATCGAATCGTGCTGGATCACCGCCGGCCTCGTCCAGCAGTCTCGTTGGGAGGTCGTTATGCCCGTCGACGAGCGGCACTTCTCGGAGCAACGCCCGCGCACGCTCCAACAGTCGCGGGTCCGGATCTGGCCACCGCTCCTGCCCAAACGCCGGCGCGCTCAGCACAACCGTCGCCAGAATCAGCAACACGCTTCCACGCCCCATGTCAGATGCTCCGAATGCTGACAGTGGACTAACTGCAAAACGAGTCATTGCAAGACCTCCAACTTGGCGTGTCCCACCGGCACCGTCCCGAGGCGCTAGTTGCGGTTCAAACGCGTACACCACCCGATTGGCTGTACCGGTAGGCCCGAACGATACCGGCCACCATGCCACTTCGCCCGTTCTATGGACTCATCGCGCGGCTGGGAGCCCGACTCGCATCGCCCCGGCCGGACGGCAGCCGCCACATCATCCACAGGCCCACCGTGAGAATCGGTACAGCGTACACTGCCACGAAGAACCAACTGATGGTCCCGTACCCTTTCGCAATGAGATCGATGATGCCAAAGCGGGCGACGACGGCCCCAACTACCAGCAGTCCGACGGCCACAGCGGGCCGGAGGCGGGCCGGCATGGTTAGCTGCTTCTCCTCGAAGACGCGGGCGATCCGCTCGTTCACGCCGTGGATCATACCGGTCCCCGTCTCGATCAGCGTGCCAAACAGCACAAGCTGAAAGGTGAGCTGAAAGGCGCGGGACCCGAGGATCTCCAGCATGAAGTTGGCCGGCACCGGTCGATCGAGGACCCCGGGATACTGACTCACGACCGACACGTAGAACAGCAGACCCGGGATGATCGCGATGGGCCCCGCCAGGAGTCCGGCCGTTACCGCATCCCGCCTCGAATCCGCGTGACGGATGACGAATAGAATGGGTGGGATGACCGCGAGGTTGTACGCCGCGTATCTCACCCCACCGCCCACCCACCCAAGGCCGAGCTCGTCTCCGATGCGGAAGCCCGACAGGATATCACCACCGAATCGCTTGAAGCACAACACAAAGAACACGATGTAGACGGCGTAGAGCACGAACGACCAGCGCGCTAGGAACCACTCGATGACCGGTGTACCCCGAAACGTGAGGAAGCCCACCGCAACCATGATCCCGACCACCCCAACCGCGTACGGCAGCCCGAAGGTCTCCTGAAGAACGGCCCCCGCTGCTGCCCCGATGACCGCGAGAACCAAGAGAAGCATTGCGAAGTAGACAACCTCGTAGAGAAACCACGCCCGTCCCAGAAGACGCTTGAATACAGTCCGATAGTCGTAACTCTCGAAGGACTTGGCGAACGCGAAGGTCGTGGCGCACACCGCACTCCAGATCACCGTGGATATCAAGAGCATCGCCAGGAGCCCGGGCAGCGGACCGTACGTCAGGAAGAACTCCACCAGCTCCCGACCGGTCCCGTAGCCTCCGGCGATCACGACCGACTGATACACGAAGCCCGGCAGCAGGTACTTCTGGAAAAACGTGGACTTTATCAAGCTCGCTCCCCGGTAGAGGACCCCTTTCCACTGGAGGTCGTTGAGGCGAGCATCTCAGTAGCGTGAGTTCGACTCTCGAGCATAGCGATCCGGCCGGGCGCTGTCGGCCCGAATATATCCTTAGCAGCCCGCAATGCACGAACTTGGAGGACAACATGGCGGCGGACTTGGTTATCTTCGATGCCGAGAAGCTTCAGGATCGAGCAACCTTTGAGGCGCCGTTGACCTACGCGGAGGGTATCGACTACGCCGTGGTCAACGGACAGCTCGTGATCGATGAAGGACGGGCGACCAGGGCGACCCTGGCCCAGCAGCAACAACCCGTAGCATGAACGTGGAGCGCATCCGATGAACCTGGATCCGATTGTCGTACTCGGAGGCGGGCACGGCGCGCATGCCATGGCCGCGGACTTGACGCTGGCCGGCCACGAGGTGCGGCTGTGTGAACACCCCGACTTCTCGGAGCGATTCAAAGCGACGCTCGAGAGTGGCGAGATCGAGCTCAGGGGGATCGGCCGGACGGGGAAAGCCCGGCCAGCACTGGTCACCACGGCTTTCGCCGAGGCTCTGAGGGGGGCAAAGCTCATCAATATCTCAATCCCCGCCTTCGGGCACGACCTCTTCTTCGAGGCGATGATTCCTCACCTAACGTCGGACCACGTCGTGGCAGTGTGGGCGGGAGATTTCGGCTCACTGCGGCTGGACCACATGCTGAGCGAGCAGTCGAAATCCGCGCGCCCCGTGATCCTCGAAGGCAGCACGCTGCCCTACGGCACACGCATTTCCGGCCCAGCACGGGTAGACATGCTCCTGTTTGCAAACCCCATCCTCGTCGCCGCACTACCGGCAAGCGAGACCGGTGAGTGGCCCGGGGCCCTGCGGGCGCTGTGGCCGGGAGTGAAACCGGCGGAGCACGTGCTCCAGGCGGCCTTCGCCAATCCGAACCCGATCGTGCATCCACCAGGGGCGCTCTTGAGCGTAGGCCGCATTGAGTATTCGAAGGGTGACTTCTACATGTACCGCGAGGGTATGGGGCCTGCGACCCGCCGGGTCATCTATGGCCTGTTTCAGGATTCGGCCGCGGTGGCCGAGAAGCTCGGCTTCACGATTCCGGGTTACCCCGCAGGAGACTTCGACAAGCCGGCGAGCATCATGGGTGAGGTGTTCGAATGTCCCGGAGACCGCTATGATGTCATCGCAAATGTGAAGGGGCCTTCCACGCTTCAGGATCGGTACCTGACTGAAGACCTGCCCTGCGGCCTGCTCCCGATCTCACAGCTTGGCGACAAGCTGGGGGTGCCGACCCCCACTATCGATGGCATCATTCAGTTGGGGAGTCTCGTCTGCGAACGGGACTTCTGGCGAGAGGGCCGGAGTCTGGAGTCCCTGGGACTGGACCGAATGAAGCCCAGCGAGATCATGAAGTATGTGACTAGCGGGTAGGCGATGCGGCAACACTGCAGCGACCACCTGCCAGACGTTCTGAGTGTCCCGCTCAACCGGTACGCCGCCAATTGAGTCCGCACCGACACTGCTTCGGCAAACAGCGACTCTGCAGCCGTGGCGCATCGCTCCCAGGAATGCTGAGCGGGTCACGAGGGAGATGAGCGCGATGAAGACCATCGGGATCTTTGGCGGGTTGGGTCCGGCATCGACCATCGCGTACTACCAGTACATCACGGACCAGTACTACGCCATGTACGGCGACTATGGCTATCCCCCGATCATCATCTACAGCCTCGATTTCCAGAAGATCATCGACGTCGGGTACGAAGCACCAGGCATCGTCCAGGAGACCATTGAGAAGCTGCATCGTGCCGGCGCCGACTTCGCAGTGGCATCGTGCAACTCCATCCACATTGTGTATGACGAGGTGGCAGAGGACATTCCGATACCCTGGATCAGCATCATGGATGTGACGGGGGAGAGCATCAAGGCTGCCGAGATGACCAAGGTGGGCCTGCTGGGAACGATCTTCACGATGGGCAAGGGATTCTACCAGCGAGGGCTGGCGCGATACGGGATCGAGACCATCACACCCGCACCTGAAGACCAAAGCCGCATCAATGAGATCATCTTCAAGCAGTTGGTGCGGGGAGTCTTCACCGATGACTCGCGCCAGGTCGTGTTGCAGTGCATTGAGAAGTTGAGTCGCAGCGGCGTACAGGGTGTCGTGCTCGGGTGTACGGAGATTCCGCTGCTGGTGCAGCAGGAGCACACGGAGGTGCCCTTGTTTGACACCACGACGCTTCACGCGCAGCGAGCACTCGACGTCGCCCTGGAGACTGTTGGAGTCTAGTGTGGTGAGTCGAAGATTCGTTGCATAGCACACACGCCGAGCAGTCCCTCCGCGCGGTGGCGTTCTCGCCGGACTCGACGCCGGGCCAC
>WVYX01000289.1:33611-57887 GCA_011772755.1 Gemmatimonadales bacterium
CACTCAAGGAGTAAGCTCATGCGCCAGTTGGCCATTCTCATCACTGCCGCCCTCGTGGGTGCGGCCTGCGCGAGAGATTACGACGTAGTGATACGCGGCGGCACGATGTACGACGGGACCGGCTCAGCACCCGTGGTCACCGATGTGGGCATCAAAGGCGACACCATCGCGGCCATCGGCGACCTCGCCGCTGCCACTGCTCGGAGGGAGATCGATGCAGCCGGTCAGGCCGTAGCACCGGGCTTCATCAACATGCTGAGCTGGGCGACGGAGTCCCTGATCGAGGATGGCCGCTCGCAGAGCGACATCCGCCAAGGCGTGACCCTGGAGGTGTTCGGCGAAGGCTGGTCCATGGGACCATTGAACCAGCGGATGAAGGACGAAGCCGTCGAGCAACAGGCCGATATCAAGTACGCCATCGAGTGGACCACGCTGGGCGAGTATCTCGAGTACCTGGAGCAACGAGGGATCTCCACCAATGTGGGTTCCTTTGTTGGGGCCACCACCGTGCGGATCCACGAGATCGGTTACGAGGACCGTCCGCCCACCGAGGAGGAGCTCGACCGCATGAAGGCGCTGGTGCGCCAGGGGATGGAAGAGGGAGCCTTCGGACTCGGCTCATCCCTGATCTACGCACCGGCGTTCTATGCCGGGATCGAGGAGCTGATCGAACTCGCGAAGGTCGCTGCCGAGTACGACGGCATGTACATCTCGCACATGCGGAGTGAGGGCAATCAGCTGCTGCAGGCGTTGGACGAGCTGTTGACAGTCGCCCGCGAGGCGAATATCCGGGCCGAGATATACCACCTCAAGGCCGGAGGCGAGTCCAACTGGTCCAAGATGGACGCAGTGATCGACCGGGTGGAGCAGGCCCGCAGGGAGGGCTTGGAGATCGTCGCGGATATGTACACCTATCCGGCCGGCGCCACCGGCCTCAACGCCTCCATGCCGCCGTGGGTGCAAGAAGGTGGTCTCGAGGCCTGGATCGAGCGGCTCAAGGATCCTGAGATCCGCGCCCGAGTGGTGCATGAGATGCGGACCGCCACCGACGAATGGGAGAATCTCTATCTCGCAGCGGGATCGCCCGATCGACTGCTGCTGGTCGGGTTCAAGACCGACAGCCTCAAGCCCTTGACCGGCAAGACGCTCGCCGAAGTGGCGGCCATGCGCGGTACCTCGCCCGAGGAAACGGCCATGGATCTCGTGATCCAGGACGGAAGCCAGGTGGGGACGGTGTACTTCATGATGTCCGAGGAGAACATCAAGAAACAGATCGCACTACCATGGCTCTCCTTCTGCTCCGATGCGGAGTCATTGGCGCCTGAAGGGGATTTCCTCAAGTCAGATCCCCACCCCCGGGCCTACGGGACGTTTGCCCGACTCATCGGCAAGTACGTGCGAGAGGAACAAGTGATCCCGCTGGAGGAAGCGATTCGGAAGCTGACTTCATTCCCCGCTCAGAATCTGCGAATCCAACGCCGTGGAACGCTGGCAGTGGGGAACTTTGCCGACGTGGTCGTCTTTGATCCCAGCACGCTGATCGATCACGCCACGTTTGCCGAGCCCCATCAGTACGCCACGGGCATGCTTCACGTCTTCGTCAACGGCGTCCAGGTGCTGCGAGATGGCGAGCACACGGATGCCACACCGGGTCGAGTGGTGCGGGGTCCGGGCTGGACGGGGCGAACCAGCGCCGGAGGATGAGTTGGGGGACCGAGCGGCTCCCGGGCCTCAATCGCCGCGTTACGGGCGGCGGCGGCGCCGCAGCGGGATCTTCCGGTCGAGGTCCGGCTCGATGGTCAGCTGGAGGACGTCGCCCCGGTCCACTGAGATTGGCTGGGTGAGGTAGGAGCCCACCGAGATCAGGAGGATCTCGATCCGCACCTCCGGAGCGACCCAGGGGAAGGTGAAGCTTCCCTTACCGTTGCCCCCAACGGTTCCCAGTCGTTGACGCCGTGAGCCGCTGATGGCGTACAGCGTCGCATCGTAGAAGTTCTGGTTCTCCACCTCGAGGGCGAGTTCGTCTCCGCGCTCCGGCTCCAGCTCATCGAAGCGAGCGCCGCTCGACCAGCACGCGACAACCCCCACAGCAAGGACTGATAGGATGAGCGGAGCCAACCGTATTCGCATTGTTCCTGCCTCCACCTGAGGCGCCTAGCCGCAGGCGACACTCTGAGGTCCAGCGTTATCGCGGCACTACGATGTGTAAGACACTGCTCCCGTCAATTCGGTCCCCTGCGACGGCGCAGGATCGGGGAGATCGGGAGTGGTAGGTGTGGCGGTAGGGAGCGGCAGTGGCGGCAGGGTGCGGCAGGAGCAGCAAGGATCAGCAAGGAGCGGCAGAGGCGACACAGTGCACGGTGACGCCGCCCTGGCAAACGGGACACCCGCGCAATAGAGTGTGTAGATGGCGCCACTCGATTGGGCGATCGTTGCCGGCTACCTGATCTTCGCCATCGCCGTCGGCTTCGTGTTCCGACGGCGAGCCGGGCGGAACATCTCCCAATACTTCCTGTCCGGCCGGAACCTCCCCTGGTGGATCCTCGGCACCTCCATCGTCGCCACCATGTTTGCTGCCGACACCCCTCTGGCGGTGACGGGGCTGGTGGCCAACGACGGCATCGCCGGCCTCTGGTTCATGTGGAACTTCGCTGCAGCCCACCTCATGGCCACGTTCTTCTTCGCCCGCCTGTGGCGCCGGGCCGGTGTGATCACTGACGTCGAACTGGTGGAACTCCGCTACTCCGGCCGGCCGGCAAGGGTGCTGCGCGGATTCCGCAGCGTGTGGGAGGGTGTCGTCCTGAACTGCATCATCATGGGTTGGGTCATCCTGGCCATGGTGAAGATCATGGACGTCCTCGTCAGTCTCGATACGGTGACGGAGCGGTTGGGCATCCACCAGTTCGTCGACGGCAGATGGTTCGGGATACTCGTGTGCTTGGTCGTCGCAGTGGCCTACACCGTCCTTTCGGGATTCTGGGGCGTCGTGATGACGGACTTCGTACAGTTCGTGCTCGCCATGGCGGGGGCCATCGCGCTCGCAGTCATTGCGGTGGGTGACATCGGCGGAATCGCGGCGTTGAAGGCCCGGCTGGTCGAGCAGTACGGCGAGCTGGCCGACGGCTACCTGAGCTTCACTCCGGACATGAGCAGCAGCTCACTACCGCTGATCACGTTCGTGGCACTCGTCGGCGTGAACTGGTGGGCCACTAGGGACGCGGGCGGGACGAGCTACATGGTGCAGCGCATGCTAGCTGCCAAGAACGAGCAACACAGCTTCCTGGGCGTGCTGTGGTTCTGCTTCGCTCACTATGTCTTACGACCGTGGCCCTGGATCATCGTCGGGCTGCTATCGCTGGTGGTCTTCCCCGGACTGGAAGACAAGGAACTCGGCTACCCGATGATGATCGTGGAGTACATGCCAACGGGACTATTGGGTCTCATGCTGGCCAGCATCCTCGCGGCGTTCATGAGCACGATCGACACTTTGCTCAACTGGGGCACATCGTTGATGGTCAACGACTGCTACAAGCCCTTCATCGTGAAGCGCGCCAGCGACCGGCACTACGTCCGGGTGTCACAGCTGGTGGTCGTTTCCCTCATGATCGTGGGAGGCCTCGCAGCATACACGATGCAGAGCATCCGCGGCGCATGGGAGCTGTTCTTCGGCATGACCGTTGGAATCGGCGGCGTGTACGTGATGCGGTGGTGGTGGTGGCGGGTCAACGCGTGGAGCGAGATCGCAGCCTGGGTGTCCACAGCCGTGGTCTACGTTGGCGCGTACGTCATCGATCCCGATCTGGTATTCGGATGGCACCTCATCATCACCGCAGGTCTCTCCACCGTCTGCTGGGTGGCGGTGACCTTGGTGACGCCGCCTACGGACGAACGAAAGCTCATCGAGTTCTACGAACGGGTCCGTCCGGGGTCGCCATGGTGGCAGCCTGTCGCACGGCGCAGTAGCGTGCCGGTTGACCGCATGGGGTGGTCCGACATCAGGGACTGGTGTGCCGGCCTGGTCTTCATCTACGCCGGCCTCTTCGCGGTCGGCAAATTGATCTTGGAGGGATGGAGCGTCGGTCTCGTCTATCTGGGGATCGCATCCGCCGCCGGCATCGTGATCTATCGCAGTATCTCACGCAGCACGTCGGCGTAGCGCTCGCTCTCCCCGTCAACCGTTACGATCTCGATGCCCTCCGGGCCGGTGACGCCAATCCCCAACTCCACCGCCCGAGCGATCTGCTCCAGCTCGAAGACCTTGCCACGAGAAACGTCCTCGGTGGTGCCCTTTTCCCGGAGAATGGCGACGCCCACGGCGTCGATCGCTACTCGATCGGTAGAGGCCAGCACCACGTTGGGCCGGGCCACCGTCCCCGCCTCCGGTCCGCGATCGGTGAAGCAGTCTACCGCATCCATCACGACCACGGCCGGTTCGTAGGCGAGGTTCAACTCCGCGATCATGTGCCGCTGGTAGCGGGAGCTGTGAAGTTCCTGCATGAAGTCGTGCCCGATACCCGGGACCTGCTTGGCAACCATGCCCACCGAGTTCTTGAGGGAAAGGGTAAAGTGCCCTCCAAACCGGTGGGTCTTGAGACAACAGGTCTGGATGATGGCGTCCGTCTCCCGGAAGACCCGGGCCAGGTGAAAGCCCTGCCCCCAGTGGAGGTCGGGGTGCTCCACGTGGATCCAGTCGGTGGAGGGGAGATCCTGCAGCGGGATCGCCTCGAACTGGAGCGCCTCCGCCAGCTCGAACACGCCCTTCTCCTCCATCACTTGCCTCGAGTCCCCCATACCACTGCGGTCCGCCACCGTCACTCTGCTGGCCCCGAGCTCCTTGATCAGCCGCACCAGGATGCTCAAGGCGTCGGCGTGGGTCGACCCAGGGAACGGGTGAGCGCTGTTGAAGTTGGGCTTCAGCGCCACCCACTTGTCCGCAACGTCCGGGTAGCCAACCAGCTCGACGGCCTCCCGTATCGCCGCCTCGCGGCCGCCGGCTCCAAGCTGCACCAAGCTCACACGTGCCTTGGGGGACGGCGGCCAGCCGAGCTTGCCCGTAGCCATCACCGCTAGCCCCATGGCAGACGTCTTTACGAACTCCCGGCGATCCCATGTACGCATGACACCTTCCTCCCCAGCGGACACATAAGAATAAGGCCAAGAACCGAAAGGGGGACACCCATACTGTAGCCGCGAGACGACCTCGGGCCAGCGCTCCGCGGTTCCGGCCTTGTCAAGCTAGTGCAGGGGCTCGCTCCCCGGCACGGCAGCTTCGTCCTCGACGACCCGACCGTCGAAAAGCTGGACAGCTCGCTCAGCGTATCCGGCATAGCGGGGATCATGGGTGACCATGCAGATCGTCGCCCCGTCTCGGTGGAGATCGCGCAACAGCTCCATTACCGCCTCGCCGTTGGTGGAATCGAGGTTCCCCGTAGGCTCATCGGCCAGGAGGATCGCCGGATCGCCAGCGACCGACCGAGCCACGGCCACCCGTTGCTGCTGACCGCCCGAGAGTTGCGAAGGAAAGTGGCTCACACGATGGGACATGCCCACTCGCTCGAGCGCCTCCTGCACGCGCTTCTTGCGCTCGGTCGAGGGCATATCGCGGTAGGTGAGGGGTAGCTCCACGTTCTCGTACACCGTGAGATCGCCGATGAGGTTGAACGCCTGGAAGATGAAGCCGATTTGGCGGTTGCGGATCCGCGCCCGGTGTGACGCCGAGATGTTCGCCACGGCGGTGTCCGCCAGGGTGTAGAGCCCCTGGGTTGGCGTGTCCAGCAGGCCGAGTATCGACAGCAGTGTCGTCTTGCCACAGCCCGAGGGCCCGGCGATGGAGACGTACTCGCCCTCTCGAATCTCGAGATGGACGTCGGCGAGAGCGTGCGTCTCCACCTCATCGGTGTAGAACACCTTCGAGACACCATCCAGCTTTATCAGCGGTTCATTGGCTTTCACCATGGTGAATCCCTTTCACTCACGCACGCGACGGCGGTTGGGCGCCGCCCTGCTATTCATACCGTAACGCATCCACCGGATCGACCCCGCTCGCCCGGATCGCGGGCACGAGGCTCGCCAAGACGGCGACGCCGACGAACAAGGCGAGCACGCTGCCGAGCGTCACCGTGTCCAAGCGACCCACGCCAAGGAGCACCGAGGCCAATCCGTGATTGGCCACGGCCGCGAGCACCAGCCCGATCCCAATGCCGATGGAGCCGAGCTTGAGTCCTTCCTTGACGAACGCAAAGCGGACATGAGCTCCGGTCGCCCCCAGGGCCATACGGACGCCGATCTCCTGGTGCCGTTGGGCCACCGAATAGGCGATGACCCCATAAATGCCCATGCTCGCCAGGAGTAGCGACGCACCGCCCAGGACGGCGAGGAGCATGGAGCTGATACGCCAGGGCAGCGCGTTCTGCTCGACGATGGAGTTCATGGTCAACGTGGTCACCGGGAGATCTTGGTCGACGTCGAGCAGCGCTTGTCGAACCGGCCGCGCAACGGAGGTGGCCGCGCCATGGGCGGCTGCGACCAGGAAGCGACGACGCGAGGACCCCTGGGCCAATGGCCGGTAGATCTGTTGATGCTCGTCAGTCGCGATACCCTCGTGCTTCACGTCACCCACAACCCCCACCACCGTCGCTGAGGCGATGGAATCGTGCGGATCCCCAAACAGGAGGGACCGCCCCAGGGCGCTCTCCCCTGGCCAGTAGCTGTTTGCCAACCGCTCGCTCACGATGACGACCGGCGGCGCCTGGGGGCCGTCGGTGGCCTCGAAATCCCGGCCAGCCACCAAGGGAATCGACATGACGTCGAAGTAGTCGGGCGAGACCCTGTTGAATAGCGCCACCGGCCAATCCTCTCGTGACGTGTAGCTGCGATCAGCAGGAGCGAACTGGTCGAGGAAGTTTTCGTGGTTCTGAGGCAAGGTTCCGGCGGTGGCGACGGCCCGGACGCCGGGCACAGCGTTCACCTCCACCGTCGCGCGGTCAAAATACGCTTGGACGCTCTCCATCTCGGGATAGTCGGATCTTGGAGGAGTGGCGACGAACACCATGACCGGATCGGGCTGGAACCCGAGATCCACCCGCTGCGCCGCGAGCAAGCTCTTGGCTGCGAGCCCCATCCCACTGACCAGGACCACTGCCAGAGCGACCTCGAGAACCACCAGCGCGCGCCGCGCGCGCATGGACCGAAGCCCGAGGCCCCCACGGCCGCCTTCTTTGAGAGCGGTGCTCAGATCAGTACGCGTGACCGCCAGTGCAGGTACGAGGCCGAAAAACACCACAGTGGCGAGGGTCACCACCATGGTGAACAGCAGCACGTTCCCGTCAACCGACGCCTCCCCCACACGGTACAGGTCTTCGGGAATGAGGGGGCCGCCGACTCGCGCGCCCCCATGCGCGATCGCCACGCCCAAGGCACCACCCGCTACGGCCAGCACGAGACCCTCCGTCAAGAACTGCCTGACCAAGCGTCCCCGGCCGGCACCAAGGGCGGTCCGCACCGCCACCTCGCTGGTCCGCGCCGTGCTCCGGGCGAGGAACAGACTTGCGACATTCACACAGGCGAGCACCAGAGCGAATCCCACGGCGACGAGCAACAGCGTGAACATGATCCGTAGAACATCCCACGCGAAGTTCAAGGCTTCGCGCAGAGGCTTGACACTGATGCCTGCGTATAGCCCATCCTCATCCGGGTGCAGTTGGGCGAGTTGTCGCTGAATATCATTCAGTTCTTGCCGTGCAGTTTCGATCGTCCAACCGGGATTCATCCGACCCACGATGAGCCGACCCATGCGATCCCTGGTGTCGCGGATTGGATCCTCCCGGATCGGGACCCAAGCGTCGATGCCGCCGAATGGGAACACGAATCGACGCGGCATCACCCCGACGACAGTGTGGGACGCTCCGTCGATGGTGATCGTCTTGCCGATGATCTCCGGGTCACCGCCGTAGCGCCGCTGCCACAATCCGGAATCGAGTATCAAGACGTTCGCGGCCCCGGCGTCTCCCTCATCCGGCAGGAAGGTCCGACCCAGCGCCGGTTCCGCCTGCAACACCGAGAACATGTTGGCGGTGACGGAGCTGGTCAGGATGCGTTCGGGTCCTTCCACACCGGTGAGATTCTTGGACCCGTAGTAGTAGGCTGCCAGGTCCTCAAAGGCGCGACTCCTTTCCTTGTAATCCCTCAACTGTGGCTGGGAAAACCTCACGCCATCCCAACCGCGAATGAGGTCTACCTGCCCGAGCTGAACCAACCGGTCTGCGTCACCGAACGGCAGCGGGCGGAAGAAGTACGGGTTCATGAGGCTGAACACTACGGAGTTCGCGGCGATTCCGAAGCCCAGCGTGAGGATGACCACCGCGGCGAACACCGGCGCGCGGCTGAAGGCTCGCAGCGCATAGGTAATGTCTTGTCTGATCGATCCGAGCATGTTTCTCACCTTGTTTCGGACCCTGTGTGGCCGTACGACAGGCTCCGCACCTGTCGGCAGGCGGCGCAACACACGCCGGACGGACAGTGCCAGGCGATATCCCAGCAGCTCCACCCGCTCGCGTAACCGGGAGGCCTGGTGGGCCGACCCCCGCTCCAGAGATTCCACAAGAGCCGCCGCGCTCTGGTGCCGGCGCTCACTGTGCAGCGCCATCCCTCTCCGAAGAGCCCTGGCGACCCTCAACGGAACCCGTGGTACCAGCTCTCGCAGGTCGGGGGGATCTGATGCGAACCGCCGCGAGACGATCGCCATAGTCGTATCGCCAGTGAATGGCGGTTGGCCCGAGAGCATCTCGAACACCATGCAGGCGAGGCTGTACACGTCCGAGCGCGCGTCGAGATGCCGCTCACCGCTTGCCTGCTCCGGGCTCACGTATGCCGGCGTCCCCGCCGAGGTGTCGATCTCGGAGCGCTTGCCCCACTCGAACGCCTCGGAGTGGATGGCACGGGCGATGCCAAAGTCGGCCACGAACGCATGGTCACCGGAGAGCAGCACATTGGCCGGTTTCACGTCGCAATGGAGCACGTGGTTGTGATGGGCGTAGGTGAGGGCCGCTCCAATGCCCCGGGCGATCCGCACCGCTTGGTCCACCGAGAGCCGCTGCCTGCGCTCGAGCAGATTTCGCAGCGAGCCGCCCCGGACGTAGGGCATGACGTAGTAAGGATGGCCTGCGACTTCTCCAGCGTCGTATAGCGGCAGGATATGGTGATGCTCCAGCCGCGCGGTGTAGCGTATTTCCTTCAAGAACTGCTGGACGCCGATGCCGCTCACGGCTTCTGGCGAGACCACCTTGATGGCGACCAGTCGACCTAGCTTCACGTCCCGGGCCACGTAGACCGTTCCCATCCCTCCCTGCCCCAGTTCGCGGTCGATCAGGTACCGGTCGGAGATGGCCGCCTGGAAGTTGTGGTCGGACCAGCCCGACGGCCCCGACTCCACCGCGAACAACTCCTCAAACGGCACGTTGAACGCCTCGAGCACCCGCTCGCGGGTCTTGGCCGAGGGATAGGGATGCCTGCCGTTGACGAGGTCCGACCAGTGGCCGCGAGACAGGCCCAGCTTCATCGCCCAGTGGTTCTGGGAGAGGTTGCTCCTGGCAATCAGGTCGAGTAGGCGCTCCCGCTTGAGCCGGACCCGCACGTCTCTGCTCCCGTCTCGTTGGAGGGTTCGTATGAGTTAGATACGGCCAGGCGGCCCGAGCGTTTCAGCCACTCTGCGGAATCGGCAGAAAAAGTGTTCGGAGGAGTTCGGACTGGAGGCCATATGGGGCTACCTGGGGCGGTGGCTGGTGGAGGCGGCACGCGGGCGCGGCACGCCGGGTGACCGCTCCGGGGCGGGCTGGCCCAGCCGCGGATTGATCGACAAGCGAACTCGGATTAGCCTCGGCGAAACTGTAGGGGCGTAGCATGCTACGCCCCTACAACTCGTCCACAGACCGATCCGCGTTCAGAGAATCATCAGCGGCCGTGACAGCGCAACCCAACCCAGTCACTGGCTCAGCCAGCTGGGCACCAGCTCCTCATCTCCTCACGAACCGCAGGTTCCGCACCCGACCGGCGTTCAGGGTGAACCCCGTAATCCTCCCCTCATCATCCCGTTCGAAGGCCACTCGGCCTACCCTGGCCGCTGCCATGTCGTTGCGCACAATCGTCACCGGCGTGGGAGACCGGCTGCGGATCTGAAGCAACAGCTCACCGTCTTTCACGAAGAGCCTATACGCCACTTCCAGCTCGTCGCTGAAATAGGTACCGGCATACTCAGCCAGTTGGCCTGGCGTCATGGTTGGGGCACGCATGAACGAGGTCGTGTCGCCACCTCGATGGACGAATAGGCGCGCAACCCTGCCTGCCCCATCGCGCTGGAAGGAAAATCGGTCCTCGTCGTACTGCTGAAAGAACGTCGTCTCGGACTCCGGCAGCAGCTCGAGGGTGGGGATCCCCGGCCAGTCCAGCAGCAGGCGTCCATCCTCCTTCGTCACGGCCAGCACCAAACCAGTCTGATTGACGTACCTGGCCACGTAGTCGTCGTAGACCGCGGGATCGACCTGGGCGACTTTGCGTTCCGCCCGCTCCTCTGCCTTCGGTGCCGCCGTCTCCGCCTCCGGCGCCAACTGGTCCGCCAGATACGCATCCGCGATCTGGTTGGCAAGGCTCCCGGGATTCACGTTGGCCAAGTTGCAGAGCATCGCGACGGAAAACCGCTGCTCGGGAAAACGAACCAGATGGGCACGGTATCCTCCCAGCGCGCCACCATGACTAACCGTCGGCCGGCCGCGATACTCGCCAAGGGAGATGGCAAACGCGTAGTCGAGCTCGTTTCCGTTGTTCAGCACTCCCCGCGTCAGTGTGGTGTCGATGAGCGCCTGACCACCCGTGCCCAGCCGGTTGTGGTAGAAGTTCTGATCCCAGCGAAACAGATCCTCCACCGTGGTATAGAGCCCGCCGGACCCTACCAACGCGAACCGCATCGTCATGGCGCCCCAGGAGCCGTCGTCGCGCCTGGAATAGCCGTCGGCCCTGTTCGGCACGACATGCGTGTTATCGTCGTGGAAGTGGGATTCGTTCATGCCGAGCGGCTTGAAGATGTGCTCTTCCGCGAACTCCCGCAGGCTCATGCCGCTGGCCCGTCTGACGATCTCGGCCAGGAGGAAGTACCCCGAGTTGCTGTACAGGTATCGCTCGCCTGGTTGGAAGTTGAGCTCGCGCTGGCGTGCCACGAGGTCGATCACCTCTTGCTCTAAGAGCCCCCCAGCGTAGTCCCGTCCAGCGAGTGAACTCAACGTCAAGTAATCCCGCAAGCCGCTGGTGTGATGAACGAGGTGCCGGATCGTGATGGGTTGGTCGTACTCCGGGATCTCGGGAAGGTACCTGCGGATGTCGTCGTCGAACGAAAGCGCTCCTTGTTCGGCCAGCAAGGCGATACTCATGGCCACGAACTGCTTCGAGACGGAGCCGGCGTAGAACACCGTCCGGGGCGTGATCGCAACGCCGTGCTCGAGATTTGCCATCCCGTAGCCGTCCTCGTACACGATCTTTCCATCGCGAATCACCGCCACCGCGCATCCGGGCGAGTCAGGCTTGTCCCACTCTGCGAAGACGGCTTCGACCCGCTCGTCCAACGGTTCCTGTGCGACGGCGTAGGGTACGAAGGTCGTCGCAGCCGCGACGACCAGCGGCAGCGCTGAGTGCAACACCAGATTCGTTCTCATGACGGCATCCTCGGCAGGCGACATGCGTAGCTAGGCGCTCGATCTGGAGACGCTACACAATGAATCCCTCTCGGACAGTGAAGGCAAGACGAAGTGTCTACCGAGCCGGAAGCGTCACCGTGCCGACAGATGTTTCCTGGCCTGCCGTGACAACCACTGCCGGCACAACGGCATGACCGTACGCCGAGCTGGCCGGGGCGTCCACACGGATGATGTAGGTCCGTGGTGTGAGGTACCCGATCTGGAAGGAGCCAACCGCGTCCGCCTTGCCGCTGGACATGAGGGCCCAGGTATTCTCCGGCATCGCCGGGTCACCGAGGAACACTCTGATCGCCGCACCTGGAATCGGGCCACCTTGGTCGGCCCCCACCACGGCGCCACTAATCGAGCCCGTGCCCGCGCTGTTCACCGCCCTGATGTACGGGATGAACAGGAAGCCCGTCGAACCTCCGACGGTGTCTGCGCCTACAGGGATGAAGCTCCGCCCCACGTCGAAATCGATGACGATGACTGCGCCCGTGTCGGCGATCTCCACCGGCTCGTGAACCACCGCGTTGAGTGAGATCACGCCCTCACCCTGCCACGCAACGCCGGGGGATGACGCGCCGGTGAGCACGGTGCCGTCCTTCAACGTGATACTCGACGAGTCGGTGCTCATCGTGAGTCGCACGCTGCGGTACACCGTGGCCGGGAGGTTTGCGTCGCCCAGCGGTGCTGTTCTTCCGCCCTGCAGCGTTAGAAGATCGTACCGCTGATTGGGCTCGACGATGGTTCGCAGTCCCGTCTGGGTGCTGTCTTCGACATTACTCCCCGTGTCGGCCTTCTCCGATGCCATGATACGCACGATGTAGACGTCCACCCGCGCGACTCGATCATAGGGGAACGGCGCGTCCGTGAGGAGCACGGAGGTAAGCGATGTCTCCGTCGGCTCAGTACTGTCGCTGCATGCAGCGACCGACAGGGCGGAGAGAAGCAGGACGCTCGCGAACTTCGCTGGGCTCACGGTCGTCTCCTGCGACGAAAGGGTACTCTACCCACGGTCTCGGGAGGGAGCGCATGAGCGGAAACCGGCCAAACCGCTGTGGGAGGGTCAGCGCTCAAGCTGTGAGACCCGGCAAGCCCCAAGGGGTTCCAGCGGTCACTCACTGCTCGCCCCTTCCTAAGCGACACAGTAGATTCTTCCTTCCTCCAACACAACATCGCCATCGGAGACATGCGTCGTACCTGTGTATCTGGGACTCCATACGACGGCGACCCACCCGACGGCCCGCGGCCGAGCTACCGGACAGCCGCAGGATGCGTAGGAGGTACCCATGATCGTCTATCGTAACGCTGCGCTAGCCGCAACGATCTTGCTGGCTGTCACGGCGACACCACTCAACGCTCCAAGCGACACTGCGAGGAGCGCTCTCCAGCGGCTGGCCCTCACTCCTCCCATGGGGTGGAACAGCTGGAACCGGTTCGGCTGTGATGTCAGCGAGCAACTGATCCGCGAGGTCGCCGACGCGATGGTGGCCAGCGGAATGAGGGACGTCGGCTACGAATATGTCGTGATCGATGACTGCTGGCAGATCGACCGGGACGGAAGCGGCAACATCGTGCCGGATCCTGAGCGATTCCCCTCCGGGATAGCGGCCCTCGCCGATTATGTCCACTCCAAAGGCCTCAAGTTCGGCTTGTACTCCGACGCCGGCATGAAGACATGTCAGGGGCGCCCTGGAAGCAGAGGCTACGAGTTCCAAGACGCCCGGCAATACGCCACATGGGGCGTAGACTACCTCAAGTACGATTGGTGCCACCACGGAAGGCAGAACTCTCAAGCTTCGTATTCCTTGATGCGACAGGCGCTAGAGAAGGCCGGACGACCCATCGTCTTCAGCATCTGCGAGTGGGGCACCACCAAGCCGTGGCTCTGGGCCGAGGGGATCGGACACCTGTGGCGCACCACCGGCGACATCCAGGATTGTTGGGACTGCCGGCGCGACTGGGGAGGAATGGGCTGGACCCACATCCTCGACCTGCAAGACGGACTCGAAGCCTTCGCGGGGCCTGGCCACTGGAACGATCCCGACATGTTGGAAGTGGGGAACGGTGGCATGAGCGCCACTGAATACCGGGCCCACTTCAGCCTCTGGGCCATTCTTGCCGCACCGCTCATGGCTGGCAACGACCTGCGCACCATGTCAGAGGAAATCCGCGAGATCTTGACCAACGAAGAGGTCATCGCTGTAGACCAGGACTCCCTGGGACGGCAGGGCCGCAAGATCAGAGACGATGGAGACTTCGAAGTATGGGCGCGGGAATTGAACGACGGCAGTCGCGCGGTGGTGCTGTTCAATCGGAGTGACGCGGATGCGAACATCTCTGTTACGTGGCCGGAACTCGGCTACACCGCCGGCCTGGAGGCCCGGGTACGGGATCTCTGGAGCAAGCGAGACGTGGGGGGCTACCGCGGCAGCTATGCCGCGACTGTCCCGACCCACGGGGCGGTGATGTTCAAACTGACCCCCCGGGGGAGATGAGGCTGAGCGTGGAGCTGCCCGCACAAGAGACGAGGTGGTAGGATGACGATACGATCAGCCGTCGTGGCGCTGCTTGCGCTCAGCGCGAACGTGACCGGCTGCACGCGAGGAGAAGAGACGTCGGAGCTCGTGCAGCCTCAAGAATGGTGGCGGATTCACCCACGGCCAGGGTACGCCTCGCTGGAAAAGGTCGGCACGCTCCAGGACTGGTTCGACGTGTACCGCTTGACCGATGGCACGTTCGCCATCTACGAGCCGAATCAGTTCGAGGAAGTGATCAGCTACCTCGTGCTTGGCAGCGAGCGCGGCGTCCTGGTGGATGCCGGGACCGGCATCGGCGACATCAAGCGGGTGGTGGCCGAGCTGACTGATCTTCCCGTGTCAGTGGTGCTTACTCACGAGCACTACGATCACGTGGGCGGCGCGTACCTGTTCGAAGATGTCGCCTTGGCTGACGATTCCGCCGCCATCGATGCCCTGAGGCGAGGCCGCGAAAACGCGTCTCTCCAGCAGTACATCACGGACGCGTATCTGTGGAAACCGCTGCCTCAGGAGTTCGACTCCGACGCCTGGACAATCCCGTCGGTCGAACCGACTCAGTTGCTCCACGAGGGCGATGTGATCGACCTCGGCAGGCGTCAGCTCGAAGTGCTGTACACACCCGGACATTCACCCGGCTCGATCTGTCTGCTCGACCGGGGCAACCGCCTGTTGTGGACAGGAGACCATTTCTACCCGGGCCCGCTCTATGCCCACGCTGCCGACGTGGATCTCGACGCCTACATGGCGTCTAACGAGCGACTAGCGAATCTGGTCGGCGAGTACGACCACGTCCTCGGGGGACACAATGAGCCGTGGATCGCAGCCGACGTCATCCCCCGGGTGAGCGAGGCATTCCGAACCATCTTCGGTGGAAGCGGCGAGTTCTCCGAAGACGAGGGGCTGCGCCGCTATACCTTCGAAGGGTTCGACGTGCTGATTCGCACGGAGACCGTAAAGGAAAGAAGGATTACCTAGCCGCTGACCCAGGTCGGCCACAGGTCCGCGGTCACCTCGGCGATCAGCCGGTCTACGAGACGCCCGTACGCCTCGTTGGGATCCTCCGCCGAGAAGTACACGTCGCCACCGGTCAATCCGAGTTCGCCGACAAGCTCGGTCGCCCGTGCAGTAGTGCTCCAGCGCATGGCGCCCGATTCCGTGGACAGCAGCCGCACGGTGATCTCCACACTGACCGTGGCCTCAACCCGTGGGAACCTGAGCACAGCACCCCTCGGCTTCACATCCGATACCTTTATATGGCCGACGAAGACTGCGGGAACGCCGTACTCCTCCCCGATTGCCCGGGCAGCCCGGGCGTTGAGCCTCGATTCGCCAATCTCGGCGAGTACCTGTTCAGCGTCTCCCAACTCCAGCACCTCCACACCCCGCTGGCTCGCGAAGATTTCCGCGGCGAAGCGCTCCGTAGCGAGCTCGTGCAACGAGCCCTTGGCGTTCTCGATGGTGAAGGTCACGAGCCCCACCGGGTTGTGTTCCACCAGATCCAGTCGCGGCGGCAGCATCACCCGCGGCGCACACGCAGCCACCAAGAGCAGCGTCATGAGGAGCGCGCCAAACACCAGCCAATCGATACGAGTCCGCCACCTTGCCATTGCCTTACCCCCCACTCGCGAGATCAGTACTCGAACCCAATGCCGGTGCACACCTCTGGACCGTGGTTCTAGCGCCCGAGCCGCTTCCGCCGACGCTCTCCGGAGTTCGGGCACGGCGCCGATATACAGTGTGGGTTTGAGTCTGTTCTCCGCACTCATCGTCGATCACCTTCTAGCTGGCACCCCCTCACGGTGAAGGGGCGTTCCACCTGCCAGTCCGAGAGGCAAGATCGATACCGTCCTTGGAATGCGATCCGCAACCCATTGCCCTACAGTTGATTGACTTTGAGTTGACTGTCCGGCAGCCGACGAGCCCGATGGGATCTGTCCTCCACTTAGGACGCAATGGCGCTGGTCGATGGTCAGTGGCAACAGGACAGATAGAAACCCGATGCACTAACTACGAATTGGGACGCGACGGAGATGTTTTGGGGAGCACCCGCGAAGCTAGAACCGCCCGATCAACCGACGCCTGCCCGCGGCGCGGCCGGCACCAGGACGAGCCCCATCCCCGCTGCCAGGCTGCCAGCGATCTCCTTCTTCTCGACCTCCGTCAGCCGATGGGCACCCGTCATGGGGTCGCACGAGCAGGATTCGATTCGGTCGAGAGCCGCCTCGTAGATTCGGACGATCAACTCCAGGATGAAGGCTCGATCGCGGCTGAGCGTTCGCTGGAGCACTCGCAGGCGGCCGCGTCCCCGCCGGGCCAGGGTCCGGGCCCGATCGACAAGATCCCGCACCAACCGCCGTAGCGGCGCACTCCCGCTCCCCGATGCCAGATCGGCAAAGAGCATCCGCTCAGTCACGCCGTGCGTCGCCATATCGTCGGCCGCCAGGTAGAGAAGGCCGCGATCTCCGGTCGTGAGGTCCTGGGAGAGATCCCGAAGCACGTGTGCGATGTAGGCGAAGAGTCCCAGGTCGCGGCCACACTGGATCAGGTCGAAATCTGGTGCGGGGTGGTAGACACCTGTTTCGCCCCGCCGCTCGGCAGTGATCAGGTAGAGGTAGATGCTCGTCGGTGCGACCGCGGCACCTGTGGCATAGGACACGAAGTCGGCGTACGTCAAGAAACGATCGCGATCCAGGTCCTGCTGCATCGCCGAGAAGAAGTCGTCCCACAGTACCGCCGGTACGGGAAACCGCCGGGCGGCAGTGGAAAAGACAGTCTGCAACTCGTCGATGTGGGGATGCTCGGTCTGTACCGCGTCGTTGCGCGCCGGGGGGCGACCGGCCAGGCACGCCGATACCACACAATGCCATGCTCGCAAGACGCGCGACTCCCGCCGCCGTTCCGTGGCGGCCACGTGTCCTCGGGCAACTAGGTCGTCGATGCGGTCGTCGATGATTCGCATGACGGCGTACATGGCACAGAACGCCCGATACCTCTCGGGATCGCGGAAGTAGCAACTCGTGCGGTACAGGTTGTTCAGATCCTTGGCAGCGACGGCTTCCGCGATGGCATCAGCGTCCCGAAGCGAGCCTGGCCTCCATACCTGGCGAATCGTTGCCGTCATGGAATCGATGCCGTGGTGCGTTGCCGCTAGCTTGTCACCGCCGCCCGAGGCCGGTGCATATCCCACCAGTGTTGCGCCCGCTCAGGTGTCCACGGCTGCCGAGTCTCACAGGCCGCCAAGAGTTCAGATAGGGTGTCGGCGCTCTGGGGTCTCCGGTCCGGATCCTTCTCGAGACAGGAGAGAACGGCCTGCTCCAGCGACGCGGGGACTTCCAGCTCGGTCCGTTGGGACGGTGGGACCGGCTCTGCACTCAGATGCTGCACCATGATGTTGAGCGCCGTTGGGCCCTCGAATACCGCCTGACCGGTGAGGAGCCAGTAGCCCACGCAGCCGATCGCATAGATGTCCGTTCGCCCGTCGATCGGGAGATCGCCGGCCACCTGCTCCGGCGCCATGTAGGCAGGCGTTCCGCCCACGACGTTGGCGGCGGTGAGCTTGATATCGTCGCCGCTCGGTTCTCTCCGTGACTTGACCAGCCCGAAGTCCAGAACCTTGATGAAATCCACCCTTCGCCCGTAACGGCATACGTACATGTTTGCAGGCTTGATATCCCGATGGATCAGCCCCTCCTGGTGGGCCTCACCCAGGGAGTCGCACGCCTGCCGCAGGAGATGGATGGCACGCTCCGGCGGCACCGGGCCGAACTTCCGCACCAGTGTTTCCAGGTCGAAGCCGTCCAGCAGCTCCATCACGTAGTAGAAAGTTCCGTCGTCCGAGATGCCGAAGTCGTACAGCTCAATGGTGTGAGGGGAGCGCATCGACGCGGTGGTCTGCGCCTCGCGCTCGAACCGGGTGAGCGCAACCCGCAGACTGTCACCATCGGCTTCGCCGAGCACCTCCGGCCGCACCAGTTTGATGGCCGCAGGGCGGGCGAGCATCCGGTGCTTCGCCAACCAGACCTCGCCCATACCGCCCGACCCGAGACGCTCCACCAGCCGATAGCTCCCCATCTCGCGGGCCCGAGTCACGTCGGTACCCAACTTGTAGACCACGTGGGCCCCAACGTATGCCATCATGATGGCCAGCAAATACGGCAGGATGAGATCGATGAAGAACTCTGCCGGGCTCCAAGCGATGGTGGTGCCGCCGTACTTCATCGTGAGCGCCATCGTGATCGGCACGGAGCTGGCAGAGGCAAGGGCTGCCAGGAGTGATTTTCTCGGCTCGTTCGGCACCACGATCGTGAAGGCGATGATCCAGGGAGCGACGTACCCGGGGCCAAACGGGTCGAGATGCGCTGGCTCGTACTCGAGCCCTGCATAGATCCCCCAGTACGAGGCCATGGCAATGCCGAAGCTCCCCGCCACGCCGAACACCAGCCCAACGTTCATGAGCGCCCTGGGAGGAACTCGTGCACTGGAAGCTAGTCCGACCACGATCAGCGCCATGGTGATGGAGATGGCGCCGGGGCCCCACCCCGCGAAGCTCCCGAACACTTCGACGCGGCTCCTGGGATCGAACACCGGCGGTAAGAAGTTCGCCACGAGAAACCCGAATCCGAAGAGGAGGGCGATGATGCGAAGCCGCTTCGCGGCGAGGCGGAGGAGATCTTCGGGCAACTCGTGCGGCTGGCTCACGGCTACTTGGCTCGTGGCAGTTGTCCGCCGCCGGATCATGCCCGAGATCAAGTGGGATTCCTTGTTGCTCACGTTCCCAGCGAAAAGATCCGCCAACGCCACACCTCCGATGATTTGGATTAGGCCGGGGTCACCATGCCACCAGTCTGCCCCGGGAAGTTCAGGCGCTGCAGCAGCGCCAGAAACCGTGGGTCGGACCGAAGCGCGTCAATACGCTGGGTGAACCTTGATCTCGAACAGCGCCGAGGGTGCCTTTTCGAAGGCGCGCTCGATCCAGTCGAACGCCAGCTCGAGTTCGCTAGTGCCACGTAGACGCCCGCGAGGAGCTCCGCCGCCCCAGCACCTTGTGGTTCCGCATGCTCCGCCTGCTCCAGCCCTTCGAGCGCCTTCTCCCGCTCCCCAGCCCGGGCGTACACGTATGCTAGGGGCAGGCTGGGGTGCGCATAGTCGGGCGTCAGCGCCATAGCTCTGTGCAAGCTTTCGGCCGCCTCTCCGTACCTCCCCACCTGAACGTAGGCGATCCCCAACCAGGCATGGGCGCTCATGAAGTCCGGTTCCAGCTGCAGCGTCCTCTCGAGCTGCCGGATCGCTGCCTCACATTCTCGGTCGTAAGACAGCGCCTTGGCCACGGTGGCACTGATGGCGTGCGACAGCGGGTCGAGTTCCTCGGCCCGCCGAATCTCACGGAGCGCCCATCAAGAGGCAGCTTCAGCCTGCATCTCCTGCGCCACGCGGTCCACCTCCCGCCACACCCGCAGCAGGTTTCCTCCCCAGAGCTGCGCGATTTCCTGCTCGGAGTACCCACGCCGCACCAGCTCCAGGGTCACGTTCAGGGTCTCGCTGGCATCCCGCCAGCCCACGACACCGCCGCCCCCGTCGAAATCCGAACTGATGCCGACGTGCTCGATCCCAATCAGACGAACGGCATAGTCGATGTGATCCACGAGGTCTTGCACGGTGGCCCGGGGCCACTGCTCGTCCAGCACCGCCATGCGCCGCCGGTACTCGTTGCGTTGCTCTTCGGTGAGGGCCCGGTACGCGGCGAAGCTCGTGATGCCCATCTCCTCCCGGAGCGCCTCGACGGCCTCCACTTTCTCGGGCGGATCTGTCTTGACGAACTCACCCACGGCGACCGTCTGGATCACCCCTCCGTTCGCCTGGAGTGCCCGCAACTGCTCGTCGTCCAGGTTGCGCGACACGTCCGCCAGCGCCCGCACGCTCGAATGCGACGCGATCACCGGGGCTCGGGATAGCCTCGCCACATCCAGCATGGCATCCTTTGAGATATGCGAGACGTCGACCATGATTCCGAGCCGATTCATCTCCTCGATCACCTGCTCGCCGAATGCGCTGATGCCGCCGTGTTCGGCTTCCTCGTCCCCCAGGCGCTCGCTCGGGTTCGAGGAGTCCGAAATGTCGTTGTGACCGTTGTGGGCCAGCGTGATGTAGCGGGCGCCCAGGTCGTAATACCGCCGAAGCAGGGACAGGTCCTTCCCAATCGCATAGCCGTTCTCGATGCCGATGCAGGCTACCAGCTTGCCGCTCGCGTGGATGCGTTCGACGTCAGCGGGACTATAGGCCAGCTCGATCTTCTCTGGATACATCTCCTCCGTCATCCGATGAATGGCGTCGAACTTCACCATCGCAGCCGCCTTCGCCCGCTCGTAGTTCTCCGGCGTCCGCTCCGTCTGGCCGACATAGACTACGAAGAAGCCGACATCTAGTCCCCCTTCGACCATCTTGGGGATATCGACCTGCCGGTCCCCGCGAACGCCGGGGTCCACCTCCTCAGTGGCAAAGTTGGAGGGGATATCGTCGTGCGTGTCGATCGTGATGACGCGTTGGTGAATCTGCTTTGCCGTGGCCAAGAGCTCCTCATCGCCCATCTCGGCACAGGCACCGGCGAGCATGGGCAACAACAGCGATGACGACAACCGGCTCAGAGTACGATTCATGGCAGTCCCCACGGTGACGTTGCGGTTCAGGAACGCCCAAGAGTAGTCGACGACGGACTGATCCAATGCCCGGCACACCAGACTTCAGCCGCGTCGTAATGAAACCACAAGATGGCGCACGAAACCGCACAACGCGAGTCGCGCTGCGCGTAGTCGCGGTTCCGTTGGACGAGGATTGAGCGGCCCTGGGGGCAGTCCGGACTGCCCGCGAGCCAGTGCTTGCTGCGCATCAGCTGACAGACGACACCACGATATTGGAGGGGATGGCCCTGCCGGTGAAGCCGAGGCCGAATGCACCAGCGGAACACCAACCAGGTGGTCGAGTTGGCCGGGCAGCCGGCGGCGGCGAGCTATTTCTTTCTCAGACGCAGGCCCTTGCGACGCTTGCGCCGCATGCGGCGCCGTTTGCTGCCGATCTTCCTTCTGCCCCGGTGCTTCTTCGGATAGCCCATTTCCCTCGATCGCCTCCCAGGTCTCAAGTGGTGAACGCGTGCTACAACATAACAGACTGACGACCAAATGAGACGCCCCCGGAGGCCCCGGGATCGTAAGTGGTAATCGTAGAAGCAATTACATGATCGGTCCTGGGTCTTTGGTCGCAGGTCCTACTGTAGCGAATCACAAGCTCGTGCCTAGAACCACGCGCCGAGCAGTCCCGCAGCGTGGGTGGCGCTCCGGCGGTCTCGGCGCCGAGGTCTGCCTCAGGAAGCCTGATCCCGCTGCCGTGGCCCGGCCTCCAGTCCGCCGAGAACGCCACCGCGCGGAGGGACTGCTCGGTGAGTGTGCCATGCAACGAATCTCTGACTCACGACACCAGTGTGGTGTGTCCGAAGTCCGTTCCTTGGTGCAGGCACCGGTCGGTCCTGCAGGACCCGGTGCTGCGCACTGACTGGCGGTGTTAGCTCCTGGGTGCTTGGTTTTGGGCATGCGTCAGGTCGGCACCGAGGACCCTAGCACCCAACACCGAGCACCCAGCACCCCGTGCCTTGCTGGGCTCCCGGGGCTGGTGTTGCTCAGCCTCGTGACGGGGTGCGGCGGACAACCAACCGCCGAGCTCGTTTTCCACAACAGCAAGATCGTAACCGTGGATGATGACCGCCCCGAGGCGAGTGCCTTGGCCCTCGCGGGCGATAGGATCCTTGCGGTGGGGACGTTGGAGGAAATGGAGCACCTCATCGACGAGGACACCAAGGTCTATGACCTAGGCGGGCGCACCATCATCCCAGGCATCAACGAAACCCACATCCACGTCCGCGACCTCGGTTTCCAGCAGCGGTACGCTGTCAACCTCGAGCCTGCACGAACGATCGCCGACGTGCAGCAGCTGTTGAAAGACCGACTCGCCCAGCTGCAACGCGACGGCATGCTCGGGGGATGGGAATATCCCACCTCCGGTGAGACCGGTCCCTGGTTGTACGGACTAGGCTGGACCCAGGACCGGCTGGTGGAGAAGCGGATGGTTAACCGCCACGAGCTGGACGAAGTCTCCCGTGATGTCCCGATATCAGCGGAGCGGATCTACAACGGTATCGTGGTGAACACCAAGGTCTTCGAACTCCTCGGCATCGATTTCGACGACCCTTCCACCCACCCCGACTGGTTCACCGCGGACCCGCCGGACTTCGTCGCCGGTGACATCATCTTCCGTGACCCTCGTACCGGGCTGCCCAACGGCGTGTTCGTGGGCGCCAGAGCACCGCGGCTGGTGTCCGAGGCGATTCCCCGACAGACGTTCGAACAGCGAGTGGAGAGCCTGGTCCTCGGACTGGAAGTACTCGCGTCCCTCGGGATCACCGCCGTTGTCGAAGCGGGATCGAGCATGGGACGCGTCACCGAGGTTTACGAGGCAGCCTACGAGTCCGACGAGATCCCGGTCCGCAGCATCATCTACGATGGGTGGTATCGCAGCGGCGACCCCGGCGGCTTGGGGGAGCCGACGGCGATCGCGGAGCGCCTCGACATCCTGGGCTCGCCCACCAGCGGTGACGTCATGTTGCGCATCCGCGGAGCCAAGGCATCGGCGGACGGGGGAATCGGCTCAAGGAGCGCAGCGGTCTCAGTACCGTTTCTCCCCATCCCCCAGGACCCATTGGGCGCGGACAACTACGGGGCGTTCCGTGACCCGGATTTCGACTACCGCCTGGAGCAGTTCCAGATGTTGGCCAACCACGGCTGGGAGATTCACACCCACGCCTGCGGTGATGCCGCGATTCGCCAGACGATGGACGTATACAAGATCCTGATGGACAGCATCTTGCGCGGGGACCCCGATGCGGACCTCAGGTGGAGCATCATCCATGTGTATCTCCCCGACGAGCCGCAGACCTCGGTCGTCGAGGACATGGCGAAGTACGGCGTGATCGCCGCCATCAATCCGGCGAACCTGTACTACGAAGGCGATTCCTTCGTCAGGAACATCGGCCCCGAGCGCATGGCCCGCCACACGCCGTTCAAGACCTTCCTCGATGCGGGCATCCGCATGGCCTCCGGCTCGGACTACCCCAACAACTCCCCGGACCCATGGGTGGGCATGTATGCCATGGTGACCCGGCGCCACGAGATCTCCGGCGAGGTGTACGGCCCGGGGCAGCGTATCGCGCTGCTGGAGGCGCTCAAGACCTTCACCATCAACGGAGCGTACTTGACGTACGACGATGACGTCCGCGGTTCGCTCGAGCCGGGCAAGCTCGCCGATCTGGTGATCCTGGACGCGGACCTACTCAATGCGTCGGAGGAGGAGCTCCTGGCAATGAGCTCGAGCGTCCTGGTCACGATGCTGGGCGGGCGCATCACATACCAGAAACCGGGGTTCCTGCTGGAGGAATCCGGGGCGAACTAGGGAGGTGTATCGGACGTTCCTTTGCTGACGCTGCACGCCCTGAGTCCTGCCGGGCGCTACGGTGTGGGTGGACACGGTGCTGGGTACGAGGTTCGAGGTCCGCGGTGCGAGGTGATGGGGAGAGCGGCACTGCCGCCCTGTGGTCCCTCGAACCCCAGACCCCCAACCACGTACCTCACTCCTCACCGCCCGCAGGACCCAGCGGCACCTGCGGCAAGCAACGAACTTCTGACTCACCAAGCTAGGTCAGGAGCGCCAAGGACGACGGCCCAGCGCCGGCGGTGCGCCCGTGAACGACGACCTCCTTACAGGCCGAGCAACCTTGCGGTGTTGCCGCCGAGCACCTGGGCGCGCTCGCCCTCGGGAAGATCCAGCGCCCGGATACTCTGCAGCATCCGCTCGAGGCTACCGATCTGGTGGGGATAGTCACTTCCAGCCAGCAGCTGATCCACCCCGGCGAACTCGATCGCCAGCCGTAGCGCGTCAGGATCGAAGTTCACCGTGTCGTAGTAGAACTCCCT
>WVYX01000088.1:0-3285 GCA_011772755.1 Gemmatimonadales bacterium
CGTCCGCCGGACCGCGCGACCGCCTGACCGCCCCTGCCACCCTTGCGGCGACTGGCTCCAGGGGTAGGTTGTGTCTCTACGCTGAGGCTGTGGAACCCTCCCTGCTCCGAAGATCTTCAGTCATGGCATACGCTTGCGCTCTTGTCCCCTTGTACACTCACCAGCGCCCTTACCGGGCTGCGCGGGCGGTGGTGGTTGTGCGCGTGGTGCCGTCATGATTCGACTCCTCATTGTCGGCGACGTCCGGTTGTACCGCGAGGGACTCGCCCAGGTGCTGCAGGGCGATGGACGGACTGCCGTTGTCGGCACCGCCGCTCGTGTAGATGAGCTTCTCGAGAACGGTCGCGACCTCGATCCCCAGGTGGTTCTGTTAGACATGACGAGCTCCGGCAGCCTGAACGCGGTGAGAGCGATTACCGCTGCGATGCCGGAGGTGAAGGTCGTGGCCCTCGGTGTTCCGGAAGTGGAAGGCGATATCATCCCGTACGCCGAAGCTGGTGTGGCGGGGTACGTGCCGCGAGAAGCGTCTGTCGATGAGTTGGTGAGTACGGTGACGGGGGTCGCCCGGGGTGAGCTGCCCTGCTCTCCACGGATCGCGGGCGCGCTACTCCGACGGGTGGCTGCGTTGGCGGCTGCAAATGGAACCGAGCCGCAGTTGCGTCATCTGACAACCAGGGAGCTGGAGATCGCCCAGCTCATTGAAGCCGGGCTGTCGAACAAGGAAATTGCCGGCCGGTTGTGCATTGAGGTCGCCACAGTCAAGAATCACGTGCACAGTATTCTGAAGAAGCTCCAGGTGCGGCGGCGGGGGGAGGCAGCCGCACTGGTACGGGGTGCGTCTCGCGGTCCTACCCCACCCGCCCTGGCCACCCCCCGGCGGTTCCCCGCAACTCCCAGCGCCGCCCCCGGCGGTCCCCCGCTACCCTCGCACCCCGCACCGGCGGTCGGACAGTCCTGAACCCTCGGGCCTGCTGCGACCTCAGACGTCGCACCTCACACCTCGAACCTCAGACCTCAGCAACGTTGACGCATGCCAATCCCGCGCGCAGCTTGGCGGAGAGTGGCCGGGCTCGCGGCGTTCGACCCTACGCGGAGCGGGCTCCATATTCTCGCCCGGTGGAAAGGAAGCGGTCCCATCGGTGCGAGCTGCCGGGTGTCAGGCTGGTGGCAGTGTGGGTGCTGAGTTACGGCGCTTGCTCTGCGTGTGTCTCTTGTGAGCTAATCCTCTAGTCTGGCGGGGTGCGCGCGTATGCGTAGTGGGTTTACCCTCCTGGAAGTGCTGGTCGTGCTAATCCTCATAGGCATGGCTGCCGGCCTGGTCGCGCCGGCCGTCCTCCCACCGGACCGCGCCGAGGAGTCATCGCTCACTGCGCTCATTGGAAGTGCCCGTGATGCTGCGGTTCGCCGCGGAGAAGTCGTCTACCTCCATATCGCGTCGACCGGGCAATGGCACCTCCGAGGCGCCGCCTCGCTGCGCCGGGGAGCCCTCGCCGAAGGACGGCTGACCGGTTTTCAGGGGCCGGCTGCTACGCTCGTTCTTTCTCCCATCGGCACTTGCGCCTTCGATGTGCGCAGCGCCCGAGTCGCGGATGCCATCCCCGTCGATCCGCTTACCTGCGAGCTGCGGTCGCCGTGAAACGAGACGGACTTACGCTACTGGAAACCATGGTGGCGCTCGTCATTCTCGGCCTCGTGGTGCTGGGATTCCTCGACTTGTTTGCGGGAACGTCACGGGTGACCCGGAATCTGGAACGCTGGTCCCAGGCGGTGGCTTACGCCGAGGACGCTATGGAGCTGGTGAAGATGGACCCAACCGCTGCTTGGACGCGGCCCCGCGAGGCGTTAGACGGCGGCTTTCAGCGGCACTTAGAGACGCAGCCCTGGCGCGATGGTGTGCGGCTAGTGACGGTAGTCGTCTCGCTGCCGGAGGGCGGCCAGTTCTCGCTCCGCCGCCTGGTGGAGGTTCCGTGAGAGCCCGGGCGGGCTTCACCCTCCTCGAGCTGCTGGTGGCCATCGTCCTCGTGGGGGTGGTGGCGCTGCTGGTCTACGGCGTCGCCGGTGTCGCCGCCGACACTCAGCAGCGGCTGGTGGACAAGCAGCGCGTGCTGCAGTCGGAAAACGCCATGCGGGCGACGATCCACGATGCCCTCCGAAACGCGCGGCCTGCCCGCAGGAGAGGGGACACGGCCTTCTTCCTCGAGAACCGGTACGACGCCGACGGGCGCCCGCTGGACCGCCTCTCATTCGTCACGGCTGGCGGCCTTCCCCCACTCACCGCCGACGCCGACTGGGCGGTGACACTTGAGCCCTCCTCGAGCGGGCTGGTCATGGTAGCTACGGCCGTCGGTGTCGTCGCGCCACCCCGCGTAGTCGTGGGCTTGCCAGGAATCACCGGGCTTGATGTACAGGTGCAGGAGATGACCCACGAGCGGGGCTGGAGTGATCGCTGGAGGTTTCCCGCGCTCGTGCCGCGAGCCTTGGCGCTCACCTATTGGACGGATGACGCACCGGCTGGGCCTACGGTGGTGCTGGCGCTGCCGCTGGGAGGTGTACAGTGAAGAAGCTCGGCGATCGGCGCGGCGTGGCCCTGATGCTGGTGCTGTGGCTCATCGTCGTACTCGGCGCCATCGCGGCGGGGGTGGTGGCCGCGGCACGCAGTGAGGTAGACGTGGTCATGAACGTGCGAACCCGGTCGGTTGCACGGTATGCTGCCGAAAGCGGGGTGGTGGCGGCGACGGCGCAGTTGAAACGGCTGTTGCGTATCGCCGCAACGCCCAAGGAGCAAGCGCTCGTGTTTCGCAGGCTGGAGGAGCTGCTGCGGGAGCTGCAGGAGCAGACGCTCGGTTCCGCGAGGTTCCAGGTCACCGTCGCCGACCTCAATGCCCGGATCGACCTGAACAATGCGGACGAAGCAACGCTACTTGCCTTTCTCCAGCAGTTCGTGGACGAGCGCAAGGCAGAGGCGCTAGTGGATGCGCTACAGGACTGGAAGGATGACGACGATGTACCGCGGGCGCACGGTGCCGAGGCGCAGGAGTACGCCCGGGTCGGCTCGCCCTTTTTTCCGCCCAACCGGCCGCTGCAGCGTCTCGACGACCTCACCCGCATCTCTGGCTTCACCGATTCCGTGGCCGACGTGATTGCTCCCTACGTCACGGTGTATGGTGACGGTCGGGTGAACGTCAACACGGCTCCCAAGCCGGTGCTGGCGGCGGTGCGGGGACTGGGCAACGCTGGCGCGGATCAGATAGTCTCGCGGCGGGAGCAGGGCGAGGTGTTCGAGTC
>WVYX01000088.1:3333-13811 GCA_011772755.1 Gemmatimonadales bacterium
GGACCGCGTCTCAGGGTCCGCTACTGGACGGAGCGGGGTCTGTGAACGCACGTCAACTGGGGAGTTCGTTCCCTATCTCCGCACCACATCAGGCTCCCTGGACGGTCCACTCACGCAGCTCTACTTTGGGCGGGCCGATAAGAGTTCCTCTGCGGATTACCGGAGACACTGGTGACGTCATTTGGTGCGGACCGGCGGAGTGCGTGTTCGTGCTCGGGAACCAGCCGCCGACCAGCTTGGTTGTCTCCCAGGGGATCCGCTGGGCGAGCAACCACGTCACCGTCGATTCGGTTGTAGTGCTGGGAGAAAACGTCGGATCGCCCTCCAACTCGACGCACAAGGCCAGAAAGGGACGGTCAAAGGACTGGTCGAGAGCCACAGAAGCCGGGCGCTCTCGTAATACGGAGGTAGGCCATGCCAAGAGGTAAAGGTAGGAAGGCTGCATTGGTTGCGGGCGTTACAGTGATCGTGCTTGTGGGCATTGCTTTCGCTGTGTACCGGGCTTGGCTCGGGGCGCGCGATAGTGTCTCATACGACGCGGAATTCGATGTCGGCAAGGTCGTGCAAGGCGAGCAAGTCGAGCACACCTTTGCGGTCCGAAACGAGAGCCCGAACGACCTGGCCGTCCAACGCGTCCTCACTTCGTACGCTACCATGGCCACGTTCGACTCGATCCTGCCTGCCGGCAGCGAGTGGCGCGTCAAGTTGAGCATTGACACGAGAAACCTGAAGGGCGCGCTGAACGAGTTCGCGAAGGTGGAGCTGCGAGATGCCGAGCGTTCGCCGTTCGTGCTCCGCCTGCGTGGTCGCGTGGCCCCCCCGGTCGAACTCGACCCGCGAGATCGGGTGTATTTCTTCACGGTGACCGGCGAAGCACCACGCGAGGAAGTGTTCCTGATCAACCATCTCGACAGACCGCTGGAGATCGTCGACGTGACATGCAGCAACCCGGCCTTTGTAGTGGAAACAGAGGTGGTGGAGCAAGGCAGGGAGTACAAACTAACTGTGGCGCTCACCCCGGCGACCCCGGTTGGTAGACATCGGGGGACCATCACCGTGACGACGGACAGTCCCGACTACCCCTCCCTCGACATCCAGCTGCGCGCGTTCGTCGAGGACATCGTCAGCACATCCGTCCAACGGGTGGATTTCGCGCGAATCCCGTTCGATGCGCTGGACCGCAAAACCGTCTCCGAGAAGACCGTACTCGTCAAGAAACATCGGGGTGAAGATTTTCAGGTGACTGCCGCCACCGCGGATGTGCCGTTTCTTTCCGTGAAGGTGGCTGCTGACGAACCGGGACAGAGTTATCTCATCTACGTGACAATCGAGCGGGATCGAGCTGAAAGAGGCGAGTTCGAGGGGACGCTGTTGATCGAAACGAACGACTCGGACTTTCCTCGATTGGAGCTGCCCATCGCAGGCATTATCCTTTGACGCACGCGCTACCGCCCGCTGGCGGTGCCGCTGTCTTTGTTTGATCTCTCATTCCGTAGGAATCGGCCGAGGGAATCCAGAGCAGCGGGCAAGTAAAGCTGACCGTGACCGTATGCGTTGTCAGGCCCGGCTGGACCCAGGTCGATCGCACCCGATCGCAGTGCCGCCTCAACCTCGCTGACGGCGGCTTCAGGGTAAGCCTGTAGCAGAACCGCTGCCGCCCCCGCGACGAAGCCCGCCGCAACGGACGTTCCTTTAGCCCACTTGTACGCGGTTGGAGTCAACGGAAAAGCCGCCAGCACGTCCTCTGCGGGAGCAACAAGGCTAGGGTAGGTCGAACCGTCGCAGCTGTTGGGACCCCGGCCGGAGTTTGCAAGGGCCCGTCCGGATTCCACGACGCCACCGACGGACAGCGCAGTGCCATCGCCGGGGTACAGACCCACGTAGTTAGCCGGCGATCGATCCGTTCCCGCTTCCGGACCCTCGTTGCCGGCGGCGAAGATGGGCAGGATCTCCGCCGCTCGCCACGCGTCGACGATTCGCTGGAGTGGGCGCAGACAACCTTCGTCCGGGAGCAGCCAGGCATTGATGAGCACGTCCGGTTGACCCTCATTGAGCATCCAGTCGGCGCACTCGGTGAATGCGATGTTGTTGTAGCGGCCGTCGGGAATCCCGGCGCAGGCGATCCATTCTGCTTGCGGGGCCGTCCCGAGAATCAGGCCGTCGAGGTTCTGTCCGACGGCCACGCTGAGGATTGTAGTGCCATGCCCAGTGAGCGCGTCTTGTGGCGTGGCGTCTACGCCCGTGGGGTCGTACCAGGAACCCGTGCCTCCGCGAAAGTTTCCACGTAGCTGCTCGTGGGACGCGCTAGCGCCCGCATCGATGATGCCGACGACGACTCCCCGCCCGTCCCAACCCCGTCGCCAAACAGCTTGAGCTCCGATCGCCCTCAGCGCCCACGACTGTTCATCCTGGCTGTGGGACGCACGGCTCGTTGAGGTGAGAACCAGCGCTTCCCCGGTCGATTCCTCTTCAATGGCAGCGACCTCATCCCGTTCGGCCAGAGCCCGAATGGCTGCGGGCGAGGCGCTCACGAGCAAGCGGTTGACGACGGTGAAACTTCGGTAGGAATCGATCGAGCCCCCGCGGCGTCCTTCCTCCAGGAACGGCTCGAGCCGCCGCTGGCTCTGCTCTGCGACCTGCCGCAACGCGTCGACGGCGATCCGGCGACGCTCCCGCTTGCCGGCTTGCTGCTCCCTGAGAGCTTCCCCCAGCTTGTGGAGGTCGAGCTGCACGGAGAGATCGACTAGCACCCTGAGCTTCGTGTCGGAGCTGCGGCCGTAGACTATGCGCCGCAGTTGCGGGGAGAGCTTCTCCCGAGGTGAGCGCCCTGGCGCCAGGGCCACCGGCAGCGTCTGCGCCGTTTCATGATGAGGTGCGTCGTCCGAGGCCGGCTGGCAAGACAGCGAAGCGGCGAGCAGCAGGGCGAGCCTGCGGGTTCGTTTAGTCACGGCCCATTCGGTTCGGGGATCTGGTAGCTAATAACTTGGTCTCAAGAGACTGGCGAAAAAAGAGGCGAGAGGCTAACCTTTCGCGCCCCTCGCCCCCAGGTTATGCGGTGACTGCGATCTACTTGATCACCTCCAGCCGGTCGTGGTTGAACGCTACCGCCATGATAACCGGCAGCGCCACCCGCATTCCGCCAGAGAAGTTAGCCGCCAGCGTGACCGGCTCGCCATGGTTGGTGTTCTCCAGGATCGCCTGGATCAGGGCCTTCCCGCCGGGCGTCGTGAGATCCATCGCGAAGCTCATCGGGCGCAGGCCGTTGTGAGCCATGTCGATGGACAGCGGGCTCCCGAGCTCGTAGGAGATACCGTTCAGCTCGATGGAGGTCATCTCGATCGAGAAGCCGCGCCCGACAACCCCGGACCAGATGCCGGCGAACAGCTGGCCCAGATCGCCAAAGTCCTCATGGAGGTCCAGGTCCTTGTCGATCTCCTCTGATGGGGCGGTGAAGCAAAAGGCGATCGCTGGAGCAATGCGCAGGAAGTTCTGCTTCAGGTTGCTGAAGAACTGGCAGCCTGCAGCGTTGTCGCTCCAGGTGTAGGCCTTGTGGAACTGTCCAGCGGGTGTCGCGGGCGCGGCGGTCAGGCTCCCCGCGTTGCCCTGGATGTCCTCGCCGTCGCGGTCGACGATGCCGTCACGGCTGAAGGCGCCGAACACCGGGTTCCTGTAGGTGACCAGGAAGACAGAGCAAGCGGAGCCTTGTCCGCGGCAGTCGTACTTGACCGTGGGCGCATAGGTCCCGGTTTCCTGGTCGATGCCGGTGGAGACCGCGACCTCCTGGCCCCACAGCTTGGCTTCAGACTGGGTCTGGTGCTCCGCCCAGCCGACATAGTCGGTGACGCAGCCAGCCAGGAAGACGGCCGTCGCGGCGACAGATAGAGCTGTTGCGATCTTCTTGTTCATGCGTTCCTCCTGATGGGAAAGAATTGCGCCAGTCTGTGTGCGGATGTTCGCCGCACGCACCAGCTACCGCTCCGCTCGTTTGTTCCGCTCGTCACTGCGGCACTGCAGTTGTTACGGCGGATGTCGAGACAGTGTCATGGCAGGGAGAGTGCCTGAGAGGGCAAGGGGGGGAGGGCTGGTCCACGACGCGGCTCCTGACTCAAACGCCGTTCTTCGGGCAATAGAACAAGAAACCACCGCGCACCGACGCTGCGGCATGGAGCCCACCTTTTTCGACAGTAGCAGTAAAAGACTGAGGAATAAGGGCTTGGGAGTGCCTCGATCCTTGCCCGCTGCTTACAGACACCCGGATACCCGGGGAGGTAACGCGAGTGGTGACAGTGGCCCAGGTCCGGTGCGTAGTGTCGCGGCGCCACCGCTCCGGGCTCGCGCCCAGGCAGATGAGCGTTACTTTTTCCCCAGTCCCCATGTCTCGTGAGGAATAGATGAGCCTCGGCGATGAGATGATTGTCGCGCGCGTGCTTGCCGGCGAGGTAGACCAGTACAGCGTCTTGGTTGAGCGGTACCGCATGGAGTTTGGGCGGTATGCGGTCTCTCTGTGCGGCGACGCCGACCTGGCGGCCGACGCCATGCAGGAAGCGTTCATCCGGACGTTCGACAAGTTGGCTTCCTGCCGTCCGACCAAGGTTCGGTCCTGGTTCTTCCGCATTCTCACAAACCAGTGCCACAACGTACGGAACCGGCAACGGGTGCACGTGCCGCTCGAGGCGCAGATGCCTGGTCCCGAGCGCACGGACGATTGGCTCATGGAAACTGAAATCAGACAGGCGGTCGACGCGGGGCTGGAGCAGCTCACGCCGGAGCAGCGCGAGGCGTTCGTTCTGAAGCACGTGCAACAATACTCCTACGCGGAGATGGCGCAGCTCCTTGGTGTCAGCGAGGATGCGCTGAAGATGCGCGTCCACCGCGCCCGTGACGCGTTGAGAGCGTATCTGGAACCGTTCCTGTGATGTGGCACAGCAGATTCAGCAACGAGGCGCACGTATTCCTTGATGACGAACCTGTCGTTTGGGCGGACGGGCTGGCGCGGCTCGAGGCCGTGCGCTTCGAGGAAGCGATTGCAACGTACCTGGTATGCCTGGAAGTGTTGAGTTGCGAGGTCGACTACGCGGTGATGATGGCGATCGGAGCGCAGGATTGCGTTGCGGGCGCCTGAGCCGTTTGGCTTGCAGCAGGAGCAACAATAATGGAACGCAACAACGGATTCGACGACGAAACACAGCGCTACCTCGACGGAGAGCAGGCCGAGCCACTGGAGACTGAGGGGAAGGCTGACGCCGACCGCTTCCGCGAGGCGATGGCAAATTATGTTGATGGTCTGGAGCCGCCAGGCCCCGAGGTCGACCGGGCGGTCATGGCGGTGGTCAGCCGGCGTCCAATCCGCCTACACCACCGTCGCTGGAAGCGCAGATATGCCATCGGTGGGCTGATCGCAGCCACCGTGATTGGTGCACTCGTCGTTCTGCCCGGCGGCGGCGAGGCTCCTCCAACGGACCTGCCGAGCCGACTGCGCGGCGATGCGGGCGAAGGAGTTCTTCAGATTCCGGTTGTACGCCCCCGCGACGGTAGCGTGCTGGTGCGCGGGGAAGCCGTGTTCGAATGGCGGCAAGTCGGCACGGACGTGCTGTATCGTGTCGCCCTCGCTGATGAAGATGGAGATCGAGTCTGGAGTGGGAGCACCACCAGCTCGATGCTAGCGCTTCCCTCAGCGGTCGAGCTGCTTCCGGGACAAAGCTACTTCTGGTACGTCGACGCCCTGTTGCCAGACGGGTTGTCCGCCACCACCGGAGTACGCCGATTCGAGATCGGGCACTGATCCGTCGCGCCGATCACCACGTTGTGGCGCTGCTCGGCTGTACCGCCGCGATGGTTGCGTGTGCGGCCCCTAATGACCAGGCGCGAGAGCAACCGACGGATGGAACGCCGCGAAGTCATGCCGCAGGGGCGGATGCCCCGGCGGCGGCTCCATCTGCCATCGAGCTAGCAAGGCAGCACTACCGCCAGGGAGAGCTCGATGAGGCGCGGGCGGTACTGCTCCCCGCGTTGATGCAGGCGCGAGCAGAGCACGACTCCGTCGTCGAGGCACAAGCGCTGACGTTGCTGGGGCTCGCTGCCTACCGGCAGGGCGAGTATGAAGAGGCGCACCGCCACCAGCAAGCTGCGCTGTCCATCAAGCACGCACTGAACTTGGAGAAGGAACTCTGGAGTTCCTACAATGCCCTCGGATTGGTGGCCTGGAACCAGGGACAGTTGCCCGACGCGATGCGGCATTTCGAGGAGGCGGCCCGCACCGCCCGCGCCGTGGAGGACCGGGTGGGACGGGCTATTGCCGCCAACAACATCGGACTGGTCCACACCGACCTGGGGAACTACCGAGCCGCGCGGGCGGGGTTCAAGGAGATGCGTGCGATTAGCCGCTCCCTGGGCGAGTCCAGACGGGAGGGGATCGCCCTGAACAATCTGGGGATGCTCGACGTGTGGATCGGGAACCCCGAGCGGGCCGTCGCCTCGCTGCTGGAGGCCCGGCGGCTGTTTCAAGCGGCTGGCTACGTGATCGGTGAACTCAACAATCTCGGCCAGCTGGGCACTGCATACGCGGCGTTGGGCGAACCGAGCAAGGCTATCGCCGTCCTCGACAGCGCGCTACAACAGGCGCGAGAGCAAGGACTGCGGCAGGAAGAAGCCAGTAACCTCGAAGCCCTTGCGGAGATCTACCGGGATGCAGGCGACCTGCGGCGCTCCCTTCGGTTGTACGCCGATGCGCAGGAGATCAATGAGGAGCTCGGCCTCCAGCTGGAAAGGGGAGCCGATTTGCGGAGCGTGGCCGAGATCCATGTCGCGCTGGGCAACATCCAGCTGGCCCGCCAGCGGGCCCAGCAGGCGTTGACCATTCATCGTGCTGCCGGCGCCCGGTGGGAGGAACTTGCCGATCTGACGTTGCTGGCCGAGGTGGCGCAGGAAAGCGGGGATAGCGGCCGATCGAGAGAGCTCGTAGGCGAGGCCCGGCATCTGGCGCGAGCGCTCGACGCCCGAGTTGCCCGGGTCGCAGTCGCATTGGCAGAGGCAAGGATTGCCGAGCGGGCGCATGCGCCGGAACGTGTGCTTCGCGTGCTTGATGCCGCTCGCCAGGACTTGGCGCGGGGGGGATACGGAACTGAGTGGGAAGCGGAAGCCCTTCGCGCCCGGGCCTACGCCGACCTCGGGCTGGGTGACTCTGCAGTCGCTGCCGGACGGCGAGCCGTTGCCGCCGTGGAACGCATCCGCGGCGGGTTCGGATCCGGCCTGCTGCGCACGACCTATCTGACAGAGCGAACGAGGGTCTATGTGGACCTGGTGTTGGCGCTACTCCGTCAGGGAAAGGCCGACGAGGCGTTCGAGGTCGCGGACGCGATGCGGGGACGCGCCCTGCTCGAGCATCTCACGGCGGCACACGGGGAGATCGTGGCGGCACACTCGACCGCCGCCAGCCTGATGCAGGGCGAAGAAACGTTGCGCCGCGTTGGCGTGCTTGTCGATCAGCTCGACCAATTGGAGGCCACTCCGCCGCCGGATCGCGACAGCGTGCTTGTCGAGAACATTGCCCGATTGCACCGTGAGCTGGCCGAGGCCCGGAGCGAGTACGAAGCGCTATTGGTGCATGCTGCCGAGCGTGACCCGCGTGGCACCACGCTACTCGGTGCGCGGCGGGTGCGGGCGACGGATGTGCAGCGCGCACTCCTGCCCGGCGAAGTGCTACTTGAATACTTGGTCACGCCCGATCGGGTACTGATATTCGTGGTCAGGTCTGATGCCGTTGAAGTTGTCGAGTCCGCCCTGACAGAGCAGAATCTGGCGATTCGCGTACGGATCCTGCGCGACTTGCTGCGGACGCCGCACCCCGACTCCTCGGCGTTGGGGCATGTGGGGCAGGGCTTGCACCAAGTGCTGCTGCAGCCCGTGCTCGACGCAGGTGGGCTATCGGATGCCCGGCACGTCATCATCGTGCCCCATAGCGTCCTCAGTTACCTCCCCTATGCGGTGCTTAGGGACGGGGCGACGGATCGGCACTTCGTTGAGGACTACGTCCTGAGCTACCTGCCTTCTTCGGCGGCGTTGCCGTTGCTGAGGGAAGATCGCCGCTCGAGCCTGCGTCCACTGGCTGGTAGGTCACTGCGTTCCCTGCAGGTCTTCGCCCCTCTTCCCGAGGCCCTGCCCTCCACACGTGAGGAGGCGACGAGAGTCCAGCGAAGCTTCCCGGGGGCGCTGAAGCATCTTGCCGAACAGGCAACCGAGGTCAGGGTTCGCAAGGCGCTCGCGGAGCCTGGTCTGGTCCATGTGGCGACTCATGGCGTGATGAATGCGCGCAACCCGATGTTCTCGCGGATCGAACTCGCGGCGGGATCCTCAGGCCGGAGCGACGACGGTCGGCTGGAAGTCCACGAGATCCTCGGGCGTACGGTGCGCAGCCCGCTGGTCTTCCTGTCGGGTTGCGAAACCGGCGTCGGTGTTGCATGGTCTACTGAGTTCGCGCGGGGCGAGGACTACACCACGTTGGCACAGGCGCTGCTATACGCCGGCACGCGGAACGTGGTGGCTACTCTCTGGCGCATTGACGATGCCGGAGCTGCCGAGCTGGCTGAGCGGTTCTACGCTGCCCTTGGCGAGGATTCGCCGGCTGAGGCACTGGCCCAAGCGCAGCGGGACATGTTGGTCCACGGCCGATACTCCTCACCGTACTACTGGGCGGCATACCAGCTTTCGGGCGACGGCCGCAGGCTGGAGTGGGCGAATTGAACTGGGGAATGGTACCGCCGCGATCTTGTCGGCCGCCACGAGGTAAACCGTGCACCGGCTCGGAGGCCGCCATGTGGGAGAAGCACCGGTCCATTGTCGCCCGAGTAGCTGTCGCTACTCTGTTACCTCTCGCCGTGTTGGCAGCATGTGACCGGGAGCCCACGACCGGTCCGCCCAACGCCACCGGCTTTCCGGAGTTCTCGGTCCGCAAGAAAGGCCTGGGCGCCGACGTGGGCGGCGTGCTGGTCACGATGAACCAGCGACTCGAGGCGCTGGACTTCAACGTTCGGGTGATCTCGGCGGAGTGGCTCACGGATGCGGGGAGCGGCCACCACGCCCAGGCCGTCGTGGCCGACGATCGGAACGTGGAGTTGGGTCACCACTGGGTTGCGGGCGACGTGCGCCGGGCGGCTGCGGCAAACAGCATCACCTACCTGGTGGACGCAGGCGATGGGGCGGCGAATCCCGATGTCACCGGCGGGCAGACCGAGGCGGCAATCGATCGGGCTGTGGCGACCTGGAGCGGTGTGCCGTGCGTCAGTCTAGGCATCGTGAAGCTGCCGGACACGGGTGCCGATCCGGATATCGTAGACGGTCTGCTGGGCTTCGGCGACGTGGGAGACCCCTTCCTGGCAGACATCACTCACGCGGGCTGGATGCCTGCAGCCTTCTTCGACGCCTTGCTTGTTGGCGGCAGCGAGTACGTCTTGTCGGTGACCTTCTCGTTCATATTCCTCGACCCGGCAACCGACCACGATATCAACGGCGATGGGAAGCTGGATACTGCTTTCCGGGAGATCTACTACAACAACAACCTCACCTGGGGGATCGACGCGGACGCCAATCCGTTCGATGTGGAGACGGTGGCGCTGCATGAGACTGGCCATGGGCTCAGCCAGGGTCATTTTGGCCGGGTCGTGCGCACCGACGCTGATGGCATGCTGCACCTCGATCCTCTGGCGGTCATGAACGCGGCGCTGGCGCGCCAGTTGCACAGCCTGCAGGGCACGGACCGGGCAGGGCACTGTAGCATCTGGCATGGCTGGCCCAATGACTAACCTCGTGCCTGGAGTGATTGCCATGCGACGACGGCGAGTACTACCCGCAGCATTGATGGCTGGAGTGATGTGGCTTGCCGGCTGTACGGACCAGCCCATCCTCGAACCGGGGGAACAGGAGGTGCCGGCCCCGAGCCTCAGTGTCCAAGAAGCCGACCTGATACCCGGCCAGTACATCGTGGTGTTCAACGATGACGTGAAGGAGCCCGTCCAGCTGGCGCTCCAGCTGGCCGCGGCACACGGGCTCACCATGCGCCACACTTACCAGCACACCATCAAGGGCTTCTCGGCGGTCGTGCCCGAGGGCCGGCTGCGGGCTCTGGAGCAGCACCCGATGGTGCAGTACGTGGAGCAGAACTCGTACATGTACATCGACACCCACGAGCGGTTCCTGGAAATCGCGGCTGAGAATCAGGCAGCCGCGGCGGCGCTTGCGCTGGGATTGCTGAGCAGCCCTGCCGCGGGCGCAGCGCCGTTCCGGGCGCCGACGAACCTCTCGGCCACAGCGGTCTCGGAGACCCAGATCAACGTGACGTGGACCGACCGCAACGGCGACGAAGCGGGACACGAGGTTCATCGGTCGAACAGTCCCACGGGAACGTTCACGAAAGTCGCGGATCTCGGACCCAACTCGACCTCGTACGATGACACCGGCTTGGCGTCGTCCACCCAATACTGCTA
>WVYX01000212.1 GCA_011772755.1 Gemmatimonadales bacterium
TCACGTGGGCGTGCACTACGAGAACTCTGAATATGAACGCGACCGCTTCGTCTACGACTTGGAACGGCTTTGTGCGCAGACCCATCCGGTTTCGACATTGTGGGATCCCTCCGACCCCAAGGGTGAGTGAGCCGTGAGCGGGACCGAAGCGGTCTTCTGGTTCTTCGCTGCCGTCGCGATCATTTCCGCGTTTCTCTGCATCACGCGGCGGAGCCCGGTGGCCAGCGCCCTGTGGCTCGTCAGCACGCTGTTCGCGCTGGCCGCGATCTTCGTGCTGTTGGACGCCCATTTCATCGCGGCGATCCAGGTGCTGGTATACGCCGGCGCCATCATGGTGCTCTTCCTGTTCGTGATCATGCTGCTCAATCTCGGCCGGGCGGGTCCCACGGACATGCTGGGCTGGGCGGGTCGGCTCGTGATGTTTGCGGTCGGCGCTCTGTTGGTCGTGGAACTCTGGGTCCTCGTGCGGATCGTGCCCGCAGAGGAGCTGCAACTCCCCACGGGGGCCATGGTGCAGCTCACGGAACAGGAAGGAGCGGTGCGCGTCATCAGCGAGCCGCTGTTTCGCGGGTTTCTCGTGCCGTTTGAGATCACTTCGATATTGCTCCTCGCTGCCATCGTAGGTGCGGTGGTCCTTGCGAAGAGGAAGCTGTGATGCTGCTCGGCCCAGCGCTCGGCGTTTCNNTAGGTGCGGTAGTCCTCGCGAAGAGGAGACTCTGATGCTCCTGGGCCCGTCACTCGGCGTTTCGGCGATCCTGTTCAGCCTCGGTGTGGCAGGCGTGCTGCTCCGCCGCAATGCCATCGTGATCTTCATGTGCATTGAGCTGATGCTGAATGCGGTCAATCTGTCGTTCGTCGCTCTGGCGCAGCAGCTGGGCCGTGAGGGGCAGGTGATCGTGTTCTTCGTCATGGCGGTGGCTGCCGCGGAAGCGGCCGTGGGTCTCGCCATCATGATCGCGATCTACCGGCACAAGAGCTCAGTTAACGTCAAGGAGATCAACCTGCTGAGGGGATGATGCCGGCATCGGTTGGGTGGGTGTGGTTGGTCGTACTGCTACCGCTCGCGGGATTCGTCGCGAACGGTGCGTTGAGCCTGCTGCGGCCCGAAGCCAAGCGAGCGGTAAGCGCCATCGGTGTCGGTGTCCTCGTGCTCTCCTTCCTCATCGCCGTCGGGGTGGTTGGTGGAGTCGCCACGGCGGCGCCGCACAGTCCGTACGTGCTGACTTACTGGCAATGGATGCCCGCTGGCGGGCTCGAGATCGACCTGGCGTTCCAGGTGGATCAGCTGTCGGCGGTGATGCTGATGGTAGTCACCGGCGTCAGCATGGTGATCCACATCTTCAGCGTCGGCTACATGGGCGATGATCCGGGCTACGCGCGCTACTTCGCCTACCTCAACCTCTTCGTCTTCTTCATGCTGGTGCTGGTGCTGGGCGCCAACTTCCCGGTGATGTTCGTGGGCTGGGAGGGCGTCGGGCTCTGCAGCTATCTGCTCATCGGGTTCTGGTTCGAGAACAACGCGTTTGCCGACGCGGGGAAGAAGGCGTTCATCATGAACCGCATCGGGGACTTCGGGTTCCTGATCGCGATGTTCATGATCTTCCACGCGGTGGGGAGCCTCTCCTTCGTGGAGGTGTTCGAGGCGGCACCCGGGACCTTCGAGGTTGGTGGGACCACCATCACGCTGATCACCCTAGCCCTGTTCCTGGGGTGTGCCGGAAAGTCGGCGCAGATCCCCCTGTACACCTGGCTGCCCGATGCCATGGCAGGCCCGACACCTGTCTCGGCGCTCATCCATGCCGCGACCATGGTGACCGCGGGCGTCTACCTCGTGGCCCGCACCAACGTGCTCTTCGCCATCGCTCCGGTGTCGAGCTTCGTGGTGGCGGCGGTGGGTGCGGCGACGGCGCTGTTTGCGGCGACGATCGCGCTCAAGCAGTGGGACATCAAGAAGGTCCTCGCGTACTCAACCGTCTCGCAGCTCGGGTACATGTTCATGGGCGTGGGAGTCGGGGCATATGCGGCCGGCATGTTCCACCTGACGACACACGCCTTCTTCAAGGCGCTGCTCTTCCTGGGTTCAGGGAGTGTGATCCACGCGCTGCACCACGCCTACCATGCGACCCATCGCCATGAGGACGCCCAGGACATGCGAAACATGGGAGGACTGCGGCGTGCCATGCCGTGGACCACCGGGTTCATGTGGGTCGCGACCCTTGCGATTGCGGGCGTGCCGCTGTTCTCGGGCTTCTTCTCCAAGGATGAGATCTTGGCCATGACCTTTGTCCGGGGTCATGACGCTGGGGCGTTCTACGTGTTGTGGATGGTAGGTGTGGTAGCTGCACTGCTCACCGCGTTCTACATGACGCGCATGATGCTGTACACGTTTCATGGCCCGAATCGCACAGGTGAGCAGGAGCGCGGCCATCTCCGCGAGGCTCCGTGGGTCATGACGGGACCGCTGTTGGTGTTGGCCGTCGGCAGTGTCTTCGCCGGGCTGCTCAATCTCCCGGCCATCCTTCCCGGCAGTGGGTGGCTGCACCATTGGCTGGAGCCCGTGACGGAGGGGAGCGCAGCGTATTTGCCGGATCTGCACCTGGGGAGCGACACCGAGTGGATGCTGCTCGGTCTGGCGACAGTCGTCGCCGCCGCAGGCATTCTCGGTGCCTGGAACTTCCTCAAGCCCGCCCAGCTCAAGCCGGCGCGTGAAGCGCCGGTCGAGACTGGGATCCAGCGGGTGCTCCTGCGGAAGTGGTACGTGGACGAGATCTACGACTGGCTGGTGGTGCGACCGGTCATGTGGATGTCGGACCGTGCCTTCTGGAAGGTCATGGATGTGAAGGTCATCGATGGAGCGTTCGTGAACGGCTCCGCCACTGTGGCGCGGGCGCTCGGGTGGGTAGGCAGCCGATTCCAGACGGGATCGGTCGGCGTGTACCTGTTCTTGTTCGTCATGGGCGTGCTCATACTGATGCGCGCCGTGATCCGGTGACCGCGATGAACTACGCCGCTTGGGTGCTCGACGCGCTGCTGCTGTTCCCGCTGCTGGCGGGGCTGGTGATCCTGCTCAGCCCCGAGCACCTCGCCAAGCGGGTCGCCCTGGCGGGGGCGGTGGTGGAATTCCTGCTGTCCGTGCCGCTCTGGTGGATGTTCGAGCCCGGCACGGCGGCGATGCAGTTCGAAGTGGTCCATCCGTGGGTTCCGGGCTGGGGCATCGCGTATCGGGTGGGTGTGGACGGGATCTCCCTCTTCATGGTGCTGCTGACCACGTTCACGATGCCCCTCGCCGTCCTCGGGAGCTGGAACTACATCCGAGACAAGGAACGAGCGTACTACGCGCTCCTTCTGGTGCTCACCACCGGCATGCTGGGGGTGTTCGTCGCCCTGGATCTCTTCGTCTTCTATGTCTTCTGGGAGATCATGCTGATCCCGATGTACTTCCTCATCGGGGTCTGGGGCGGCCCCAAGCGCATCTATGCGGCCATCAAGTTCTTCCTGTTCACCTTCGTTGGATCGCTCCTGATGCTGGTGGCGATCCTGACGATCTACTTCATGGTGTACCGCGCGACCGGCGTGCAGTCGTTCGACTACCACCACTTTCTGCGCAACATCGAAGTGGTGCGGCCGTTTGCGTTGCTCTTGTTCGGCGCCTTCTTCCTCGGCTTCGCCATCAAGGTGCCGATGTTCCCGTTCCACACCTGGTTGCCGGACGCGCACGTCGAGGCGCCGACGGCGGGCTCGGTCATCCTGGCGGGCATCCTCCTGAAGATGGGGACGTACGGCTTTCTGCGCTTCGCCGTGCCGTTCTTCCCCGGGGTAGCGCTTCACCCAACGATGGTGAACGTCATCGTCGTTCTCGCCCTGATTGGCATCATCTACGGAGCTCTGGTGGCGATGGTCCAGCCCGATTTCAAGAAGCTCGTGGCCTATTCCTCCATCAGCCATCTCGGCTTCGTGATGCTGGGCATCTGGGCCCTGACTGTCCAGAGCGTAGAAGGGGCGATCATCATCATGATCAATCACGGCATCTCGACGGGGGCGTTGTTCTTCCTGGCGGGCATGCTGTATGAACGGGCGCATACCCGAGAGGTTGCCGCGTTTGGCGGTATCGCTCGTGTGGTGCCGGCCCTGGCTGCAGTGCTGAGCCTGGTGGCGCTGTCATCCATTGGACTGCCGGGGACCAACGGGTTCATTGGCGAGTTTCTGGTTCTGATCGGCTCCTTTGGTGAGTACCCTTGGGCGACGGCGGTGGCCGCGACGGGTGTCATTTTTGCAGCGCTGTACTTGCTGCGGGCGCTCCAGCGCCTGATCTACAACAAGTTCGAGAGGCCGGAGCTGGCGAGGATGCCGGATCTGTCGGTGCGGGAACTGTTGGTCCTCGGACCGCTGGTCGCCTGCATATTGTGGATCGGGATCTACCCGCGGCCGTTCCTCCATCGCGTTGAGGCCTCCGTCGAGGCGTTGGTGGAACAGGTGCACCAGCCCGAGGCGGCCGTTGCTCAGGCGCGTACACCGGGGGGTGAGCAGTGATTGGGCCGCGGATCGACCTGAGTGAGCCCGGTGGGATCGCAGTGGCGCTCCTGCCCGAGCTGATCCTCACCGGCTGGTGCCTGGTGCTGATGCTGGCGGTGGCATGGCGGCATCGCGACGAGGAGGATCAGCGATTCGTCGGTCATCTGGCCCTCATCGCGTTGGTCACCACCCTGGTGGCGGTAGTGTGGTTTTGGATCCGAGATGTGGGGCCCGTCGGCCTCGAGGTCATGGTGGCCCTGGACGGCTTTCGGTACGCCAGCGCCACGATCTTCCTGCTGGGGGGCATCCTCGCCGTGATGCTCTCCCTGGGGTATTTGGGCCGAGAGCGGATGGTCGTGCCGGAGTACTATCTGTTGCTTCTTCTGGCTACGGTTGGGATGATGTTCATGGGTGGCGGGGCCGATCTCATTGTCATCTTCCTCGGCCTCGAGCTCATGTCGGTGTCGGTCTACGTGCTGGCGGGCATCAATCGCCGCAGTGTTTTCGCTGCCGAGGCAGCGCTGAAGTATTTTCTGCTGGGAGCCTTTGCTTCGGCCTTCTTCCTGTACGGAATCGCCCTGATCTACGGATCGACCGGCAGCACGAATCTCACCTTCATCTACGTCCAGGTCACGAGCCTCGGACTTGAGTCGAACCTCATGCTGTCCGTGGGCGTTGGGATGCTGTTGGTGGGATTTGGGTTCAAGGTTGCCGCGGTGCCGTTTCACATGTGGACGCCCGACGTATACGACGGCGCGCCGACGCCGGTCACTGCGTTCATGGCGGCAGCGGTCAAGGCAGCGGGGTTCGTGGCCCTGATCCGTGTGCTCCTCCAGGGCCTCGCGCCGGCGGATGCCGTCTGGACGGAAGCCGTCTGGTGGCTCGCGGCCATTACCATGGTGGTCGGCAATCTGATCGCGCTGGCGCAACGCCACCTGAAGCGTATGCTGGCGTACAGCTCCATTGGGCATGCGGGCTATCTGCTGACCGCCGTGGCAAGTGGGACCGAGCTCGGAGCCGCGGCCTTGCTCTACTACGTATTCGCCTACACGCTCATGACGGTGGGTGCCTTCGCGATCCTGGCAGCCTCTGGACGCGGTGGCGAGCGCGAGGTGCTGATCGATGACTTCAGTGGTCTCGCCCAGCGTCGGCCGTGGCTGGCATTCGCCATGACGGTGTTCATGTTGTCCCTACTCGGCTTCCCGGGGACTGCTGGGTTCATCGGGAAGTGGTACATCCTGTCCGCGGCGGTCGACGCCGACCAGGCAGTGCTCGCCGTTGTACTCGTCGGCGCCAGCATTGTCTCGGCAGGGTATTACCTGCCGGTGATCATGGCCATGTATATGAAGCCGCCCATCTCCGAGGCGGCTCACGAGACCACGCGGGTCGGTGGTGCCGCTCGCTGGGTCGTGGGTGCCACGGCTGCGCTGCTCCTGCTGTTCGGGGTGTGGCCGAATCGCGCCCTGGACGTGGCGAGGGACGGAAGCCGGCAGCTCACGCCCGACGTGATGGTGACGGTTTCGAGGTGAGCAGTGCGCGGTACGCGGTGTGCGGTTCCATTGGGCGTAGCACGGCAACCGTCTAGCCGACGCTAGCACGGTTCGCTGAGAATCCCATGCAGACGCCCTCCGTCATCTTCCGGGAATACGACATTCGCGGCGTGGTCGGCGACGAGCTAGTGCCGCCGGTGGCTCATGCCATCGGCCGCGCGGTCACGACGCTGGCACGACGGCGCATAGCGCGCGACCCACGGTTGCTGGTTGGACGGGATAACCGGCCCTCCGGTGAGCTGCTGGCACGCGCCGTGCGCGACGGGATCGCACAGGCGGGCGGCAGGGCAGTGGACATCGGCGTGCTCCCCACGCCGGCTCTCTATCTTGCGCAACACGAACTCGAGTCGGACGGCGGCATTCAAGTCACCGGCTCGCACAACCCACCTGAGTTCAATGGATTCAAGGTGCTCGTTGCCGGGTCCACTCTCCACGGGGCGGAGATCCAAGAGCTCAGGCGCTTGATCGAAACTGACGGGATGGACTCTGGCGACGGGAACATCGAGGCGGACGATTCCATGCTGTCGCGATACGCAGACGCGGTCGTTTCCCGCAACGGGCCGATCGAGCGCCCCGTGAAGCTGGTGGTCGACTGCGGTAACGGGACCGCCAGCCTCGTGGCCGAGTCGGTTCTGAGCCGGCTCGGTGCGGACGTCGTTCCCCTGTACTGCGAGTCCGACGGCACGTTCCCCAATCACCATCCCGATCCCACGGTGCTGGAGAACCTGGATGATCTTCGGGCCGCGGTGCGTTGTACGGGTGCGGAGCTGGGCATTGCGTTTGACGGTGATGGGGACCGCATCGGCGCGGTCGATGAGTCAGGCACCGTGGTGTACGGCGACCAGCTGCTGGTGCTGTTCGGCCGCGATCTGGTCGATCGGGCGGGAACGGGCCATGCGGTGATCTTCGATGTGAAGTGTTCGAATGTCCTGGCTGAAGCGTTGGCTGCTGCGGAGCTTCGCCCCGTCATCTGGAAGACCGGCCATTCGTTGATCAAGGCGAAGATGCAGGAGCTTCAGGCTCCTCTGGCGGGCGAGATGAGTGGACACATGTTCTTTGGTGGGGATTACTACGGCTTCGACGATGCCCTGTTCGCTGCAGCTCGCCTGCTGGCGTACGTCGCCCGGGTCGGTGGCCCACTATCTACGCTGCTGGCCGACCTACCGAAGACGTATGCCACACCGGAGCTCCGTGTTGATTGTGCGGACGACCGGAAGTTCGCCGTGGTCGAAGCCGCCGCGCGGCATTTTGCCCAGCGGTACGACGTCCTCACCCTGGACGGTGCCAGAATCTCGTATCCCGACGGGTGGGGTCTCATCCGAGCATCCAACACGCAGCCGGTGCTGGTCATGCGGTTCGAGTCCACCGCCGAAGACTCCCTCGCCCAGTATCGGAATGAGGTCGAAACCTGGTTGCGGGAGCAGGGCGTAGCGGTCTAGCGCCATGGCGCCGCGGATCAGGTGGATACAGGCGGCGGTCGTCGCCGTGCTCGTCGCACTCGTTGGGGGCCGCTGGCTGGTGGTGAGCACTGCCGGCCGACTGTGGGCCGAGGCATTGGGCGTCGGCGCGACGCACGGCGGGATCCGGCAACTTCAGACAGCGCTCCTGGCCACGGCGTTCGTCGCGGCAGCCGTGTGGTGTTTGGGGAACCTCTATCTCGTGTACCGGTCCATCGGTTCGGTGCACGTGCCCCGCCGGCTCGGCGATCTGGAGATCCTTGAGGCGATTCCCCGCCAGTACCTATTGGTTGCCGCCGCTGGCTTAGGCCTCATACTCGCCATCGCCCTGAGCCATCGAGCCGACGGATGGTGGTATGCTCGGGCGCTCACCCGGTTCGATGTGCCGGTGGGTACGGTCGACCCCCTGCTGGGCCGCGACCTTGGCTTCTACCTGTACCAACTTCCCTGGTACCGTACCCTCCACTCCTTTGCCACACTGCTGAGCGGTGTGATGCTTGCCATTACCGCAGTGCTGTACGCGGCGGTGGGGGCAATCCGCTGGGCGAAGCGGCGGCTCCACGTGACCTACATGGCGCGGTGGCACCTCGCCGGCCTCCTCGTGGCGTTCGCTCTCGCCCTGTTCTGGGGCTACCGGCTTGAGCCCGTCGAGTACGTCGCGGGGATCCACGACGTCCCGGCCGACACTGTGCTGACGGGAGTGCGGATCCCGGTGGCCCGGATGCTCAGCGCCCTTGCGTTGGTCGTTGCCAGTGCTTCCCTCATATGGATGTGGACAGCGCGGCCCGCGGTCGTGATCGTTCCCTGGGCACTACTGGCGGTTGCGTCTTTCGCCGGTCACTACGTGGTTCCGGCGTTCGCCGGCGCGGTGCGTACCCCTGAGGAGCTGCGCCATACTGCGGTGGAGGAACGCCGCCGGGAATTCCTCCAGGCGGCTCATGGCGCGGTTCCAGAGGAGGTCGCAATCCAGGCGCTGGCGTCCTCTGAGCCCCGGGCGGTCGCCCGGCACCAGCCGGAACTCGAGCCGGCACCGCTGTGGGATGCCTTCGCCGTCAGGGTGTTCCTCGACCGGGTAGCCGATCCGGATCCGCACGCGCGCTTCCTCGACCCGGCACTCGACGTGTATTGGACCGGTGACGACCGGCCGGTTCCTGTGTACGTGGCAGCACGGCAGCTGGACCTATCTGCGGCGCGCCAAGGTGGGGCCGACCTGTCGTGGGATCGGGTCCATGCAGGACCGTTCACGTCGGCGACTGGCGCTGTCGCGGTGCTTGCACACCGGGTCTCGAGCACCGGACTGCCGCTCTTCGTGCCCGATCTCTCGCGGCCTGATTCGGCCGTGTCGGGCGTGAGTGAGCTCCAGTTGGAGCATCCGGAGGTGCTGTTTGGGCCCGGCATAGTCAACTTCGCGGTGGTCGCGCCGGGCGACCGCGGGACGGTCGGCGTGCCGGCCGGCGGACTCTTCAGGAGGCTGGCGCTCGCATGGGTGCTCCAAAGCCCGCAGCTGGTCGCCTCCGACGCGGTCACGGATACGGCCCTCATTCTCTGGCACCGCGAGGTGGCGGAGCGGTTGAATCGTTTCGCCCCGTTCGCCCGGTTCAGCGGCGCGCACGCCGTGGTGATTGACCGGGCGCTGTACTGGGTTGCTAACGGCCTGGTCTCAGCGGAGGCCTTCCCGCTCTCGCCGGCTGTCAGGTGGCGAGGTGAGAAGGTTCGGTACCTGCGCTCCAGCTTGGTGGGGGTGGTGGCGGCAGCAACGGGTAGCACCACCGTCTATCTCACTCGGGATCCGGATCCTGTGAGTGCGGCCTGGGCACAGCTGGCACCTGAGATCGTGCGGCCTGCGGCCGAGATACCCTCGGCCCTGGCCGGGCACGTTCGCTATCCGGCCGAGTTGTTCGCCACCCAGATCCGACTGCTCAAGGAGTCCTGGCGTTCCCAGCCGACAGGTCCCGAAACCGCGGCTCTGGGTCAGGGGCTCGCGGGAACCGCGTCCGACCGCCTGGCGCCGTATTGGTGGGTTGGCACTGCACCGCATGACTCGGCGGCGCGGTTGCGGCTGATGGCCGCAGTGGAAACGGGTGAGCCGCCGCTGCTGGCGGCCGTGGTGGAAGGAGTAGTGCGGCGGGGTGCTTACTCCCTTGCTCTGCTCAAGGCGGAGCCGCCACTTGAGCTGCCGGGTCCGACGCAGATGGCCGTACGCTTCACCCGGCTTCGCCCCGACCCGACTGGGGTGACCGGTGCCGTGCGGACTATCCCGTTCGCTGACGGTGTGCTCTCACTGCAGGCCAGCTATGCCTCGCCGGGGGACGAACATGTCGCACCCCAGTTGGCGGGCGTGGTGGTCGGTTGGGGGGGCGCAGCCGGGACCGGCGCGACCCTGCGAGATGCTCTCCACAACCTGCAGACGCAGGCTCCACCGTCTGGGGTGGGGGCCGGGCAGTGGGCGGAGGCCCGGCGGTGGTTCGAGTACATGGATGCAGCGCGACGGACCGGGGATTGGACGGCGTTTGGCCAGGCGTACGAACGGCTCCGCCGTCTGCTCACTGGCATGCCGGATACCGTACCGTGATGCGGGTTGCTGCCCCCTCCGGGTGTGGCTAGGTTGCACGCGCCCGTGGCGATGTCTCCTCGTATCATCGTCGTGGCCCTCGGAGGCAATGCGCTCTCTCCTCCCGGCGAGCGGGCAACGATTCACGGCCAATTCCGTCACACCCGAGAGTCGCTAGCCGCCGTAGTAGCGCTGGCGAGCGAGGGTTGGCACATCGCGATCGTCCACGGCAACGGCCCCCAGGTCGGGGACGAGTTGGAGCGTAACGAACTTGCCTACGAGCGCGTGGCCCCGCTCCCCCTCGGTGTTCTGGTCGCGTCGACGGCTGGGTGGATTGGCTACATGATTCAGCAGTCGCTGCAGAACGCGCTCCTGCGGGCGGGCATTCGGCGCGAAGTGCTCACCGTGATCACGCAGACAGAGGTCGACCGCACCGGGCCGGCGGCGACTCGCCCCCGAAAGCCTGTGGGGCACGAGCTCGCGCGGGAGATCGTTGAGCGGCTGCAGCGGCGTGGTGTCCCGGTGGGTGAGGATGGGTCCGGTCGCTGGCGGCGCCTGGCACCGAGTCCCAAACCACTGGATGTGGTCGAGGCGGATGCCGTACGCCGTTTGGTGACTGAGGGCAAGATCGTCATCGCCGCGGGGGGCGGTGGTCCGCCAGTGTACTTCGATGATCATCTCTACTGGGAGGGGGTGGACGCAGTGGTGGACAAGGACCGGGTGGCGGCCATTCTCGGCAGCCGCCTCGGGGCCGATACCTTGTTGATACTCACGGATGTGGACGCGGTGTACCGGGGGTGGGGAACCGATCACGCCGAACCTCTGCGCCGACTGACGTTGGAGGCGGCGGAGGAGCTGCTCAACAGTGAGGAACTGGGCAGGGGGAGCATGCGCCCCAAAGTCGAGGCGGCGGTGGCTTTCGTTCGGAGTGGTGGCAAACGCGCGATCATTGCGGACCTCGCCGACGGTCTGGCGGCCATCCGTGGCGCAACTGGAACGGCAATCACAGGAGAGCTGAGTGAATCTCCATGAATATCAGGCCCGCGCCCTGCTGAAGGCGGCCGGCATTCCAGTGCCCGACGGAGATGTGGCGACGAGCCCGGAGGAGGTAGAGGGGGTCGCCAAGCGGATGGGAGGGGCAGTCGTCGTGAAGGCGCAGGTGCATGCGGGTGGACGTGGCAAGGCGGGTGGGGTCAAGCTCGCCAAGAGCGCAGGGGAAGCACGGGTCCATGCCGACAAGATTCTCGGTATGCAGATCAAAGGGTTGATCGTCGACAAGGTCCTGGTGGTTCCGGCAGCGGAGATCGCATCGGAGAGCTACGTCGGTGTCATCGTGGACCGGGCGTCGCAGCGGCCGGTGATGATGGTCAGTCCAGCGGGCGGGGTCGACATCGAGGAGGTCGCGGCGAAGACGCCTGAGAGGATCTTCCAAGCTTCCATCGACCCTCGCTACGGGCTGCTGCCACACCAGGCGACGAGCCTCGCGTTCCAGCTCTACCGTGAGCCGCAGCAGGTTCGGCAGGCAGCGACGATCATGCGCCAACTGTACCAGGCGTTCCTCGACGCCGGCGCGTCACTGGCAGAGATCAATCCGCTCATCACCACGCCCGACGGCTCGGTGGTGGCCCTCGATGCGAAGATTGTGATAGATGACAACGAACTCGAACGGCGGGAGGACATCGCCCGGCTTCGCGATCCGGCGGCCGAGGACCCAGCGGAGGTCGAGGCGCGGGAGGTGGGACTATCCTACATCAAGCTCGACGGGAACGTGGGTTGCTGCGTCAACGGGGCCGGGCTCGCGATGGCCACCATGGACCTGGTCAAGTACTACGGTGGTGAGCCAGCGAATTTTCTGGATATCGGTGGCTCGAGCAATCCACACAAGGTGATCACCGCCCTCAACATCATCACCCGCGATCCCAGCGTGAAGAGCATCCTGTTCAACATCTTCGGCGGAATAACGCGGTGTGACGATGTTGCGAATGGCATAGTGACGGCGACGGCGAACACCAAGCTCGAGCGTCCCATCGTCATCCGGCTCACCGGGACAAACGAGTCGATCGCCGTTGACATCCTCAAGAAGGCCGGGTTTGAAGCGCTCACGGACATGGATGAGGCGGTACAGCAAGCGGTCAAACAGGCGCGGGAGGCGGCGTGAGCATCTTCGTTGATCGGCAGACGAAGCTGGTAGTGCAGGGTATCACGGGGCGGGACGGTTCGTTCCACACCAAGCAGATGCTTGAATACGAAACACGGGTCGTGGCAGGAGTCACCCCGGGGAAGGGTGGACAGCGGTTTGAAGACACGGTGCCTATCTTCAACACGGTCGGGGAGGCCGTGGCGGAAACCGGCGCCAACACCTCGGTGATCTACGTCCCCAGCCGGTTCGCGGTCGACGCCATGTTTGAGGCAGCCGACGCTGGGATCAAACTCGTCGTCTGCATCACTGAAGGTGTGCCCGTCCTCGATATGACGCGGGTGATGCCCTTTCTGCAGGAACGCGGCACTCGTCTGATCGGTCCCAACTGTCCCGGCGTGATCTCTCCCGGGGCTTCGAAGGTGGGCATCATACCAGCTCAGATCTGCCTGGAGGGGACCATCGGTGTCGTGTCGCGCAGCGGGACACTGACGTATGAGGTGATCCATCAACTCACGAGGCATGGGCTCGGTCAATCGACGTGTATTGGGATCGGTGGCGATCCCATAGTCGGCACCAACTTCATCGACTGCCTTGAGGCATTCGAGGCAGACCCGGGGACCGAGGCGATCGTGATGATCGGGGAGATCGGCGGCACCGATGAGCAACAGGCCGCCAAGTATGTCTCGCACGAGGTGCGCAAGCCTGTTGTGGGGTTCATCGCCGGGCAGACTGCTCCGCCGGGTCGGCGCATGGGACACGCGGGAGCTATCATTTCAGGCTCGTCCGGCACCGCCAAAGAGAAGGTGGCAGCGTTCGAGGCGGCAGGGATCGGAGTGATGGAGCGACCGGTGGAGGTCGTGTCGTTGCTACAGGAGCGAATGAAGGGTGTGGGGTGCTAGGTGGCGGCTATGAAGCTCGTCGAACTCCTCGATCTTGCGCGTGTCGTGGTGCCTCTGAAAGCGAGGACGCTGCGCGAGGCAGCCATCGAGTTGGCCGAGGCGATGGTGCGGTCCGGCGTCGCTAGCAGTGCCGCAAGGCTGCGCGAGGCGGTGGCGGCGACCTTGCCCCGGGAGGTCGTAACCGTCGGGAAGGCCTTGCTGCTGCACTACAGGACGGATGCCGTCAAGCAGCTCGCGGCAGCTTTGGGGGTTGCGTCGGAGCCACTTCGGCGAGAGCAGGATGCCGCGAAGGAGGCACGCATTGCGATTCTCGTCGCGGCCCCACCAAAGGAGAGTTCGGCGCACCTCCAGGCGATCAGTGCATTCGCCCGGGCGCTGAGCCGTCGGGAGGTAACGGAGGCGATCCTCGCGGCCCAGGAGGCCGAGGATATTCTGGGCGCCGCTCCCCTCGCTGATATCGAGTTGCCCGGCTACCTCACGGTCCGCGATGTAATGGTGCGCCGGCGGCTCTCGGTTCGGCCTGAGACCACCCTGGGCGAGGCGTCGAAGCTCATGGTGGCCCACAAGGTCGCAGCATTGCCCGTGGTGTCGCAATCGGATGAGGTGCTGGGGATGGTTACATACCGGGAGCTGCTGCGGAACCTGCTGCCGCTGTATGTCAAGCGGCTCAGCGGTCGCGAGTTTCGAGCCGTGCCCCGGCGGGGTGATGAGACCGTCGACCCGCACCAGATTCCGGTCCGCGAGGTGATGGATCGAACGGTTTTGTGCGTGTCGGAAGATCAGGCGCTGGCGGACGTGGCGACCATGATGCTGAATCGCAACGTCGAGCGATTCCCGGTGGTCCGGGAGGGTGCGCTGGTGGGTTTCCTCACCCGAGGGGATATCGTCCGCAGACTACTAGGGAGGTGAGAGGTCCGCTGGCCGTCAGCGTCGCGAGCAATCAGCAGTTTGCAGTTGGCAATTCGTGAAGTATCGTTGGGGACCGCGCTTCACGGATTGCCGATTGCACACGGCTGTCTGGGCTGACGGCTGACGACCCTCACTCGCACATCGTTCCTATGTACACCTTGGCCATCATCAAACCTGACGCGATCGCCGCCCAGAAGGTCGGCAAGATCATTACTCATCTGGAGGAGGCTGGGTACACGATCCGGGGTGCCAGACTCGCCCGCCTTTCCCAGCAGGATGCCGAATCGTTCTACGCGGTGCATCGGGAGCGCCCGTTCTTCCGCTCCCTCGTTGCCTTCATGACCTCCGGGCCTTGTCTCCCGATGGTGCTAGAGCGGGAAGATGCGGTAGACCATCTGCGCTCCGTAATCGGAGCCACTGACCCCGAGGAGGCTGCTGAGGGGACCATTCGCCGGCTGTACGCCGAGTCCAAGGAACGGAACGCGATCCACGCCTCGGACTCGCCGGACACCGCAGACCGAGAGGTCGCTTTCTTTTTCTCCGAGAGCGAGCTTCGGCGCCTGTGGGGCGCGGACGCTCGTTGACGCAAGTCTCGGTGCCGAATAGGTTTATGCCCTATGTTGCGCGTCGATCTCCGCGCGCTGCACGAAGGTCCCATCGAAATCACTGGGGTCGTGGCAGCGGACGACCCGCTTCTTGACGACCTTGAATTCGACCTGGCAGAGCCGGTGCGGGTCCGTGGGCGCCTGACGGACAGCGGCCCCGGGCGGTATTACTGGCACGGTGAGCTGGGGACCGAGGTCGCGGCCAGGTGCCGCCGCTGTCTGGCAGACGTGCCGGTGGAGATCAGTGCCGACGTCCGGGTGCTCTTCACCGACGATAGCGGTGCCGATGATCCTGCGGCCTATATCATTGAGCCGCGGGCGACCGAGCTGGATCTCGGTGAGATGGTACGGGAAGAGCTGATCCTGGCCGTCCCGGAGTTCGTGTTGTGCCGAGAGGAGTGCCGTGGGCTGTGCCCGCGGTGTGGCAAGGACCTGAACGAGGGCCCCTGCACCTGCCGTCCTGAGCTCGATCCACGCTGGGCCGCGCTCGAGGAGCTCAAGCAGCGGTGGTCCAAGAAGAAGGAGTAGTAATGGCTGTTCCCAAGCGTCGAACCTCCAAGAGCCGCAAGCGCAAGCGTCGGACGCACCACAAGGCGCCCGCTGTAGCCATTCAGGCGTGCCCCCGGTGCGGTGATCCACGGCTTCCCCATCGCGTGTGTCCTAGCTGTGGGTTCTACGGGGGCGAGAAGCGTATCGAGGTCGAGGAAGGCTGAGCGTGATCCGGATCGCGTTGGACGCGATGGGGAGTGACGTGGCGCCGGACGTGCCTGTGGCGGGAGCTGTCGCAGCAGTCCGGGAGCTTCCCGCGTCTCACGAGATCCTGCTGGTTGGCCGGCAGGCGGAGGTCCACGAGGCCCTCGCCAAGCACGACATTCCGGCTGATCGCATTCACGTGGTCAATGCCCCTGAGGTGATTGACATGAGTGAGAAGCCGCTTGCCGCCGTCCGCGGCAAGCGGAAGTCCTCGATCAGGGTCGGCGTCGAGCTTCAGAAACGAGGCGAGGCGCACGCGTTCATCTCGGGTGGCAATACGGGTGCGGTCATGGCGGCCTGCACGCTCCTGCTCGGCCTCCACCCTGGTGTGGAGCGGCCTGCCATCGGCACCGTGTTTCCTACCAGAGCCAAGCCGGTGCTGGTGCTGGACGCTGGCGCAAACATCGACTGCAGCCCGCGCGAGCTGCGGGGGTTCGCTCACATTGGCTCCGTCTATGCCAGAGACGTGCTCGGGCGCACGAACCCATCGGTATGCCTGCTCAATATCGGGGAGGAGGAGGAGAAGGGTAACGAGGCGGTGCGCAGCGCCTATGAGCTGCTCAAGAACGATCGTGGCCTTCGATTCGCGGGCAATGTGGAAGGTCGGGACATTCTCAACGGCGAGTGTGATGTGGTGGTGTGCGATGGGTTCGTGGGGAACGTGGTCCTCAAGTTCTACGAGTCGGTGGCCAGACTGTTCAGCGACCTTCTCAAGAACGAGATCGACCCGCGCGTCCTCGAGAGTACTGCGATGAACCGGGTATTCAGGATCCTGGACTACTCCGAATACGGTGGGGCCCCGCTGCTCGGAGTGCGGGGGGTGGCCATTATCTGTCATGGGAACTCACCCGTGCGGGCTATCAAGAACGCCATCGGTGTTGCCGCCCAGGCGGTGGAGAGCCATCTGAGCCAGCATATCGCGGCTGAACTGGCGGGCGACGGGGCGGTGGTGTGAAACGCCCCATCGTCCAGCTCGTCGGCACCGGCCGGTACACACCGTCAAAGATTCTCAGCAACCAAGATCTCGAGCGGATGGTGGAGACGTCCGACGAGTGGATCCGCGAGCGGACTGGAATTCGGGAGCGTCGTATCTCCGAATCCCACGAGACGCTGGCGTACATGTCGAAGGTGGCCTGCGAGCAAGTACTGGAGGTAGCGGGGCTGACGCCCCAGGACGTTGACGCCATCTTGGTCGGTACAGCTACGCCGGACCGGCTGCTTCCGGCGGCCGCCTGTGACCTCCAGGCCGAATTGGGCGCCAAGAACGCAGCGGCGTTCGACCTGGGAGCTGCTTGTAGCGGGTTTCTCTACGGGCTGTCGATCGCGGAGGGACTGGTCGCGAGCGGCTCAGTGCAGAACGCACTGGTGGTTGGCGCGGAGCGACTCTCGAGGATCACGGACTATACCGACCGTGCCACCTGCGTGCTGTTCGGTGACGGCGCAGGTGCGACCCTGGTGCAGCCGGCGGTGGACGGAGACCGGGGGATTCTCTCGACGTACATCAAGTCCGACGGCACTCTGGCGGAATTGCTGTACCGTCCGGGCGGTGGTGCCTTGTGCCCCCCCAGCGAGCAGCTCCTCAACGACCGCAGCTACTTCATCAAGATGGCGGGGCGGGAGGTGTTCAGATCTGCGGTGCGCTCGATGGCGGACGCCTGCGATCAGGCTCTGCAACAGGCTGGTGTGAGCGGAGAGCAGGTGGATGTTCTGATCCCGCACCAGGCAAACATCCGCATCATCGAAGCTACGGCGAAGCACGCCGGCATCCCCATGGACAAGGTGTACGTCAACGTCGATCGGTTCGGGAACACGTCTGCCGCCTCGATCCCCATCGCCCTCGATGAGTGCGTGCGGGCGGGTACGATTCGCTCCGGCTCGCTGGTGCTTCTCGTAGCCTTCGGCGCCGGCTTTACCTGGGCAAGCGTCGTCGTTCGGTGGTGAGTGCTGTGCTCCTGTGCCCCGGCCAGGGCGCACAGCAGGTGGGGATGGGGAAGGATCTCGCCGAGCGGTTCTCGCAGGCGCGAGACGTGTTTGAGGTCGTTGATGAGGCGCTTGGGTTTGCCCTCTCGCGCCTGATGTGGGAGGGGCCCGAGTCAGATCTGACCCTCACCCACAACGCACAACCGGCAATCCTCACCCACTCCCTTGCAGCCTATGCGGTGGTCCGTGACGTGCTCCAACCGGTGGCTGGTGCCGGTCACTCCCTCGGCGAGTACAGTGCCTATGTCGCTGCCGGCACCTTCGCCCTCACTGACGCGGCGCGGCTAGTGCGGCGCCGCGGGGAGTTGATGTACCAGGCCGGACGGCAGCGGTCGGGCTCCATGGCAGCCGTCATCGGGCTCCCGGCGGAACGAGTGGTCGATGCCTGTCGGGAGGCGAGTGGGGACGGTGCGGTGGTGGTGGCGGCGAACCTCAACGCCCCGGACCAGGTCGTGATCTCGGGAGATCCGGCTGCTGTGGAGCGGGCTGGAACTCGCCTCAAGGAGGTCGGTGCCAAGCGGGTCCTGCCCCTCAAGGTGAGCGGTGCGTTCCACTCTCCCCTCATGGAGCCAGCCGAACTAGGGCTACGGGAAGAGCTGGACCGTGTCGAGTTCGCTAACCCGTCGTTTCCCGTGATTGCGAACGCCACGGCTGAGTTGGTGACCGACGCCTCCACGGCCCGGCGCCTCCTCGGCGAGCAGCTCACGGCACCAGTGAGGTGGGCGGCTTCCATGCAGCGGGCCGCAGAGGAAGCCGGCGCTGGGAGCAGGTTCGTCGAGATCGGGCCGGGGACGGTGCTCACCGGACTGCTGCGGAGAGTGGTGTCCGGTGCGCCGTGCACCCCCCTCGGCACCGCCGACCAAGTGACCCGATTCATGGAGCAGCACGCATGACAGTAGACCTCACAGGCAGGGTGGCGCTCGTGACCGGCGGTGCCCGGGGGATCGGCCACGCCATTGCAGGCCGGCTATTGGAGGCCGGCGCGCACGTGGCGATTAGCGATGTCAAGGGTGCACCCGAGGCGGCTGCGGAACTCTCGGGCAAAGGCAAGACTCACGGTGTCACGGCGAACGTGTCGGATCCCGGGCAGGTGGAGCATTCGGTGATCGAGGTCGAGAAGGAACTCGGCCCGATCGACATCCTGATCAACAATGCCGGGATCACTCGGGACGGCATGCTCGTCCGCATGGGTGATCAGGAGTGGGACAGCGTTCTGGCGGTCAACCTCAAGGCCGCGTTCAGCATGACGAAGCTCGTGGCGCGAGGCATGATGAAACGGCGGTGGGGTCGGATCGTGAACATTGCGAGCGTCGTGGGGCTCACCGGCAATCGTGGCCAGGCAAACTACGCAGCGTCCAAAGCCGGACTCATTGGGTTCACGAAGGCCGTGGCCAAGGAGCTCGCCTCTCGCAATGTGCTGGTAAACGCGGTGGCACCTGGCTTCATCGACACGGCCATGACCAAGGATCTGCCGGACAACGTTCGCGAGGCGTTGATGGGTCAGATTCCCCTCGGACGCCTAGGGAGCCCTGAAGACGTGGCGAAAGCCGTGCTCTTTCTTGTATCGGACCTAGCCGACTACATTACGGGCCAAGTAGTGGTAGTTGACGGCGGCATGGTCATGTAACTCACCGTTCCCCCTTTAGAGGACTGACGATGACGGACATCACCGCACTAGAGGAAAAGGTCAGAGACATCATCGTGGAGGAGCTGGGTGTCGAACGGGACAAGCTCACCGACGACGCCACCTTCATGGAGGATCTCGGAGCCGACAGCCTGGACACGGTCGAGCTCGTGATGGCCCTGGAGAAGGAGTTCGACATCGACATTCCGGACGAGGAGGCGGAGAAGCTTCGGACCGTGGGTGATGCCATGAAGTATCTCCGCGAGAAGATGGGGCAGTAGCGGTTGCAGCGCAGAGTAGTTGTCACAGGTCTGGGCCTCATCTCGCCGGTCGGGCTGACGGTTCCGGTGACGTGGGAGCGCCTCGTTGCAGGCTGCTCTGGCGCCGCGCCCATTCAGCGGTTCGATCCCGCTGCGCTTGACGTCCGGTTCGCGTGTGAGGTGAAGGGATTTGATCCCCTGAATTACATGGATCGGAAGGAGGTGAAACGAGCCGACCGCTACGTCCACTACGCAGTGGCAGCGGCCCAAGAGGCGCTGGGCGATGCCGGGTTGGATGGGACGCTGCCGGTGCCAGAGCGGACGGGGGTCATTATTGGGAGCGGCATCGGCGGTATCTGGACCTTCGAGGAACAGTGCAAGCTGTATCTCCAGAAGGGGCCAGGCCGTGTGTCTCCCTTCTTCGTCCCCATGTTCATTCCCGACATGGCTTCGGGGATCATCTCGATGCGATACGGGGCGAAGGGACCCAACTACTGCACTGTATCCGCGTGCTCCTCGTCCGCCCACGCTATCGGCGAGTCGTTTCGGCTGATCCAGAGAGGATTGGCCGACATGATGATTGCCGGTGGCGCTGAAGCTGCCGTCACCCCGCTGGCCGTCGCAGGGTTCTCCAACATGAAAGCCCTGTCCCGCCGTAATGACGAGCCCGAGAAGGCTTCACGGCCATTCGACAAGGACCGGGACGGCTTTGTGATTGGGGACGGCGCGGGCGTCCTGATCCTCGAGTCCCTGGAGAGCGCGCTGGACCGCGGTGCCACGATCCGCGGTGAGATTCTCGGCTATGGGATGAGTGCTGATGCCTATCACATGACGCAGCCTGCGCCGGGTGGTGAGGGAGCCAAGCGGGCTATGGTCGAGTGCTTAGAGGACGGGAAACTCCGGCCGACGGATGTTGACTACATCAATTCCCACGGCACGTCCACGCCTCACGGTGATATCGCAGAGACCAAGGCCGTGAAGGACGTATTCGGCGAGCACGCCCACAAGCTGATCTTGGGGTCCACTAAGTCCATGACTGGGCATCTGTTGGGAGCGGCCGGCGCGCTCGAGTTCTCGGTCTGCCTCTTGACGATGGAGGACGGGATCGTCGCACCGACCATCAATCACGAGAATCCCGATCCGGAGTGCGATCTCAATTGCGCACCGAACGTCAAGCTTGAACGAGATGTTGACATCTCGCTGTCCAACTCCTTCGGCTTCGGGGGACACAACGTCACCCTCGCAGTTGGACGCTACCGGGAATGAGTCATGCGTTCCTGATCAACGATCATCGGCTCCAGCCCATCGCCGAGAAGGTGGAAGCCGGCGAGCGACTCACCCCCGAAGAGGGGGTGTTGCTCTTCGAGACCTCCGACTTGTTGGGCCTGGGATCGCTGGCGGACTTCGCTAACCGGCGGTTGAATGGCGATCGGGTGTTCTTCTCCGCCAACCAACACATCAATCCCACCAACGTCTGCGTGTTGCGGAACACCTGTGTGTTTTGTTCGTATGCCCGGCTTCCGAAGGAAGACGGTGCGTACACGCGCACCGTCGAAGAGGTGTTTGCCGAGGCCGAGGCGGTGCGGAACAGTCCCATAACAGAATTCCATATTGTCGGCGGGCTGCACCCGAAGCTGCGACTCTCGTACTACAGCGAGATGATCCGGGGACTGAAGGAGCGGCACCCCCATGTGCTCATCAAAGCCCTCACGGCGGTAGAGATCGCCCACCTGGCCCGGCTCGAGAAGATGTCGGTCATCGAGGTGCTCAGGGAACTCAAGGCGGCGGGGCTCACGTCGCTGCCAGGTGGTGGTGCCGAGGTGTTCAGTCCGGCGGTGCGTGCCACGATCGCGGACCGCAAGCTCATCGCCGAGGAGTGGCTGGGCGTCCACCGGGCGGCGCACGAGCTGGGGATTCCGAGCAATTGCACGATGCTCTACGGCCATGTGGAGACGGCCCGAGATCGGATCGACCATCTGACTATGCTGCGGGGCCTGCAGAGCGAGACGGGTGGGTTCCTGAGCCATGTCCCGCTGGCGTACCATCCCGACCACAACGTGTTGGGCGAGGAGCTGGGGAGGCAGGGGACGGCGACCACCGGCTTTGAAGACCTCAAGAATGTCGCTGTGGGCCGGCTCTATCTGGACAACGTCCCGCACCTGAAGACCCACTGGCCAATGGTGACGCCCTTCATCTCACAGGTCGCCCTTGACTTTGGCTGTGATGATGTAGAGGGCACCGTGGTGTACGAGCGGGTCTACCACGAAGCTGGCGCGCGGACGCCGATGATGCTGTCGTACAGCGAACTGGTGCGACTGATCAAAGGTGCTGGGAAAGAGCCAGTGGAGCGGAACTCCCTCTACGAGACCGTTCGCAGCTTTGGTCCGGACGATCCGATGTTTCGTCCCGAGGAAGGCTCGGCGATGGGTGCGGCGGCGGGTGAAGAACTCGTGCAATTGGTGGGGGCGGGGAGGGCGTGATGCGACTTGGCCGCATCGGCTACATCAACTGCTACCCCGTCTATGGTGCCATCGATCGGGGCATCGTGACGGCCGGCGCGGAGCTCGTGACGGGTACTCCCACTGAGCTCAACGGTCTGCTGGCGGCGGGAGAGCTCGATAGCTCCGTGGTTTCGGCGGTGGAGTATGCCCGAAACTTGGACGCCTACAATCTGCTCCCGGATCTCGCCGTCTCCTGCGACGGTCCGGTTCGGAGCGTGGCGCTTTTCAGCAAGCGCGCCGTCGAGGACTTGGATGGCGCCACGGTGCTCGTGTCCGCCTCTTCCCGTACGTCCGTCCATCTGCTCGATCTCCTTTGTGGGGAAGTCTGGCAGGTCCAGCCGAAGTTCGTCGAGGCCCGAACCGAGGCTGAGGATATCGAGAGTCTCGGTGCACTGCCACACGAAGCAGTGATGGTGATTGGGGATGCGGCGCTCCTGTTGGCAGCACGGGGCACATACCGCTACCGATACGATCTCGGTGAAGCCTGGAAGGAGTGGACCGGACTGCCGTTCGTGTTCGCGGTGTGGGCGGCACGTCGCGAGGCGGATCGCGCCGGCGTGGGTGCGGTGCACCGGGCGCTGCTGGCCTCGCGGGATTGGGGACTCAGTCACTTGGACCGCCTGGCACACGAAGCGTCACGTGAGACCGGCATCTCGCTGGCGACTTGTACCGAGTACCTCAGTGGGCTCGACTACGCACTCTCGTATCGCCATTTGGAAGGCCTCACCTCGTTCTTCCGCCGCCTCGCCGCGCGAGGGATGGTACGGGAGGGGACGTTGCGATTCCTGTCTGTGGCGTGAGATGGGGAGCGGGGAGCAGGGAACCGGGGGACGGGGGGAAACAAGAAGCTGTTGACTGCTAGCTGCTAGCTGCTAATTGCCGTCGCAAGGCTGAAGGCTGAAGATCGAAGGCCAGAGAATGATCGACCGTCACTCCCCTAAGTTCCGCGAGTACCTCGAACTGTACGAGGGTGCTCCGCTCCTCGAGCTGGGCTCGATGGCGGACCATGTGCGGCGTGCACTCCACCCAGGGGACGTGGTGACCTACATCGTGGACCGAAACATCAACTATACGAATGTGTGCGTTGCCGACTGCAAGTTTTGCGCGTTCTACCGGCGGCCCAAGCACGACGAGGGGTACGTGCTGTCGTTCGAGGAGATCGGGCAAAAGATCGACGAGGCCAAGGAACTTGGCGCGGTCCAGATCCTCATTCAGGGCGGCCACAACCCGTACATCCCGTTCGAGTGGTACCTCGACCTCATGCGGTACATCAAGCAGCACCACCCGATCCACATCCACGGGTTCTCGCCTTCGGAAGTCGATTTCTTCTCGAGCCGGTTCCGCACGAGTGCCGAGGACGTGATCCGGCAGCTTCAAGCAGCCGGCCTCGATTCTATCCCAGGTGGTGGCGGCGAGATACTGGTGCAGGAGATCCGCGACCGCGTGGCGCGGAAGAAGGCCGGTGCCGATCGGTGGCTGGAGATCATGGAGACTGCCCACCGTCTCGGCATGAAGACTTCGGTGAGCATGATGTACGGCCTCGGCGAAACGCTGGCGGATCGCATCGAGCACCTGATGCGGGTGCGAGAAGCTCAGGCGCGGACTGGTGGCTTCACCGCGTTCATCGCCTGGCCCTTGCAACCCGAGCATACGGAGATGGAGGGAACACCCAAGACGGACGCGGTGACCTACCTTCGCACCATGGCCATCGCCCGGATCATTCTGGATAACGTGCCGAACCTCCAGGCATCATGGGTCACGATGGGGCTGAAGATTGGGCAGATCGCCTTGCGGTTCGGGTGTAATGACTTCGGGTCGCTCATGATCGAGGAGAACGTGGTCTCGGCAGCCGGCACGACGCATCGGGCGTCCCTGGGCGAGATGCGGCGACATATTCGCGATGCCGGATTCACTCCGGCTCGACGGCGGCAGGATTACTCCATCATCGAGCTTGAACGGGGCAGCGTAGAAGGGGCTGTGAGGACGGTAGGGGCGGCAGGATTCTCAGGGGCAGAAGCGGCAGCCAGAACGGCATGACGGCAGGTGCCGACGGCTGGTGAAAAGTCGACAACCCAGGCACCGAGCGGACAGTGGCTAAGGACATACTCATCATCGCTGGATCAGACAGCGACCGCGAGCGGGTGGAGCCGGCCTTCAAGGTGCTGGACGACGCCGGCGTCGGCTATGACTTCGTCGTCTCGTCCGCGCACCGGAATCCGGAACAGACGGCCCAGATCGCCAAGGACGCGAAGCAGAGCGGCTACAAGGTGATCATTGCGGCGGCGGGGCTCGCAGCGGCATTGCCGGGGGCGGTCGCGGCACTCACCGACCTGCCGGTGATCGGACTGCCTCTCGATGTCGGCCCCCTGCGAGGCGTAGACGCTCTCTATGCCATCACTCAGCTCCCGCCTGGCTGCCCGGTTGCCACGGTGGGGATCGGGAATGCCAAGAATGCGGCCTTGTTAGCACTGCGAATCTTGAGAACCTGAGGCCTGCTCCGCCGATCCTCGCTATCTTTGCACGCCATGCACACCGCCCGACGTACCCATGGCTTCACGGAATCCGTCATCCGCGGGATGACGCGGTTGGCCAACCAGCACGATGCCATCAACCTCGCCCAGGGCTTTCCCAACTTTCCAGCGCCCGACGTGCTGAAGCAGGCCGCCGCCAAGGCCATCCGGGACGACATCAATCAGTACGCGATCACTTGGGGTGCCAAGCATCTACGGGATGCCCTCACGAGGAAGTACGCCGAGTGGTACGAGATGGAGATCGATCCGGAGACGGAGATCACGATCGCTTGCGGCGCCACAGAGGCCATGGCCTCCACGCTGATGTCCATCGTCGATCCGGGTGACGAGGTGATCGTGTTCGAGCCGTACTACGAGAACTACGGGCCCGACACTATTCTCTGCGATGCGAAGCCCGTGTACGTGCCGCTGCCGGTTACGGGACACATCGACCTGGATCGGCTCGCTGCCGCCTTCTCATCACGCACTCGTGCGATCATCGTCAACACGCCAAACAACCCCACCGGGCGGGTGCTCTCGCGGGAAGAGCTGCTGGGGATCGCCGAGCTGTGTCAGCAATACGACGCCTACGCGGTGACCGACGAGATCTACGAGCACATCTACTACGAGGGCGAGCACATCCCCATCGCGACGCTCCCGGGGATGCGGGAGCGCACCGTTACCGTGAGTGGTGCGTCGAAGACCTTCAGTGTGACGGGTTGGCGCATCGGTACGATTGTCGCGCCGGTACGCGTGACGGATGCGATCCGGAAGGTACACGACTTTCTGACGGTTGGCGCGCCTGCACCGCTGCAGGAGGGAGTCGCAGTGGGACTCGAGGTGCTGGGGAAGGACTACTACGAGACTCTCGCCGCCGAGTATCGGGAGCGGCGTGACGTCCTATGTGCCGGGCTGCTGGGTGCTGGATTCCGGTGCCAGCCACCGGAGGGGTCCTACTACGTTCTGGCCGACTTCGCCGACCTCAGCGACTTGCCGGACGATGAGTTCTCCTTCTGGCTTACGCGGGAGGTCGGGGTGGCGCCGGTCCCCGGTTCCAGCTTCTTCAGCCAGCCTGAGATGGGGCGCAGGCTGGTGAGGTTTGCGTTCTGTAAGACCGTGGACGTGCTGAAGGAAGCCGCGGAGAGGCTGAAGGCGCTACGGCGGAATGACTGAACAAGAGACCGGCGGGCCGACGGAAGGACGGGACGACGGAACGTGACCACTGCTGTCGCCGCACGACCGTTGCGTCGTTCCGTCTTACCGTCCTTTCGTCTTACCGCCGTTGCGTCCTACCGCCTTTCAACATCTGCTCCACCTCCTGTTGTCCCTCCAGCACCCGCTCGATGTCTTCCAACAGCTCCCGTGCCGATGCGAGATCGGTCGTGATCCCTTCCACGCTGCCAGCGCCGGCTTGCATCCGCAGAAGGTCGAGCCTGATCGTCTCCAGCGACGCCACGGCATCCGCCAGGCGCTGCTGCGCTGCGTCACGGGTCTTCTCGAGGTTCCCGGCGAGTGCATCGCGCTGGTCGAGCAGAGCTCCGTGGCCTTTCGATTGAGCGGCGGCTGCGAGCGCACGCCCCCCCAACTGCTCCCCGCGGATCTCGCCGAGTATCGCGTTCAACTCATCCACTCGGTTCCGCATCTTCTGCGCATCGGCTTCGAGTCGGCGCACGACATCCGGCAGGTCCTTGAGATTCCTGCGCATCTCCTTGGGAAGCTCCTCGAACAGGCGGTCGGCAGCCATCCCGATAGCGAGCTCGGTGCGGCGGTATGTCGCGGCCGCGGCACCGGCTAAGCGTTTGATACCGACTCCGCCCAGCTTGAACAGCCAGCGGCCCAGGCGACCTTTCCAGATCTTGAAGCGACGCTCGCCGGCGCGGTCTACGCGGCGCTCGTAGCGGTGCGCCGCGATGATGCCGCTGCCGATGGCGACCGGTGCGGAGAGGCTCATGGCGGCAATCGGCACGACCCAATCCGGGTCTATGGCGAGCCCGACGAAGCTCAGGCCGAAGATGGTGGCGGCAAGCACGGCGATGCCTTTGCTCACGCGCTCGACCAGCGACGCCTTGCGGCCATACTCGAATGCTAGCTCCTCTCGGCGCCTTTCAATGTCGGTCTTGAGCGCCGCCACGGCGTCTTCGACACCGTAGCCCGACTTGAGGAGTCGGCGGGCCATGTGGGCCAACATCCCAATGGGGGTGGCGATGAAGACGCCGATGATCAGGCCAAGGATCGTAGATGCTACCACGTCGCCTGAGACCACCTCGGCGATCAGCCCCATCAACATCGGCAGGAGGAAGAGCACCAGGAGCGGCGATGCCCGGAACGCCTCGCGGTTCTTGTTGATGAACACACGCAGCGGAACGGGCAACTCGCGCCGTACTTCCAGGGATGTGCCGAGAGCCTCAGCCAACTCCTCGCCGTTTGCGAAACGGTGTGACGGGTCTTTGCCTAGGCAGCGATCGATCGCCTGAGCGAGTCTGTGGGGCGCCTCGGGCGCCACCGATGTGACCGGAGGTGCGGGCTGTGTGATGTGCTTCGCCAGGACCGCGGCGACGGTAGGCGCCTCGAACGGGAGCTTGCCGGAGAGCGCGTAATAACCGACCACGCCAAGGGAATAGATGTCGCTGCGGGCGTCCACCGCCTCCCCGCTCGCCTGCTCAGGACTCATGAATTCAGCGGTGCCCAGCACTTCGCCCACTTCAGTCATCCCTGGCCGCTCGTGAACGTGGGCAATGCCAAAATCGGCCACCAGGGCCCGTCCACTCCCGCTCTCCAGGAGGACGTTGTCGGGCTTCACGTCACGGTGAACCACGCCCTGAGCGTGAGCGTACGCCAAAGCCCACGCGACCTCGCGGAGAATACGGGCTGCCTCGGAAGCTGGCAGCGGCCCTCGGGTCCGGATGCGGTGGCCCAGGGCCTCACCGTCGATGTACGCCATCGCAAAGAAGACGAACTCGTCGACCTCGTCCACCGCGAAGATCGGCACGATGTTGGGGTGCGACAGCTTGGCTGCGGTGCGCGCCTCCCGGAGGAATCGCTCCCGCAGCTCGGGTCGAGCCGCATAGCCAGGCGGCAGCAACTTCAATGCGACGGGACGGTCGAGAGCCACCTCGTGCGCCAGGTAAACGATCCCCATCCCACCCCGGCCGAGCTCCCGCTCGAGAGAGTATCGGCCAGCCAGCGCCTCTTGCAGCGCGAGGAACTCCTGAGTCGCCGTGTCCGGCATGGGGAGACGATGTAGTGTGTCCCCGGAGGCTGCAAGGGAACCCCGACTTCCCGCCCTACCGCCTGACCGCCTGACTGCCTATGATGGTGCCATGCGTCAGCGCTTTGGCATCGGCTACGACTCGCACGTGTTCGTTGATGGCAGACCACTCGTTCTGGGCGGCCTGAAGATCGATCATCCGATGGGTCTGCAGGGGCACTCCGACGGTGACGCCGTGGCCCACGCCGTAATCGATGCGCTGCTGGGTGCGGCGGCCATGGGCGACATCGGGCGGCACTTCCCGGATGACGACGAGCGCTGGAAGGATGCGGACTCGATGAAGCTGCTGAGTGAGGTAAGGCGCCGGGTGATCGCGGCCAGCTACACGGTCGTGAACGTCGACGTCACCGTCATCACCGAAGCACCCAAGCTCGCCCCGTTCATCGACGCGATGCGTGAGAACGTCTCCCAAGCCCTGGGCCTCCCCATCAGTGCTGTTTCCATCAAGGCGAAAACCAACGAGAAGATGGATTCGGTGGGGCAGGGACAAGGGCTTCAAGTCCTTGCCATCGCTTCCTTGGGAGGCGCGTAACCTGCTCGAATCCGTTCTTCAGCGGCTGTTGAGCCTTCCCGACGTTGCCGTGTACGCGCTGATTGGCGGTCTGGCAGCGGTGGAGAATGTGTTTCCGCCCGTGCCGGCCGACACGGCCGTCGGGGTGGGAGCGTTCTTGTCGCACCGCGGGTCCGTGGTGGCCAGTGCCGTGTTCGCAATCACGTGGACGGCGAATGTGGGTGCCGCGACCGCAGTCTACCTCGCCGGCCGCACCCTCGGGCGGCAGTTCTTCAGGGGACGGCTTGGGCGGCGGCTGCTCCATCCTCGGCGCCTTCGCAGAATGGAGCAGCTCTACAGGCGCCACGGCGCCTGGGGCATCTTCCTCAGCCGGTTCATTCCAGGGGTCCGGGCCGTGGTGCCGCCGTTTGCAGGCATCGCGAAGCTCGGCGCGGTGCGGGCCCTCGTTCCCATGGCTATGGCTTCGGGGATCTGGTACGGTGTGCTGACCTACGTGGTGGCGAAGATGGCGGGCCAGATTGAGGACGTTGCGCGCCTTGTGGCGGGGCTCAACTGGGGAGCCATCGTGGTCGCGCTGGTCCTCGGGGGAGGCATCGCGTGGGGCATCTACGTGCGGTGGCGGGCACGCAATACGGCATGACGGCCAGGTGGCATAATGCCATAACGGCATAACGGCATGATGCCGGCAAGTACGAAACAGGCCGAGTTGAACCGGGCGTTCTGGCTCGAGGGGTTCCAGGACTACCTCGCCCTCGAGGCGGGATGCAGCCCCTACACTGTGGAAAGCTACAGTCGGGACGTGCGGCGGCTGGCGGCCTATGCCGTTTCCCGGGGTATCCGAGAGCCCCGGGCGATTACACCACGGCTGCTCCGGGAGTTCATCTATCACCTGAAGGACCTTGGCCTGGCTGCGTCGAGCATTAGGCGCCAGGTATCGACGATTCGAAGCTACTACCGGTTTCTCGTGTCTGAGGGCCATGCCACGAAGGATCCGAGTGACCGCCTGGAGCTCCCCAAAGCCTGGCGCACCCTGCCTGAGGTCTTGAGCCCGGCGGAGGTCGAGGCCCTGCTCGCCGTCCCGAATCCGGATGAGCCGCTGGCCTGGCGGGACCGGGCGCTCCTGGAAGTGGCCTATGCAACAGGGGCCCGGGTTTCCGAGCTCATCGGCCTCGGTGTCAAAGACATCTGGTACGATGATGCCCTGGTCCGCGTGATGGGCAAGGGTTCCAAAGAGCGTCTGGTTCCCATCGGTCGGCGGGCATTGGGCGCTGCCGCCCTCTACGTCCGCGAGATTCGCCCCACGTTGGACCGGGGCAAGGCCCGTGGGAAGCTCTTCCTCAATGCCAGGGGTGGGCCACTCAGTCGGGTAGGCGCCTGGGGGATCATCAAGCGATGTGCGGAACGGGCCGGGATCGAGAAACGCGTCACTCCGCACACCCTGCGGCACACATTCGCAACGCATCTACTCGAGGGCGGTGCCGACTTGCGCGCGGTGCAAGAGATGCTGGGTCACGCCGACCTGTCGACGACCCAGATCTATACTCATGTGGATCGGGAGTACCTTCGTACCGTGCACAAGACGTATCATCCCAGGGCATGAGGGGACAATGGCAAGACGGCATCATGTTGGCTCGCCCATGCCCTCGATCCGTCCTGCCGTGGTGCTACTAGCCACATGATCTTTGTGCTCGACAACTACGACTCGTTTACCTACAACCTGGTTCAGTATCTCGGCGAACTGGGGGCAGACCTCTTGGTGCGCCGAAACGACGAGGTGACGGTGGACGAGGTCGGGTGCCTGAGTCCGGCTGGGATCGTCATCTCACCGGGCCCCGGGGTGCCGGAAAAGGCCGGGATCAGCGTTCCCTTGGTGCGGACCTTCGCAGGGCGGCGGCCGATCCTCGGTGTGTGCTTGGGTCATCAGGCGGTGGGTGTCGCGTTTGGCGCGCGGATTGTTCCGGCAGATCGGCTGATGCACGGGAAGATGTCCCCTGTGGAACATACCGGAACCGGCGTGTTTCGCGGCGTGCCGTCACCACTCACCGCCATGCGCTATCACTCGCTGCTCGTGGAGCCAGATACCGTTCCGACGGAGCTCGAGGTGACGGCCTGGACCGCTGATAAGCCGCAGGGGCGCGAGATCATGGGGATCCAGCACCGGGGGCTCGAAGTGTTTGGCGTGCAGTTCCATCCGGAATCAATCGGCACAGCGGAGGGAAAAAAGATCGTTGCCAACTTCCTCGAGATAGTGGGCTGATTGTGGGAAGCGGCGGGGGCAGAGGAGTTGGCAGGAGCGGCGGATGGTGGCAGGGGGCGCCAGTGTGCCGGTTGATGGCGGGAGACAGCGGCAGGGGACGGCAGCGAGTGGCAGAAAGGCAGGTGCTCCGAGCCACCCCATCAGGCCCCTCCGCCGTTATCCCGCGACCACCGCCTGCCGCTCCTGCCGTCATCTGTCGCCCTCTACTCGTTATCCGCCAACGACTTACGGTGATTGCATTGGTGTACCATGCCACCGTGGCACAACTTTTGACACCAACCCCGAGCGAGTGTTACCTTTCGCTGTGCATGTCCTCTGTGTCGTTCCGGCCCGTCTAGGTTCCACCCGCCTCCCTCGCAAGCCCCTTCGTCTCCTCGCCGGCGAGCCCCTGGTGCGCCTCGTGGCTCGACGGGTGCTCGAGCTGGACTTAGGACCGGTCGTCGTCGCCGCCGACGATTGTCAGGTGTTGGAGGCGGTAGCGTCCCTTGGAGTAGAAGGCGTGCTCACGAGCCCGAACCACCGTTGCGGCACGGAACGTGTCGCCGAAGTTGCGCGGCTGCCGCGCTATGCGCAGATGGACATGGTACTCAACGTGCAGGGAGACGAGCCGTTCGTTGCGGTCGAGGCGGCAGTGGGGGCCGTGCACAGGGTCCGCATCGGCGATCCGGTGGGCACTGCGGCGGCACCCCTCCGTGCAGAGGACGTGGCGGAGCTCCATCGGGTCAAGGTTGTAGTGGACCGGGCTGGCCATGCGTTGCGGTTCTCCCGTGCGTTTCCGGCTTCGGGGGCGTGGCCGTGTGAGGTTCAGGTCATGCAGCACATTGGCGTCTATGCCTACAGCAAGCAGGCGCTGCTTCGCTGGGCCGCATTGCGGCCTGTGCCGGAGGAGTTGGAGGAGGGTCTGGAGCAGCTCCGGCCACTGGCCTACGGCATCACGGTGGGTGTGGCTGAGGTCGGGGCGCCGCCGCTGCCTGGGATTGACACCGAAGCTGATCTGGCACGTGCAGAGGCATACATGGACAGTGTAAGCCAGAGGGTGGGTTGATGAGCACCAAGTACGTCTTCATCACCGGCGGCGTCGTGTCCTCGCTGGGGAAGGGCATCGCCGCCTCGTCGCTAGGTCGCCTCCTGACCGAACGCGGGCTCAGGGTCACCATTCAGAAGTTCGATCCGTACATCAATGTGGATCCCGGCACGATGTCGCCGTACCAGCACGGCGAGGTGTACGTCACCGACGACGGCGCCGAGACGGATCTCGACCTGGGACACTATGAGCGGTTCATCGAGCGGTCGCTTGCCCAGGTAAACAACGTGACCACGGGTCGGGTCTATCTGTCTGTGGTCACCAAGGAGCGGCGTGGCGAGTATCTCGGCGGCACAGTACAGGTGATCCCACACATTACAGACGAGATCAAGTCGGCGGTGCGGCGACTCGCGCCCGAGCATGATGTAGTCATCACGGAGATCGGCGGCACGGTGGGTGACATCGAGTCCCTGCCGTTCCTGGAGGCCATCCGACAGTTCCGCCAGGAGGTTGGGCGGGACAATGCCTTCTTCATCCATCTCACCCTTGTTCCCTACATCGCGGCAACCGGCGAGCTCAAGACGAAGCCGACACAGCACTCCGTGCGTGAGCTGATGGAGATCGGGATTCAGCCGGACGCTTTGATCTGTCGGTCTGAGCGACCCCTGTCTGACGACATCAAGCGGAAGATTGCCCTGTTCTGCAATGTGGATCACGACTGCGTCATAGAGAACCGGGATGTCGAGACGATCTACCAGGTTCCCCTTCTGTTTGAGCGGCAGAATCTCGACAGACTGGTGTGTGAACGGCTCGGACTCGAAGTCAAGGAACCTGACCTCAGGCCATGGGCTGCTATGGTGAAGCGGGCCCTTGAGCCGGCGGGTCGGGTGCAGGTGGCAATCGTGGGCAAGTACACCGAGCTGACCGATGCCTACACCTCCATCCGTGAGGCACTGCTACACGGTGGGATCGCCAACGACGTGGGTGTGGATCTCGAGTGGGTCCCTAGCGACCAGTTCGTGGACCAGGCTGCGGTGGGTAAGGTGCTGAGCCGCTACGATGCCCTCCTGGTTCCCGGCGGATTCGGTGAGCGGGGAATCGAAGGCATGATCCAGGCAGCGCGTTGGGCTCGAGAGAATCGACTCCCGTACTTCGGGATTTGCCTCGGCTTGCAGGTGGCGATCATCGAGTTTGCGCGAAACGTGTGCATGCTCCCCGAGACCAATTCCAGCGAATTCGAGGCCGAATGTGAGAATCCGGTCATCTCGCTCATGGAATCACAGCGGAAAGTGGAAGACTTTGGTGGCACGATGCGGCTAGGGGCGTACCCCTGCAGGCTGCGGCCCGGATCCCGCGCCGAGAAGATCTACGGGACTGGCGAGGTGAGTGAACGACATCGTCACCGCTACGAGGTCAACAACGCGTACCGCGACATCCTCGCCGAGTATGGCCTGCGGTGCACTGGGCTGTCACCAGACGGTTCCTTGGTTGAGCTGGTGGAGTTGCCCGAGCATCCTTGGTTTATCGGTTGCCAGTTCCACCCAGAGCTCAAGTCGCGGCCGATGCATCCTCACCCCTTGTTCGCCAGCTTCGTCGCTGCGGCAGTGGAGCGCCAGCGGAAGCGGGGTGCGAGGGTTGAGTTGGCGGAGACTCACGCGTGAGATGACGATACTCTGGTCGCCGGCGCCAGTGCTCGTCGCGGGCCCGTGCGTCGTGGAGAGCGATCCGGTCAATCTCGTGATCGCCACTCATCTGGCCGAGCTTTCCACGAAGCTCGGCCTTCGCGTCGTGTACAAGGCGAGCTTCGACAAAGCGAACCGGGCGGACGCTCGGTCTCCCCGGGGGCCGGGGATCGACCGGGGGTTGGCAGCGTTGTGTCGGGTGCGGGAGGCTAGCGGCCTGCCGGTCTTGACCGACGTGCATGAGGTTTGGCAGGTCGAGGCCGCCGCCGCCGTGGTGGATGCGCTGCAGATACCCGCGTTCCTCTGCCGCCAGACTGACCTGCTCCGGGCCGTGGGGCGCACAGGCCGGCCGGTCAACATCAAGAAGGGGCAGTGGATGGCACCGGAGGCGATGGGTGGGGCGGTGGAGAAGGTGCGAGGGGCGGGTCGAGTGGACCTGGCGGTGACGGAGCGGGGGACGTTCTTCGGCTATTGCGACCTCGTCGTCGATATGCGCAACTTTGCGCGGCTCAGGGAGGCCACCGGAGCGCCCGTCATCTTCGATGCCACCCACGCCGTGCAGCAGCCTGGGCGCGGGCCGCACGGCAGCAGCGGCGGCAGCCGGGCCGATGTGCCGGCACTGCTTGCTGCTGCCGCGGCCGCCGGTGCCGACGGGTTCTTTCTGGAAACGCATCCCGATCCGGCATCGGCGCTGAGCGACCCCGCCACCACTTGGCCCCTGGCGGAGCTCGAGGAGGTGGTAGAGCGAGCGCTCTCGGTCTGGCATGCCGCACGTGAGAAGGGAACGGTGCCGTGGTTGAGCCGCTGATCGCCAAGCGGATCCGGGTCGTCGGGTTCGACGTGGACGGCGTCATGACCGACGGTGGGGTGTACGTCGGTACCGTGGGCGGACGGCCCGTGGAACTCAAGCGGTTCGACATTCAGGACAACGTCGGGGTGAAATTGCTGCGTGATGGGGGTATCAAAGTGGTGGTGGTCAGTGGTCGTGTGTCCGAGGCCACGCGGCTGCGGGCGGAGGAGCTCCAGGTGCACGAGGTGGCACAGGACAACCTTGCCCGCAAGCTCCCGGCGTTTGAGGGGATTCTGCTGCGCATGGGTCTCCGAATGGAAGAGGCCGCCTTCATGGGCGATGACCTGCCGGATCTTCCGATCCTCAAGCGGGTGGCCCTGCCGGTGGCGGTGGCCAACGCCAGACCTGAAGTCCGGCAGGTCGCACAGTACACGACCCAGGCAATCGGCGGCCACGGTGCTGTGCGCGAGTTCGCCGAGGCATTACTGAGATCCCGGGGCGAGTGGGATGAGTTGGTGGGACAGTACCTCAGTGAGCGAGGGGAAGGTGCTGCGAGATCCGCGGGCGTGCCGTAGGGCGCGGGTGGTGGCGACCGTCATCGTGCTGGCCGCCGTCGGCTGCGACCCGTCGGGCGAGCCACCGACCACTCTTGCGGTACCTGATAGCGCCGATCAGGTGCTCTTTGGTGTCACGCACACGGTGACGAGCGATGGCGTGCTGCGGATCAAGCTTGAGGCGGATACGGTGTTCAACTACGAGGCAACACAGACGGCTGACCTGTACGGCGTGCAAGTAGAGTTCTATTCGCCGGAGGGTGCCCTTTCCTCGACCATTACGGCCCGGCAAGGCACCTATGAATGGCAGACCCAGAACATGGAGGCCTGGGGTGACGTGGTGGCTGAGACGCCGGAGGGCCGGCGGCTGACGACGTCGATTCTCCAGTACGACGCAGACATGGACGAGCTGTCGGGCCCGGAGCCCTTCGTGTTCGATGGACCGGGTGAGCACCTGGAAGGAGACGGTTTCACGTCCGATCCTGATTTCCAGCGGGTACGAACGGAGCGCCCTCGGCGTGGCACGGTTCGCCGCGCCGAGGCCGAAAGACAATAGGAGTAGGCTGGCGTGCGCGCTGCCGTGCTCTGCGCGTTGACGGTGTGCCTGGGTTCAGGCGCTGCTTGGGCGCAGGAGGAGGTGAGTTGCCAGGTCCAGCTGGACAGCGTTGGGGGAGACGGCTACCGCGACGAACTCGGGCCCGGGCGTATTCATCTCGGGGGTAGCGGCGGCGTCTGGTTCAGCTGCCTGGGCCAGCGCACCACGATCTACGCGGACAGCGCGGCGTGGTATTCGGAGCTGGATCGGATGGACCTGGTTGGCTCGGTGCAGTTCCGGGACTCCGCCACGGCCCTCGATACCGACCGGGCCAGGTATTTCACTGTCGACGAGCGCCTCGAGGCCTATGGGAACGTGCGGCTTGAGAATCGGCAGACCGGCTCTGTGCTCGTGGGACCGAATCTCACCTACTACCGGGAGGTCCCCGGGGTGAGGGACACGACGGAACTCTATGCGACTGCTCGCCCCACAGTCGAGTATCGATCATCGCAGGATACTAGTGGGGCGCCGTACGTGATCGTGGGTGACCGAGTGCGCCTTATCGGGGACGCTGTGGCCTCGGCATGGGGCAGCGTGACGATCGATCGCGAGGACTTCGCGGCGCAGGGCGACAGCGCGACGCTCAATACCGAGCTTGGCGAAGGGTTCCTGATGGGTCACGCCGAGGCAGCGGGGACGGACTCTGCTAGCTACACTATCAGTGGTCGCCGAGTCGCGTTCCGGCTGACTGACGACGCTCTGAGCTGGGTACAGGCGCAGGGCCTTGCTCAGGCAACCAGTGCGGAGTGGCAAATGGCGGGTGATACCATCGAGTTCAATGTGGCCAACGACCTGATTCAGGGGGGTGGTGTGTGGGGCGATTCCACCCGGCCGCGGGCGATGTCGCAGTCCCACACCATCGTGGCAGATTCCCTCGCTCTGGACGCGCCTGACCAGGTATTGACCGAGGTGCGGGGGTTTGGGGCGGCCCGTGCAACCACACACGCCGACTCGCTGACTACGGAAGCTGATTGGATGGCGGGTGACACCGTCGTCGCACGGTTCGACAGTACGGAGGCCGGCACTCGCGCGCTAGTGATGCTCGAGGCACGCGGTCACGCCCAAGCGTTCTATCACATCTATGACGAGGATGATCGCAGCCTTACACCTGGCGTCAACTACGCGCGGGGGGTCCGGATTACTGCCCGGTTCAAGGACGACGACCTGGAGCGCGTCGACGTCGTCGACGGGGATGGCATCTATCTGGAACCCCCGGGAAGGCGGCGGCCATGATTGAGTCCTTGAGCACGGTGCTAGCGGGGAGCGACCCGTCCATGCCACTGGCCCTCGCTGCTCTATTGCGGACTGCAGACGCGACGGGCGCCGCGCGGTTCCGGGATCTGGCTGTCGCGTACCGAGAGGACTACCTGGAGCTGCAGCGGCTCGAGTGGGGAGAGGTCGTGCGGCAGCGTGGGGCGTTGTCGGTGGATGAGGTGCGCCGCCACCTGCAGGCGTCGGTGTTGCCGAGGCTCACCAGCGAGGCCATCGTCGATCTGCTGCCGGACTCCATCGATGATGATGAGCGCATCAGGCTGCGGCCGGCAGTGTGGAATCAGTACGCACCAGAGCGGGAATCAGCCCGAGATCGCCTCTTCCAGCTCGCACTTCAGCTGGTGCGGGCTAGTGAGGCGGTGGGGGCGCGAACGGTGCCAATCGGGAGCACCCTTGTTGGGAAGGGGCTTACCAAGGCATATCGGCGGCGGCGGGTCGTTGACAACGTGCATCTCGAGCTGCATCAGGGTGAGATAGTCGGGCTGCTGGGACCGAACGGGGCAGGGAAGACCACGACGTTCTACATGATCGTCGGCCTCGTCCGCCCGGAGGCGGGTCGCATCTATTTGGATGGGGAGGACATCTCGGTGCTACCCATGTACAGGCGTGCGCGGCGGGGGATCGGCTATCTCGCACAGGAGCCGTCGGTGTTTCGCAAGCTCACGGTGCAAGAGAATGTCATGGCGATTCTCGAGACCTTGCCGCTCTCTCCGGCGGAGCGCTGGGAGCGGCTCGAGACGCTGCTGGACGACCTGTCGATCAAGCATTTGCGAGACACTCGGGCCTACAAGCTCTCGGGTGGCGAGCGCCGTCGGCTCGAGATCACCCGGGCCCTCGTTACGGAGCCGAAGTTCCTGCTCCTCGATGAGCCGTTCACCGGGGTGGACCCAATCGCGGTGAGCGACATTCAAACGATTGTGGCAGGGCTCAGACGCCGCGGCATCGGCGTCCTCATTACCGACCACAACGTCGAGCAGACCCTGGACATTGTGGATCGGGCATACATCATGTTTGAGGGGAAAGTGCAGGTGTCGGGCACGGTGAGGGAGCTGGTCTTCAACGAGCAGGTGGCTGACCTGTACCTGGGTCCCACGCTCACTGCGCGGTTGCGTGAGCGACTAGGAGCGATGGTGTGAAGACTTCGCTGCAGCAGAGCCCCATTCTGAAGCAGGAATTGCGGATGAACCCGCGCCTGTACCAGGCGATGGATCTGCTGTACATGCCCCTGCTCGACCTGCAGCAGCATCTCAAGGCAGAACTCGAGACCAATCCCTTCCTCGAACTCGCGGAAGGCGAGGAGACCGACTCGGTCGAGGAGCGTGAGGCGGAGCAGTCAGAAGCGGATCGGGACGAGGAGGTGGACTGGGAGGAGATTATTCTGGATGGGCTTGGCGGGGGCGGTGCCCGGGCACAGTACGAGGAGCGTGAGTACTATCAGCCGGTGGCTGTAGAGGTACGCGACCTGGCAGACCATCTCCGCGATCAGCTTCAGCTGCTGGATCTCGAGGAGCGCCAGCTCTTCTTGAGTGAGGAGTTCATCGGAAACATCGGGGACGACGGCTACCTCGGCGCGACGCTGGAGGACATCGTCAGCGGTGCAAACGCCCGGCGCCAGGAAGCGCTCGCGGCGGAGGGCAAAGGAGCAGCTCCTGACCCGGCGCTTGCCGATCCGTTCACGCTCGCCGAGGCGGAGGCGCTGCTCGAGGTGATGCAGCAACTCGACCCACCGGGCATTGCGGCGCGTGATCTCAGGGAGTGCCTGCTGCTGCAGCTCAAGGAGGCCGCGCACGAGGGGATGCTGGCATACCGGCTGGTGGACGAGGCCTTCGAAGACCTCATCGCGCACCGGTGGACTGAGCTGGCAAAGCGGTATGGGGTGGATCCAAAGGACGTCCAGGCTGCAGCCGACGAGCTAGCGGTGCTCGACCCGAAGCCGGGCCTCCAGTTCGCTGGCGTCGGGGGCGAGTACGTGATCCCCGACCTGGTGGTGGAACACATCGATGACCAGTATCGCGTCTTCTTGAACGACGGTGGCATGCCTCGCCTGCGCATCAGCCAGGTCTATAAGAACATCGCGGCTGACAAGAAGAAGTTCGTTGGGGAGAGTCGGGAGTTCATCACCCAGAAGCTCAACAGCGCCACCTGGCTAGTCCAGGCCATTGAGCAGCGGCGCCAGACGATGCTCAAGGTGATGCACTTCATCATCGACCAGCAGCGGGATTTCTTCGCCAGAGGCGTCGAACACCTGAAGCCGCTCACGCTCCGCGAGGTCGCAGAAGTGCTGGACATGCACGAGTCGACCGTCAGCCGGGTGACGAGTCAGAAGTACGTGCAGACCCCCCGGGGGGTCTATCCCCTCAAGTTCTTCTTTTCCTCGAGCCTGGGCACAACCACCGGCGAGGAAGCGAGTTCGCGAGCGGTCAAGGCGCAGATCGGGAAGCTGGTGGCTGAGGAGGATCCGGCGAATCCCCTCACCGACGCCGCCATCGTCAGCGCGCTCAAACAGCGCGGGGTACAAATTGCCCGCCGGACCGTCGCCAAGTATCGCGAGCAGTTGGCCATCCTACCGGCGCGAATGCGAAAGCGCGTATGACACTGGCGCGCGGCGACAACGCCGAAGTCAGCATACTCGTTCCCGCCAACGACGAAGCGGAGAGCCTGCCCGAGTTCGTGCGCCAATGTGCGGACGCACTCAGGGATGTCTCCTATCCCTGCGAGGTGGTGGTGGTGGATGACGGGAGTGAGGATGACACCCCTGCGGTGCTCGATCAGCTCGCGGCGGAGCATGACTTCCTACGCGTCGTGACCCATCGCTCGCGTCGCGGCATCGCCGACGCGCTCCGGTCTGCGGGGGAGGTAGCCCGGGGGGACATCTTCGTATTCTACCCGGCCGATCTGCAATTCCTGCCGGCGGAAATCCCCAGTCTCGTCGAGCCCATTCGCGCGGGCGAGGTGGATATCGTCACGGGGACCAAGCAAGGCGAGTACGAGAAGGCATTTGTCTCCGGTATCTACAACAGTCTGTGCCGGTGGCTCTTCGGCATTCGGGTCACGGATCTCAACGCGGTCAAGGCGTACCGGCGAGAAGTGATGGGGGTAATACCGGCCCGTCCGGACTGGCATCGGTTCATGGTGGTGATTGCGGCCACAGACGGCTTTCGCGTGACGGGGCGCCCTGTCAAGCTGTTGCCCCGACGCGCTGGGCAATCGAAGTTCGGTATCGGTCGCATCCCAGTCGGGGTCATGGATCTGCTTTCGGTGTGGTTCCAACTCCGGTTCGGTCGCAAACCATTGCTCTTCTTCGGTGTCTCAGGGGGGGTGCTTTTCGCACTTGGATTCCTCGTCGGCGTGCTTGCCTTGGTGCTCAGGTTCGGCTACGGGATCGGCTTCCGACCGCTGCTCGACCTCGTGATGGTGCTCGTCATCTCGGGCATAGCCCTCTTCGGCTTCGGGTTCGTGGGCGAAATGCTTGCGGGAGCACGAGAAGACCTGCGAGCAGTTGGCCGCTCGTTGGACCAGCTCATCTCACAACTGCAGCGTCGAAAACCATAGTCCCCACGTGCACCTCATTTTCGTCACGCATGCCTATCCCCGCGAAGACGGGGACGTGGCTGGCGCATTTGTCGAACGGCTTGTGGTCACGCTGCGCGCTCGGGGCCATACCCTCACTGTTGTGGCACCTGCGGACGGCCGAAGTCGTCGCCGCGAGCAGCGCAACGGTGTCGAGATCGTTCGCGCGCGCTATGCACCGTCTCGCTGGGAAACACTGGCGTACCGTGGCACGATGGTTGAAGAGGCCGCCACGCCGGGCGGGGCGCTGCGTGCCGCGTCCCTGATGGTCGCGCAGGCCCGGGCAATCAGGCGGGCAGCACGGCTCGAGCCGACGGACGTGGTGCATGCCCATTGGTGGGTGCCTGGCGGGGTGAGTGCCTGGATGGCTCGGCTCGCTCAGGGTCCGCGCTACGTGATTACGCTCCACGGAACGGACGTTGCCATCCTCGAGCGCTCACGCCTGGCACGCACCCTCGCGCGCCGGGTGCTGCGCGGTGCGGCTGCAGTGACCGCGGTCTCCTCGTATCTGGCGGAGCGTGCTGCGGCCATCGTCGGATTGGATCCACAGAGCATCGTAGTGCAGCCCATGCCAGCCGACCTCGTGCAGTTGTCGCGGACCAGTGTCGGCGGCGGTGGCATCGTGACCGTGGGGCGGCTCGTGGGCCAGAAGCGCATCGATGTGGTGTTGGAAGCCTTAGCCCGCCTCAGGCGCCAGGGAAGGGAGCTTTGCTTGACGATCATCGGAGACGGGCCCCTCCGTGAGCCGCTCAAGGAGCATGCGGAGCGACTGGGAATCGCCAATGCCACCCGGTTCCTGGGACAGGTGGAACCGTCAGGGCTCTCCGACGCCATCGGTGACGCCGACGTGTTTGTGTTTCCCGCTGTGGGTGAGGGTCTGGGACTCGCCGCGGCGGAGGCGCTCATCTTGGGAATCCCGGTGGTGGCGACACGGGGTGGTGGCGGCGTCGTGGACATCGTTCCCGCCACGGGTGCCGGTCGAATCGTGGCCGAAGGTGAGCCGGGGCAAATGGCGCAGGCTATTGCCGAGGTGCTGAACGACCCGGAAGCTCGGTCGCTGGCGGTCGAAGCGGGTCGGCGGTTGAAACAGCGACTCGCTCCGGGCCGCGTGGCGGCCACTTTCGAGGACGTCTACCGCCGCGTATCTGACCAGGCGGCGCACCAGAATGCGTAGATGGTGGCTTTGGGTGGGGCAGGGGGTGCTGGTCGTGGCCGTGGCCTGGTTTGTGGGCCGTGCCGTTGTGGGACGCTGGGAGGAGTTCACGTCCCTCGAACTGGCACTCGACCTGCGGCTGGGACCCGTCGGCCTGGCGGTGGTCACGGTGTGGCTGACGTACGCCATTCTCATCGAGGCGTGGCGTCGCATCCTGCGAGGATGGGCGCAGCGGCTACCCTATGGATCGGCCGCCCGGATCTGGTGTCTGTCAAACCTGGGGCGCTATCTCCCAGGGAAGGTCTGGGGCATCGCGGGCCTTGCGGTCCTCGCTCATCGAGCTGGCGTCAGTGGCTGGACGGCGGCCGGGTC
>WVYX01000042.1 GCA_011772755.1 Gemmatimonadales bacterium
GCAATCGCAGAGGCCGGCGGCAACGTGGCGGACGCCGCGCGTCGGCTCAGGACCGATCGGGCGAACCTCTACCGTCGCATGCGGCGCCTGGGAATCGATCGGAAATGACACACGTATGTGTCTCAGCGACACACATGACGGTGGGTGACCATCCGGGGCACACCAGCTAATCAATTGTACGATAAAGACTTAGTCCGCCGTGACGTCAGGGCATGCTTCCTGCCCTTGAGTGGCCGGAGGCATAGCCATGGCAAAACGAGTCGCGATTCTAGTGCTGGTACCCGCTGCCCTCATGCTCGTGGTGGTGTCTGGGCGTGGCGGTCCGTCAACGACCGGCGGGGGGCGTGAGGTGGGCCGCGTCGAACACGCCGTTCGACTGTTCAGCTACCAGGTGGTCGTCGGTGCCCGGCTGCAGCGGACGGTTGGGACGCCGACGGTCGAGACGGCTGCACCGGCACGGTCGGGACGCCGACGGTCGAGACGGCTGCACCGGCTGAAGCATGCTCTGTGCCCGACACCGTGTTCGTGGTCGTGGCACAGCCTTCCGGGAGGCAGCGGTGAGGCCGCGTCGTCTCCTGGGCGCCTACGGGCTCGCGGCTGTCCTCGCGCTTCCGCAACCAGCGGCGGCGCAGGACACCGTGGTGGTGGTGCGTCCCGGCCGGTTCCTCCCGACGCACTCCCGCGTCATCCGAGAGGCTGTCAACCTGTTCAACCACCCTGCCACTACCAGGGTGTTCGGCGAGCTGACCGTCAGGGCCAATGACGTCTACTCAGGCGACGTCGCGGTGCTTCGCGGGCCGGTGCAGGTGGCGGGTGTCATCGAGGGCGACCTCGTAGCGATCAACGCCAACGTGGTGTTGCGGTCCACCGCAGAGGTGGACGGCGACGTGCTGATCTTGGGTGGCACGCTCGTCCAGAGTGGCCGCGCGTTCGTGAAGGGCACCGTCCGGCGGTACCGGGCGGCCGTTGAGGTTCGCCGCGTGCGCGGTCGGCTGGAGTTGGTGGAAGAAGAGATCCGCGTCAGGCCACGCCCGCAAGTCCGGCGGTACCGGCGGCGACCCACCGGCCGCGCATCGATCGTGCTTGGTACGGGCGGCACCTACAACCGTGTGGAGGGACTTCCGCTTCACGTGGGCCCGCGCCTCGAGTGGGGTGGTCAAATCCGGGGCCGCATTCAGGCGCTCGCGGTGTTCCGAACTGCCGGCGAACTGGAGAGTGGGCGCGAGAACATCGGTTATCGGGTAGACGGGCACCTCAGCTTCGGCTGGACGCCACGGGTGACGTTCGGTGGCAGGGCGTACGACGTGGTTGCGCCGATCGAGCCCTGGGGTCTGCACGGCGACGAGGTCGGGCTCACCGCGTTCTTCCTCCACCGGGACTACCGGGATTACTACCTGACCCGTGGCGTTGCCGGATACCTGCGGATTGAGCCGATGCGGGGGGTCTCCCTCACCGGGGAGGTCGCACGGGACGAGGACGATACAATCGCGGCGCGGGATCCATGGACGCCGTTTCGCAAAGACGACATCTGGCGCGACAACCCCGCCATCGACGTAGGGGACTTCATCAGGATCTCGGCGAGTTTGGAGGTCGACTCCCGCTGGTCGGCAAACACCTGGGGTTCGGGATGGTTCCTGCGCGCTGAGTGGGAGCGCGGCATCAGCGACAACGTGGTGCCGCAGCCGCTGCCGGCATTCATCCGTGACCCGATTCCTGTGGATGACTACGTGTACGACCGAGTCGTAGTCGACTTGCGGCGGTACCAGCAGATCGGTTGGTCGGGCCAGCTGCGGCTCCGAGCGCTGGCGGCGGGGACCGTGGGGCGCGACCCCTTGCCCATGCAGCGGCGCCTCTCACTGGGCGGGCCAGCGCTCATGCCGGGGTACCCGTTTCGACAGTTCGCCTGCAACGCCGGTGTGGCAGACCCGTCCGGCCCTGCCCTGTGCGATCGGATGCTGCTGCTTCAGGCAGAATTCCGCGGCGGCCTCTTCTTTGGGTTGTTCTCCCATGACCGCGCGCGACGACGCAACCGGCCATCCACTCAGTTGGACGTTGACTGGTGGGATTGGTGGGACGGATTCTGGTTCGGGGGACCCAACATCGTGCTGTTCGCCGACGCCGGCACCGCATGGCTGGAGGACGATGACCCAGGAGATCTCGAGTTCGACCTGGGGGCCGGGCTGGAATTCGGCAGCGTCGGGGTCTACGCTGCGAAGGCGTTGCAGGAAGGCGAGCCCGTCCGCTTCACAGTGCGCATTCACCGGCGGTTCTAGGATGTCACGGGTCGGGCGTTGAGCCGCATCGCTGCGCTCCTCGCGTGCTGCGCCATAGTCAGCAGCCAGGCGGCGGCGCAGCGGCGTCCCGAGGTGGTGGTGGAGAGGAGTGCCGCCTCGGTGCCGGAGGCGCTCGTGAGCGTGCGGGGCTTGTTGTCGGACCGGCGGTTCCTGCGGGCGATGGAGTCCGGGTTTCCCCTGTACATGGAATATCAAGTGGCGCTGCGGCAGTCGCGCTCGATGTTCGACCGCACGGTTTCCGAGTGGGCGTGGGAGTACGTAGTGCTGTACGATCCTGTCCGCAGGGTCTACGTGGTGGAAGATCCGGAGGGCACCGAGGAGCTCGCCGGACAGGCTGATCTGCGGAACCGCCTGGGGCGGGTCTACGTCGTCCAGTTCCAGCCGGACCGTCCCGGCCTGTACTACTACAAGGCCCGCGTCAACGCCCGGACCCTGTCGGACGCCGACGTGGACGAGGCCTTTGCCTGGCTCAGAGGAGAGGATCAGGACTCCGCCAGACTCCGCCGGCCGGGAGTGGTGACACGGACGGCCCGGCGGCTCTTGGTGCGCTTCGCACCGTTACCACGGATCTCGCTGGAAGCAAGAACAGCAGACTTCGTGTGGCGCTAGGCGCAGTCTGCCGCGGATTGATCGATATGCGAACGCGGATTCGTGCCGGCGTAGGGGCGTAGCGTGCTACGCCCCCACAAATCGTCCACAGATCGATCAGCGTTCAGAGGATCATCCGCGGCAGTGTGAGCGCCCGGAGCGACCCGCCGGCGTGTGCGACACGCAACGACCTTCCGGGACAGCAGACTAGGCGCCGGATTGCTGTGGTCGCGCCACAGTCACCAGCGTCGCAGTAGCTTTCGCTCCAGCAGCTGCACTATGCTTCGCTCTATGCCTGCGGACTCCACCCCCCGCATCCTCCAGGTCGACGCCGACGCGTTCTACGTGCAGGTGGCGCGGTTGACCGACCCGGAGGGCGCCGGTAAGGCAGAGCTGCTGCTGGTCGGCGGCTCGCCGCAGGGGCGGGGCGTTGTGACCTCCGCATCGTACGCCGCCCGGAAGTTCGGGGTGCGATCGGGCATGCCCACGGCCCAGGCTCTCCGGCTCTGCCCCGGCGCCATGGTAGTCGGGGTGGCTCGAAAGGCGTGCAGCCAGAAGAGTCGTGCCATCGTCGGCGTCCTCGAGCGATTCACGCCCGTCGTAGAGCCCGCGTCAATTGACGAGATGTACCTGGATCTGACGGGCACCGAGAAGCTGTACCACGGCGAGTCGCTGGAAGCGACGGCGCGAAAGATCCGGGTGGCGGTACTGCAGGATACCGAGATCACCGTCTCCATCGGCGGCGGCACTACGCGGCTCGTGGCAAAGCTCGCAGCGAGCCGCGCCAAGCCACACCGCACGCCGGCGGCCGACGGTGTCATCATCGTGCCGCCCGGTGAAGAGGCTGCGTTCCTCACCCAATTCGACCTGGCGGACATTCCCGGCGTGGGCCCCCGGTTCCAGGAGCGGCTCGCGCGCCTCGGCCTCGGGTCGGTGCGGGACGCGCTGGAGTACGACTTGCCGGCCCTGCAGCAGCGGCTCGGTGAGCGGGTGGGCAAGTGGCTGTACCGCCGCATTCGGGGCGTCGATCCGACGCCGGTGGAGCGCCGGCCCCGGGCCAAGTCACTCAGCCGCGATGAGACGTTTCCCCGAGATATCAACCAAGACCGAGAGCTCGTGCGGGAGCTGTTACGGCTGGTGGATCGGGCAACGGCAGACCTGCGACGGCACGGCTACGTAGCCCGAACCGTATCCGTGAAGATTCGCGACCACGACTTCACCACGAGGCAGAAGAGTCGCACGCTGCCTGAACCGGTGATCTCCGACGGGAAGGTCGCGTCGGTAGCGAAGACACTGCTGAGCCGACTGCGGGCGGCGCGGCGTGTGCCGGCCCGCCTCCTGGGCGTCTCCCTCTCCCACTTGAGTCGGGACGACCTAGTCGATCAGCTGGAGCTCTTCGAGGTGCCGGAGTTACCCGATCGCGAGACGGAGCGTGACCGGAACCTAGCCCGGGCCATCGACCGGGTTCGCGAGAAGTTCGGACGCGACGCGGTGAATCGGGGGTTCTAGACGCTCACCTTGGGGGGGCGTGACGCCGGATCGGGTGGAGCGGCCGCTCGCCACGTATCGTCAGTACGGGCGTAGCGTGCTACGCCCTAAGCGCTCGGCGATGCGCTTCGATAAGCGCCCCACGCACCGCCAACGTCTTGCAAGACGAGTGACCGGCCGCGTGCCAACGCGGGGATGATGGTGCTGACCTACCTCCTTTCCCCGTACAGCGCCTGAACCTCGTTGCTCGCCGCTTCCAGGGCCGCCACTACCTTGGGGTCGAAATGTGTTCCCGCGCTCCCCTTCAACATCTCCACGGCCTCCCAGTGCATGCGACCTGCCCGGTAGGGACGGTCGCTCAGGATAGCATCGTAGGCGTCGGCCACCGCTACGATCCGCGCACCTACCGGGATGGCATCGCCACCATCTTCGTAGCGGCGATGGTGCTCCAGCACGATGGGGATGGCCTCCTGGAGAATCGATCCCGTCGTCATCAGGAGCTGGGCGCCGAGGAGTGTGTGTTGGTCGACCTTGGCTTTCTCTTCCTGATCCAAGTCGGCGGCCTTCTTGATCAGCTCTACTACCTCGATCTTGCCGATGTCATGAAGCAGGGCGCCCGTCCACACGTTCTGCGCCTCGTCGTGAGACAGGCCCAGCTGCTCAGCCAGGATTCCCGACACACTGGCCACCCGCTCCGAATGGCTCTTGGTGTACGCATCGGCGGCCTCCAGGTACTTGGTCAGGATCTGGATGATTCCGACGTAGGCCTCCCGGAGCTGTTCCATCTGGATGCGGTTCCTATCCTGGAGCTTCCCCACGATCGCGCCGGTGAGGACCAGGAAGCTGGACCAGACCAGCAGGTTCCAGAAGCCGAATCCGACGTCCTCGATCCCCGGCTCGACGGGGCGCCAGAGCGTCAGGTACACGGCGAACCCGGTAACTAGCACGGCGGCGGAAACCGCGTGGCGCACTCCCAGGTAGAACCCGGCCATCAGGACCGGCAGGAAGTAGAACAGCAGGAACGCGAACTTGTGGACGACGAAGAAGTTGATGAACAGCAGGCTGCCCAGCAGCACCAGGACCAGCACGCCTTCGATATTGTGCACCAGAATCGTGGTGGCGGCCGCGGCCCAGCCTGGCTGCCGTGACACCCTGCGCAAGCCCGCCGGGGGCTCCAGCACCTTGCTGGCGACCCCGGGCGCGGTTGGGTGGTTGGTCATGCGGACCCTCCGAGCCTCGTCCAAGGGGCGAATTCCCCGCCAGTATTGCCCACACCGCGGCCTGGGTGCAAGTAGCAATCTCACAACTCGAGCCGTAGCCTTTCTTGACACCACCTTGACGGAGGCCACCCAGAATCGGCGCGTCACAGCACGGAGCCCCTGATGCGGCGAGCCGGATCGACGTACGCCAGTGGAAGCCATGCCCTAGCCCGACCCAGGATCTCCTGGCCGTCGCTGGAGACTTTCGTTCCGCTGGCCAGGCGCGCCGCCCGGCATCGGCGCCGCGGTAGCAACGGACGAGTGATCGGCGGTTACCGGGTGGGAGACCTCCTCGGGCGCGGCGGGATGGGCGAGGTCTACCGGGCGACGCACCGTCTGCTGGGGCGGCCCGCCGCCATCAAGCTCATCCGACCCGAAATGCTCATCGGGGGCGATGATGACGACGTCTTCCTGACGCTGCGCCGCTTCCGACGGGAGGCTGAGGTTGCAGCGGCCCTCCGCTCACCACACACCGTCCAGCTGTACGACTTCGGACTCACAGCGGACGGGACCTTCTACATCGCGATGGAGCTGCTTGACGGGCTCGATCTCGGGAACCTGGTGAAACGATTCGGACCGGTTCCCTCGGAGCGGGCGGTGTACCTGCTGCGGCAGATCTGCAGCTCGCTGGGCGAAATGCACGGCCACGGTCTGGTCCATCGCGACATCAAGCCCAGCAACGTTCACCTCTGTCACATGGGCTTGCAGTATGACTTCGTGAAGGTGGCAGACCTGGGGCTGGTGAAGCCAAGCCGGGGGGCAACCGGTGAGCATGCCGTGGCCCTGGCGAGTGGCTTCACCCTGGGCACGCCGGCCTACATGACGCCGGAGACGGCGCGAGGGAAGCCCGGCGACACGCGCACGGATGTATATGCGCTCGGTTGTGTGGCATACTGGCTGCTCACTGGCCGCCTGGTGTTCGAGGCCGACAGCGGGCAGGAGATGCTGGAGAGACACGTGCGGGACGATCCGAGCCCGCCGTCCCACCGCACCGAGCTGGAGATCCCGCCGTCACTTGATCGGCTGATCCTCTCCTGTCTGGAGAAGAAGCCGGACCGCCGCCCCGCCAGCGCCAGCGAGCTGTGTCACCAACTCATGGCGTGCGAGATGACCCAGTTGTGGACTGAGGAACGCGCCGAGCGCTGGTGGCAGGCCCACCTCCCTAACGGAGCCAGGGTGGCGGCTGGGGGCGCGTAGGGCGGAATGACGGAACGGGGGAACGACGGAACGGCGGTACGACGGAACGACGGTAGGACAGAACGGCGGTAGGATGGAACGGTGGAACGACGGAACGCCGCAAGTGGTTGGGAGAGGACGTTCCGCCGTCTAGAGCCAGCAGTGATCTCCGGACTTGGTGCGCTACGACGCTCTCGACTCGAGATGCTGCTTCATGTCGCGCAGCAGGGCCACGTATATGTTGTGGCAGAACTCGTAGGTTGGTTCGTTGTCCTTCTGCCAGCTCGACGACCATTCGACGAACGTACCGCCTCCCTCAGTCACCGGTCGGACCTGAACTCGTCCGACATAGCTCTCCACATCGCTCTTCGAGACAGGGGACGGACCGTCGTCGATACTGTACGTGAACGACAGCATCTCATCGTCAAACTCCAGCAGGGTCTCATGAAACGCGCTGTTGAGGACACGGACGGCACCGACCTGATCCCCCGGCGCATCACCCACGCGCTCAACATCGGTGATCACATTGGGCGCTCAGCTGAGGTCGTGGAAGTCGCGGATCGCCCGCCAAACGCGGTCCACAGGGGCATTGATCACGGTGGATTGGTGGGTACGGCCCATCGGCAAGCTCCTCGGCCGGAGTCCGTGCGAAACGGTGCGGCTCAGGCCGCGAGCCCTTCGCCGCTCCCGCATCGTGATCTGCAGATCGACTTTGGCGAAGCCGCAACCTGCGCCCGCAACGAAACAGCGGCGGGAGAGGGAGGGTTCCGGCACACCACGTCGCTTGGTGCCGCCACTGCCTGCTAGGCGCGTGGCGAGGAGGACCTAGGAGCTGGGGCCCGGCGGAGAGAACGTAACCTGGGGATCAGCGAGACTGCCGGGGCACTGCCACCAACATCCAGCTCCTGTGGTGGTGCCTCCCGTGATCGTCATTCACGAAGTCCGGCTCCCGCCGGATCACCTCGAACCCCGCCGTCTCCAGGTCCTGCTCCACCAAGCCAATGTCGATGTCGTGCTGCTGCATCTGCTGGCGGCGAGGCTGAGTCGGGTCACGGGGCGGGTCATCGACGATCACGAGGCGGCCGCCAGGCTTGAGCGCCCGCCGGATCCCGGCGAGCATACCTTCGTACTCGTCCATCTCGTGGTAGGCGTTGACGATCAGCACGGCATCCAGTGACGTGGGCGGCAGCCGCGGATCGTCACGCACTCCCAGCACCGTCTCTATGTTGTCCATCGCCTCCCGTTGCGCGGCCTCTCGGACCTCCCGCAGAACCCCCCCGTCGATGTCCTGGGCGAACACCTTGCCTTGGGGTCCCACAATGGGGCTGAGCCGAAACGTGAAGAAGCCACCACCCGCACCCACGTCGGCCACCCGGTCCCCTTCGTCGAGATCCATGGCAGCGAAGATCTCCTCCACCTTCTGCCACTCGTCCCGGTGCGTACGCTCGACCTGCGCGCCGGCACTGGCGGGCAAGAGGAGACTCGCGAGCACGAGGGGCAACACGCTGATCTGCCCGGCGGAGATTCTGCGCTGCAACATTGCGCCTCCAAGCGAAGGAGCGAGCGAACGGCTAGTGCGGCGTTCCAGCAGTCCTTTGCCTGAACGCCACGCAGCGGTGCGTGTGATACGCCACGAACTTCTGGAACAGCACCCCAGTGTGGCGTGTCAGAAGTTCGCCTACTAACTACAGCACGTCACCGTGGTCCCGTAAGGCGCGCTAGTACCGGTGGTCTCGGCACTGAAAGCGCCGCAACGGCCCGATTGCCCCGGGGGTGCGGACGTCGAGTCCGCCGGTACGGCAGCACCTGGAGGGACCCACGGTACGTGCGATATGCAACGCAACTTCCAACTCGGCACACTAGCCGTGAGTCAGACATTCGTTGCAAGGCACACGCGCCGAGTAGTCCCGCAGCGTGGGTGGCGGTCCGGCGGGGCCACGGATGGTTACGCGGATCAACACTGATCGGTCATCCGTGGTAATCCGCGCATCAATCCGTGGCCCCGGCGAGAACGCCGCCGCGCGGAGGGACTGCTCGGCGCATGGCGTCTGCGAAACGAACTTCCGGGACGCCGCACTAGCTGGTTAGAGCTACTCTCTTTACCCGCTTCAGCCTCACGGGAAGCGGCTCGTCGATGCCTTGCACCGTAGCCTCCCCTTCCACCTCGATGGTGCCGACTGAAGCCAGCATCACGCCGCGCTCGGCATCCCACACGTACCGGCTGGTGGACGTGCCAGTCGTGGTCAGGCTGAGCTCGACCGAGCCGCTTGCTAGGCCGGCTCCTTCGAGCTTGTACGAACCCTCGACGAGAATGATCCGAGCTTGCTGGCCGTTCCACGTCGTGTCGCCGGCCAGTCTGCCCCAGCCATCCAAGACGCCGGTGAGGGTCAGGGAGGTGCGGCTCGTTATTGCCTGGCGCACCGGCCAGGGCTCGCGACCCGCCTGACCCGTGGGCGGCAGGGGCACCATGAGGTCGACGAACAACGCTCGGGGGTCGAAGAAGTCCTTCAGGTGATCCGGCGTCGCGGGGGTATCCGTGATCTCGATGGTGCCGCTGGGGGCGAGCGTGCCCGAATACCGCCGGCCAATGAGCTCACCGCCTTCAATACGCCCCCGCTGCTCCAGCCATGCATCGAAGGCCTCAAAGACTCCAGATACCTGGGTGCCCTCGGCACCCTGGCGCCCGAACTCCAGACGGACCGTCGCGCGTCCACTATCCCTGGATGCCTGCGTGCCCATGGGCGTCTCGATAACCGCGTCCTGGGCTGTGCTTACCTCGTATCGCAACGGGGTGTCGGTGGGGCGGAACCCGAGGGTCGATCCGGCGGTCCCCGCGGCGCAGGCGGCGGCGAGTACTGCGGCTAAGCCGGACAATGAATGCTGGCGCATGTTCGCCTCCGGCATGCGATGAACACTGGAGTCGGGGGTGGCAGCCGCCTGCGAGCAGAAAACGTCAGCCACGACCACTGCGTGGCAACTGGGCACCCTCCGACAACACCGTATAACGTAGGTATATCGTGCTCAAATATATATATTGTCTACGCAACTGGTAGGGCGAATCCTGGGGGAGCGGCATGAACTCGGCCCGGTACATCATCGCATTGCTGACGCTGGTCGCCCTGCCTCCCGGGATACTCCTCTGGGTCGCGATCCATCCGTTTGCCCGATTCTGGCGCAGGGTGGGCCCCGGCTGGACCTACGCAGCGCTCGGCGTGCCCGTGGTAGGGATGATGGCAGGGGTGTTCTTAGCCCGTGGCCGCCTGCTGGCTACGGAATTCGGAACCAGCTATCCCCTGATCGGCTTGGCGGTCTTGTGCCTGATCGCCGCGGGGACGATCATGAGGAAGCGTCGCAAGTATCTCACCTTTGGCATCCTCTCCGGAGTACCGGAACTCTCCCGCAAAGACCATCCAGGCAAGCTTCTCACCGAGGGCATCTACTCCGTCATCCGTCATCCCCGCTACGTGGAGATGCTGCTGTGGACCTTCGGGTATGCGCTGTTCGCCAACTACCTGGCGGTCTACATCGCCGTGCTCCTCACCGCGCCGATGCTCTACCTCGTCGTGGTGTTAGAGGAGCGGGAGCTGCGCGACCGCTTCGGCCTGGAATACGAGGAGTATTGCCGCACGGTGCCGCGGTTCGTGCCCAGGAGGTTGCTCAGTCGTGAGCCAGCGAATTAGTGTGGCGTCCCAGAAGTTCGTTTCATCAACGTCATGCACCGGTGGGTTCCGAAGGGCGCGGTCTGCCGCGGATTCATCGATAGGCGAACGCGGTTTCGTCTCGGTGTAGGGGCGTAGCATGCCACGCCCCTGCGAATGGTCCACAGACCGATCCGCGTACGGAGAATCACTCGCGGCTGGTGAGCGCCCGGAGGCAACCACCGGTGCGTGCGATATACAACGAACTTCTGACTCGCTGCATTAGGCGGCAGTCGGGATACGCCGCGGCGCTCGTGTGCCGCGGCCAGGAGGGAGTGTGACATCTGTTTGGGTTCGGCGGCTCCGCGGACGGCCAGCCAGCACCAGCGTACGAGGCAAGAACAGGAGCCCCATTATCAGCTCGGTCCTGGCAGCTCTCCTGGCAGCCATTCCCAACGCCAGCGTGAATGCCCAGGAAGCACTCCAGCCTTTACGCACCGATACACCGCCGGTAATCGATGGAATACTGGATGATCCGGTGTGGCAGTCGGCACCGCACGTGTCGGAGTTCAAGACCTACCAGCCTGACTACGGCTCGGACATGGCGGGTGAGACTACGGTCTACATGGCGTACGACGGCCGGAATCTCTATTTCGCCTTTCGCGCCCTCGACCGTGAGCCAGACAAGATCAAGGCATCCGTCACCAGCCGGGACAACATCTGGCGGGAAGACTGGGTGGCGATCAATCTCGATTCCTTCCATGACCAGCAGTCGCTGTATGCCTTCTATGTCAACCCGATGGGGATCCAGGGTGACAGCCGATATGCCGCCGGCAATGAGGACCGCAGCTTCGACATGGTGTGGTATAGCGGAGGCCATGTCGACGACAGCGGATACACCATCGAGATCAGGATTCCCCTCAAGAGCATACGGTTCGCCACCACGAGTCCGGTGAACATGGGCGTCATCTTCGAGCGACACATAAGCCGCCGTTCCGAGTTTGGAACATGTCCGCCGCTGGATCCCGACCAGGGTGACTCGTGGCTCACCCAGATGGCTCCCATGACCTACCACGGCATCGAGCGCCACACACTCGTGGAACTGCTCCCGGCTGCCACCTACATCTACGACCAGGCGGTTGATCAGGGCCAGCTCGCCACGGCCGAACGGCGCGGCGAAGTGAGCCTCACGGCCAAGTACGGCATCACTTCTGACCTGGTGGTCGACGGCACTTACAATCCCGACTTCAGTCAGGTCGAGGCCGACGCCGGACAAGTTGACATCAACCTGCGGTACGATCTCTACTTCCCGGAGAAGCGGCCGTTCTTTCTCGAAGGGCGCGAGCACTTCGGGCTCGCCGCCTCCGCGGCATCCGAGACCGATCCCCTGCAGTCGATCGTCTACACCCGGACCATTGCCGATCCCGTCGCCGGTGTGAGGCTCTCCGGCAAGATCGGCAGC
>WVYX01000322.1:0-161 GCA_011772755.1 Gemmatimonadales bacterium
CGCGATGTTGGACGTCGCCCGCGCCCTGATCGAATCCGTCAGCCACGTGTTGTTCAGGTCCAGCTGTGTACCGACCAGGTCGTCCGCCAGCTTGGTGAGGAACGGATCGACCCAAGCCTCCGCCACGTCGTCGAAGAAGATTCGCACTGCCGTGCCCTCGT
>WVYX01000322.1:289-523 GCA_011772755.1 Gemmatimonadales bacterium
CGCCCGCCGCCAGCGGGAACGGCCCGATGCCCATCACCGAGATGTTCATGTAGCGGTTGTTGATGCGGCCCGGCATCGTGTCCGACCACGCATCCACGCAGCCGCCCTCAGCCGGGAACTCCGGCACGCCGCCCACGCAGCTGTCCAGGTACAGCGTGTCCGGACCCAGGCCCGCGCCCGCCGGCCGGTTACTGTACATCCAGCCCTCCGGTGGCACGTAGCGGTTGAACCGCA
>WVYX01000322.1:596-1564 GCA_011772755.1 Gemmatimonadales bacterium
CCCGTGGTTGAACGTGATCGTGTCACCCGCGTTGGGATGGTCCGGATCGCAGAACGGGTCTACGTCCACCTCGCACGGCGTCCCGTCCGCCCGCCGCGTGAACAGCTTGTTCCTCAGGTCCCCGATCGGCGACTTGAGGAAGATCAAGGAATACGCACCCCTATCGAACCCCGTCGTCCCGCAGCCACTCACCCCGTCGTAAATCAAGGCGCCGTTGCAGTTGGGATGTATGCCATTCTCCACGTGGAACAGCGTGCCCAGGTCGGGGCGGTAGTAGCCCGCCGTGCCCTGCCCGTGTAGCGGTTCGGGAATCAGCCCGATGTAGAGTGAGTCGTAATCCAGCCCCACACCGTACACCTGCTCGCTATCGTTGATGACCAGCGCGCGCCAGTAGAACGCGTTGTCCACCGTGGGGAGCTGGAAGGTGTAAGCGTCGAACTTGATCGTCAGACCCAGCGGCCAGCCCTGCGGACCGGGGTCGCCGGAGCCGCCGGGGATCAGGGATCCAAAATCTGCCAGGCGATCCTGCGTCCAGTCAGAGAAGATGCCGTAGGTCTGGAAGTCGCCGAGGAAGTCCTCGGTGTAGCTGGTCTCCGGCTGCCGCCAGAAGTCCCAGCTGAACTGTGACTTGTCGACCAGCGTGTCCCAGTGCGCGACCCAGTTGTCGAGCGTGATCAAGCGCCCGAACGTCGCGAGCGACGCGCTCCCCAGGGTCGCCTCGCACTCGTTGTTCGCCGTCAACGGCACCGAGAGATCCGGCGCGAACCCTTCGTTGTGGTCGGTGCAGGTGCCATCGTCGGTCGAGACCACACCCGAGTGGTGCGTGCCCAGCGCCCCGTCCACCGGGAACCAGGCGTTGCCGCCCGGCGGGAAGAGCAGCTGGCCGTTCCACTCGCTCACGAAGCCGCCACCCTTCGCGTCCGCCAGCGAGGGGACAAGCTGCACCGCCTTCTGCCACTCCGACACCG
>WVYX01000144.1:0-41405 GCA_011772755.1 Gemmatimonadales bacterium
GGGATCCGGTAGTTGATGTCCAAGTCATCGAGCCGACGGAAGTGGGACTGGAGACGCGCCGCGAACCAGTCCCAATAACGCATCTCCGTTGTGGACCACACGACTTCAGCGAGGGCCAGCAGGCGGGGGACGACCATGTACTCGACATAGTCCGTGGTCTTCATGTACTCGGTCCACACGTTCCCCTGCGCCCCAAGCACGTGCTCAGCCTCTTCGGCCGTCAACTCGGTGGGCACGGGCTCGAACTCGTAGACCCTTTCGAGGGGCGTGTAGCCGCCGATGGCCAGGGGCTCGTTTTCCGGATCCCCTTGGTAGTAGTCGAAGTACACGTGGCTCGTGGGCGTCATGATGACATCATGCCCCTCTCTAGCGGCTTCGATACCGCCCCGCATGCCGCGCCAGGACATCACGGTGGCCTCGGGAGCCAGGCCGCCCTCGAGGATCTCGTCCCAGCCGATCAGCCGCCGGCCATTCGTCAGGAGAAACTCCTCAATGCGCTTGATGAAGTAGCTCTGGAGCTCGTGCTCGTCTGTGAGACCTTCACGACGGATCACGTCCTGAGCGAGTTGGCTCTCCTGCCACCGTATCTTGGGAGCCTCGTCCCCTCCGATGTGGATGTAGCGGCTGGGAAAGAGGTCCATGACTTCGGTGAGTACGTCCTGCAGAAACGCGAAGGTTTCCTCACTCGGGCAGTAGATGTCCTGGTGCACGCCCCACTTGGTCGAGACCTCGAACGGTCCCTCGGTGCACGCGAATTCCGGGTAGGCCGCCAGCGCCGCCGTCGAGTGGCCCGGCATCTCGATCTCCGGGATGACGGCTACGTAGCGGGCCCGTGCGTGAGCCACCACCTCGCGGATTTCCTCTTGGGTGTAGAACCCGCCATATGGGATCCCGTCGCCGATGTAGGGATCGAAGTTCTTCTCTAGGATCGTCTCCTTGCGGAACCCTCCCACTTCGGTCAGTCGCGGGTACTTCTTGATCTCGATTCGCCACCCCTGGTCTTCCGTGAGGTGCCAGTGGAAGGTGTTCATCTTGTACATCGCCAGGAGGTCGATGTAGTTCTTGATGAATGGGACAGGGAAGAAGTGACGGCCCACGTCCAGGTGCATGCCGCGGTACTGGAAACGCGGCTGGTCCGTGATCTCGACCGCTGGGACCGCCCACGCAACTCCCTGGGGCACGGATCGGTGGGATCCGTCCGACGGTAGGAGCTGACGTAGAGTCTGGAGCCCGTAGAACAAGCCCGGGTGCGCTGCCGCGGAAATGGTGATGGACGCCGGGGTGACGGCAAGGTGGTAAGCCTCGGGGCTCACGCTGGGTCCCCCCCGTGACAACACCAGGGCGATCGTTCCGTCCATATCGCCGCCCGCCTCCACGTCCGATATGGCGACATTGACGCCCGTCATCGTTCTCAGTAAATCGGCGCCGTAGTCCGCGAGGGAGCGCAGCTCTTCGTCGTCCAAGTGTGAGACGGCGATGGTGGTGGCTCCTGTGAGGAGAAACGCGTCGGGTTTCGGCTCAATGTGTGCCGGAAAGGGGATGAGCTGGTAGCGTGCGAGTTCCGGCATCCGCTCCGCTATCGGGCGCGGAGCAGGTTGAGTCGTCACGCCGCAGGCGCACGATGCGACGGCGAAAGCGGCTCCAACTGCTCGACGAAATACACCTGCCGGGACCTGCATGAGGCACCTCCTACGACTCGTCCGAATCCCGCTGCGTCGCGGGAGCCGGGAGCGCGAGCGTCATCAAGAACACGAGGAAAGTGATGGCCGCCGACAGCAGGAATATCCGGGCCGTCAGCACGCCGTACAGCACGCCGCCCACCACCAGGCCGACGATGCTCGCCACCGCCGCAGCACTGCCGGCGAACCCTTGAACCGCGCCCTGCGCATCCTCGCCCGCGGCTCTGGAGATGATGGCGAGAAGCGACGGCCACATTAGGCCGTTGCCCAGCGCCAGTAGCGCCGTGCCACCGTAGATGGCGAGGGTGTCAGCCGAGGTGAAGAACACGAAGCTTGCCGCGAGCGTCACGCTCCCGCCGACGACCAACACTCGATCCGACCAAACCCTGGATACGCGGCCGAGCACCGGACCCTGTACGATAACCATCATGAGGCCCATCGCCGCGAAAAATACGCCCGTGTCGGTCAGAGACCAGTCCAGCCTCGTCACCGCGTGGATGGGAAAGGAGATGTAGAAGAAGTTGAACGCAAGGTACACGAGAAAGTAGAGCGTCATGAGCCGCGGCAGCGATGGTAGGCGGAAGATCTCCTGGGCGGAGAGCTTCTTGGCTGCCTTCAGCTCATAACAGTCCCGTTGTTCCTGGCCAAGTACCTTCCTGACCGTGGTCTGCTCGGGGCTGGTCCGAAGGACACAACAGCGGGTCTCCGGCAGCCCGAATACGATGACGAGGGTGGCGACGCCGGATATCATGGCAGCGGCGAGAACCGGCGGAGTCTCGCCCCACGCCGTTGCCCCTAGCGCCCCAGCGATGGCGGGGCCCACGATGAAACCCAAGTTGGAGGCCACTGCCATCTTCCCGAACGCGGCACTTCGCTCGGTGTCTGCGGTAATGTCTGCCAGGTAGGCGTTGGCAACGGAAACGTTCCCGCCCGTGATGCCGTCGAGCGCCCTGGCGAAGAAGAGGATCATCAGGGGCACGGTAACGGTGAACGTCCCTACCAGCCGGGAGTCGACCTGCCACAGGGCGCTGACTGGCAGGAACAGGGCGCCGAGAAAGATGACCCAGGATACCAAGGTGCCGAGTTGGCTCAGGAGCAGGATCTTCCGGCGGCCGTGCCTGTCCGACCATCTGCCCAAGATGGGCGCGCCGATCAGTTGAAAGAACGAGTAGGTGGCGCCCATGACCCCGTAGACGAGGGCGTTCCCACCCAGCCTGGTTACGAGGAATACCAGGAAGGGCAGGACGATGCTGAATCCCAGCGCGCCCACGAAGTTGACCGCCAGGATGGGATAGACAGACACCCGCCTTGGCGCAGCGCTAGCCGTCATATCACGAGGTCTGCAGAGCCAGGGATAGTCTCAGGCGGTTTGTGCGGGGTGGGGCCGTCCCGCGGCGGGTCCTACGGGTAGAGCCGCGTCCGTGTCCATTCTCCCTCCTGCAGGGTGTAGCATAGGCGGTCGTGGAGGCGGTTGAGGCGACCCTGCCAGAATTCGATGAGGTGCGGAGCTACCCGAAAGCCACCCCAGAAAGGGGGCAGCGGCACGTCGCTGCCGCGGAATTGCCTGTCGTGCTGCTTGAATCGGCGCTCCAGCTCCCGGCGGCTGCCCAAGACCGCGCTCTGTTTGGAAGCCCAGGCCCCGAGCTGGCTTCCCCGAGGCCGCGTCTGGAAATACGCGCTGGACTCCTCGGTGGAGATCCGCTCCACCGAGCCCTCCACTCGCACTTGCCGTTGCAGGAACGGCCAATGAAACACCAGCGCGGCCACGGGATTCTCCAAAAGCTCCTCACATTTGCGGCTGTCGTAGTTCGTGTAGAAGACGAATCCCCGTTCATCGAAGGCCTTGAGGAGCATCATGCGAGCAGACGGGAGTCCGTCTTTCGTGCACGTGGCCAGGGTCATGCTGTCAGGCAGGAGGACGCCGGAGCGCCTGACGTCCTCGAACCACTCGGCAAACAGGGCGATGGGATCGTCACCGGCCGTCTGCTCGGAGAGTCCCCGAACGAGACCTTTGCCGAGGGTGTAGAGCGTGCGGATCTTGGATCTGAGGGACATGGCTCCTGTTGAATGTGTGGTTCAGCAGTCCGGATTTTCCCGCAGGAAAGGAACGTTGCCGCCGCCGAACCTGCAAGGTACCGGCGGGACTTCCGCCCGGCGAACCGACCGGTTCTCTTTCTCGGCGGTTGGACCGCCGGTCTCCGGGACGGCCCCGCCGTGGAGCGCGGCCGCATCGGCGTACGGCACCTCCTGTAAGCACCCGAACCATCTCGCACTGAGAGGATTCCCATGCATTGGCATCGTTCTCTGATGCTTTCAGCGATCGCTTGTGTCGTGGCGATCACGGCCGTCGCGCAGGAATCGGACGAGAAGAAGAAGTGGGATATCAGCGAGGCCTTCGGTCCGACGCAGAGGGTCTCCTTCGAGACGTCCGAAGGAACCTGGATGAACCTTCACGTGAGCCCTGACGGTCGTGCTGTGGTCTTCGATCTGCTGGGCGACCTGTACTCCATTCCCATCGAGGGAGGAAAAGCGAAGCGGCTAACGGAGGGGGCGGCCTTCGACATGCAACCCCGGTTCAGTCCTGACGGGAAGCTCATTGCGTTCATCAGCGACCGGGACGGGAACAATAACATCTGGGTGGTGGATTCGGACGGGAAGGACCCGCGACAGGTATCAAAGGAGGCCAGCCGTGACGTGAATAGCCCCACCTGGTCGCCCGACGGACAGTACATCTTCGTTCGCAAGCATTTCGTGGAACGGCGCTCCATCGGCGCGGGCGAAGTGTGGATGTACCACCTGAGCGGTGGCGCGGGCCTCCAGGTGACGGAGCGGAACGGGTGGCAAAAGGATGCGGGCGAGCCAGTGATCTCGCCGGACGGCAAGTACCTGTACTACAGCAAGGACGTCACGCCAGGTCAGACCTTCCAGTACAACAAGGATCCCTACGGGACCATCTACGCGATCATCCGACGAGACCTCACTACCGGTCGAGAGCGACGATTGGTCTCCCGTCCCGGCGGGTCCATCACGCCGGCGCCTTCGCCGGACGGCACCAAGCTCGCGTTCATTCGGCGGGTGCGGTACAAGACCGTGCTGTTCCTCCGGGATCTCGTTACTGGCGAGGAGTGGCCCGTGTTCGATCATCTCGATCGCGACATGCAGGAAACCTGGGCAGTCCACGGCGTCTACCCCCAGTACAGCTGGACCCCGGATGGTGAATCGATCGTGATCTGGGGGCAGGGGAAGATCTGGCGCGTCAACGTCGCCACCGGCGAGTACCGTGAGATTCCCTTTACTGCCGAGGTCGCGCAGACCATTCACAAGGCCCTACGGTTCAAGCCGGATATCGCCTCGGATGAGTTTCCGGTCAGGATGCTGCGCCACGTCACTACGTCGCCGGATGGGCGTTACGTGGCGTACAGCGCCCTCGGGCAGCTCTACATCAAGCAGCTTCCCAACGGCGCGCCCAGACGGGTCACCGCCGACGAGCGGTTGGAGTACGACCCCGCGTTCTCACCGGACGGGGAATGGCTGGCGTACACCAGCTGGGCCGACGCCGACCGAGGTAGCGTCCGCGTCGTGCGGTTGGACGGCACGGGGGGGCGGGACGTTGTGAAAACCCCGGGCCACTACATCGAGCCGTCATTCTCACCCGATGGCTCGCTGATCGTCTATCGGAGCACTGGTGGTGATTTCATACGCGGTCCCACTCACGGTGAGAACACCGGCGTCTTCTTGGTACACACCGATGGCTCGGCGGAACCTCGTCGCGTTACGCGGGGCGGCGTCGAGCCAGTGTTCGATCACACGGGCGAACGGATCTACCTGCGAACCACGCGCGACCAAAAGACGGTGCTGCTCAGCGTCGACCTGCACGGCGGCAAGGAAGTGGTCCATTTCCGGTCGGACAACGCCACCCAGATCGTGCCGTCGCCGGACGGCAAATGGGTGGCGTTCACGGAGCGGTACAAGGCCTATGTCGCTGCATTCCCTCGAACGGGCCGAACGGTGAATCTGGGACCGCAGGTCAAGAACTATCCGGTGGCCCAGGTTTCCAGGGACGCCGGTATCTACCTCCACTGGTCCGGTGACAGTCGGCGATTGCACTGGACACTGGGACCGGAGTACTTCAGCCGCGACCTGGCCGAGACCTTTGCCTTCGTGGAAGGTGGCAGAGAAGAGCCCGAAGAGCCCGAGGCCGAAGGCATGCAGATCGGTTTCACTGCCAGGTCGGACGAGCCTACTGGCACGGTGGCCTTCGTGGGAGCCCGGATCATTACGGCGGCGGACGATGGCCCCAGCGTCATCGAGAACGGGACCGTCCTCGTTGCGGGGAATCGCATCGCTGCGGTGGGCCCCAGCTCGGACGTGACCGTACCGCCAGGCGCGCATCAGGTTGACGCCCGGGGCAAGACCATCATGCCGGGGATCATCGACGTGCACGCCCACGTCGGTGGGGAGGGTAGCGGTATCCTCGCCCAGGCGAGCTGGCTCCTGATGGCTAACCTGGCGTTCGGGGTGACCACCTCGCACGACCCCTCGAACGACACCGAGACGGTGTTCGCCAACTCGGAGATGATCCGCGCCGGACTGAAGCTGGGACCGCGGCTCTATTCCACTGGGACGATCCTGTACGGTGCGGAGGGAAGCTTCAAAGCGGTGGTGAGCAACTACGAGGACGCCGTGGCACACATCCGCCGGATGAAGGCGGTGGGAGCGTTCTCGGTGAAGAGCTACAACCAGCGCCGGCGCGACGCACGGCAGATGATCCTCAAGGCGGCCCGCGAGCTAGAAATGATGGTGATTCCGGAAGGTGGTTCGTTGGTCTATCCCAACATGACCATGGTGCTCGACGGGCACACCGGGGTGGAGCATGCCCTCCCTGTTCCAGTGGTGTATAGAGACCTGGCGCAGCTGTATGGTCAGAGTGAGACAGGCTATACGCCAACGTTGATCGTGGGGTACGGTGGTCTATGGGGAGAGAACTACTGGTACGAGCGGACCAACGTCTTCGAGAATGAGCGGCTGCTCACCTTCGTGCCTCGGGACGTGGTGGATCCCCGTTCTCGTCGCCGCATCAAGGCCGCAGGAGACGAGGATTTCAACCACGTCAGCATCGCTCAAGGGGNNCGGCCAACTGCAGGGTCTCGGCGCCCATTGGGAGCTGTGGATGTTCGCCCAGGGCGGCATGACGCCCCTCGAAGCGATCAAGGTGGCTACGCTAAACGGAGCCAAGTACCTGGGTCTGGACGGGGAGCTCGGGTCGATCGAGGAAGGTAAGCTCGCCGATCTAGCGGTACTGGCCCGGAATCCTCTCGACGACATTCGCAACACGGAGTCGGTGGAGCTGGTGATGGTGAACGGGCGGCTGTACGACGCGGCCACGTTGAATCAAGTGGGGAACCATCCAGGGGAGCGGCCCAAGCTGTTCTGGGAACGGTGGCCACGAGGGGTTGTGCGCTAGAGATGCCGATGCTTGGATGATCGCCGTAATGCGCGGCTTCCTGAAGTTCATGCGGGGCCTGCTGAGGCTGCCGATACCGGTACAGCTCTGGCTACTGGTCCTCGTCGCCGCCAATCTGCTGGCCCCGCTGTTCTTCTTGGATCGGCTTGAGGCCCGCGTGGTCATACTAGCCTTCCTCGCCGCCGGAATGTTCATGGGCATCCTGACTGCGGTGGCGGGATTCACTCGCCTGCTGGGTCTCGGCCACTCTCCCTGGATTGGGCTCATCCCGTACCTGTGGACACGGCTCGATCAGATTCCAGTGGATGACTTTTTCGGTGTCTGGGTGCGGTCGGTCATGGTCCCCAACGGCATCTCCCTGGTGCTGGACGTCGCGGACGTTACCCGGTATTTGCGGGGCGACCGTAGTGAGCTTGTGGACGGATTGTGAGGGCGGATCCTCGACAACGTAGAACTGACTTCTGACTGGAGACTCAGTATGCCAATCGGGGAGGCATTGCTACCGGAGCTCGATCAAGAAGCTGCGGCAACGCGAAAGGTCCTTGAGCGCGTGCCCGAAGACAAGCTAGGGTGGAAGCCCCACGAGAAATCCATGACCATGGGGCGCCTCGCGACTCACCTTACCGAGCTGCCAGGGTGGGTCAAGCTCGCAATCGATCAAGACGAGATCGACATCGCGCCGTCCGGTGAACCGGCGTTCACGCCTCAGGTGGTCGAATCCGTGTCTGCGATGGTGGAGCTGTTTGACAGGAACGTGGCTGAGACGCGGGCGCTGATCGGGTCAACGCCGGACGACACGTTCATGAAGCCGTGGACCATGAAGAAGGCTGGGGAGGAGGTGTTCACCGCGCCGAAGATCGGCGTGATCCGGCACGACATTATGAATCACCTGATCCACCATCGGGGCCAGCTCACCGTGTACCTCAGGCTCAGCGGCGTGTCCGTCCCATCCACCTACGGCCCCACCGCCGACGAACCTGCCTTGTAGTGGGGCATGCTACCGCGCTAGCCTTCTTCTCGTTTGCGTTCGAATCGCTCGGCGCTCCGCAGGCCGTGTTCGAGCCTCGCCTCGTATTGGCCGAGCGGGCCGGTACAGGCGTTCAACAACTTCTGCAGCCGTGCGACGATTTCGTGGGGATCGAGCGGTGGGTCACTCACCATGGTGTCCCGCCACAGATCTTCCGCCTCGTCGTGAAACTCGATGACTGCTTCCATCTCCTCTTCGCTGAATCGCTTCTTGATCGCCTGCTCCCGAATGTCGTAAACGATCCCACCCAGTAGGACGTGGATCGATTCACGTGGTCCGACGCCCACCGTAGAGAGACGCTTGACGAATTCGGATCGACGACTTTCCGCCATCATACCCCTCCTCGACGACAGCAGTTCAGCACAAAGTTACTCGATCGGCGCCGCCCCGGTACCGCTGCAACACCGCTCTCACTTTCGCTCCACCGGCAGAATGAGACAGGTGGGCCCACCAGCTCCCTTGCGGAACTCTGAGAGATTGATCCCGTGAACGGTGACACCGCGCACCGCCAGCTCGCGTATGACCGGAGCGTTTTCGGCGGCGTTGGCGATCACCTCGTTGTGGTCCAGGCAGATCACGTTGCCGGTTGAGGGACCCTGCGGCTCGACCTCGATGGTATCGAAGCCCTTGAAGAACTCCTCGGGAAACACGCCGCGGCAGCAGAGGAATCGCTCCGGCCCGATGGCGCTCATGCCGCCGCCCAAATGCATGTACCGGTCTTTCACCGATGCCGTGCGCACCTCATAGCCCATAGCCCTGAGCAGATCGGTGAGTTGGTCGACACCTGCTTGATTGGTCCGGTGGGAAAGCCCCACGAAGGCCACCGAACCGGCGAGGATGACGTCGCCGCCCTCCGCGGTGGCCGGCCCTGTGATCTCCCCAACAAACGGCTCTCCTATCGCCTGTAACGCTCTGGAGATCCACTCCTCTTCACCTCGCCGTGCCTCGAGGCCCATCCGCAGCTTGATGTATCCCTCGGGCGTGCAGAGCGCCACGTCCCGAGGGAAGGCCGAATTCGGATGTTTGGCCAGCTCGGGGACGTCGATCACCTCGCACCCGGATGCCGCCATTGTGCTCTTCAATAGGTCGTGCTGCTGCCTGGTCCGTTCGCGGTCGGCGAGTTCCGGTATGTTGCCGGCCTCGTGCGTGCTGACGTCAAAGTACGCCTCGCCGGGTGTGGAGACTACCACGCGTCTAAGGTGATCCCCTTCATTCCTCAGCATGGTTGCGCCGTGGATGATTCGGTTGTGCCGAGGGTGAGCGGCTGCGCCAGCAATGATAGACCGGAACGCCGAGCACGGTGATGCCGAGACCAGCCAGGGATTCGACCGGTCGGGCTATGAGGGTATTGATGAGGAGCGCGGAGGTGGCCGTGATGAATACCATTGGCACCACGGGATAGCCCCATGTCTTGTAAGGCCGTGGGAGATCCGGGAATCGTGCTCTCAGGACGAACACCGAGGCGGTGGCCGCAATCCAAAAGACGAAGGAGATGAATATGACGTAGGTGAAGAGTTGCTCGTACGTACCGGTCAGGGTCAGCATGCAGGCCCAGATCGCTTGGAGGAGGATCGCAAACGCGGGCGTCCGGAACCGTGGGTGTACCTCACCGACCCTGCGGAAGAATATCCTGTCTCGGGCCATGGCGTAGTAGACCCGGGGCCCCACGAATATCGCGCCGTTGAGTGCCCCGAAGATCGAAACCAAGACGGCAGCCGAAATGAGACCGGCAGTGGCGCTGCCATACAGCGCGCCGGAAGCCCGCTCGGCGATCCGCACTACCCCCGCCATCTGCTGCACCGGGAGAGCGAGGAGGTACACGTAGTTGACGAGGAGGTAGAGTAGCGTGATGAGCAGCGTTCCGCCAACCAATGCAAGGGGCAGGTTCTTTCTCGGATCGCGAATCTCGCCTGCTATGTAGGTGATGTTGTGCCAACCGTCGAAGGCCCACGAGACGGCGATGATGGCCACACCAAATCCTGTGAGTAGCTGCGCCAGAGAGAGACTCGTGGGATTGACGCTGTAGTCCACGGTGATGGTCGTCCCGACAGTGAAGCCGAGAAGGATGAATCCCGCTATCGCCGCGATCTTGACCAACGTGAACACGTTTTGGATCAGCTTCCCAAGCCCGACGCCGACGTAGTTGAAGGCCGACAGGAGTAGGATCACCCCTACGGCGACGAGCTGCCCGGCCGAGAGGGTAAAGCCCCGCGTCGAAAACAACGTCCGGTCGGTGGATAGAACTGGAAGGAAGTAGCCGAAGTACTCGGCGAATCCGACGCCGAGGGCGGCGATGGATCCGCCCATTGAGACGAGAAATAGGATCCAGCCGAAGAGGAATCCGGAGAGGTGGCCGTAGGCCTCACGCAGATAGACGTATTGACCACCGGCGTGGGGCATCGCCGCCCCAAGCTCGGCAAAGGTGAACGCCCCGGTGAGGGTCAGCAGGCCACCGACGAGCCACGCCAGCAGGAGCAGGCTTGCCGACGGAATGCTGTGTGCCATGATCCCGCTGGTGAGAAAAATGCCGGAGCCAATGACGATCCCCACCATCATCATGACGGAGTCGAACAGGCCTAGCTGACGGATCAGACCCTCACCGGCGCCGTTACTCGCGCTCGCCATTGCCTGGCCTTTCTCGCTGGTCAGGGGTGCCCTCACGGTAGCTTGTGGGGACTGGCGGGTCCAGGAGGCTCGGTCCCTCTCGCGGCTTCCGGCTCCTCACGGCATCTTCGTCTGCCGTAGGCGCACAGTTGTTGAGCAGCGGGCTTGTCCTGCTGGGCATCTACCTGGAGTCAACGTGGAGCCGCACATGTTGAAAAAGCAAACTGGGCAAAACCACTCCTTACGTGTCGAGCTCCTGCGCGCCGTCGCACCAGACGGAAAGGCGCGTACTCCTGGTTCTGACCTGGAGCGACGATCGGCGGCATGCTGTGGACCGCCGAACACTCGGACACCTTGTCTTGTGAGGACAGCCATGTTTCGGATCTGCCGGATCGCTCGTGCGCGCAGGATGCTTCCTGCCACCATGGCCCTTGCTATCGCTGGGGGCTCGCCCTCGCCTGGTGTGGCCCAGGAGGGTGACCTCTCCCGCTACGAAGCTATGGCCAGGGACTTCCTCCGCGAGCTCATCGAGATCAACACGACCCACAGTGTGGGGAACACTACGGAGGCTGCAGACGCGATGGCCGCGCGACTCGTCGCCGCGGGGTTCCCGGTCACCGATGTCCATGTGCTGGGGGCAGCCGCGCACAAGGGGAACCTCATCGCACGTCTCCGAGGTAGGGACGCCGGTCGGAAACCGATCTTGCTCTTGGCGCACCTAGACGTAGTGGAGGCGGATCCCGCGGATTGGACCGTTGATCCGTTCACCTTCCTCGAGCGCGACGGCTTCTTCTATGGACGGGGCACGACGGATGACAAGGACGAGGCCGCGATCTGGGTAACTAACCTGATCCGCCTGAAGGAGGAGGGATTCACGCCGGACCGGGACATCATCGTTGCCCTCACCGCCGACGAGGAAGGCGGCCCCCACAACGGTGTCCGCTGGCTCCTGGAGAATCGTCGGCAGCTGATCGACGCCGCGTTCGCCCTCAATGAGGGTGGCGGTGGGATGCTGAAGGACGGACGGCGGCTGGCGAACACGGTCCAGGCGAGTGAGAAGGTGTACCAGAGCTTCCAGCTCGAGGTCACCAATCGTGGTGGTCACAGCTCGTTGCCGGTCAAGGACAACGCCATCTATCGATTGGCCGGAGCGCTCCTTCGCATCGGCGCCCATGACTTTCCCGTAGTGCTCAACGAGGTCACCCAGGCCTATTTCGGACGGGCCGCTGAGCTCGAGAGTCCTGTGATCGCTGAGGCCATGCGGGGAGTCGTCGAGACGCGGCCCGACCCGGCGGCAGTCGAGCGCCTTTCGAGTATTCCCAGCTACAACGCCAGGCTGCGGACCACGTGCGTGGCTACCATGCTCGAGGGCGGGCACGCCCAGAATGCGCTACCCCAGCGGGCGCGGGCCGTGGTGAATTGTCGTATCCTGCCAGGTGAATCGCCGGAAGAGGTATGGCGGACACTGGTGACGGTTGCGGACGACGATCAGGTGAAGATCACGCCCATGGGCACCGCCACGCCGAGCCCACCCTCCCCCGTCACGCCGGAGGTGCTCGCTGCCATCGAGCGGGTCACCGAAGAGCTGTGGCCCGGCGTCCCGCTGGTTCCCACCATGAGCACAGGGGCCACCGACGGGCTCTATCTTCGCCGCGAGGGCATCCCCGTGTACGGCGTATCGGGGCTGTTCAACGATGTAGACGACGTCCGCGCCCATGGTCAGGACGAGCGAATCTCCGTGCAGTCGTTCTACGAGGGGTTGGAGTTCTGCTATAGGTTGTTGAAGGCACTCACGACCCGCGAGCTGATGTGAGTCCCGTGCGGGGCGCCGTCCCCAAGACACTTGCAGGGTCGCTGCCGTAAGGATTCCCACCACCCCGGCGCGCTGGGGTGCCGAGGCCGCGGACTCCGCTGCGGGATCGGTCGAGGGCCTGGATCTCTCCTGTGTGGCGGGGCTCAAACGGCTGCCGTTCCTCACAGGTGAGAAACGTGGTCGCTGAGGAGCTACCTGCGGTCTTTGGCCTGGCGGCGCATCTGCTCGAATTGTCGTTCGACTTCGGTGGGGATCAGGAGCTCGTCCGCAATCGCGGCGACCTCCTCGGCCTCCTTCCAGTCCAGCTCCAGCAGTGCCAGATCGCCTTCCACGGCGATCCGTTCGTTCTCCTCATTCACGGCCATCTCGATGGCGAGCCGCGTCTCTGCGGGTAGCTTTGGCAGCGCCTTCTCTGCCGGTGCCTTGCCGTCGGCGACGTGGGCAGCCGCCAGTAGGTAACGCACCGGGTCATCGAACGCTTCGATGAGCTTCACCGCCCGGTTCACCGTACGTGCCGGGGCGCCCCGCCGGTTGATCTTCGGCATGAGGAGAGCGGTTGCGTTCATGGCGTGGGCACCTGCGAGGCGGTCGGTGCCCAGCTCGTGGTGGAGCTCGAGGCACCAACCGTCCTCGGCGGTGAGGTCTGGACGTATCCGAATGCTCTCGACGTGTTCTCCGCGCACGGTGAAGGTCTCACCGCCCTCGCCGGGAACGCGGGCCAGCCGCCGCCGTCGCCGGGCATCGAGCACGAGCTGCTCGATGCCCCTGTAGATCCACCACGTGCCACCGGCGAATGCGCCAGTAGCGATCCCGCCGAGGGCGAAGATCCCCAGCACGGCTCCCATGCCTACGCCCGTGAGGATGGCGTGGTTGCGGCGACGCCCGAATTGGTCGCCGTAGCGCCAGGCTGCGAACTCCGGCCGTAGTGGCTCGCCGATCCGCACGAGGTCGAGTCCCTCATCAAGTCGCGCCAGGCCGATGTTTTCGGAGGTGACCCGCTTCCGGGCGTCACGGAAGCGACGCTCGCAGTCCTCCACGGCCTCGAACCGCTCCTCGAACGGCGAGAGGTTCCACCGTTCGCAGCGGCGGCACACGACCCAGAGCCTCCCCTTGGCAGCGTCGAACGCGAGCCGCCGGCCGACGGGGAAGCTCTCGATGGCCTCGTTCCTGCCGAGGGGTCGGTTGCAAAACAGGCAGGTGGAGTACATGCGCTACGATACTGCAGGTGGGAGGGGAAGGGAACACTTGAGACTGCAGGTGTTGGGTAAATGGTCCTTGGTCCTAGTGATATGTGAAGGCGGCACCCAAGAGCCTGGCACCCCGCGCGCGGCACCCCGTGACAAGCACCGCCCGCTGACGACCGGCACCGCGGAACTTCGGCTACGCTGTGCTAGAACAGCTTACCGCCGAGGGTCGGCTCCTTGTCCATCCGGGTGCCGATTTTGAGGTGAGTCGAGAGGCGGACGACACCTTCGGCGTGAAGCGTCTCGTGGACGTGCGTCACTGCCCGAAAGATCTCGTCGAGCTCCCCTTCCAGATTGGTGCCGTTGGCGTGGAGCTCCACTTCGAGGCCGGAGTCTGCCAGGAGCTGGTGAGCGCGTTTGACCTCGGTGCGGACCGAGACGCCAACCCCGATGGGGATGACCTGCACTTCGGCGATTGCCTTCATCAATCGTTCCTTACCGACGCTCCGGGCAGGATCCGGAGAACAGGATTCGCCTGATTGCCGCCGGCGTTGTCCCAGGAAATCGTTCCGGTTACGCCATGGAAGCCGCTGTTTCCGGCGATGAAGTCGCGCAGCCTAGACCGATTCAAACCGCTCTCTGCCAGCGATTGGACCAACAGCATGACCGCATCATAGGCGTAGGCAGCACTCGGCGTGGGTTCAGCCCCGTAGCGTTCTTGATACGTTCGGGCGAAGGCGGCATGGGCGCGATTACTTGCCTCCGTAAACGGTTGGACGTACAGAATATCCCAGTCGTAGTGCTTTCTCAGATCGGTCGGCAGCAACCCTGGAATCCATGGGATCAGAAGCGGGGCGCGGAATCTGCTGTGCCGGAAGTGATCCAGCAGCACGAGCATCTCGGCCGGTGGCAAGCGCACAATGACGCCGCCTGGATGGAATGATTTCACGCGTTGCGCAATCTCATCATAGCCGATGCTGGGCAGCGATACTTGGAAATGAAAAACGGGCGGCACGTGTTCAGCCTGCATGCGGTCGAGCATCTCCGCTGCGAAGGTGCGACCGTCATGATCGGTTGACGTGATGAGACCAACGTTCTCCAGCGACGAAGCCTGTATACCTTCGCGCACGATCGCTTCCGCCTGTCTCTGATCGTCGGGCGGCAAGCGAAACATCCACGGGATGCGGATGTAGGTCAGCGTGGGATCGGCCGAGACCGGTGCGAGCAGCGGCACCCACGCCTTAGTCACAACTTGCTCCGCAACGTGTGTGGCAGCGCCGCTCAGTGATCCAATGACCGCCCACACGCTATCCTCATACACCAGCCTGATCATTTCCTTTGAGCCGCCGCGCCAGGGATCGTCGACCCAGCGTTGGACTAGACGTAGGGGCACTCCGTCAAACCCCCCGGCCGCATTGACCTGCTCGATTGCCAGAGTCGCGCCGCTGAACACGGGACCTCCGACCGGATGGTCCGCCTCATTCGGCGCAAAGAATCCGATGCGTATCTCGCCGAGCTCGTGGGGATTCCGGGTCGCTCCGTGCCATCCTGAGAAGTCGACAGGTGTGTCCAGGACGCTGGGCGGCTGTGGCGGTTCACCGGCTTGCTGCTGTGGGATGGTGCGGCCCAGTGGCTGGCACGCAGAGAGGAAACCGAGCAATACAATCCAGCGCTGATGCATCGCTCCTGAGATTCGATTGAGTCCCGGCATCAGTTCAAGGAGTGCGTGGTGAACCGAAGTCCATCTTGTCAGAGAGCGCTTCTTCTCGGGAATAGAACTCGAATCGACCGTCTCTCAGTATCGCCAGCACTGCCGGGCTCCGATCGCTGAACACGGGGTCGAATTCCTGTGGACCGGTGACCCCGAGGTACTCCTTCATCGCCGCGAGCTCGTCGCGAATCAGCGCTCGATTCAATCCGGCCCGTTCAATGGCTTCGATGAGCATGTTTATGCCGTCATACGCGTGGGCGGCGTAGGTTTCGGGATCCTCCCCGTACTTGGCGCGGAACTCCTTTGCGAATCGCAGGTACCTGGGATCTGTACTGGTGGGGTCATACGGAAAGCCTGCCGCCACGTTTCCATGGCTGGCTCCCACGATGTCGCGGAATTCCTGCGTGACCATGCGGTCGCTCCCCAGGAACCACTGATTCATCCCCATGTCCCGCATTTGCTTGAGCAGCAAGGCCGACTCTCTGGAGTTGCCGTAGGTGATCACGCCATCGACATCCAGTGACTTGATCCGTTCCAACTGGGGTCGGAAATCGGTGTCGCCCTCCTGATACTCCAACTCGACCATGAAGGGATTGCCCAGACGGGTGGCTGCGTCCCGGAATTCATCGATGCTCATCCGCCCGTACCGGTTGACGGCCCGCAAGGCGGCGACTCTCTGCAGCCGCAATTTCTTGAAAGCGAAATCCGCCAGCAGATAGCACATCTGCCGGTCGTCCGTGATATTGCGGAACACCCACGGAATGGCTGTTTCCACGAAGGTGGGGTCGGTATCCGCGGTATTCATCACGACGATTTCTGCTTTGAGGGCAGCCCGAATGGCGATATGGCTATTGGCGCCATCTACGGTACCGAGAATTGCCCACACGCTGTCCTGATAGGCCAGCGTGATGACTTCCCGTCCGGAAGACCGCCAGTTGCCGTTGTCGTTTCGAATAACTAGCTGATACGGAATTCTCCCCCGGTAGCCGCCCCTCGCATTGGCCTGTTCCACAGCGAGTCGAGCGCCCTGAAGCATCTTTATCCCAAGGGGAGCAAGATGGGATGCCTGATACCCGTCCCATCGGATCTGTCGCTGGTTCACTCTCAGCACTATGTCTTCCGGGCCGCCGAGTGACTCGGAAACGGAGCCTATGATGGGGCCGACAAAGCCTATCTTGACCGTCTCAACGTGCTCGGGTTCAGGGATGTGACGCCCGTACCCGTGATACTCCAGCACGTCCAGAAAGAACTCCTTGTATGCCTTTTCAAATCGGTTGTAGGGTCGATACTCCCAAGGGGTTCTGCCGTAGGAAGCAGTATCGGATTTCACGGTGTCGACCTGGGCGTGCACCGTCGTGCCAAGAGTGCAGAGAGACGCCACCGCCGTGACTGCGAAAACAACGGCACATCCTTTCATCGTAATCCCTCGTAGTAGCCTTTCCCGATTCCCCGGGCCAAGCCATGGCCGGTGCCGATCCATACGTCATCTCCCAGGATTACCACACTGAGCACGAAGTGATTTGGCAGATCGAGGTCGGTGGGCACCGTCTTGACTTCCTGCCCTTCCACGATGACGTGCGCTGTCCAGGTCGCGGCGTCCTCACTGTCCCGCGCATAGGTGACCCAGGTATCGGTGGTGAAGTCCGCCAACACGCCCAGTCCCTTGTCCGTGGCGCTGTAGCAGGAAGTACCGCTTCGACCGAGGGCGAAATTGATGAAATTGCTGGGGAGACCGCTGTCGTGGTCCATGTAGCCTCGCCAGTCACGTCCATCGTAGCGGCTCAATCCGAAGTACGTGGCGGCCCACAGCACGTTGTCGACGTACGATGCCGATGTCGTGATGACATGGATCAAGCCGTCGTCACGATAGAGATCGATCTCCATCTCCCTGTCGGGATCCACATAATCCGTCCAGGTCTCTGTCGCCACGTCCCATTCTAGGATGCCTCCTCCCCAGACGGCAAAGTACACCTTGTCTTCGTGAGCTGACACGTTGTAGGTCCATACCTCCTCCATGGGCGCGTGTTTCTCGTTGAACACGGCCCATTCACCGGTCACTTGGTTGTACCGGCTGATGCCGGCGGTGGAGGCAACCCAGACGTAGTCACCCTGGACGTCGATGCCGTACGACACGTCGTTCAAAAGGCCGCTGTTCATCTGAGTGAAATGTTGAAAGTGCCCCCCACTGAACCGTGCGATGCCTTCCCCGAACAGCGCGAGCCAGAGGTCTCCTGTCTTTGGGTCCTTTGCGATACCCATCACGACATTCCAGGGAAGCCCGTCCTCCTCGGTCCAACTCTCCCAAGTGCCGTCTGCATACAAGACGAGTCCGCCTTCGGTCCCGATCCACAGGCTGTCCCCGTCCGCTTCCAAGTAGAAGATGTGATCGTTGATCAGGCCGCCGTGTGTCGATTCCGTGGTAAAGGATTCCCACTTGGTATAGACGTAGGGCTCACCCGTGGCGGGAGTTGGAGGATCTGACTGACACCATCCATCCAGCATCGGAAAGCTGCACGTGACAATGATCAGGAATGCGCGACGCACGTTGACTCCCCGCTCACAGCGTTTTCAAGAACTCGATCAGATCGTTCAGCTCATCCTTGGTCAGATCATTGGTGAGCCCATGCTTGTCGTGGGGGTTGTACACCGTCCAGATTTCCTCCAGTGACTGCGCCCGCCCATCATGCAGATAGGGCGACGAGTCATAGATATTGTTGAGGTGCGGCACGTCGAATTTCTGGTTCGTGTCCAACCAGGAAGCGGTACCGACATCGTAGACATTTCGATTGGTGAAATACGGCGGCGGATGGCAAGAGACGCACCGCTGGGTCGGTGCGAGCTGGTTGCCGGAGTTGTCGTATTGCCGCTCGAATAGCTGTTTGCCCCGCCGCTGTGCGGGTGTGAGGGTATCGCCGTTCCGGTAGCGATTGGGCGGCCTGGTGATCGTGACTATGTAGCGGTCCAACGCAGCCGATTGTTGGGCGGTGAAGGGGTCCACACGCGTGAAGAAGGCCGCCAGCCTTGGGCCGCACTGTCGTCGTAACGTAGGGTTGGTGCCCTTCCACTTGAACGGCGCCGTATCGTTGATACCGCGGAGTGTGCGGTTGTCGACCGGATTGATGCCGAGTCCATCCGGTTCGATGTCATAAGTTATCCCGTCGATATGGCCATCCGGGTGGCATGAGTGGCAGGAGAACTGCCGCGCATACGTATGCTGTGCGCTGTGGAAGATCCGCTCGCCAGACCGGGCCTCCGTGATCGTGCTCGGGCCACCGAGATCGATCACCCTGACCCGCTCCCGTGCTGCTATATCGATCACCGAGATGGCGTCATCCAATCCATCGGCGACGAACAGGTATTTGCCGTCGGGAGAAACCGCCATGCCGCGTGGGCTTCGTCCCACCGGAATCCGATTCAGCGTGAACTCCACGCTCGTACTTAGGTGATCGGGCAGTACCTCCGACCGCTCGTGCGGCGTCGCGCGTTCTAGGACCTGGATCATCTTCTGCACATCGATCACCGCGATTTCCTGCACACCCCCGCCGCTCACGAAGGCGTACCGGCCGTCATGTGAGAAGACCACGTCCGTCGGATCTGCAAAGAAGTCACTGACCTCATCCAGCAGTAGCTGATCCACACGTCCGTCTTGCCAGAGCACGCCGATGCCGTTGGTGATGATCCAGCCCTGCTCATTCCGGGTCATGGGCACCAGGTTCTTCGACCGGATCAAAGTCACGAGTGCGAACTCCCCTCCTGGTGCGAAGGCAACTCCTTGGATGAGATTGGCTCCCGAAACGGTCGATCGCCGCGTCACGGTCGAATGAGTGGTTTCGATGACGGTGACCTCAGACGTCGGGGGTGCGCGAAATGCACCGTACCTGGGGAGATTGTTCGTGACATAGACGAACCGCCCGTCTGGCGATCGCGCGACTCCCCACGGGCCCCGGGAAGCAGCCAGCCGCTTCACCTCTTTGCCTGCGGCGAGATCAACCACCGAAACGTCGTAGGTGCCGGCATTAGCCACGTATAGAATGGTGCCATCTGCGTTCGTCGCCATCTCGTGAGGTTCATCACCTACGTCGATGGTGGACAGAACCTGATAGGTGTCCGTATCAACGACGGAGACATTGTCGGATCCGCGGTTGCTCACGTATGCCCGGGTTTGGTCGGGCGAGAAGGTGACAAAATGCGGTTGGGTACCGATCTCGACTTCCACCAAGATTGCGTCTGTCTGCGCGTCGACCACGATGAGGCTGTTCGAGGCTTCGCAAGTCACAAACAGGCGCGTGCCATCCCGAGTGATGGCAAGGTTCAAGGGCGTCTTGTATTCAACTGCTGAGTGATCTTCTTCCCACTTCGCATGATTGATCTTTGACCACATGGCGTCGGCATCGAACGCCTGCCCATGGATGCCTGCGGTGTGACACGTGATACATGTTTCTCCATCTACGTCCCACAAACCGGCTTGTGCAGCGGCTACCGGATCGAGCATGATCGCTTCCGCCATGTATTCGCTGCCCGGACCATGACAGCTCTCGCACTGCACACCCTGGACCGGATCAAAGCTCTCGGTGAACCGGCCCGCAGGTTCTCCTGCACCGGTGGTGTGGCACTCCAGGCATTGAGCCGATTCTTGCGGGTTGCCGGACACTCCCATGTCCTGCGCAATGACCGCAGCTCGATCAGTACCGAGAACGGCATACGCCTGGGCGTGCCCTGTGACGCGCCACTTGTCGTATGCCCGGTTGGTCGCTGCTCCATTGTGGCACTCTGCGCATGCCAGAGCCCCGACGTATCTGCGACCAGGAAGAGGCGCCGTTGGCGGCGTATCTTCTCCTGGCTCTGTTGGTCCACCGCTGCCACGATGCGCAATCGTCCGAAAGGCTTCCTCATAATCGAACGGTCGGACCTCCAACACCGCGGTGTGGGAGCCCTTCTCCTTGTGGCAGACCAGGCAATCACGCTCCTCGGGTATCTTGAGTCCGGCCTGCACGGCCTTCTCTCTCTCCTGCATGATCGCGGCATCCGCGTACTCACTGCCCGGGCCGTGACACAGCTCGCACTGCACGCCATCCTCAAGATGAAACGTCTCGTCTCGTTCCCATTCTTCCGCGTTGTAGGCTGTCGTATGGCATCCCAAACAAATCGGGCTTTCGTGAGGATCGGCGTCTATCCCTGACAAATCCGCGATCTGTCTGGCCTCCGGCATGGATAGAGCAGCATACGCTTTCGCGTGCTTGCTCAGCCGCCACGGGTTGAATTGGTCGCGATCTCCAGCCAGATGGTGACACTGCCGGCATACCCGCTCCCCGACGTACACACGGTCGCCAGGTCCCTGACCGATGGACGCCCACCCGGCGATCCCCGTGGTGATGATGGGCAGCAGTAAGACCGCGACGTGCCGCTTCATCCGTGTCTCCCTATGGCGTTCCGTTGGGTTCCCTTCCGCGGCAGCGGCATTCTCCACAGACCAGTCCGCAGCACACCATCGGGCGATCTGTTCCAGTGCTAGGACGATTTATGTCCGCTCATCCGCGTCAGGGTGATGGTTCCGTGACCGTTATCACCTGATTCGCCTGGATGTTCTCTAGTATCTGGACTTCACCGCTGGGCCAACGGATCTCAATTCTGTCCACCCGGGTCGCATCGCCCAGGCCGAAGTGCAAGCGGTGATCACCTTGCGAGAGGTAGCCCGAGCTACTCACGCGCAATCTTGTCTGCGTCTTTTCCCCAACGGTCAATCGAACTCGAGCGCCGATGGCGTCTCGGTTGCTGGTGGTGCCCACCAGATGAATCATGATCCAGTTTCTACGATTGCCACCGTCATTGCGGAGCAGGCGGGGACGCGCATTCATGTTCATGACCAGCAGATCCACGTCGCCGTCGTTGTCGAAATCCCCAGCTGCCGATCCACGACTGACGAATTTCTCCTGGAAATCCGGCCCTAGCTCACGGGATACGTTGATGAACCGCTTCCCGGCATCATTGATCAACAGCAGGTCCTCCTGCCCTATCAATCGGTGTGCGTGCCCATTGGTGATGAACAGGTCTCCGTACCCGTCGTGATCAAAATCGAAGTAGTTGGCCGACCAGCTGGTGTACTGCCCGCAGGCAGCCGCCAGTCCCGTGCGCGCACTCATCTCCTGGAAAAAGCCGGTACCGGTGTTCTTGTACACACAGCTGTATGCCATATCGGGTACGACGATGTCCACGAGCCCATCCAGATCGATATCGGCGAACTCCGCGCTCATGGCCGAGGTGGCTTCCCCAGCTTGTCCGTAAGCAGTGCCTGTCCGTACTGCCACATCGGTGAAGGTCCCGTCGCCGTTGTTCCGGTAAAGGTAGTTGTACATGCCATCGTTGGGCACGAAGATATCCCAGTCGCCGTCGTCGTCGATATCACCGGAAACAACGCCCATCGCCCTCCCCTCCGGATTGTAGACGCCGGCCTGTTGAGTCACGTCGGTGAAGGTCCCGTCACCGTTGTTGTGGTACAGCACGTCGGGCTGCCCATGATACGCCAGCGGGCCGGGGAACCGCCTGGCGGCATAGAAGTACCGGTAATTGGGATCGTACTCCAGGTAGTTGCCGACATATAAGTCTAGGTACCCGTCCAGGTCATAATCGAAAAACGTACTGCCAATCCCACTGAGATCATTCTCTACACCGGCCTGCTGGGTAATGTCGGTGAACGTCCCGTCGCCGTTGTTTCGGTAGAACACGTTGGGTCCATAGTTCGTGACCAGTAGATCTTGGTCCCCATCGTTATCGTAGTCGGCAACCGATACTCCCATCCCCATCCCCTTGTCGCCGACCCCGGCCTCCGACGTCACCTCCGTGAATGTGCCGTCACCGTTGTTCCGATACAGAGCGTTGGAGAGCTTGCCCCTGTTTCTCCGTCCGCGCACGTTACTGAGACCTTGGGTATAGGCACCGTTGATGAGATAGACGTCCAGATCGCCATCCCCGTCATAGTCGAACAGGGCGCAACCCGCAGCGTTCGACTCGATGATGTTGTCCATGTCATCGTCGCCGATACTATGGACAAACGTAATTCCCGCCTGTTGAGTGACATCGACCAGTCTCGGCAAGTCCTGTTGGGCGCGCAGCTCCGGGGTGAAAATGAAGCAGCAGATCGATACAATTGCGCAGAGGGCGCCATGGCGGTATGTGGCGTCGTTCACAATGCCCTCTGACTTCACGTTCTGTTTCATGAATCCTCTAAGGGCGGGTCCACGGTGGTCGCAGCACGGGAATCCCATTGCGCGCCGAGATCAATCCATTCGATGAACAAGATCCGCTCTCGCGGCTGCAACACGTTATGGGAAGCCATCCGGGTGATGTCGCGGGTGTAGGGTGTCTGCCCGGAAGCCATCTTCTTGCCAAACAACAGCCAGATCAACGGACTCTCTCTGGCATTTCCCGGAACGAGGTACCGTTCAGCGCTCCGGCCTTTGATCGGACCCAGCAACGTCTGGTAGGCCGAGTCGAATGCCGACGTGGGTGTGCGGCGCCGGACCACCGTTGCAAGGTTCGGTTCTGCGTGGGCGGCGACGTGACAACCGCCCGTGGCGCACTTGGATTCGATGATCGGTGCGATGTTGTGGCGGAAATCCACGGTTCGGCGTCGCGCTGGCGGCAGGGTCAGTTCCACCGGAGGCTTGATGACCGCAGCGACCATCCTGTTAGGAGGCGATAGCTCCCGATTCTCATGACAGCCGATGCAGCCGCGATTCTCATTCCCCATCACCCAAGTCCAGGCTCGCTGCGTACGGAGCGCCAGGTAGTTCTCGTCCAGGAGTTGGAACGTGATCGGTATCTCGGCCGGAACCCGGATGTGGAACGACCCATCCTCCTCCACCGGACCCACGCCGAGTAAACGTCGGGCACCGAAAGCCGAAGCAGAGTAAGGTTCTAGACCTGGGTTCTGCCTGTCCTCGTGCTGATACTGCGACAGGGTGGCTCTCTCCCTTAGCGGTATTCCCTCGATGACACGAACGTGCTTGATGGTCCCGGATGCGATATCGTCTCCTTCAGCCAGGTCCGATCTGTAGCTATTCAGGGAATAGAACACACCGGTCGTAGAACCCGGAATCAACCAGTTGGAACGGCCCGGTACGGTGGGATGCGAGGCGAGCACCTGTGCGTCAATGGAATGCCAGCCCGCTTCCTCAAATATCTTCTCCTGTCGTCTGCCAGACTCGGGATCGATTCGGTACACCCCGAACACCGCATCTGGCGCCTCTGGGCGATACGACGCGATCAGTCCGCCATCCGGGAGGGGACAGGGGCTATGAAACAGCCCTTCGGGGTCATGGCTCAGTTGCCGATAGGAGTGCAACGGTCGACGCCGAGACACGTAGGCAATGTCCCCGCCCCCCAGCCAGGTAGACCGATCCGATTCAACGAAGTAAACCCGGTCATCGAAGTCGGATGCGTGGACCATACCCTTGTATGGGGGCGGTTCATGATTGCCGTAGAAGGGCATGAGGTCGGTGCCGTCGATGTTGACCCCCATGAGGGCAAAAAGGCCGTCGGGCTGATGTCGATCTCCGTAATGCTGCCAGCTGGTGAAGACAATGCGGCCACTCGGCAGAACATCGGGCGCGAAATCGCTGTGAAGATTGAAGGTCAGCCGACGGACTGTCCTGCCCTCCAGGTCGGTACCATACAACGCCAAGGCGGGGCCGCTTGCCTGCTCGTTCTTCCAGCCGTGCGCCGTACCGGTGTAAATGATCTGGGGCGTTGGCTGGGAGTCGTTCAGATAGAAGCGGTTTCCGGCAAACACTGGAGCAATGCTGTGGTCTTGGCCCGAAGTGATCTGCACCTTCTCGGACCCGTCGGCATTCATCCTCCAGATCTGCCAGGAATCATCCGGGCTCTTCTTGCCGGCAAAGAGAATGGTCTTCCCGTCAAATGAGACATCTGGGTCGCAAGCGGCAGCGAATTCCGGTGTCAGCACGACCGGCTCGGCGCCAGATGCAGGCAGCAGTACGATCCGGGTGCCATCTACATACCTGTCCATCGGCGTATGCAGTCGCTTCTCCTCCTGGTACTCCGGTTTCGCTTCCGCGGAGACTTGCACTACGATCAGATCGTGCGGACGCTGGAAATCGACCGATGGCGAGAATGTGGTGGAAAGAAGAATGACGGAGACGACCGTGAAGAGTCGCGTGATGCTCGCCCGGCGTGCGTCAACCCCAGAGCGTCCACCCATCGCTTGCTGCTGTCCCTCCAGGTCCTGATTCGGCAGGCGGCCTAGTCAGCGACGGCGCGTGGTTCTGAGATCTGCCTCCCCACGGCCTGTGCAACCTCTCGCAGCTCCGTCATCATGCTGCAGAACTTGTCTGGCCGGAGGGACTGCGGTCCATCACTCAGCGCCTCTTGTGGATTGCAGTGCACTTCCACCAGCAGTCCGTCAGCGCCGACCGCTACTGCTGCCTTACTCATCCACGGCACCATCCACCAATGCCCCGTGCCGTGGCTGGGATCGACGATCACAGGTAGGTGACTGCGCTTCTTCAACATGGGGACGGCATTCAAGTCCAGGGTGTTTCGCGTAGAGTGCTCGAAGGTGCGGATGCCCCGCTCACACAGCATGACATCCTCGTTGCCCTGCTTGAGGACGTACTCCGCGGCAAGGAGGAGCTCTTCCAGTGTGGCGCTCATGCCACGCTTGAGCAACACCGGCTTGCCACACATCCCGACCTCCTCCAAGAGAGTGTAGTCATGCATGTGGCGGGAGCCGACCTGGACGATATCGGCATGCCGGCAGACCGCGTCAACCTGCCGCGTATCCATCACCTCGGTAACGACGGGCAAACCCGTCTCCTGCCGGACCCATGCCAGCATTTCCAGGCCTTCCTCCTTCAAACCCTGGAAACTGTATGGTGAGGTGCGTGGTTTGAACGCGCCCCCTCGTAGGACGCTGGCACCACTGCTCTTGACGGCCTGCGCCGTCGTCAGCAGCTGCTCTGGACTCTCCACCGCGCACGGTCCCGCCATGATGACGACTTCATGGCCGCCTACATGCACTCCTAGGACGTTCAGGACCGTTCCCTCGGGCTTGGCTCCCCGATCCACCAGTCTGACCGGCGCTGGTTCCGAGAATGCGCCGCTAGATCTCCAGGTATCCATGGTCACCTTGTGGTAGTGGGGACAGGAAGAGGTGGAGCTTCCGCTCTAGGGAAGCGCGTATCAACTCAAGAACGCACGAGCAAGCTCCCATGTTCACCTCCCTACGTTGCCGCGGGCAACAGCGATGGCTTCGATTTCAACCAACAGGTCATCCCGACATAGGCGTGCCTGAATGCCCGTGCTGGCGGGCAGGGGCTCGAGCCCCATCCACCGGAAGAACGCTGTGCGTACCTCGTTGAAGTCCTTGTAGTCCCGTTCGATATCGCGTAGGTAGCACGTGGTGCGGACGACGTCATGCCAGCTCATTCCCTCGGTGTCGAGGATCGTGCTGATGTTCCGGTAGGTCCTCCAGCACTGGGCTCGAAAGTCACCCACGTGGACGGTATTCCCCTCCTCNNGTATTCCCCTCCTCGTCCACGCTTGCGGTGCCGGAGACGAGGACTACCGTAAAATCGCCGATGTCGAGGCGCAGGGCCCGCGAGAAGGACGACGGTCGGGCGTACTCGTATGCCTCGCTGAGAACCGTAGGAACGTGGACGGCCTGCTTTGGAATCGGCGGTCGTTCCTGATGGATCGGAGGAGGGACGTAGGGCTGCACTGACCCTTCTTCGGACAGGATGCCCAGCCTCGTGAGCTCCTCGCGCTCGCCCTGAGTCAGCCCCTCGACATCTACTCTCGGCAACGCTTGCGCTGTCTTGCTCATGCTACTCGCCGTCATGCCGCCCCCCGTCATCATTCCTCGCCGCTGGACTCGTCGAGTCACTATGAGCCTGGTGGGCTCGGGGTCCAGTGTCCCACGCCCCGGCTCAACCCTTGGCTGTGGCTGGCCACACGGTGTCACCCCGGCGGTCCACGCCCAGGGCGTAGTCCGGTGCACGGTGCCCCGCCGGTGAGGCGCGGGATGCGTGCAATGGAGACTCCTGCTTCATCTCCCTGTGGTTCCTACTCACCTGCCGCTACTCTCTCCCAGCAACTGGAGCGGTGCAGAAGTGACGGCGATCATCGCGACGACGCCCGTGGCGCTGACGTTGCGCCCAAAACACGTAAAATGGACACGTTCTGGTCAGCAAAATCAATCCCGGCACGGGAGGCCGATAATGCCGAGTGTTCGAGTCGGACTTACCTATCATCCGCTCGTGTCAGGCCCGTATCTACCCCGATGGCCCGCGCGTGATCCGAGACTTGCCCCATCAGCCGTGAGTCCGTCCCGAGAGCTGCAGGCTCATACCGGCTGGTCCAGCCTCCCTGCGGGCCGCGCGGAACCGATTTGAGAATCACGCAGCGCGGTCATATTGTCCCTGCTGCCGCGCCCGCAGGGTTGGCACTCCTACGCACAGGGTATCGCACATGAAACGCATCATCCTGGTGGTCACGCTCACCGCGCTGCTCGCCGGCACCCCGTGGGGATGTAGCCGGCGAATGCCCGAGATCGACAAAGCGGTGATGGCCGAGCGGGTCAAGGCTGAGTTTCTCCATGCCTGGGAGGGCTACAAACAGTATGCCTGGGGCCACGACCAGCTGAAACCCCTCAGCCGGAGCTACCGAGACTGGTACGAGCACTCCCTCTACATGACGCCCCTCGATGCGTTTGACACGATGCTGCTTATGGGCCTCGACCAGGAAGCGGAGCAAGCGAAGCAGTTGGTCCTGGAGAACCTATCGTTCGACCAAGATTTCTTCGTGCAGGTATTCGAGATAACGATCCGACACCTAGGAGGTCTCCTCTCGTCGTATCAGATGGACGGCGATGTGCGGTTTCTCGGCTTGGCGGTGGAGCTGGCTGATCGACTGCTCCCAGCCTTTGACTCCAGGACCGGCATGCCGTACGTGCGGGTGAACCTGCACAGCGGTGAGAGAGAGTGGCCCGTGAACAATCCGGCGGAGATCGGGACGCTCATGCTGGAGTTCGGGACCCTCAGCAAGCTCACCGGGAATCCGATCTACTATGACACCGCGAAGCAGGCCGTCGTAGCGCTGTTCCAACGCAGGTCCGAGATCGGACTGGTGGGCGCGACCATCGATGTGGAGACCGGCGAGTGGCACAACACCGACAGTCATGTCAGCGGAATGATCGACTCCTACTACGAGTACCTGCTCAAGGCCTGGCTGCTGTTTGGGGACGAGGACTTCCGGCGGATGTGGGAGCAGAGCATTGCTGCGGTGAACCGCTACCTGGCGGACGACGTTGCCTCCGGTTTCTGGTACGGTCACGCTGACATGCACACCGGGGCCCGCACCGCCACGCAGTTCGGTGCCTTGGACGCCTTCATGCCGGCGGTGCTGGCGCTGGGGGGCGACCTGGACCGGGCCGAGCGGCTGATGGAATCGTGCTTCCGGATGTGGACCACGTTTGGCATCGAGCCGGAGCAGCTCGACTACACGACGATGGAGCCGTTGCATACCGCGTACTTCCTGCGGCCTGAAGCGATGGAGTCCGCGTACTACTTGTATCGGCTCACGGGTGAAGAGCGATATCTGGAGATGGGGAAGACGATGTTTGAGAGCATCGTCGAGCATAGCCGTACGGAGACCGGCTTCGCGGCGCTCAGAGATGTGATTGCCAAGGAGAAGGCCGACGCGATGGAGAGCTTTTTCCTTGCCGAGACCCTGAAGTACGCTTATCTGCTGTTCGCGCCCGCGGAAACCCTCGACCTCGATTCGGTGGTGTTCAATACCGAGGCGCACCCGATTCGGAGGGCCTGGGAGTAGGAGCTGCGGCAGGACGATGGATCTGATCTAAGGAATGTGAGATGCACTGGGCCACACGAGGGCTCCATTGGCCCGTGCTGGCAAGCATCGCGGTCTTGGTCCTTTCGCCGCTGCTACAGCTCCTGACAGGCCTGGCTGCCCTCTACGCGTGACGTATGAGTTGTACGGCTACGGCTCCAGAGCGGGCGCTCTGGGGCTAACGTCATTTCGAGTGCTCGATCCGGAGAGAGGCCTGGTAGGCCTGGTGTTTAACATCATCGCCTTCGTACTGATCTGGCGCTGGTGGGAAGGGTGGGGGAAGGGGCAGATTGGCTGACAGGGCGTGAACGCCCTCGCGCGGCTCCCTCCCGAGCCGCATGTTGCACAGGAAGACCTCTACGCTAGCATCGGGAGATTGCCATGGCTGCATTCCTCGGTCGTCAACGACGATTCCTTAGCTACTCTGTCGGCGTTATGGCGGGTCTGCTCGGTCTTACCTCCACCGGATTACCCCAGGTCCCCGCTGATCTGGTCCTCCGAGGTGGCAAGGTCGTGACCGTGGACGACGCCATGCCTGAGGCTGAGGCGATTGCCGTCAAGGGGGACACCATCCTCGCCGTCGGCACGAACGACGACATCAACGCCTTCATTGGAGCCGAGACCGCGGTCATCGAGCTCAGAGGCAAGCTGGCCATCCCCGGCTTCATCGAGAGCCACGGGCACTTCATGGGGATCGGCCGGGCCAAGATGCAGCTTGACCTGATGCACGTGGCGAACTGGGACGAGATCGTCTCCATGGTGGCGGCCGCGGTTGCCGATGCCCCACCAGGTCAGCTCATTCGCGGTCGCGGGTGGCATCAAGAGAAGTGGGACAAGACGCCGACTCCCAATGTGGACGGCCTGCCGACGCACCACTCGTTGAGCGCGGTGTCGTCTGAGAACCCCGTGGTGCTCACGCACGCAAGCGGGCACGCCACTTTCGCCAACGCCAAGGCAATGGAGATGGCCGGCATCACGCGCGATACGCCGGACCCGCCGGGCGGCCAGATTGTGCGGGACGCGAACGGCGAGCCCATTGGGGCGTTTCGCGAAACGGCGTCCGGTCTGTTGGGTCGTGCGAGGCGCGGTGCCACGGCAGCGGACCCGCGGCGGGTCGCGGAGCTGGCGGTCGAAGAGGTCCTATCAAAGGGCATCACCAGCTTTCAGGATGCCGGGTCCGGGTTCGAAACCATCGACCTCTTCAGGCAGATGGTCGACGACGGAAGCATGGGTGTCCGGCTATGGGTGATGGTAAGTGGTTCCAACCAGCGCCTGGCCCAGCAGCTACCCGACTACCGGATGATCAACTACGGAGATCACCGACTGACCGTCCGCGCCATCAAGCGGAGCATCGACGGCGCGCTGGGCTCCCATGGTGCGTGGCTCCTGGAGCCGTACAGCGATCTGCCCAGTAGCTCCGGTCTCAATACGAGTACCATCGAGAGCATTGAGGAAACCGCCCGGCTTGCTGCGCTGCATGGATTCCAGCTCTGCATCCACGCCATCGGCGACCGGGGCAACCGCGAGGTCCTCGATCTCTACGAGCGGACGTTCAAGGCAAACCCCGACAAGACCGACCTCCGCTGGCGTATCGAGCACTCCCAGCATCTCCATCCCGACGATATCCCACGGTTCGCCCAACTCGGCGTGATCGCCTCGATGGAGGGCATCCATGCCACCTCCGACGGCCCGTGGGTGGTTCCGCGGCTGGGTGAGCAGCGCGCCCGGGAGGGGGCGTATGTGTGGCAGAGCCTGCTCAAGTCGGGTGCCGTCGTCACGAACGGCACGGATGCGCCGGTCGAGGATGTTGACCCGATTGCCAGCTTCTACGCGACGGTATCCCGCAAGCTCAAGGACGGGACGGTGTTCTACCCCGAGCAGCGCATGAGCCGGGAGGAGGCCCTCAAGTCCTACACGCTGAGCGGCGCGTACGCGGGGTTCGAGGAGGACATCAAGGGATCGCTCACGCCCGGCAAGCTGGCGGACATCACCGTGCTGTCCAAGGACATCATGACGATCCCGGAAGAGGAGATCCTCTCCACCGAAGTCGTCTATACCATCGTAGGCGGAGAGCTGATGTACCTTAGGGAGCGGTAAGGAGGTGAGCAGCCAACACTAGTGGAGTGCAACCGAGGTTGAGCTAGCAGGCACGCCGTACCGCCGCATGCCGGCGGGCACCTCTGCGCCCTGCGGTTTGCCTTCACTGCAGGTGTTGGGTGCTGGGTGCTTGGTTCTAGGGGGTGCGCGAGGTCGGCAGGGAAGAGCCCAGCACGCAGTGCCAAACAATCAGCACCGGACGCCGTGTCTAGTACGGGTCACGGCCTCTTGCAGCTGACGGAGATCCCCGAGCGGCTTGACCGGACGATCTCGGTTTCCAAGCCGGCGGCCTCCAGCTCCTCGAAGAACTCGGCTATGCCCCTCATCCGCCAACCCGAAACGTTGTGTGCCGTGAAGCATCCACCGGCCTCCAGCCTGGGCAGGAGCATTCTCAGGTATCTGGCATACCAGTCCTTGTCCGCATCCACGAACACGAAGTCGAAGGGTCCCTGGAGCTCCGGCACCAGCTCATGCGCGTCGGCAAGTCGCGCATCTATGTAGCCGCTGAGGCCGGCCTCCTGGAAGTTCTCCAGCGCCTGCTTGTACCGTCTTTCGTGTATCTCAATCGTGATCAACTTCCCATCCGTCTTGCTGAGCGCCCAGGCGATCCAGATTGCAGAATGCCCGGTGGACGTTCCGATTTCCAGGGCTTTCGTGTAGCCGTTCTCGACGACGAGATCGTAGAGCACCTTCCCGTCCGATTCGGAAATGTTCATGTCTCGCCAGGCGTATCTGTGCCCGTCGAGGTATCTCCGCACTCGACTATCGAGAGTCTCGCGCTGGGTCAATTCCTGTGCCAAACAGACGGGCACTGACAAGCTCACGAACAACAGTGACGTCGTCCAACTGATCCTGAATGCGCGTCTCATTGTTCTTGTCCTCGTGACCCACGTTCAGGTGGTCGCACCCAGGGATTGTTCGGCCCGCGCCAGCGTAACCGGATCACCCACGCGTTCCCTGCTGCCTGGTCTTGGTGAACATCCAGTACAGCGGTAAACCAAGTGCGACCGTGAGGAGCGCAATGGATGATTCCACAGGCCGCTCGAGATAGGCGAATAGCAGTATGAGTACGCTGACGAGGATGAATATCACTGGCGCAACAGGGTACCATGGCATCCTGTAGGTGGTGCCTGCGGTGCGTCTCAGCTTGAAGACGCCGATGGCTGCCACAATTGGGAAGATTCCCAGGCTGAATCCCATATACGTCAGTATCTGATCGAACGTCCCTGACATCATCATGATGATCGCGATCAGGCACTGGAGGATTATCGACTTGGAGGGGACGCGGAAGACCGGATGGACCTCGGAGACCATCTTGAAGAAGTATCCATCCTTGGCCATCGCGTAGTATACCCTCGGTCCTAGGATGATGAGGGCACTGATCGAGGAGAGCAGTGCAAACGATATCAGAATGGAGACAGCCGTCTCCATGGAAGCGCCGAACAAGTTTGAGGCGGCGAGTCCACCCACCGCGATGACGCCGTTCAGCTCTTGGGGAGTCGCAGCGTACACGTAGAGGAGATTCAGGCAGAAGTAGAGGAGCATGACGAGACCGGTACCTAGGAGCAGGGAGCGAGGCAGGTTTCTTGCAGGATGCCTGATCTCGGAGCCGATGTAGGCCGCAGCATTCCACCCGCTGTAGGCAAACATGATCCACATCAGAGACAGGCCGATGCTCTTCCACCCCTCCACGCCGAAGCTGGGGTCCACACCCTGACGGAAGTTCCCGAGACTCCCCGTGCCGATCGAGAATCCGATAACGATGAGCCCTGCTATCAGCAGGACTTTGCCCACGGTGAGGTAGTTCTGAACTCTCGAGCCGAACTCGATGCCTCTGAGGTGGACGAGCATGAAGGCGACGATAACGGCAATCGCGAGAGACCGTTTCACGAGTTCGGGATGATTCCACTGGATCAGCTGCGGAAAGGCCCTGGCCAGGTACTCACTGAACCCCAGGGACGACACTGCCAGCGGTGCCGAAAAGCCGACGAAGAAGGACACCCATCCCGTGAGAAAGCCGAGCATCGGGTGGAACAGCGTGGAGAGATAGGCGTATTCGGCGCCGGCCCGGGGCAATGCCGCACCGAGCTCGCCGTAGCAGAGGGCGCCGCACAGCGCGAGGATCCCGCCTCCCACCCATAAGGCGATCATGAGGGTCGGATTGCCCAGCTGCTGAATCAGGAGCCCCGAGGTCGTGAAGATTCCGGCGCCTATCATGTTGGCGATGACGATGTTGGTGGCGGGAAACAGCCCAAGCGCTCTGGATAGGGGCCGTTCGGAGGCGTGTGTCATGACGAGCTTGCCGTCCTCGGGTCCGCGTTGACGAGATCTCCCCGCAGCAGCTGCCTGTATTGGCTACGCACAACGGACACTGTTCGTTCAGCGACGCGACCTTCCCCGGGTTTGCATCCGAGCGGATATTGCACCAATTCACCTCCGCTTCGGGAGTAGATCATGCGATCCATCACATATCGCTTCGTTCTGTTCGGCCTGACAACACTGGCTACCAGCATTGTCAGCGAGCCGGCGCTGGGGCAGGCCGGGTCTGACCCCATCGCCGACGCGTTGCGTAACCTGAGCTGGCGCGAAATCGGACCGGCCAACATGGGCGGCCGCGTGTCCGCGATCGAAGGTGTCCCCGGCGATCCCCTCACATTTTGGGTCGGCGGTGCCGACGGCGGCGTGTTCAAGACCGTGAACGGCGGCATCACCTTCGAGGCCCAGTTCACCGACCAGCCGGTGTACTCCGTCGGAGCCCTGGCCTTGGCGCCGTCGGATCACAACGTGTTGTGGCTGGGCAGCGGAGAGGCCGATCCGCGAAACAGCACCTCGTACGGTAATGGCGTATACCGGTCCACCGACGGTGGCAAGAGCTGGATGCATCTCGGTCTCGATGGTACCGAGCGGATCAAGCGGATCGTGGTGCATCCCGTTGATCCCGAGGTGGCGTTCGTGTGCGCGATGGGACGCGCATGGGGGCCGAACGACGAGCGCGGTGTGTTCAGGACGGCGGACGGTGGGGCAACATGGCAGAAGGTCTTGTACCTCGATGACGACACCGGTTGCTCCGAAATGGATATGGATCGGTCGAACCCCCGCATCCTGTACGCCGGGATGTGGACCTTCCGCCGGCGCCCGTGGCGGTTTGACGACGGCGGTGGAGAGACCGCGCTGTACAAGTCCGCCGACGGCGGGCAGACATGGTCGGAGATGACCAAGGGACTCCCCAAAGGTCCCATGGCACGTATTGGCGTGTCCGTGTCCCAGAGCGATCCCAGCGTGGTGTACATGATCACGGAAGCAAAGGAGGAGGGAGTCCTGTTCCGTTCGGACGACGCCGGCGAGAGCTGGGAGAAGGTGTACGACAATCCCAGAATCAACTTCCGACCGTTCTACTACAGCGACATTCGCGTCGATCCCAACAATCCCAACGTGGTGTACTCGCTGTCGGGTGGTCTGTACAAGTCCATCGACGGTGGCGGCGACTTCGAGAGCATCGGCGGTGGCGTGCACGGTGACCATCAAGCGCTGTGGATCGATCCCATGGACTCCGATCGGGTGTTGAGCGGCAGCGATGGGGGATTCCAGGTGTCCTACGACGGTGGGGACAACTGGGACGTCATCAACAACGTGGTCCTGGCCCAGTTCTACCACATCTACTACGACCTGCAGCGACCCTACTACGTGTGCGGCGGGCTGCAGGACAACGGCAGCTGGTGCGGGCCGAGCCGAACGACCCACAACGCCGGCATTCTCAAGGACGATTGGTATAGCGTGAGTGGAGGTGACGGGTTCTATGCGATACCGGTCCCCAACCAGCCTCACCTCATCTACTCCGATCTCCAGGGCGGGGTCTTCATGCTCACCGACATGCGATCGGGCGGTACTCGACGGATCCATCCCTACCCCAACAAGATCGGCTCCGCGGGTGACGCCATGGTGGGACACAAGTACCGCTTCAACTGGGATTCGCCAATCCATATCTCGCCGCACGATCCCGGAACGGTGTATATCGGCGGCAACGTGGTGTTCAAGAGCACCGACTACGGTCATTCCTGGCAGGAGATCAGTCCCGATCTCACGACCAATGACGAGAGCAAACAACAGACGAGCGGCGGGCAGATCTATCAGGACAACACCGCTGCCGAGTTCCACACGACGATACTCACGATCGCGGAATCTCCGCTCCAGGCGGGCGTCATCTGGGCGGGCACCGACGACGGGAAGATCTGGGTGACCCAGGATGGCGGGGAAGCATGGACGGAGGTGACGAAGAACGTCCGCGGCCTACCTGAATTCGCTTGGGTGGCCAAGATCGATGCATCGCGCTTCGACGCGGGCACCGCGTACATCGCGGTGGACCAGCACCGCATGGACGACTTCGGTCCTTATGCCTTCAAGGTCACCGAGTTCGGTCGTCGGTCTAAGCAACTGCACGCCGGGCTGCCGCAGGATGACTACGTAAAGGTGGTGCGTGAAGATCTGAAGAACCCCGACTTGCTGTACGTCGGAATGGAGCGGGGCGTCTACGCGTCGTGGGACGGCGGCAAGAATTGGGTGTCGATTCGGAACAACCTCCCGCCGGTCTCGGTGCGGGACATCCAGGTGCACCCGCGGGAGAACGATCTCATCATCGGCACCCACGGCCGGGGTGCCTGGATCCTGGATGACATCGGCCCGTTGCAGCAGCTCGCGGGGGCACTGGAGAAGGATGTCCATCTGTTTGATGTGCGGCCCGCAGTGCGGTGGCAGATGGGAAGCCGTGACGCCTCGCTGGGGCAGCGCACCTACCGGGCGCGGAATCCAGCGTACGGTGCGTATGTCAACTACTACCTGAAGGAGAAGCCGGAGGAGCCTGTTGTCCTCACGGTGGCTGACCAAAGCGGGCACACGGTTCGGGAGCTGCGGAATGCGGACACCACGGCTGGCGTGAACCGGACTGTGTGGGATCTGCGGCACGAGGGTCCCGAGCCAGTTCCCGGTGAGCGTGGGGGCGGTAGGTTCGGCGGGCGCGGTCCCTTGGTCTCCCCGGGCGAGTACACTGTCACGCTCAAGGCGGGGGACCATGAGCTCCAGACGACGGTGCGGGTGGAAGGCGACCCGCGCATCGACCTCTCAGCAGCCGATTATCAGGCTCAGCGCGATGTGGCAATCACATTGCGCGATCTCACCTCACGGGTGAACGGAGTGATCGGAGCCACCAACAGCCTGGAGCGCCAGATCAACGGGCTGGTGGACGCGCTGGAAGCGTCGAGCGAGGGTGGCTGGGACAGCGTGAAGACGGCGTGCAAGGCGGCGCTGCAGGAGATCGCTGCGTTCAAGGACCGCCTCACCTATCCCATTCCGGGACTCGGCTATCGTCAGGCGCCGCGGTTGCGGGAGGAGCTGCGGTCGCTGTTGCGTTCTGTGACCGGGATGGCGTCGCGGCCCACCGAGGGGGAGATGCTGCGGTTGCGGGAGCTGGAGACCGAGATCGCCCAGGTGGTAGATGAGCTGGACACGTTGCTCTCCACGACGATCCGCGAACTGAACGAGATGGTGGGGTCGTATCCGCGGATCGTGGTGGGCAAAGCGGGGACCTGAGACGATACTCCATTGAACGGCGCTGTCGGTAGGGAAAGCCGATCGGCCTCGGGCTTGTGGTGTGCTCCGGGCGTCGTGTATGAACCGGCGTGTGCAGTCCATTGACTGGTTGCCCCCGCGAAGTGGCTGAGACAGCGATGGCAGTCAAGCCAATCTTTGACGGCCATCACGCCGCCAAACCGTACTTGATCGTCAGAAATGCGGCCAGTGCATCCTTGACACGGAAATTTCGCTGGTGTATGGTCGGTGCAGAATCCCTCAGACGGCGTTATCGATGCTGGCGGATCGGCGTGGCGTCACTCTGCGAGCGGCGGCGCGCTGGCGATGCCGCTGCGGGGGGGCGGCTCAAGAGGGTGACTGCACCTCGCAGCATTGTGCGGGTCGATGTTCCCGGACCCGTTCCCGTGCGGGGACCGAGACGCGGAGCTTGCACGCCTTGGCTTGCCTCTGATTTCGTTTCCCGTAGCCCCGGGGCGCACGATCACCGGGTTCCGGAAGATCCCGGCCTCAGCCGATGTTTGCCGCCGCGGATCACGCTGGCGGCCGTGAACCGTTGGCGAGCCGCCGCGTTCCATCGCCACGCCCCACTCGCCGTCGAGTCCGCGAAAGTGAGCTGAAATGCTCGTCATCATCAAAGACGACTACGAAGCCGTGAGCCAGGAGGCCGCCAGGCTGGTGGCGGATCGGCTGCACAAGAAGCCAAGCCTGGTGCTCGGTCTCGCGACCGGGTCCACACCGCTGGGTCTGTACCGGGAGCTGATCCGGATGCATGCGGATGAGGGGCTCGACTTCTCGAAGGTGACCACCTTCAACCTGGACGAGTACGTCGGGCTGCCCCCGGACCATCCGCAGAGTTACCACCGCTTCATGCGGGAAAACTTCTTCGACCACATCAACGCGGACCCCCGGTTCGTCCACATCCCGGACGGTATGGTAACGGAGATCGAAGCTCATTGTCAGTGGTATGAAGCAGAGATCGAGCGCTCAGGGGGCATCGACCTCCAGGTGCTGGGAATCGGCGCCAACGGACACATTGCCTTCAACGAGCCCGGCTCATCACTCGGGTCCCGCACTCGGGTGAAAACGCTCTCGCGGGCCACGCGGGAGGACAACGCCCGTTTCTTTCGCTCGATTGACGAAGTCCCGCGCCACGCGATCACGATGGGCATCGGGACGATCCTGGAAGCGCAGGACGTGCTCCTCATGGCCTGCGGAGACCAAAAAGCAGCCGCGATCCAGGCGGCGGTCGAAGGTCCGCTCACGGCGTCCGCGCCCGCATCGATGATCCAGATGCATCGCAACGCATTCGTGATCGTCGATCGGGCGGCCGCGAGCAGGCTGTCCGACGAGCACGCAACGGCTCTGGAGGAGGCGGTTCTTTTCCGGCGACCGATCTCCGGCTCGCACCCCGACACAGCGTAAGCCAGGAGCCCACAACGATGCCCGCCAGGCCGTACATTCTCGCAGAGACGACGTGGAAGACCGTTCGGGAGATGGCGTACGATGTCGCGGTACTCCCCTGGGGCGCGACGGAGGCTCACAACTACCATCTGCCGTACGGCACCGACAACTTCGAGTGCGAGCACATCGCCGCCGAGGCCGCCCGGCTGGCCTGGGACGCCGGCGCGCGGGTCGTGGTGCTGCCGATCCTCCCCTTCGGCGTGCAGACGGGCCAGCTCGACATCCCCTTCTGTCTCAACCTCTACCCAAGCACGCAGGCCGCCGTTCTGGGCGACCTCGCGCGGAGCCTCGAGGGCCAAGGCGTCCGCAAGCTGGTGATCCTCAACGGGCACGGGGGCAACGACTTCCGTTCGACGATCCGAGAGCTCCAGCCACGCGTGAAGATCTTCCTCTGCGTGACGAGTTGGTACCAGGTCGTGGACGCAGGAGACTACTTCGAGGATCTCGGCGATCACGCGGGCGAGATGGAGACCAGCATCATGCTGCACATTGCGCCGGCGCTCGTACGTCCTCTGTCCGAGGCGGGCGAGGGGAAGGAACGGCGCTTCCGCATCGCGGCGTTTCGCGAGGGGTGGGCCTGGGCGCCGCGGCAATGGGCGCAGGTGTCGACCGACACGGGGATTGGGGACCCCGGCGCGGCGAGTCAGCAGAAAGGCGAACGATATACGTCTGCCGTCGTGGAGCGGCTGAGCCGTTTCCTCGTCGATCTCGCCGCCGCAGATCCGGACGACCTGTACGAGAACCAGCCGATGCCGCATTCCGGACCGTATCGCCGCTCCCTGCAAGGTGGTGACGCCGGCGACAGCGCTGAAGCGCCCGAGGGGATGTGATCCATCAAAGCTGGCCGCCCTTCCCATAGCTCCACCGCGTGATTGCTAGCCGGCGCCGTCAGCGCCATGGAGCGGCAGGTCACGGCCGGGGCAACCTCTACGTAATATCTATGAACATCGCTCATCGATACCTGCTCTTTGTGTCTCTTCTCTGCTTGGCGAGTTGCGGTCGCCAGGAACGCGCTGCGCCCCTGTTCACGCTCCTGCCATCGGATCGGACCGGCATCACGTTCGCCAATACCATCACCACCGATGACTCCGCGAATGTGGAAATCGACGCTCTTGTCTATAACGGCGGAGGGGTAGCCGTCGGCGATATCGATAATGATGGTCTTGCGGACATCTATCTGACGGGCAACATGGTTTCGAGCCGTCTGTACCTGAATCGTGGGGACATGCGGTTCGAGGACATCACGGAGTCGGCGGGGGTGGGGACCGACGGCTGGGCGTACGGGGCCAGCATGGTGGACCTCAACAGCGACGGGTACCTCGACATCTACGTCGCCGTGTCCGGCCCTGCATGGTCCGCACCGGAAGAGCGGGTCAATCTGCTGTTCCTCAACAACGGGGATCGGACCTTTCGGGAGGCGGCGGCGGCCTATGGGATCGCGGACACCGGCTTCAGCACCCACGGCGCGTTCTTCGATTCCGACCGGGACGGTGATCTCGATCTCTTTCTGCTCACCAACGATCCCGGGGGGTTTGCGCGCGCCGAGGCTGAACGCCACCCGGCGGGCGTCCGCAGTGAGAGCTCGGTGAGCCACGATCGCCTGTATCGCAACAACGGCGACAGGACGTTTACAGACGTGTCCGCGGAAGCCGGGATCGTGCGGCAGGTCGGGTATGGACTCGGCGTTGCCGTCGCCGATCTGAATCGGGACGGATGGCCCGACCTCTACATCTCCAACGACGACACACCAAACGACGTCCTGTATCCCAACAACGGGGATGGCACATTCACCGACAAGGCTAATGCCTGGCTCAAGCACACGAGCTTTGCGGGGATGGGCGTGGATATCGCCGATTTCAACAACGACGGCTGGTTCGATGTGCTGCAGACGGACATGGTGCCCGAAGACCTGCGGGAACGCAAACGGATGACTGGCGCCTTGACGTACGCTGGCTTCATGGGGATGCGCCGCCGAGGGTTTGACTATGACTACAGTACCAACTCGCTGCAGTTGAATGCCGGGGTCACGCACGACGGCGATGTCCGCTTCAGCGAGATCGCGCACCTGGCCGGTGTCGGCTACACCGATTGGACCTGGAGTCCCCTGTTCATCGATCTGGATAACGATGGCTACAAGGACATCCACATCACGAACGGCTATCCCAAAGCCACCATCGATTACGATTTCCAGAAACAGATGCACCCCATACGCCAGATTGCGGATCGTCAACGAGGGATGGAGCTTCTGGCGGCGCTGCACAGCTACCATGCCTCGAACTACGTGTTCCGCAACGAGGGCGATCTGACGTTCAGCGACCAGACCACTGCCTGGGGGCTGGACCGCCCGAGCTTCTCGTACGGCGCCGCCTACGGCGACCTGGACAACGACGGCCGGCTGGACCTGGTGGTCAACAACATCGACGCTCCTGCGTTCGTGTACCACAACGTCCGGCCGCCGGGCGACACCAGTCACTATCTGCAGATCGTGCTCGAGGGGGAGGCGCCCAACACGCAGGGACTGGGGTCCACGCTGCGCCTCGTGGCCGGGGGACAACAGCAGTACATCTACCACACCCCGTACCGGGGGTACCAATCCAGCATGGATGACAGGGTGCATTTCGGGCTGGGTGACGCGGCGCGGATGGATAGCCTGGAAGTGATGTGGCCCGATGGGCGGTATCAGTTACTGACCGATCTGCCGGTCGATCGCGTGGTGGTCGTGCGCCACAGCGAGGCGACGGGAGGGCGGGGACCCAATCCTGCTCCACCCGCTGGCGACCGTGTATTCAGGCCGCTGGATGCCGGCATCGGGTTGAGGTACGAGCACCGGGAGAAGACATTCGTCGATTACAGTGCACAACCGCTGTTGCCGCATATGCTGTCCAGACAGGGGCCTCCGCTGGCGGTGGGCGACGTGACGGGGAACGGCCTGGACGACGTGTTCATCGGTGGGGCGGCGGGCTTCCCCGGCACGCTGTTCCTGCAGCGAGGGGACGGCAGCTTCGTCGAATCCGCGCACCGGCAACCGTGGATTGCGGATGCGGCGTACGAAGACTGGGGTGCGGTGTTGTTCGATGCTGACGGGGACGGGCTCAAGGACCTGTATGTGGCCAGCGGCGGGTATCATCTGTCCCCGGTTTCGGACTTGTTGCAGGATCGTTTCTACATCAACCAGGGCGGCGGCAGGTTCGTGCCAGATACCGCGGCGTTACCGCGGATGCGGACCAGTACGGCCAGTGTGGCGGCCGGCGATTTCACGGGTGACGGCCGCGTGGATCTGTTCGTGGGTGGCCGACTGGTGCCGCGGAACTATCCCTATCCGACCCGCAGCTATGTGTTACGCAACGATGGCGGCCGCTTTACCGATATCACTGAGGTAGCAGCACCCGAGCTGGTGCAACCCGGGGGGATGATCACGGATGCCGTCTGGGTGGATTTCACCGCCGACGGGCGGGTGGACCTGGTCACGGCAGGCACGTGGATGCCGCTGCAGTTCTATGCGAACGAGGGCGAGCGATTACGCAATGTGACCGGCTCGGTGGACCTGCCGGCGCTACGGGGCTGGTGGTACAGTCTCGCAGCCGGAGATTTCGACAACGACGGCGACCCGGACCTGGTTGCCGGGAACCTGGGCTTGAATCACACGTACACGACGTCGGCGGAGCGCCGGTTCGGGGTCTATGCGAACGATTTCACCGGCAACCGGACCACGGACATCGTGCTCACGCAGGAGATTGACGGAGTGGAGTACCCCTTCTTCGGTCTCGCGAAACTGGGGGACGACATCTACACGCTCCGTATCCAGTTCTCGACCTACGAGTCGTTTGCGGCGGCGTCCATCCGGCAGATGTTCGGTTCCGCGCAGTTGCAGCAGGCCGTCCACTACCAGGTGGACACGTTTGCCAGCGTCTATTTGCG
>WVYX01000144.1:41414-41724 GCA_011772755.1 Gemmatimonadales bacterium
CGCCGATCAGGGCGATGCTGGCCCACGACGTCGACTGGGACGGTAATCTCGATCTGCTTGCGGCGGGGAACCTGTACTACACCGAGCCCAACACGACCCGCGTGGATGCGGGCAACGGGGTCTGGCTGCGCGGGGACGGCCAGGGGAGCTTCACTCCCGTGCCGCCCCGGCTGAGCGGGTTCTGGGCGCCCTTGGAGGTCACCGATCTGGCGCTGCTCCGGATCCCGACCGGGGCGGCCGTCCTCGTGGCCAACAACAGCGATTCCCTGCAGGCCTACACGATCGGAGGCCGGTGACGCACAGTGGGGGG
>WVYX01000168.1 GCA_011772755.1 Gemmatimonadales bacterium
TCTGCACCACGATCGTGGCCACCTGCTCGAGGTAGGGAGAGCGATACATGCTGCCGACGGGCTCGCGGGCGGCCCAGACGTAGCAAATGGCGCGAGCCTTGCGGCTCCCAAACTCCCCGCCGAACACCACGAAGACGCGAGCCGCGTAGTCATCGCCAGCCTTCCGCCGCTCGTCACGGCCGCCGGGGATCACATGCTCGATCTTCCACCGCCACGAAAGTCGGCCTGCCACGGGCGCGTCGATGGATACCCTGCGCCAAAGCCCCGAGGCAGCGCTGCGGCTGTCTGCCTCGAGCACCATCTCGCCATCGTCGAGCACCGCCGCGTACCGAGTGGCCCGAGCCGCAAGCCGCTGCTCACGCCACACGTCGTCCCACCCCTTTTCGAACGATCTCAGCAGCCAGATTCGCTCAGGGCCAGACTGAGCACGCACCGCAGCAGACGGCACCACGACCACGCACGCTAGCAGCGTGATGATGGCAAGCAGTCGGCAACGAAAGTCGTCCATAGGAGATGCCGGCGATAGCTCCGATTACATCGAACCAGAGCGCTGCCGGGAGAGTTCCATCCCCCCGCGCGGGATTGGCGAATGGCGGAGTGCATCGCGTCTGTGACACCTGGTCGCTACCGGTGTAGGTATCTATCATCCAGAAGTCACCGACCACCAACCGAGGCTCCGTGGCCAACCTCTTCCACCGTGTCAGAACGGCCCTGGCCGATCGCTACGCTGTCCAGCGCGAGCTCGGTCGTGGCGGCATGGCCACGGTATACCTCGCCCAGGATCTGAAGCACGACCGGCCAGTGGCCATCAAGGTGTTCCGGCCGGAACTCGCCGCCTCGCTAGGGACGGAGCGGTTTCTTCGGGAAATCGGGATCGTGGCGCGCCTGCAGCACCCCCATATCCTCCCTCTTCACGACTCGGGCACGGCAGACGACCTGCTCTACTATGTCATGCCGTACGTAGATGGTGAGTCGCTGGCAGAGCGACTTCAACGCGAGGGAAAACTCGAGCTGGAAGCTGCCTTGGAGATCGCCCAGGAGGTGGCCAGTGCCCTGGCGTACGCCCACGGCCAGGGGGTTGTCCATCGCGACATCAAGCCAGCGAACATCCTGTTCTCCGGCGGACATGCGGTCGTCGCCGACTTTGGGATAGCCCGGGCCGTGAGCGCCGCGGCCGGACCCGAGATCACCCAGGAGGGAGCCCCGATCGGCACACCCTCGTACATGAGCCCCGAGCAGGCCACCGCGGACCCCGACGAAGTGGGCCCCCCGACGGACGTCTACAGCCTTGGTTGCGTGCTGTACGAGATGTTGGCCGGCAAGCCCCCTTATGAAGGACCCACCGTGCAGGCCATCTTCGCGCAGATCGTCACTGGCGAAGTACCGCAAGTCCGTGAGGCGCGGCCAGAGGTCCCGCGCCACGTGGAGCAGGTGATCGCCCGGTCACTGGCCAAGGCACCGACCGCACGGTTCGCGTCGGGCGCCGACTTTGCCCAGGCGCTCCGAGGTGCAGGCGTCGGCACTCGCGTGCGGTGGACTCGGCGGGGAACCTACGCCGTGGCCGCGGCGCTCGTGGTGTTTCTGGCCATCGCCTGGTGGTTCCGGCCCACCAGCCTGGAGAGCGTGGTGGCACCGGACGCGCAGGTGATCGCCGTAGTGCCGTTCAGCACCTCGGGGGCGAACGTGCAGGTGCTGGGCGAGGGAATGGTCGACCTGTTATCCACCAACCTGGACGCCGTCGGAGGGATTCGCACCGTCGACCCCCGTACGATACTGCACCGGTGGCGCCAGCGCGCTGGCAGTGGCGGCGTCGATCTGGAGGGGTCCCTTGCCATCGGCCGCGAGTTGAATGCCGGTTCGGTGCTCCTGGGCAGCATCGTGGAGGCCGGCCCCGAGGTGCGACTCACGGCAGAGCTTCGCACGGTCAGTGGCGACCGTCTCGCGCAGGCCACCGCAGACGGTCCTGCCGACAGCGTCCTGGCGCTGGTTGACAGTCTGAGTCTTCGCCTGCTGCGGGAGGTGTGGCGCTCGCGCCAGCCGATCCCCGACCTCCGGGTGAGCGCCATCACCACTGGCTCCCTCAATGCCATCCGTTCGCACTTGCGGGGAGAACAGTACTACCGACGTTCACACTGGGACTCGGCAGCCGCGTTCTTCGGCATGGCGATCGAAGCAGATCCCAGGTTCGCCCTCGCCTTGTTCCGCATGGGTCAGACCATTGGCTGGCTCAGAGGGCACGGCGCACCGTCTGCCGTGCAGTTGGGCGAAGCCGCCGCCGAGCAGGCAGATCGCTTGCCGCCGCGGGAGCGCACCCTCGTGCTGGCCAATCGGATGTTCCAGGAGGGCCACGTGGCCGCCATCGATACGCTGCGGTCGTACGTGGAGCGCTACCCCGACGACGCCGAGGGATGGTTCCAGTATGCGGACGTCCAGTACCGGGCCCGCTACCTGATGGCCTTCAGCCTGGAGCAGCTGTACGCGCCGTTCGACCGGGTCTACGAGCTCGACTCGACCCTCACACCAGCCCTGATTCATCCGATCGAGCTGAGCCTGGAGAGTCACGACAGCGTGCGGTTCGAACGCTACTTCGGTGCGCTACAGCTAGGCTCGGTCGCCGCCGAGATCGAGCGCTTCGAGCGGGCACGCACGATGCTGCACAGTCCACCCGACTCAGCCGTGGCACTCCTCAGCGCCACGGCGCGGGGACGCGGCTACGACCCGATTCAGGACGCCGTCGACCTGCTGCAGATTCTGCTGGGGGCGGTGCCGGCTCCGTCCGGGTTAACACCGCCGGTGGTGCGGGCGATCGATGCAGTACTGGAAGCCACTCCACAGCGCGATTCCAGGCGTGCCGACCTCTTGGCTGAAAAGGTTCGGGCCCTCAACGGACATGGGCGGCTGGCCGAAGCCCGCGCGACGGCGGACTCACTCTGGGCGGCGTCTCCATCCTTGGCGCGGATGGTGAGCCTGCTCCCGGTCGTCGCCGGTTACGTGCCAAGGGCGTCGACCCAACGGGCGATTCGCCGCCTCGAAGCAGCGCAGCCCATCGATCTTCGAGAACAACAGGAAGTCGATTATTGGCGGGCGCTCGTGGCGTTGAGCCAAGGTGATGTGTCAGGTGCCCGGGCGCTGGCAGCCGAAGGACTGGGGCGGGATACCACCGACGGCACGGCGCCGTACCACGGCTTGTTCAGGGGACTGCAGGGCTGGGCGCACCTGATCGAAGGCGACACCGTCGCGGGAACCGCGCTGTTGCGGTCGGGACTGGAGGATGCAGGGTACTGGCCGTGGGTGACCCTGAACGCGGCACCACTGCGCTACCAACTGGCCAAGGCGCTTGCTGCCCGCCCGGTGACGCGGGAAGAGGGCGTGCGCCGCCTCAGATACGGAATCGGACCCCACGACCGAGAATTCCTGCCCATCAGCCGTCTGGCGCTAGGTGAGGCCCTCGAGGCACCGGGCGACGTGGAGGGAGCGTTGTCCGCCTATAGGGAGTTCGTGGCCTCGTGGGACCGCACAGACCCTGAGTTACGCCCCTGGGTCACGGACGCACTGGAACGGATTGCGAGGCTGCGCCAGAGCAGCCCAGAATAGCCGTCGTCAGTACCGCAGCAGGCTCGCCCCCCAGGTAAACCCCGACCCAAAGGCTACCAGGCACAGCAGATCTCCCCGGGTCACCTGCTGGCACTTGACGGCTTCGCTCAATGCCAGGGGAATGCTGGCTGCCGTCGTGTTGCCGTAGCGCGCGATGTTGCTGTACACCTTCTGTTCCGGCACCCGCAGCCGCTTCCGCACGGCCTCGGTGATACGCTCATTGGCCTGGTGGGGGATCACGAGTTTCAGGTCGTCCGCCGTCATCCCCTGTGCCGTCAGCGCCTCCGCGATCACCTCGGGAAACTTGGTTACGGCGTGCTTGAAGACCTCTCGGCCGTTCATGTAGGGATCGGTTGATCCCTCGTCGAGCATCTCCTTCGTGATCCAGGGTCGGTTGGCTGATCCGGGCTTGGCAATGCACAGATCCCGGGCGAACCGCCCGTCGGCGTGCAGGTGATGCCAGATCAGGTAGCTCCCTTCCGAGCCATCGGTGACCTCGAGGCAGACTGCTCCGCCGCCGTCTCCGAAGAGCACTGCAGTATCGCGACCCTGGGTGGTCATGCGCAGGCCGGCCGACTGCAGCTCCGCTCCCACGACCAACACACGATCGAACATGCCCATCCGGACATAGGCGTCGGCGGCGGACAGGGCATAGACGAACCCGGTGCACTGGTTTCGGACGTCCAGCGCGCCGATACCGTGCAAGCCCAGCTCGTGCTGGAGCAGCACCCCGTTGCCCGGGAAGTACATGTCAGGAGAGAGGGTGGCGAAGATGATGAACTGGATGTCGTCCGGCCTCCACCCCGCATCCGCGATGGCAGCCTGAGTTGCCATGAAGCCTAGATCCGTACAGCGTATCTCCGGCTCCGCAAACCGCCGTTCCTCAATGCCCGTCCGCTCCCGAATCCACTCGTCGGAGGTATCCATGAGGGCAGCGAGGTCATGGTTGGTCACGACCCGCTCAGGAACGAAGTGCCCGACGCCCGCTATCCGTGTGAGACGCATGGTCACACATCCTCCCCACTTGCTCCAGCTGGATACCTACCGGGCCAGCCTGACCAGGTCAATTGTCGGTGAGCCCTTCGCCTGCGCAGCGAGGGCGTGGGCGGCCAGCGACACCTAGCCGTCGGCATGGATACGGCCTATGTTCGATGGTGACACCTCGAAGGTGCCTCAACGGATCTCGCCGGACCGCCCATGCTGACGTTTGACGGCGTGCAAGTGGATTGCCACGGAAGCACCGACGTGGGAAAGGTGCGGGAGGTCAACCAGGACCAGTATCTGATCGCCTCCCTCCACAAGGTGATCGAGGTCCACGCTACCAGCATTCCGGGTTCCTACCGTCGTCTGTTCGACAGCGGCGCCCGGGCCTTGTTGCTGCTGGTCGCCGACGGCGTGGGTGGTGCGGCGCGGGGTGAAGAAGCCAGCAGCCTCACGCTGGACACTATCACTACCTACGTCACCAACTCCATGCGGTGCTTCTACAAGCTGGACGAGCAGATCCCTGAGGACCTGCTGGAGGAGCTCGCCGTACTGGTCCAGCAGAGCCATGCCACCGTACGGTCCCAGGCGGAGCAGGCTCCCGACCGCGCGGGAATGGCGACCACGCTCACCATGGCGCATATCCTCTGGCCGCGGGCGTACGTGGTCCAGATCGGCGACAGCCGTTGCTACCGCATTCGAGACACCACCATCGTGCAGGTCACCAAGGATCAGACCGTGGTGCAGTACCTGGTCGACGAGGGTGCGCTCACTCCGGACGAGGCCGCGGAATCGCCGTACGGCAACATCCTCTCCCAAGCGATCGGCGCCGGCGAACAGGAGGTTCACCCTGAGATCTCACGAGTCGAGCTCGAGAAAGGCGACGTCCTCCTACTGTGCACCGATGGGCTCACGGCGCATGTGATGGACAACGAGATCGCCGACTACGTTCGGGCCGCGAGCTCAGCCAAAGAGGCAAGCGAGCACCTCGTCCAGGCAGCGCTGGATGCCGGCGGGTCGGACAACGTCACCGTGGTAGTCAGTCGGTTCGGGTAGCCTAGCCTGCTCACGTACGCCCCCCCAGCCCCACTCACGTCCCCAGCAAGGGGTCGCCCATGACTTACTCACGCCGCACATTCCTGACGACATCCGCCGCGCTGCTCGGCCTCCCGGCCGCCGGCGCGTCAATGCAACCTGGTAGGCGAGACTCGAACCGGCCTCGCGATGACGGCATTCGGGTGAGGTCGGGATCACACCGTGCCGGCTACGACCCATGGCTCGAGATCGACCCCGCCGCCTTCGAGCACAACGCGGAAGAGGTCTCCCGACTCTGCGGCGGTCGGCCAATTCTCGGCGTCGTCAAGAACAACGCTTACGGACTCGGTCTCACCACCGTCGGCCCTCTGCTGGATCGCCTCGACACCATATGCGGCCTCGCGGTGGTGAAAGCCGATCAGGCCATCGCGCTGCGGGACGCCGGCGTCCGCAAACCCATTCTGCTCATGGGGCTGTTCCGCGAAGCGGACGGTCCGGACCTGGTAGTGCGAGGCATCCAACTGGCACCATTCAGTGACGGCGCCGATGAGCGGCTCGCTCGTCTCGGCCAGCAGCTCGGCCGCCGGATCGACGTCCACCTGTACCTCGACACGGGGATGAGTCGGCTTGGCATGCCTCACCGCCGGGCACTTCCCTGGATCCAGTCGCTGGCGAACACCAAGGAGGTGCGCATCGCTGGGACGTTCATGACGTTCACCGAGGAGGACGACTTCGACCCGGAGCAGTTGGAGCACTTTCTCGCGGTGGCCCAGGCGGCGCGGGACCGGGGCATCAACCTGGGCCGCCTGCATGCCGCCTCCTCCCACGGAGTGTTCCACCGCCAGAACGCTCTGCTGGACATGGTCCGGCCCGGCCTGGTGCTCTACGGCGCCTATCCCGAGGGTGCCCGTCAGCTCCAGGCGGCCACGCTGCGACCGGCCTTCCGCCTCCGGGCTCGCGTGGTTCGGGTCGAGCGGATCGCCCGGGGCGACGGGGTGAGCTACGGTCGCAACTACATCGCGAAGAAGCCCACGTGGATCGCCACGCTCCCCGTAGGTCATGCCGATGGCTACCCCAGACGGGCCGTGGATGGATGCATGGTCCACATACGGGACCGGGTGTACCCGGTGATCGGTGCGGTGAGCGCCAGTCACACCATTGTGGAGGTCGGGGAGGATCGTACTGTGGAGGTTGGCGACGAGGCGACGCTCGTGGGCTGGGATCATCCGGCTGTGCATCCGAACGCCGTGGCGGAGCGAGCGGAGATCTCGGTGTACGACGTGCTAATGCACTTGAGTGGGGGGCTGCCGAAGCGGGTGATCGGGGCCTAGGAGGAAAGGGACGGAAGGCAACTGCAACAGCCGACCGCCAGGGAGGTGGGGTAGGCCGCGGGGGATCGCCAAGCGGTGTGTGGGGCTGTGGTCGGGGACCGCCCTTAGTTGGAACCGCCCTCCGTCACCTGCCGCAGCCGCTGCAGCAGCTCGCCCACCTGACGCATTTCCTCACCGTACCGCGCCCAGTCACCGCTCCGCTGAGCGGCCATGGCCCGGTCGAAGTGCACCGCAGCTTCCCTTATGAGCTCCGCGACGGATCCCGTTGCCGAGGCGGTGGGCTGCGGTTCCGCTGTTGCCGCGCCCGCTTGCGCCACGGTCGGCACGGCTTCCAGCGGTAGGCCGCCACCGAATAGGCTCGCCAGTCCCTCGTCGAGGGTCTCTTCCATGACCACCTGATTCTGGTGTGCGACGACCACGCGCTTGAGCTCCGGAATCTGGCCGCCTTCGGCACGGAGGTAGAGTGCCTGGACGAAGATGAGGGACTCCTCGATGGGGATTACCAGCAAGTTGCCGCGGATTACCTCCGAGCCCCGCTGATCCCACAGGGAGATCTGGCGTGAGATCTCGGTGTCCTGGTTGATGCGGTTCACGACCTGGGTGGGGCCGAAGACGAGGCTCTGTCGGGGGAAGCGATAGACGACGAGCTGCCCGTAATGATCGCCGTCATTCCGCGCCACCATCCAGGCAGCCAAGTTGTCCTTCTGGCGCGGCGTGAAGGGGGTCATGAAGATGAACTCCTCCTGGGCTTCCCCGGGCAGCTTCATGACGATGTGCCGCAGGAACGGATCACGAGCCTGCTCGCCCCGCGCCAGGACCGGGATCTGCCACTGATCCTCACGGTGGTAGAAGTTCTCCGGCTCGCTCATGTGATAGGTGGTGTAGAGCGCCGTCTGCACCCGAAACAGGTCGTTCGGGTAGCGAATGTGCGCCCGGAGATCGGCCGGCATCGCGTCCAACGACTGGAAGACGCCCCCAAAGATCTTCTGATAGGTTCGGAGAATCGGATCCGCCGGGTCCATGACATACGCCTTCACGTCGCCGTCGTAGGCATCAATCACGACCTTTACGCTGTTCCGCATGTAGTTCGTGCCGTTGGTGAGCGGCTGCGAGTAGGGGTACCGGCTACTCGCCGTGTAGGCGTCGAGAATCCACTTGAGTCGTCCCTCGTCCGTGATCACGAGGTACGGATCGCTATCCCACTGGAGAAACGGCAAGGCTTTGGCGGCCCTCTCGCGGATATTGCGGTGGTACAGCACCCTGCTGTCGTTGGTGATGTCTTGTGAAAGCAGGATCTTGAGCGACCCGAGCCGGGCGCTGAGAACCAGGCGGCGGAGCAGTGACTTCACTCGGACCCCACCGGTCCCTCCATAGGTGGTGAACGCATTCTCGTCACCGGCGGGGTAGTCGAACTCCTGTTGTCGTGTGTTGACGAACACGTAGTCGCTCGAGAGCTCGCCGTAGTAGATCTCCGGTTGCTCCACTTCCAGAGAAACGCTCGATGCGGGCGGGAGGTCCTTGACAAACAGGACCGGGAGGCCCTCTTGGGTCACCTGATTCACCGGGCTCAGCGTGAGCCCCATCCCATGCGTGAAGGTCAGGTGTTCGTTGATGAAGGTCCTCGTGGGGAGCGCGGCTGAGTTCAGCTCCCGCGGCGAGAGCAGCACTTGACGATACTCGCCGTCGATCCAGTACCGATCGTCGTCCACCGAGACGAAGTCGTAGTAGGTACGGATCGCCTGGAGCTGACCGAACGTCTGGAGCAGCGGATCACGATCCCACAGTCGGACGTTCTTGATCGTGCCACTGTTGGCCTGTATGTCTGCGAGGGTGAGGGAGGCCTCCCCCGTGAGATCCCGCACGACCACATGGTTGAGACCCCAGGCGTGCCGCGTGGCGGCGATATGGTGCTCGAGCTGGGGTGCCTCTTTCACCAGCTCGTTGGGCACCACCACGAGCTTCTGCACCCCTGACGCAGCCAGGAGACTCACGACCGACACCGCGATGTACACCACGACCGCCGCCACGGTGTTGCGCACGAGCCGACGCATGCGGGCGCCGAGAACGACGAATCCGGCGCCAAGGATGGCCACCACCGCGGCGACACGGAGTAGCGGCGCTTGCACCNNCCACCAGGAAGATGTTCGCCGCCGTCGTGAGGAAGAGCAGGGCGATCAAGCCGCCGAGATGTGCCTGGGCAGACGGCTCGATCCTCACTCGACGGCGCTGAAGTAGAATGTCGCCTCGCAGCAGGTACAGCGGCACGGTGAGGAACAAGCCGATGACTGCGAGCGTCGTCACGAGTCCGATAACCCCGGAGACCGCCGGTAGGGTGAACACGTAGTATCCGACATCCTTGCCGAACACCGGATCGGCGATACCGAACGGGGTGCGGTCGAGGTAGCGCAAGACCTGGAGCCAGGCGCTGGAGGCAGCGAGCCCCACCAGGAACGCCAGGACCAGCGAAACGGGCCAGGATAGACGGCGCAGCATCCGGGTGAGGTCCAGCCGCGGCAGCTGGTTGCCCAAGTTCACCACGACCGGATTCGGGACCAGCCCGCGCTGTGCGAGACGCAGATTGAAAAAGAAGAAGGGGAACACCAACAGGCCAACCACGGAGCCCAACACGAGCTTCGTCCCGAGGGCCTTGAGGAAGACGACCTGCAATTGGACCGCCTTGTACCAATACCAGTCGGCCAGCAGGCCGAACAGGGAGGGCAGGCCGGCGACGACAAAGATGATCGCCGCCAGCAGAACGACTATGAGAACCGCTCTCCGCACCATAGTTCAACGTACCTCAAGCTGGAGAGATAGGAAGCCACCGATAAATGCCGAGCAACGCCTCTCCAATGTCACAGGCATTTTCCGGCAGTCTACTAATGTCGTGACTCATAGATTCGTTGCATAGCACACGCGCCGAGACCGCCGGAGCGTCACCCCCACGCTCCGGGACTACTCGGCGCGTGGTTCCAGTCACAGACTTCTGACTCGCTACACTAGAACGCAAACCCCGCCTGCGCATAGACGCCTAGGCGTTCTTCGCTCTTGGCTATGGCAAGGCTCAGCGTGTTCACCGCGCTGAGGAACGAGATCCAGATGCCCCCTCCCGCAGCCCAGTGCCACCTGTCGGACGATTCTCCGTCCGAGAACACTCGACCGACGTCGCCGAGCCCGAACACGCCGAAGTCTCCAGGCAAGACCAGCAAGATACGGGCCA
>WVYX01000077.1:0-4846 GCA_011772755.1 Gemmatimonadales bacterium
CGTTGAGGTCCGCCGGCAAGGCGTCCGGGTCCTCGTTGTCAGAGATGGCGTCGGCGGCACAGGCGGCGAGGGGGTCGGTGCCCACTTTCTGGATGATGTAAGGGGAAGTAACAGGGATGTCGGCCCAGGGGCTTGACGGGTCGATGTTGAGCGTTAGGTCGCTGTTGCTGACGATAACACGGGTCTGGCCGGCGCCGGGATTGCCAGTGATCCTGAGGACATAACCGACCCACTGATCGGTAACCCAGGACTGGGATGTGTCGGTGAGGGAGGTGGGGTTGGCGCCGGTGGCGGTGCCGGACCAGCTCGACTCAAAGGAGTCGCTGGAGCCGTCGCCGTCGCTGTCGACCTTGTTGCAGCTTGAGCCGACGACGCTGGCCTCCTGCCCGTCGTTGAGCCCATCACTATCCGTATCGGCGGCTGCCGAGTCGCATCCGTTGGGGGCCTCCAGCAGGTTGGGAAGCCCGTCGTTGTCAGCGTCCGCCAGGGCGACGGCAGAGACGCCGGCGCCCGGGCCCTGGACGTGGGACGGCGAGCCCCATATCAGAAGCCCCAACACGACGGCAGCAAACAAGCCCGCCAGGTAGACTTTGGACAGGCGCCTACCGTTCATGGCTCACCCTCCCTTTGGNNAGTGTCACCAGCGCAAACTGGGAGAGAATCACAGCCGTTGCCCAGCTACGCCGCACCCCGCAGAAACATAGCCTGCGCCAATTATATTCCGCTAAGGCAGGTTGTCAAGGAAGTGTACTCGTTCGGTACGTTAGTGACACAAACGGCTGCCGGCAAGGGAGCTTGATCCAGCGGCGGTATGCTATAATGCCGTGCGCGAGCCTCAGGGTCAGCATGAAGTCTCTCGTAGCCGTCGTTTCGCTCGCCGCCGCTGTTTTCCTCACCTGCGCCTGTGGCGGTGGGGGAGCGGAACCCACCGCTACACCCGCAGCCACACCGACGNNGCCACCGCTGCTCCATCGCCCACGGCTACGCCGTCCGCGCCCGCTACGGGGAAGATCGCGTTCGTCTCCACCCGCGACGGCAACACGGAGGTCTACGTGATGAATGCCGACGGCTCGGGCCAGACCAACCTGACCAACAACCCAGCCGGTGACGCCGTTCGTGCCTGGTCGCCTGATGGCTCCCGCCTTGCCTTCGGCTCCACCCGCGACGGTAATCTGGAGGTCTACGTCATGAATGCCGACGGCAGCGGGCAGACCAGGGTAACCGATAACTCCGCCAATGACAGCAACCCAACCTGGTCGCCCGACGGCGACAAGATCGCCTTCCCCTCCGACCGCGACGGCAACTTCGAAATCTACGTCACGAACACCGACGGTTCCAGCCAGGCCAACCTCTCCGACAGCCCCGCCAACGACTTCCAGCCCGCCTGGTCGCCGGACGGCAGCCGCATCGCCTTCGTCTCCGACCGCGACGGCAACCGGGAGATCTACGTCATGAACGCCGACGGCTCCCAACAGACCAGGCTCACGAATAACCCAGCAGAGGATTTCCTGGGCGGGTGGTCACCCGACAGCAGCCGCATCGTCTTTGACTCGGACCGTGACGGCAACTCGGACGTCTATGTGATGAATGCCGATGGCTCGGGCCAGACCAAACTCACCAACAACCCCGCCGATGACGCCATTCCTGCCTGGTCGCCCGATGGCACCCGCATCGCCTTCCAGTCCGACCGCGACGGCAACTTCGAGATCTACGTCATGAACGCCGACGGCTCTGACCAGATCCGCCTCACCGATAGCCCCGGCCACGACGTGTTCCCGATCTGGTCGCCGGAGTCGTAGGGCATGGCGGGCGGCTACTACACCACGAGGCGGTGGCTGCGGCCGCCGCCGAACCTGACCCCAGAAATGGCGCGCCACCACACCGAGGGACGGCCTCGTTCCAGAACTTCAGGACTCGGGCTGGAGGCGGCCATCTTCNNGCCATCTTCCAGCCGCACGATCCGGTCAGCGACGTCACAGATGCGGTGGTCGTGGGAAGCGATGACTACCGCCTTGTTCATCTCCAGCGCCTTCTGACGCAGCAGTTGCACCACCTCGTGACCGCGTTGGGCGTCGAGGTTCCCGGTGGGCTCGTCGGCGAGCACCAGAGCGGCCTCTTTCGCCAGGGCGCGGGCAATCGCCACCCGTTGCTTCTCGCCATCGCTGAGCTGCTTTGGCAGCGCGTTCAGCCGGTGGCCCAAACCCAGCATCGCCAGCAGTTCCCTCGCACGGTCCGCGTCCCTGGCACGGTCCGCGTGTGTCTCGTCGTGCGCCCTGTACGCGACAACTAGGCGGACGTTCTCCAGCGCCGTCAGGGCTTCCAGAAGGTTGAAGCTCTGATAGACAAAGCCTACCCTGTCGCGGCGGATGGAGGCCAGCTGGCTTTCATCCATCTCTGTGATTTCCGTGTCGCACAGGCGCACCCTGCCGCGCGTTGGCTTGAGCAGTGCGCCGGCGATGGTGAGAAGGGTTGTCTTTCCAGACCCGGACGGGCCCATGACGAGGACGATCTCTCCGGCATGGGCCTGGAGACTGACGTTGTTCAGCGCGGTCACAGCCGTAACCCCGGAGCCGTAGACCTTGGTGACTTCTTCCATGCTCAGGATGACTTCTTGTGTGGTCATCACTGCTAACCCTTGAAGACGGTGACCGGGTCTATCTGGGCGAGCCGGCGGACGGGGATGAATGCGGCGATGATACCCATAAGGAGCGTAGCACCGGTGATGCCCAGGAGGTCCTGCCAGCGCACGAACACCACGAACTGAGGCACAAGATCCTGCGCGTATGGCGCGACCAGCAGGGTAGCACCGGCGCCTATGAAGAACCCAAGAATGCTGGTGACTAGACTCTGCTCAAACACGACGCGGTACAGGAAGGCGTTGGTGAACCCCTCCGCCTTGAGTATGCCGTACTCCCGTGATTTCTCTATCGTGGCGGTGTAGATAGTGAGGCCAGCCACGGACAAGCCTACCACGAACGCTATGACGAGGACGACGATCAGCATGGGCAAGATGTTGCCCAGGATGCGCTCCCGCGTCTCNNCCGCGTCTCGTCGGCGAACTCCTCACCGGTGAAGAACATTATGCCTGGCGCCGCGGCCTCCAGCCGCTGTGCCAGGGCGCTTGTCTGAGTCGGGTCCTGAAGGGTGAGGAGGAAAAAGGTGCGCTGGGTTTCGGGATTCAGGTCCAGGAAATCGACCGCCGTGTCCAGAGTGACGAAACCCACCTGCGTGAACACGAAGTCGCCCCCAGACGATTTCCCCACTATGGTGATAGACTGGGTTCCACGGACCAGCCGGTCGCCCACGTCGACGCCGTAGCGATCGCTCGTCTCCTTGTCTACGACGACCTCACCGGGTCCAGGCGGGCTCTTCCCCTCCACCACCGCCAGCGGGCCCCCGAGACCGATCTCCGGATCATAGCCGACGAGCTGAACATCGAATACCTTGTCGGGCTGGCCCGCCTTGGTCATCTCCACTGGACGCACGATGAGGGGGCTGACCGTATCGATCTCGGGCACTAGACCAAGCAGCGTGCCCGCGTTGTCCGGCAGCACGGACGACGCCANNTCTCGTTCCAGCCGCGGTAGAGGGAGAGGAGGATGCCGATCAGGAATACGGAGACAGCCACTCCGCCGACCGAGATCGCCAGGCGGGTCGGTTCGGTGAGCAGGTTCTTCCGGGCAACCAGCAGCATTCGGGGACCTGTAGGCGCTTTGTAGTGTACTCGCACGTTGTCGGGGCTCGCAACCGAGACCGGGGACAGACCATTCGGCGTCGGGCAACTTGACAGGCGGTTCACCGGCGCCCAGAATCGACATCACCGGATGAAGAGATGGAGGTAGGGATGCGGTGGCCCTTGATCCAGGTCGGAGTGGCACCGGTCACTTCGGCCACGCCTGTTTGCTCACCGCCCCCTCCTGCTAGGTCGCCTCGGCTCTTCCCGATACGCGCCCTTGCCAGCAGCGTCCTCAGTCTGATCCCGTTCGCTCTCCTCGCTGTCGCTGGCCTCTTCGCTGCTGCCTGTGCCGGCGACGGAGAGGCGCCCGCGGCAGGGCCGGCCCCTCCGGCCTTCGCCGAGGGTCCGCGGGCCACGCCCACGCTTGTCCCCACAGTGATCATACCCGCCGGGGGCAGAATCGCCTTTATCTCACTCCACAGCGGCGTGCCTGAGATCCACACCGTCTTTCCCGACGGCTCAGGCCTGATGAGACTGTCCGACCGGTCCATACAGGACAATAGCTATCCCAGCTGGTCGCCGGACGGCTCCCGCATCGCCTTCACCTCTGCGCGGGATGGGAACGCAGAGGTCTACGTGATGAAGGTCGACGGCTCCGGCCAGACGGCTATCACGAATAATCCCGCCTCCGACGCTTTCCCCGCCTGGTCGCCAGACGGCTCCCGGATCGCCTTCGTATCCGGGCGAGACGGGAACAGCGAGATCTACGTGATGAACCCTGACGGCGCAGACCAGACCCGTCTCACGGACGCCTCCGCATCAGATAGCTTCCCAGCCTGGTCGCCCGACGGCAGGCGCGTCGCCTTCGAGTCCACCCGCGACGGCAGCAGCGACATCTACGTGATGAACGCCGACGGGACTGGCCAGATTCGTCTCACAGACGATGCCGCCGCCGATTTCACTCCCGCGTGGTCCCCGGACGGCTCTCGCATTGCCTTCTCCTCCAACCGTGATGGGGATGTCAACATCTACGTCATGAACTCTGACGGTACGGGCCTTACCCGCCTGACCGATAGCCGGGCCGCCGATGGAGAGCCCACCTGGTCGCCGGACGGCTCCCACATTGCGTTCTTTTCCGACCGCGACGGTCAGCGGGAGATATACGTCATG
>WVYX01000077.1:4958-5210 GCA_011772755.1 Gemmatimonadales bacterium
GCCGACGGCGGCCAGGTCTGGTCGCCGGATGGCTCCCGCATCGCATTCTATTCCGACCGCGATGGGAGCCGCGCGATCTACACCGTGAACGCAGATGGCTCTGGTGTGACGCGCCTGACAGGTGGCGGAGGCGCTGACATTGGCCCGGTCTGGTCGCCGAAGGGTGATCGCATCGCCTTCGTGTCGAAGCATCGTGGCAGCCCCGACATGAACGTCATCAATACGGATGGTTCCGGCCTTACCCGCCTCACC
>WVYX01000348.1:0-68570 GCA_011772755.1 Gemmatimonadales bacterium
AGACCGGCACTCGCGAAGGGTTGAACCACTTCCAGTAGACGTCCTCCTTCTTCTTGGGCCAGGTGAAGACGCCCTTCTTCCTCACGTGCTCGAGGCCGTGCTCCTCGCCGAAGCGATCCTTGAGAAGACGGTCGCAGATGTCCTCCCAGGAGTGCTCGACGCTGCCATCCTCCACGAGCTTGTGTTTCTCGTCCATCTCACCGCCGTAACGCACGCCGATCGAGTCGTTCAGCCCCTTGTAGTACTTGCCCAGGATGCCGAGGCGCTTGCAGATCTCCAGCATCACCTCGTTGAAATCGCGCCGCTCGTACAGCGGCTCGACGACCGGCTGCCGGATCGACCAGCCCCAGTCGTCCTCGCCCTGGGGGTGGGAGAAGGTCGAGGGAAAGCTGACGGCCGGCGTGTAGCGCTCCAGGAAGCAGGCGTCGGGCAGCACGACGTCCGCGACCGCTTCTTCGAACTCCGTGACGTAGAGCTGGAACGAGAAGATGAAGTTGAACTTCTTCAGGAAGTTCTCGGTCACCGCCTCGGCGTTGCCCATGGTCATCACCGAGTTGGAGCCGAAGTTGATCATCACGTCCGGCCTGTAGGGGATCTTGAAGCGCTCCAGCATCTCGAGCCACCTGGGGCTCGTGATGGTGAAGGCGTTGTAGATCGACGTCGGGAACATGTCGTGCAGGTCCAACCGGGTCGGGGGCTTCGGCACGCGCATGGGATAGGGGACGTGGTCGTAGACCCACGTCTTGGCCACCATCAGGCCGTCGGGACAGGGGTAGGGGATCTGGTACGGTTTTCCGGTCCCCTCGTACCCGCTGCCGACCGCGGCTCCCAGACCGAACGCTCCCCCGTACGTGTCGGCCGCGCCGACGATGTGATTGACCATGTCCACTGCGAGACAGGTCCAGCCCGAGTTGACGTGCCCCTGGGTGCCGCGGAAGAAGTGCGTCGCCACCGGACGCTTGGGAATCCTCTTGGGACCCTTGCTCGTCTCGATGGTGACGGTGGCACCGATCTCGGCTGCCTCACCAAACTCCTTGGCTATGCGACTCACGGTGGCCGCCGGCACCCACGTGATCTCTTCGACGTACTCCGGGGTGTACTTCTTGACGTGCTCCTTCAGCAGGTCGAAGGCCGGGCGGCAGTCCACGCCGTCCACCGGGTACGTACCCAGCAGTGCCACCTCGTGCGCCTCGTCCTCGTATTCGACCCGGGTGACCGATTCATGGTTGTGTACCTTGGGGCAGTGGTCGACCAGGTCCCAGACCAGTGGTTTGTCCGTCTCCCTGTCCCGCATGTAGCGCCCGTCCCAGGGCCGAATGAGGTACGGGGCGTTCGTCTTGTACATCAGGTATTCGGCGTCGTAGATGCCGTGCTCGTTGAGCAGGGAGTTGACCAGGCCCAGCGCCAGCGCGCCGTCGGTGCCGACGCGAATCGGCACCCACTCGTGGGCCTTGGAGGCCTGGGCGCTCTGGAACGGATCGAAGACGATGTTCTTGAAGCCGCGAAACCGGGCGTCGGCGGCCTGGGTCGCGTTCTGCACGGCCACGTGGCCTGCACCGTGACCCTTGGAACAGCCGAAATTCAACGCGTAGTTGCAGTGGGCGAAGTCGGGGATGATCGACCAAGCGGCGTGCATGATCCCGTTCATGAAGTGCGCGCCGTTCCCGCAGTGCAGTCCACCGCCGGATACCCAGTAGTTGGGCGTTCCGAAGCCCTTCATGAACCCGATCACGCCGAAACGGATCTCCGAGGCCTGGGTCGTGGTCGCCTGGAAATAGGCCCCACGCGGATCCCGCTCGCGGCACTCCTTCAGCTTCTCCACGATGATGTCGAGCGCCTCGTCCCAGGAGATTCGCTGCCACTTCGGGTCGACACCGAGCCCCTTCTCGGGATTCGTGCGCTTCAGGGGATAGTTCACTCGATAGGGATCGTACAGCAGATGAGGGGATGCGATGCCCTTGACGCAGATCCGACCGCGCCCGCTCGGTGCGCCAGGGTTTCCCACGACCTCCGTGACGACACCGTTCTGGCGGCGGACCTTGATGCCGCACATGCAGTAGCACTGTCCACAGCAGGTCGGGATCCAGACATCCTCCTCGACCCGGTTTGGCGTGGATACGGCCATCGCGCAACTCCTACTTCAGGTGGGATACCTCCAGCGCCACTGTGAGCTTCGTGGTTAGGTCCCCGTCGATGACGCGCCGATAACGGTCCGGGAGGCTGCGGGTTATCCCCGCAAGCACATATGTGAGCCGCCACATGAAGACCGCGTGAAACGTGACTGAACCGTCGCCCATCCAGGTCATGCAATGACCTTATTGCTCAACGGGTTAGGAACCAGGGCGGCGCGCATTGACAGGCTCCAGTAGGGGCCACCACACTTTACTTGAAGTTGCTGAGGAGGACCGCCAGTGTGGAGGCGCTCAAGCACCGGGATCGCTCTGGTGGCCGGCGGTGTAGGCGTTCAGGCCTGCGCGGCGGCACTGTGGCCCGTCGACACCGCCGTTGAACCCGGATTCGCCCAGGCCGAGGTCCGCAGCATCGCCGTGCTCCCCTTTTTCGACTGGAACCTGAGCATAGAGGAGATCCGCGCGGCCACCGCCCGTATCACCCGCGTGATCGAAGAGCGCAATCCCGACCTTCGAATCGTGGACCCGGCCGAGGCCAGCGACATCATCGGCGCGGAGGGTCTCGCATACGACTGGGCCCTGTTCCTGTGGGACCGCCGCCAGGGCGCCGCTGCCGACCACACCGTCGTCATGAGAGCGGGCGACGCCCTGGGGGTCGACGTGCTGCTGCAGGTGGAGTTGCTCGAAGCGAGCCAGTTCGACGGTTCGGCCGAGTATGGAGACGCGGTCACCAACGTCGTGGTGCAAGTGTCGTTGTTCGACAGCGCGGACGGTGGCGTCCAATGGACCGGAACGTGCGGCATCGAGTACGCCGACTCGTATACGCCGTATCGTGCGCCGTCGGTGCGCAATGCCGCGAGATGGGCGCTCAACTCCATCCTCGACGCGCTTCCTCAGCTCGGAGCCGGTCAGTGAGGCACCGAGCGACTACGCCTGCAACACGACGCGGGTCCGGCCACGGCCCAAGGGACAGTACCGGCATGCCAGCGCCCTCCTGCCTACGTTGCTGCGCCTCCATGGCCGTCTTGCTTCTCGTCTCCGGCTGCACCGTGACCTCTGGAAGCGTCGGGGGCTGGGTTGCCCCCTGGTTCGCGGACGCGAACGTCCAGAGCCTGGCGGTCTTCCCCTTCAAGCACGATAGCGTGCCGTCCGAAATCGCGCTGGAGTTTACAGATCAGGTAGCGGCACACCTGCGCGAGCGCTCGCCGGATGTCGAGGTGGTGGGACCTTCTGAGGCGGCCGCTCGACTCCAAGCGGTCAACGTCATGGCTGAGTGGGAGCGGTTCCTCTTCACCTATCTGGTCAGCGGCATTCCCGATGCGGTTGCCCTGGGCGAGGTTTGTGACGCAGTCGACATCGACGCGCTAGTCCACCTCGAGCTCGCGACGATCGTCCAGCGGCACCGGTACTATGATCGCGCGGGACCGATCCCGGCGGCGAACCGGGTCACCGTGCGCGCCTGGATGTTTGACTGTGTCACGGCACAGCCTCTTTGGGAGCTGTCGAGCCATGGAGAGATCGTACGCTACACCATGCGCTCGGGGCTGCCGCCGGAGGTGTCGCAACCACCGCCCGTGGTTGAGGGCGTCAAGATCGCCGTGGAGAAGCTCCTGCCGCGACTGCCTTGAAGCCGAGGATGAGGTAGACGCTCTCCCGTCAGCCTCGATAACTTACGCGCACCGATCCAACGTCTTCCCGGAGGCCTACCATGTCGTCCCTCACCTACACCCGCATACTCGCCTTGCTGCTGCCGTTCTGCGTCGTTGCCGCCGCCACTGTAGATGCCCAATCGACTGATGGCAAACGGCCCATCACACGTGAGGACTACGGCCAGTGGGAGCGGTTGGGACGCGGCACGCTCTCACCGGATGGGAAATGGCTAGCGTACCCCATCAGCCGCGTGAACGAAGAGAACGAGCTCAGGGTGCGGCAGCTAGACGGTGACGAGAAGTTGATCGTGCCGTACGGCACCAGGCCGACCTTCTCACAGGACAGCCGCTGGCTGGCGTTCTCCATCGGCGTGAGCGAGAGGGAGAGAAACCAACTCGAGAAGCAGAAGAAGCCGGTGCGGTACAAGCTTGGGCTGCGGAACCTGGTGAGCGGAGACAGTCTGGTGATCGACGATGTCTCGTCGTTCGCATTCTCCGATGACGGTGCGTACCTGGCCATGCGCCGCTATCCACCGGCAGGGGCTTCCAAGGATCGGAAGCACAAGGGCGTCGACCTCGTGGTGCGAACCCTCGCCACGGGAGTGGAGACTAATTTCGGCAACGTGTCGGAGTTCGCCTGGCAGGACGAAGGCACGCTGCTGGCGCTCATCATCGATGCCGAGGGCCAAGCCGGCAACGGCGTGCAGGTGTTCGACCCCGCCTCGGGAACGCTCCGCACCCTCCACTCGAAGGCCACCCGCTTCACCGGGCTCGCGTGGCGTGAGGACCATGATGATCTCGCTGTGCTCCGCGTGCGAGGCGACGACGAGCGCTACGAGGACTCGACCCACGTGATCCTGGCATGGCGAAATCTCGCGCGAGCGTCGTTCGAGCAATTCTCCTTCGACCCAGACTCGGCAACCGGTTTCCCCGAGGACACGCGGGTCGTGAGCTACCGCCAGCTCCGCTGGTCCGACGACGCCCGGACGGTGTTCTTCGGCATCAAGGAGCGAGAGAAGTCAGCCGAGCCGAAGGACTCGACCGAAGCCGCGGCGGATTCGGCGGCGGCCGACACCGCTGCTACCGAGGGCAAGGAAGAGGACGAGGAGGAAGATGAAGAGCCGAGCACCGTGCAGATCTGGCACGCGGCGGACGTGGACATCTACCCGAGGCAGAAGGTGTCGGCCAACCGTGATCGAGAGAAGAACTACCTGGCCGCGTGGCACCTCGACGCGGGCCGCTTTGTGCGGCTGGGAACGGAGCTCACCGAGGACGTGACCGTCATTGAAGGAGATCGGTTGGCCATCGGCACCGACCAGACGCCGTACGAGAAAGACCGGATGTTCGGGCCGGTGTACCGGGATCTCTACGCGATCGATGTGGGAACCGGTGAGGCCACGCTCGTCAAGCAACGGATCCAGTACAGTCGTGGCGCCAGCTCCGGGGGGCGCTACCTGCTCTACCTAGTGGACGACCACTATTGGACCTACGACCTGCGGACCGGCCGGCACACGAACATCACGGAGGGTGTCGCCACGTCGTTCGTGGATGTCGAGGACGATCACACCGTGGAGCAGAAGCCACCCTTCGGCATGGCGGGGTGGAGCAAAGACGACCGCTCGGTACTGCTGTACGACAAGTATGACGTGTGGGAGATCCGGCCGGATGGCTCCCGGGCCACGAGGCTCACCAACGGAACCGAGGAGAAGATCCGCCACCGCCGCATGCGGCTGGATCCGGAAGAGGAGTACATCGACACGTCGGTGCCTCTCTATCTCAGCACATACGGCGAGTGGAGCGAGCAGTGGGGCTACTCGCGGCTCCGTGTCGGGAGGGAGCCGGTGAGGCTGGTGTCGCAGGACGCCAATGTCGGCCGGCTGGCAAAGGCGGAGGACGCTGACGTCTACGCATACGTCGTGCAGGACTTCGACGACTCTCCAGACTACTTCGTGGCCGGCCCGGATCTGTCCGACGCACGACAGGTGACCGAGACCAACCCGTTCCATGGGGACTATGCCTGGGGCCACTCGGAGCTCATCGAGTATGAGAACACGTGGGGCAAGAAGCTGCAGGGAGCGTTGTTCTACCCGGCCAACTACCAGCCGGGAGAGCAGTACCCGATGATCGTATACATCTACGAGATTCGCTCGCCGTCGGTGCACACGTACTACGTCCCGTCGGATCGTAGCGCGTACAACACAGCGGTGTTCACGAGCCAGGGTTACTTCGTGCTGCAGCCTGACATCGTGTACCGCGATCGGAACCCCGGCCTTTCGGCGGTGGCGGCGATCGTGCCCGCGGTGGAGAAGGTCCTCGAGAGCGACATGGTCGACGCGGAGCGTGTGGGATTGATGGGACACTCGTGGGGCGGCTACCAGACGGCGTTCACCGTGACCCAGACCGACATCTTCTCGGCAGCGGTGGCGGGCGCGCCGCTCACGAACCTGGTGAGCATGTATCTCTCGGTCTACTGGAATACTGGCGGGACCGACGCCCGGATCTTCGAGATCAGCCAGGGCCGCATGGAGGTGCCGTTCTGGGAGGACATCGACGCTTACGTGGCGAACTCACCGGTATTCCACGTGGCGAACCTGAACACACCGCTGCTCCTCGCCCACGGCACGGAAGACGGCGCCGTGGATTTCAACCAGGGAGTCGAGTACTACAACGCTGCGCGGCGGGCCGGGAAGGACTTCGTCATGCTGGTCTACGAGGGAGAGAACCACAGCAACCGCAAGAAGGCCAACCAGCTCGACTACCACACGCGGATCGTGGAGTGGTTCGGCCACTACCTGAAGGGTGAGCCAGCGCCCGACTGGATAGCCGAGGGCGTCAAGTATCTGGACCAGGAAAAGGCGAAGGAGAAGGACGAGAAGTAGGGCAACGCAGGGGCCCGTACCGGAGGTCTGCACCGGCGGCAGATCCGGCCCGCAGTGGGCGTTAGACGGCGCCCCCGTAGGAGTAATGCACACGCCATGCCCGGTTGGTGCCGTAGACTCCCTGCAGCAGCCGCGGTACCTTGCCGTCTGGGATCAGCGCTAGCCACCTAGCCAAACCTGAACGCTGTGAGGAGGCGGACTTGGGCGGACTGTTCGGCGTAGCTTCACGGGAAGACTGTGTAGCCGATCTGTACTACGGCACCGACTATCACTCACACCTGGGAACCATGCGGGGTGGGCTGGCGGTCAGGGACGGTATCGGCTTCAGACGCATCATCCACGACATCACCAGTTCCCAGTTCCGCAGCAAGTTCGAGGACGACATTCCGAGACTCAAAGGGAGCGTAGGTATCGGGGTCATCAGTGACTACGAGGACCAACCGCTCATCATAAGCTCACATCACGGAACCTATGCCATCGTAACGGTGGGCAAGGTCCACAACCTGGACGAGCTGGTGCGAGCGGCGTTGGGCAAGAGCGGCACCCACTTCTCCGAAATGACGGGAAGCGAGGTGAATCCGACCCAGCTGGTGGCACACCTGATTGACCAGGGGGACACGTTCGAGGACGGGATCCGACACGCCCAGGAAACGATCACGGGGTCGTGTTCCATTCTACTCCTAACCAGGAGAGGGATTTACGCCGCGCGGGACAGGCTAGGCCGCACCCCGGTGGTGATCGGAGAGAAAGACGGCGCGCATGCGGTCACCCTCGAGACCTGCGCCCTACCGAACCTGGGCTTCCGGGCCGCGAAGTATCTCGGCCCCGGAGAAGTGGTGCGCATTGACCACGAGGGCGTGGAGCAGCTAGCGCCCCCCGGCAGCGAGATGCAGATCTGCGCCTTCCTGTGGGTGTACTACGGCTACCCCGCCTCGAGCTACGAGGACATCAACGTGGAGGCGGTCCGCTACCGCTGCGGTGAGTGTCTGGCGAAGCGGGATGACATCGAAGTCGACATCGTGGCCGGCATTCCCGACTCGGGCACCGGCCACGCCATCGGCTACGCCAGCGCCGCCGGCATCCCCTACCGCCGGCCATTCGTGAAATACACCCCCACCTGGCCGCGGAGCTTCATGCCCCAGGACCAGCGGGTCCGTGACCTGGTAGCCCGGATGAAGCTCATACCCATCCGTGAGGTCATCGAGGGAAAGCGCCTCCTCCTCTGTGAAGACTCGATCGTCAGGGGCACGCAGCTCAAAGACATCATCAGGCGGATCTTCGACTGCGGTGCCGAGGAGGTGCACATGCGGCCCGCGTGCCCTCCATTGGTCTTCGCCTGTAAGTTCTTGAACTTCTCGCGCTCGAGATCGGAGCTGGACCTCGCCGCACGAAAGGCGGTCCACGAACTGGAGGGTGACGAGACCGCGAACCTCCACGAGTACGCCAACGCCGGATCCCAGCGCTATGGCGACATGGTGGAGTGCATCAGGAGGCGGTTGGGACTCACATCGCTCAGGTACCAGAGGCTCGACGATCTCGTCTCGGCGATCGGCTTACCCAAAGCGAGGCTGTGTACGTACTGCTGGGATGGCTCGGAGGTGTGATCGAGCAGCGTGAGTGGTGTCTGCCCTCGGCCGTAGGCGGTCCGACTACGGGAGTACGGATCGCTTCGCTACCGACTCAATTATTGTCGTCTTTGAAGCCCTTCCAATGAGTGCCGTCGCAGAAGGGCTTGTTGTTTGACCCACCGCAGCGACACAGAGTGTAGTGCTCCTTTGAAGCTCCCTCCCCCCACTCGTCGACGTCCAGCTCGACCCCACCCGTCACCACGTAGGGGCCGTTCTTCGAGACCTGAATGGCGGGCGCGCGGTTCTGGTCGCGGAGTTCGACGCCATCTATCGAATAGCTGAGGGCGCCCGACGGGCACTGGCGGATCTGGGCGATGATCGTACCTTCGTCAACTCCCATGGGACGGATCCACGGCTCCTCACCCAGGCGAAACACGGCGGGAAGTCCGTCGGTGCACCGGCCGACGTGGGCACAGATCCCCCGGTTGTCGTGGATGGCGAGCCGCCCCGCTGGGTACGTATCGCGTTTGTTCAGGCTCCCGTCGGTGAGCTTGCTGCTGTCGAAGCCGACTTCAGCGTGCGTACCATCGCACAACGGCTTGTTGTTTGACCGGCCGCAGCGGCAGAGGGCGATCACCGTCCTCGTCTCGAGGGTTTCGCCCTTGGAATTGGACAGGCTCTTGAGGTTGCGGACCCGGTACGGCCCGTTGGGCGTGGGCTCGATGCGTGGGGTCGCTCTGTCCTTCACGTCCGCCATGAATAGCTCCTTTCGAGTGCCGATTCTCCGAATCCGCCGCGTCCTAGAGCCGAATGGTTCGATCTAGATTAAAGTGCGGAGCGCCAGAACGCCAGGCACGAGAGCAGCAAGCTGCGCTACTCGGCCGCCCGTCTCTTGCAGCCACACCACTGACCGGTAGGCCAGGCGACAACCGACTACAACAAGCCGGCGCCAGGTGCACCGGCCCCCTGTTCTCGGGTTGACATTTTCCTCGTCCAGGAGGTCATCATGCTGACACGTCTGCGAATCCTCAGCATCACGGGTCCGCTGACCGCCGTGGCGGTCGCAACTGCATCCGCCCAGCAGCCCCTCGAGATCGGCATGGACGCGGGGTTCGACGCCACATTCAATGGCGACGCGGTCTGGAGCGTCACGGTTCCGGTGCAGCAAGTTCGCGTCGGCTTCATGGCTGCCGACCAGTTCTCCGTCGAGCCCAGACTGAGCTTCAACTTCATCTCGAATGGCGGCAGCGTTACCACACTGCAGGCCAGCGCGCACGTACTGTACCATATCGGCCCCGGGGGGCGGTCCCGGCCGTACGTCACCGCAGGCGGTACCTTCTTCCTCGTTGACTTCGACGGCAACAGCAAGACGGACTTCGCGGCGGGAGCTGGTGTCGGTGTGACTCTTCCCATTCTCGCGCAGCTCGCGGCGCGGCTGGAAGGTCGCTACGACCGCATGTTCGATGCAGAGGCCAACATCGTCTCGGTGACGATCGGCTTGTCGGTTTTCACGCGGTAGCGAGAGTCCCCTCCCCCGGCACACGGCCGCGGATCAACGCTGATGGCACGCCACGGGGCCGCCCTGGGGTGTGCACAGCGCGCGGAAAAGCTTTGTCCACAAGTTCACACGAGGTGGAAAAGCGGCGCCAACCCGCACGCGGCCGTGGGATCTCGTTCCACACGAGACGCACACTGGGGATTCACTCCGAAGAAACGTCGGCACTTGCGTCGGGCGACACGTTTCGTAGCTTGGGCGGCCTCTCGGGTGGTCGGACGCCCTCCCGACGAACATCGGGCCACCACCACTGCCGACGCTTGATAGCTCGAAATGCCGGACTACACGCCGCTAGGCATTCAGAAGATCGCGCGACAAGCTGCCAGGGACCTCACCACCATCCGGTGCCCTCGGGACAGCGTGGTAATGCGGATCCTGGCCTCCCGCGCCGAGCGCCAGGACCGTGAGGGGCTGACGCGCCGGACCTTCCAGCGCGCACCGACGCAGGGCGCTTGGCGGGTCACGGAGCTTGACGTGGAGTGCCCCGCCTGCCGCCGTCGGGCACTTGGCATTCGCCCCGCCGTAGCCTCCGAGCCCACGGACGGCGCGAGCAGGGTCACGGTCTGAGTCTACCGCTCTCTGGTGCGGCATCCCAGAAGTTCGTTTCATAGACGCCGTGCACCGGCGGATGCCTGCGACTGCCGCCGCTACCGTCCCCTTACTATCTGGGACTGAATATCCTTGACGCCAGGGATCTGGCTTGCCAACTGCTTCACTTTGTCCGCATCAGCCAGGTAGCGCATGTTCACTGTGATCGTGATTACGCCGTCCTTGGCATCGACCTCGATCTTGTCATCTGAGATACTTCGATCCAGGCCAATCCTGGCCCGAATCTCGCTGGCAAGGACCAGATCGTCCACGGTCTTCTGAGACTGTGGGGTTGTGCGGAAATCACGTGCGGCCATCTGGGCAACGAGGCTGGCGGCGCTTGGCACCGGGATGTGTTCGAGATTGATGACCAGGTCGTAGGTTGCCGGATCGTTCATGTCGACACCGTGCACCCATTGCACCCAATTGTTCCGTTCTTCGTCCAACTGCGTGATGTACTCAATCGCCTTCTCCCGCGTCAGGTCGCATTGTTCCATGACGGCCTCGATACGATACTCCACGTTGGCCAGCACCCTGACTCTCAGGTGGTGAGGAATCCCCTTGAGCAGCAAATGTCCCGCCTCTCCGTGATACACCAGGTCGTCGGCTTGCACTGCTTTCGCCATGGCTGCCCGCACGCAGTGGACGTAGTGCAGCCTCTTGAGCCCGCGGCCCTCCAGGAACCCCGGCCTGTGGATGAGCGCCGACTCCAACTGGCTCTGCAACGCTCCGAATTCCTTGGCGGCGTCGGCCAACAGATCCTCTCGGGATAGGAGACGATAGCCAAGTTCCTCGCTGAGGCGTTCCGCCAGGTTCGTGACGCCGCTGTATGCCTCCCTGGACAAGGTGATGATGGCCATTGCAGTTCTCCTCTTCCCTATGGCGGGCAGGTTCCGCTAGCAGGCGTGGAGAGAACATATCACAGGGGAACGCGGGCGGCGATCCGGTCACGTGCACACATGGGGCTCTGGACGGTCGGCCGCGCGCACCGGGGGGCCGACTTCTGGTCCAGCGAGTCGGCGAGTTTGTGAGTAGAACCACGCGCCGAGTAGTCCCGCAGCGTGGGTGGCGGTCCGGTGGTCTCGGCGCCGAGCTCTGCCTCAGGAAGCCTGAGCCCGCAGCCTCAGCCCGGCGTCGAGTCCGCCGAGAACGCCACCGTGCGGAGGGACAGCTCGGCGCATGCGCTATGCAACGAATCTCTGGCTCACCACACCAGAACCGTGGCACAACAACGGGTGCGAGGGAATCCGTGGGGACTCCCTCGCCTGTGCTGGACCTACCGGACATCGGCTCGAACTGTCGGGACGGGGAACGGCGCCTGCGGGCTGGAGCGCGCTCAGCACCCACTCAACGGGACTCGTTGGACCTGGGGCACGTCTATGAAGACCGCCGCCGGCACAACGATGGCGCGGGATCGTTCGTGCCGAACACCGGCTCGAACCGAGACCCTCCGCCAAGACCCACCCACGTGAATCGCTGCCCTCGACCTGGCCAGTCCGCGCCTGGGCTATAGGGCTAAGTCATGGGAAAGCAGTGACTTAGTGGGGTTGATCCCCGGCGCCCCGGGGGACCCAGGCTCGCGTGGTTGCGAAACACGTGGGGAGTCGATATCTATTGCCACTATGTAGCGGACATATAGATATGTGGCAGGGGGTTGCACGTTGGACCCAGCGGGTCGCGACGGCTTTCGGGATCATGCGGCTTGCTAAAGCGCCCAGCGGATCCCGGACCAAGGAGGTAACCAGGATGACGAGGCTCGTCGGACTCCCCCTATGGCTGACCCTCAGCGGGCTGATATCGCTGCCGACGACGTTGCCGGGCCAGGCGGACCGAGGGCAACGAGACGAGGTCCCCTTCCCCATCGACGCTACCGTGCTGGTTGACGGGAAGTTCGACCGGTGCGAGGGGATCGCGTTCAACGGCGAGGGCCAACTGTACGTTGCTGGCAATCGGGCACTGTGGCGCGTGAGTACCGATGGCCAGGTCACGCAGATCGCGGAACTGTACTCGAACCTCGGTCTCGCTCCCATCGGCCCCCGGGACATTCTCATGGCGGATTTCGGGCCTACCAATCGGTTCAATCACGGCCCGAACGACGACGGCATCGTGTGGCGCATTACTCCCGAGGGCAAGAAGACGCGGGTCGTCGACGGAGGAATCGGTGACCCGAACTTCGTACTGGTGCGGTCCGACGGCTCCTTCCTGGTGTCGGACGACGCCACGGACGAGATCTTTCTGGTGGACACAGCCGGAACGGTGAACCTGTTCACCGACGCGGTGGGCCACCCCAACGGGCTGGCGCTCTCGGCCGACGGCTCCACGCTGTTTGTCGCCCAGATCTTCGTGAGCCTGCGGCCGTTCGTCGTTGACGATCGGGTGTGGGCGGTACCGCTGGCAGAGGGTCTTGCGGCCGGACCGCCGGAAGTGATTGCCCGCCTCGGCGAGCGCGCCGGGAATGACGGGCTCGCGATGGACGAACTGGGGCGCGTCTATGTGGCAGCCAACGGAGCTGGACAGATCTGGCGCATTGACCCGGCAACCCGGGAGAAGGTACTCATCGCAGAGAACATGCCCGGCGTGGCCAGCCTGGCGTTCGGGCAGGGTGACTTCGACCATCACGCCATCTACGCCACGTCGACGCGGACAGGTAAGGTCTGGGAAGTGAAGGTGGGCGTCGGCGGCGCGCGGCTCCACCACTAGCCGGCCCGGGAGATCGTCGCCGCCAGCCCAAGCTCGAACCGGCCTCCAGAAAGAGTCCCGGCAGATGATGCACAGAAGGCGTTGGCTCTGGATCATCCTCGGCATCGTAACGGCCACGGCCCTGGCGCCCTCCTACATCAGGGCATACCGTCTGGACGGCGTCTCCGCTGCACCGTCGTATCTGTTGGGAGACTTGATCATCGTCAACAAGGCAGCGTACGACATACGGTTACCGTACACCGGTATTGTCCTGCTCTCTCACGCCCAGCCAAAGCGAGGGGACGTCGTGTGGTTCAAGCGATCACGGACGGGTCCCTACGTCTTCAAGCGCGTGATCGGAGAACCTGGCGATACGATCGCCATGCTGGAGAATCACCTCACAATCAACGGTACGCCCCTGCGATACCTACCGGTGGCGAGAGGGGCGTACGACAACGTAGCGGACGCGAACGGGCTTGGGACGCTCATCGAGCAAGAAATCGGGTGCGGCCCCGATCACCTCATCAGCTACACACCGGGGGCCGGCAGCCAAGCCTCGGTCGGCCCAGCCGTCGTCCCTGACGGCCACCTCTATCTCATGGGCGATAACCGCGACGAAAGCCTGGACTCACGGATGTATGGCCCACTGGATCGGCGGTACATACTCGGCAAGGTAGGTCGTCCGCATCGATGAGATAGATTGCAGATCCCACCTGGCGCCCCGACACAGGAGAACACAACGATGAGCGACAGCCGCCACGCTGCAAGAGCCGGAATCCTCGTTGTCCTCCTCGTCGCCGCGAGCAACCTTGCCGTCCACGCGCAGAGCCAAACGCTCATGTACCAGATCGACCGCCGGTTGGAGCGCATGCGGGAAGAGCTCATCGAGGTGCGTCGAGACTTCCACAGGCACCCGGAGGTCTCGGGTCAGGAGGTACGAACCGCTGGCATCGTGGCAGCACGACTGCGCTCGTTAGGTCTCGATGTTCAAACGGGTGTCGGCGGACACGGTGTGGTCGGCGTGCTTCGAGGCGGCAAGCCGGGACCAGTCGTCGCCTACCGGGCGGACATGGACGCGGCCCATTCCGGCGCGCCTGACCCTGTCCCCTTTGCGTCCGAGAACCCTGGAGTGCGCCACGTCTGTGGTCACGACATCCATACCACGGTGGCTCTGGGCATTGCCGAGGGCCTCGCAGCCATCCGAGACGACTTGCCGGGGACGGTGAAATTCATCTTCCAGCCCGCCGAGGAGAATGTGCAGGGCGCCTGGGCGATGATCCAACAGGGCGTGCTCGAGGCCCCCGCGCCCAAGGCAATCTTCGCCGTGCACTCCGCTCCACTCGAAGTCGGTCAGATCGGAAGCGTCGAAGGTCTGTCGCTCCCAGGTCTCGACGGGTTCACCGTAACGGTCCGCGGCGAGGCCGACGTGGAGAATGCCGCTCGAGCCTCCGCCAGGGCGATCGCCGGCATCAGCACGGGGCAGGACGTCGAGCCCGGCAGCTACATCGCCGTGATGTTCGGTGGCTCCGGGCCGGGTCCCGCGCGCGGGGAGTGGGTGCTGACGGGAATGGTCCGGGCGGGCAGTGAGGATGCGCGCGTGCGGGCAAGGGAGCAGATCGAGCAGGAGCTGGCAAAGATCCGGCGGGACGGGATCTCGTTCGAACTCCACCACCAGGGCCTCGTCCTCCCGGACGTGGTCAACGACCCGGACCTCGTGCGCGGCTCCCTCGAGGCCATTCGCGCTGCAGTCGGTCCCACCGGGCTCCTCGAGGTCAACGAAGTGACACCCTATTTCGGCGAGGACTTCGCGCACTATCAGCAACGGATTCCAGGCGCTATGTACTGGCTGGGGGTGTCCAACGCCGAGCAGGGGTACAACGGCTATCCCCACAGCCCGGACTTCGTGGCCGACGAAGAGGCCATCTTCGTGGGCGCAAGAGCGATGGCGGCGGTGCTGCTGAACTTCCTGGAGACGCACTGATCCAACGCCGAGTCCGGATCTCCCCTGGCGGAGGAGCTGCGGGGAGGCAACCGCTCCGACTCAGTTGAAGTTAGGACGGGCCTCGTGAGAGGTCGGGTAACGCAGCGTCCATCACTCGAGTCGCCGCTGCGCCTCCCCGGTCAGCGACGCGGCTCACCCGCAAGCCGCGCCAGCGCCGAGCGTGCTTCCTCGACCAGCGGCTGAAGGGGCGGATCGGCGTTGCGCCACGCGTCAACCACCATGGAGTACGCTTGAATGGCGGCTTCTCGGTTCCCCAGCCGTTCGTGCACCCGGCCGCGCTCGAGCGCCGCGACGATCGCATCTGTAGTCGGCGACCAACGGCGAACGAAGGGCATATGATCGAGCAGGTACGCGGCTTCACGGTCGCGACCCAGCCGGGACAGCAACCGCGCCCGTGTGAAGTATTCGTAGTAGCTATAGAAGCGGTTGGGCCAGTTGGGGATGGCCTCGAACAGGCGCAGCGCCAGGAGCGTGTCGCCCCGAGCCAGCACGAGGTAGGCTCGACCGGACCGTGCGACATCCTCCCTTCGTGGCACGGCCTCCGGCGGGCCCGCCGATGCCAGGGAGTCCCAGTAGGCCAGCGCCCGCTGGAGCGAGGCAGTGTCACCCTGTTCGGCCCACCACCTGTGTGCGTTCAGGATCCCGAACTCGTTGCGCTCCTCGAGCCAGGCTGCCGCAACCGCGTTGGCCGTGTCGCGTGGCACACCACCGAGCCGCGCGAGGACTACGAACAGCGCCGGCTCCTGTGCGCTGATGACGGAGTGCGCCTGCTGCAGGTGGCCGTGGTAGGTGAGTGCGAGGGCCAGAGACTGTCTGCCGAAGCCCGACTCAGTTGACTCGAACCATGCTCGCGCCACGCGGGTGTTGGTCTCCGCCGAGTCCACCCACCACTTGATGTCGAACCACACGTAGAAGAACCCCTCCTCAGTTAACTCCTCGAGCGCTTGCTGCGTGCTGGGGCTCATGGCGCGCTCAGGATCGAGCAGCGCAGTAGTCACCTGGGCCGCGTCCCGGAACACGCTCGAGTCGGTGCGTGCCACGAACTGCTGTGCCACCTGCAGGGCGGCGTCCCTTCCCTGGAGCAGCAGGGTGAGTTCCAGCAGGTGTCGGTACGCGGGGACAAACGCCGAGTCGAGGGCCACTGCCAAGGTGAACGCGTCGTAGGCCTGTTGAGCTGTCATGCCGAGGTACGGACCGTGATGGTATCGGGCCTCACCCAGCTCGTACCACACCTGGGGATCCGACGGATATTGCTGGGCGGCGAACTCGAGCGTGGTGAACAGGCGCCGCAGGTCAGCCCAGCCGGCGGAGTCGCCGATGAACTGACTCACGGCACCGTTGATCGAGTCGGCCACGACGAGGAGGCTTTCGCGGCGTGCCAAGCCGTGATTGAGCTCGCCAGCCCGAAGGAGCATCGGCCAGATGTTCGGGTCGAAGTCCAGATCCCAGCCGCTGGAGATGGCTCGGCGGCTGTATGCCAGCGCGAAGGTGCTATCCAACTCGATCGCCCGGGAGTAGTACCACTGTGCCGAGTCCAGGCTAAAGCGCCTGTAGTGCTGCTCACCCTGGAGGAAGGCCTTGAGCGCCGGGGGTGAGGACGAGCCAAGGGAGGCGAGCCGCCAGCCGCCTAGCGGGCGGGCGCGACTCAGGTCGCCCATCAGGCGCACCGCCAGTGAGTCCGCAAGCCGGTCCATGCGGTCGGCACTGTCCCGGAGATCGAACTCGGCTACCGTCCGGCTGGCGCTGACGTCGAGCAGCGTGGCGACGGCGCGGGCCGAGTCGGCGGCGGTGCTGATCAACCGACCGTACAGCACCAGTCCGGCTCCCAGAGTCGAACCCAGGGATGCAGCGGAGACGGGGTCGGCCCGGCCCTCCCAGTGTCTGATCACCACGGATGGAGGGGCGGCACGGAGCGGACCCGCTCCGTCGAGCGTTGCCGAGAGTAGATCCACCAAGCCCTCGCGCCACGTGCCGAGTTCAGGACCGAGCACGTCGAATGGGGCAACGGCGATGAGGTTAGGGTCGAGTTCCGGTCCCGAGCCCCGTCGGGCAACGATGCCGGTGACCGCTGCGGCGGCGAGCACGGCCAGGGCGGCCACGGCGATGCGTCGTGCACGTCGTCGCCGTGCCCTGGCGACTATCGGCGCAGGTATCGCAGGGGCCCCTCCCGGCGGCGTGGTGATTGCCGAGACGAACTCGTCAGCGGTGGCGAAGCGGCCGGCGGGCGCTGGCGCCAGCGCTGTGACGAGGATGCACTCCACCGACTCGGGCAGGCCGTCCAGGTACGCCCGCTCGTGGGGCGTCGCGTCGGTGATTCGACCGGTATCGAGGGCGTCGTCGTCCAGCCACCGCCCGGGCGGTTTGCCCAGCAGCATCTCGTGCAGCACGCAGCCGAGGCTGTAGATGTCGGAGCGACCATCGAGATCGCGGCCTCCAGCCGCCTGCTCCGGGCTCATGTAGCCGAGTGTGCCAAGGGGAGATCCGGAGGCGGTCAGGTCCTCGCCACCGGCGGCGCTGATGGCGCGGGCGATCCCGAAATCAGCGACCACTGCCATCCCCCCAGAGAGCAGGATGTTCTCCGGCTTGATGTCGCGGTGGACCACGCCTTGGCGGTGGGCGTAGCTCAACGCCGCTGCTACCTCACGTGCAATGCGCAACGCTTCGGCCAGCGTCAGTCGTCCCTCCAGGTGGAGCCGTCTGCGTAGCGACTGACCGTCGACGTAGGGCATCGTGAAGTACACGAGCCCGTCAACCTGCCCCGAATCGTAGACCGGAATGATGTGCGGATGATTCAGCTTCGAAGCGATGGAGATCTCACGCAGGAATCGGTCGACGCCTAGTGCCGAGGCGATCTCTGGACGCATCACCTTGATGGCCACCTGCCGACCGTGCTTGAGATCCTTGGCAAGGTAGACGGTGGCCATACCACCGCTACCGATCTCGCGTTCGATGCGGTAGCGGCCGGTGAAGGCAGCTTTGAGGCGGTCCAGTTGGTCGGTCATCACCCCAACCCAACAGCGAACTCACATATGAATACGAACCAGGCGGAGACCCGTCCAGCTGCAAACGTGGTTTCCGACACAACGGAAGACGGCCTCGTCGAATGACAGTTCGGCGACAACCGTTCCCTTTGCTCTCTACGGTTTCGGGGCTGTCGAGGATTCAGCGCGGGACACCGGACTCGCGGCCGCGGATGAATGCGGTGAAGAAGGTCACACCATACAACGTGCATCGGGTGCGGTCGCCCTGATAGCGCCCGAGAAGACGCAACCGAAGCCATTTCCGACAACGCTTTCTCTGTTTACTGTCCAACACGGCCCATAGCTTCGCACATTCCCTTCAGGAGGTCGCCATGCGCCGCAAGGTCCTGCTCCTGGCCATCCCCCTGGCCGCTGCCTGCCGCCTCGCGACGACGGAGCTGACCGACGCTCACAAGGCCGATATTGCAGAGGCAGTCGAACAGGCGGCCAGAGACTACCGCGAGTCGTTCTGGACTCGCGAGAACATGGATGAGTTCATGAGCTACAATTCCGACTGGGCGGGATCGCCGTTCTCGGAATTCGATTCACTGGACGAGCTGCGTTCCTTCGGCTCGAGCGCCCTCGAGGTTTGGGACGCAGAGACCTTGGAATGGGGCGATATGGACGTGATGGTGTTGGGTTCGGATGCCGCCGCTGTGAAGGGTTCGTACTACATCGTTGCTGACAGTGCTGGCGTTACGCGAGTGAGGCAAGACTACGACTGGGCAGACGTCTGGGTTCGGGAGGAGGGTCAATGGAAAGTGCTCGTTGTGAGGTATACAGTCCGCCGCGGCGAGCTGTAGCGAGCCGCCGACCAGGCCTGTCGTCGCCACACGGGCTGTCTGGAATCGGGATGGCGTCGTTGCTCAGCGGGGGATCGCGGAGCACACTTCGCGCCGGGCACTGCGGTGAGACCTCTTCCGCGATCGTCATCGACTACGGGGGACGCCCATGGCTGAACTGAAGATCTCTCCGTTCCGCAAGACAAGAGTACTCCAGGCGCAGATCGACGAGCTGCTGGATGTGGTCTCCCAGGCCGCGCTCGCCTACAAGCATGCGATCGGCCACTACATCCGGCACGGATGGGACGCGACCGCCGAAGAGAAGTTCGAGCAGCTCAACGCCTTCGAGGAGCTAGGAGACACACTGCGCGGCACGATCGGCCAGTCGCTGTTCACCGAAATGCTGCTGCCGGACACGTCGGGCGATGTCCTGGGACTGTTGGGCTCCCTGGACCGGTTACTCGACGACATGCAGCACAGCTTGGTGGTGGTGCGGATAGAGCAGCCGGAGATCCCGCCCGAGTTCCACGCTGGCTGGCTGGAGTGCGTTGCGCTGGCAGCCGACACGGTGGAGCAGGTCGTCGTGGCAGCGCGGTGTTACTTCCGGGATCCCAGGGCCACGCGAGATCATATCCACAAGATCCACTTCTACGAGGACGAGACTCAAAGGACGGCGCTTCGGATCATCGAGCAACTATTTCAGTCCGACTTGCCGCTCGACCGCAAGCTGCAGCTTCGGGGACACGTGTGGCTGGTCGACCGCGTCGCGGACCTGGCCGACGACGCGGGGGACGCCTTGGCCATCTATGCGGTGAAGCGGTCGGTATAGACCGAGGACCGAGCCAGCGCCATGGGCCTGACGTTCTTCGTCTTCCTCTCGAGCGGCCTGCTCCTGGGCTGGTCGCTAGGGGCTAACGATGCGGCCAACGTGTTCGGCACGGCGGTGGGGAGCCGCATGCTGCGGTTCTCGACAGCCGCCGCCGTATGCGCCGTCTTCGTGGTGCTCGGCGCCGTCATCAGCGGTGCCGGACCTTCCCACGGCCTCGGTCAGCTGGGGGCGGTCAACGCCTTGGGAGGCTCCTTCACCGTGGCGCTGGCTGCCGCGCTCACGCTGTACGGCATGACCAAGCTCGGCCTACCGGTTTCCACCACCCAAGCCGTCGTGGGCGGCATCGTGGGCTGGAACCTGTTCAGTAGCACACGGACCGACCTGACCGCGCTCACGAGGATTGTGGGAAGCTGGGTCGCCGCGCCTATCCTCGGCGCGCTGTTCGCGCTCGTCCTGTACCGCCTGACCGACCGCGCCATCCGCGCAACCAAGCCCCACATTCTGTGGCTGGACCAGTGGACCCGCATCGGTCTCCTGGCAGCCGGGGCACTCGGCGCCTACAGCCTCGGTGCGAACAACATTGCCAACGTGGTCGGCGTATTCATCCCCGCATCTCCGCTCGGGGATATCTCGCTAGGTGGCGTCTTGACGCTGACCGGCCAACAGCGGCTGTTCCTGCTGGGAGCGCTCGCCATCGGTGTGGGCGCCTTCTTCTCGCGGCGGGTGATGATGACCGTGGGCAAGCACATCGTGACCGTCGGGCCGGTGGGCGGGTGGGTCGTAGTCATCGCACAGTCGCTGGTGCTCCTGGTGTTCTCGTCCCAGTCCCTGCAGGCGCTGATAATGCGCGTCGGCCTGCCGGCGATCCCCCTGGTCCCCGTCTCAAGTTCCCAGGCGGTGGTAGGAGCGGTGTGTGGGCTCGCGCTGGCGCGCGGGCTCAAGGGCGCGCGTCAGATCAGGTGGTCAGTACTCCGCAACATCGCCCTCGGGTGGGTAGCGACTCCCGCCATCGCGGCGGCAATCAGCTACTTCGCCCTGTTCTTCGTGCAGAACGTGTTCGAGCAGCCAGTGTACCAGTCGGCGATGGTGGCAGCCGGACAATGAGGCCGACGGCGTAGGCACGACCACGCCGACTGCGACAGCCGTTTCCACGCTAACGTTCTTGAGACCGCTCAGAGAGCGGGAAAGTTGCGGGGTATCCCGAGGTAGGACCGGGGCCAGTTCACGACGGCCCCCGTGCTGTGCCCTGCGGTTGGTAGCGGTCCGCAAGCGCAAGGATATCACGGTTCCCCAGGACCCCCTGGCGCATTCCCTCGAGGGTGGCCTGCAACATCGCCCGACCGAACTCGACGGAGGAGACGGCCAGGCCGGGGAACCGGCGAAGCACCGGGTACAGCACCCGTGAGAGTCGCTCAGTGAACCGGCGGCCCTCTTGGGGATGGAAGGGATGGATGAACCCCGGCCGCCAGCACACGACGCCTGCGAGCCCCACACTCGCCAGGGCACGCTCAGCCTCCCCTTTGACCCGAGCCCACATCATCCGGGAGCGACCGCTCTGATCCGTGCCCACACCGGTGAGAAAGTGGAACGTACACGACGGGCTGCGGCGTAGCAGCGCGCGTGCTGCCGCCATCGTGTAGTCATAGGTGATCTCACGGTACGTGGCAGGATCCCTGACCCGGGCCTGTGAGACTCCCAGGCAGTAGAAGCACGCGTCACGGTTGACCAGGTGTGATCCGACGGGCTCGAGGTCGTGGAAGTCGTGGCACGTCACCTCCCTGAGCTTCGCAGCGTCGACACCCAGGGGACGGCGCGTGAGGGCCACGACCTCCGCCACCCGAGAGTCTGACAGGCACTCGCGAAGCACCGCGGAGCCAGCGGTTCCCGTGGCGCCGAAGATGACTACCTGAAGAGACACACTTGTATGACTCACCAACGGCTCTCCCACGATTTCAACCACCCTGCCCGATGAGCCAAGTCCGTCACCAGTCTGGCGAGCGCCGGTTCAGGACAGCGGCCGATACCCGCCCGGATCGTGCTAGCAGTCGAGGCGACAGTGCGCGCACAGCTCCGCCCCGGCCGGGACCGGGCAACCACAGTGCTGGCAGCGATCGCTGTCCTGCTCAGGGGCGGCGCCGACCGGCCCCGCGCTCCCCAGCCCCAGAGCCCCCACGAACTCAGTCGCGCTACGGTAGCGGTCGTCCGGCGACTTCGCCATCGCCTTCTGGAGCGCGTCGTCGAGGTGCGCTGGAAGCCGCGGATTGAGCGCCCGGGCCGACGGAATCACCCCCACCGCGTGCCGCACGAGCGTGGCCTGGACGGTCTTACCCTTGAATGGGGGCTCACCCGTCAGCATCTCGTACAGCACGCAGGCCAGGCTGTAGATGTCGCTGCGGGGATCGACGGGGTCTCCCAGTGCCTGCTCGGGACTCATGTATGCCGGCGTGCCAATCGGCGTTCCGGCAACCGTGATGTTGTCGTCGTCACAGACGTCACACAGCGCCTTGCCGATCCCAAAATCGGCGACGAGGGCGTCAGCCCCCGCCAGCAGCACGTTCTCCGGCTTCACGTCTCGGTGCACGATGCTCCGGCTGTGGGCGTGGCCGAGAGCGTCGGCGACCTGGGAGGCGATGCGCAGGGTCTCCTCGACCGGAACACGCTTCCAGCGGTTCATCAGGTGGCGTAGGGTGTCCCCCGGGATGTACGGCATCACGTAGTACAGAAAGTGATCGGTCTCGCCGGAGTCGAGTAGCGGCAAAATGTGCGGGTGCTGGAGCTGGGCGGCGATTGCGATCTCACGGAGGAAGCGCTCAGGCCCCAGCGTCGCCGCCACGTCGGGACGCAGGACCTTGATCGCCACCTGCCGGTGATGCTCAAGGGCTTCAGCAAGGTAGACCGTGGCCATCCCCCCACTGCCGATCTCCCGCTCGATGCGATAGCGGCTGCCGAGCGCTGGTCTGAGTCGGTCCCGCAGTTCGGACATGGGTACTCCTGGCGCCAGACCCAACAGCGATGATACGGCTCCCGAGAGAACACGTCTATTCTATAACGAATAACCAGGGGATGGGCATATCGCCCAAGGGCACGCAAACCTTCAGTCTCGGGAACGGCATTGACACGGGGTGTGAGGTCCGTCATACTGTCGGCCGCTATGACTACCAGCGAACAGAATTTCGACCAATTGCGTCACCAACCGCGCGTGTTGCTCGGCCCGGGTCCCAGCAATCTCCACCCGCGGGTGTTCCAGGCCATGTCCAGCCCCGTCCTGGGATATCTCGATCCGGATTTCCTGGTGATCATGGACGACACGATGGTCCTGCTGCGGCGTCTCTTCCAGACGGAAAACGAGATGACCATCACGCTTCCGGGAACGGGTATGGCTGGGATGGAAGCGGCCATCTGCAACGTCGTCGAGCCCGGCGATGAAGTGATCGTGGGCATCCATGGTTTCTTCGGCCAGCGCATGGCTGAGATCGTCGAGCGGCACGGCGGCAAGGCGATCCGGGTGGAGGTCGAGTTCGGCCAGGTCGTGAGAGCCGACCAGATCGAGTCAGCTCTGAAGTCCAACCCCAAGGCGAAGATGGTCGCCGTAGTGCACGGCGAGACATCCTCCGGCATCGGCCAGCCGCTGGAACAGATCGGTCAGCTGGTTCGCCAGCAGGACAAGCTCTTTCTCGTTGACACGGTTTGTTCGCTGGGCGGGGCCGACATTCCAGTCGACCGATACTTGATTGATATCTGCTACAGCGGAGGGCAGAAGTGCATCGGCGGGCCCGCAGGCATCTCGTGCATCACCCTCAACGACCGGGCGATGCGGGTGATCGAATCGCGTAGTCGGCCCGTCGATACCTGGTACCTGGACCTATTGCTGATCCGCAAGTACTGGTTCGCCGATCGCGTCTACCACCACACCGCCCCCGGGCCGCTGCTGTTCGCGTTGCGTGAGGCCCTTCGACTCATCGAGGAAGAGGGGCTGCATGACCGGTTCGCCCGCCACCAGCAATGCGGCGACCTGCTGAAGACCGGGCTCACAGATCTTGGATTGGAGCTGTTCGGCGACCCGGCGAACCGCTTGCCCATGCTCACGTGTGTGATGATTCCGGGTGGCGTGGACGATGCGGCGGTCCGGCAGCGTTTGCTGCGGGGCTACGGCATCGAGATCGTAGGCGGATTCGGGCCACTCAAGGGCAAGGCATGGCGGATCGGGTTGATGGGGTACGGTTGCAGCGAGCGCAACGTCCACTACCTGATCGCCGCCTTGCGTGAGATTCTCGCACGGTAGAAAAGCGCGTCAGTCAGCCCGTTACTCCTTCGACCCCATCAACTCCCGGCTGCGGCGGGTTTCCCCGCGAGACCGAGCACCAATGCCGCACTTCGCTCGGGCAGTCGCAAGAGCGTGTGACCTCAGACCGCTTCAAGCGTGGACGGAGGCTTCGGCGCCACGTTATACGTGACGCTGACGACGTCCGGCACATCACGGATGATCTCGAGCGCAAGTCTCTCGAGGATCTCAAATGAGAGCCGTGTTGGCGTAGCAGTCCGCGCATCCACGCTCTCCCAGCAACGCACCTCGATCTGCTGGCCGAAATCGCGCTTACCGTCGCGCATGCCGGTCACACGATCTTCATGGAGGATTGCCATGTACTGGAATGCGCCCGTCCCTCCGAGCAGTCGCTCCACAACTGCCGTTGCCTTTCTGACAGTCTCTATCCGCTCAGGTGTGGCCTCCCCGATCACGCGTGCCGACAGCGCCGGACCTGGGAACGGAATGCGCTGGTAGATCTCATCCGGGAGCCCAAGAGCCCTACCCACCTTTCTCACGCCATCCTTGCGAAGCTGGATGAGCGGCTCAATGATGCGGTAGCCGAACGCTTCCTGCGGGTCGATCCCGAGCTGCTCGAACACATTGTGCTGCCGCTTGATCCCCGCAACGGTCTCATCGACATCGGTCAGGATGGTTCCCTGGAGCAGGTACTTGGCTCCGCTCTCCTTGACGATGCGCCCGAACACGCTTCGGTAGAACGTCTGGGTGATGGCTTCGCGCTTCGCTTCCGGGTCCGTGATTCCCCCGAGCGCCGTGAAGAACTCACTCCGGGCATCGACCACCTCTACCGGGACGCCGAGTCTTAGAAAACCACCAACAACCTGTTCGGGCTCGTCCTTCCGCATCAGGCCGTTGTCGATGAACACGGTCTTCAGCTGGTTCCCCAGGGCCCGGTGGCCGAGCAGCGTGACAGTGGACGAATCGACGCCGCCTGAGAGAGCATTGATCGCCGTTCCTTCACCGACGGTGGCCTGGATGTCGTTGACCTTCTCATCGATGAACGACTCGGTGTTCAGCTCCTGGGCAGCAATCTCCTCAATCACGTCGTGGCCTCCTGTCTATCTGATGGCTTCCTCATCGGCCTCCACCGCTGCCGCCTTGTTGGGTTCAGCGACCGACACCGCTAGTTTGTTAGATGCACCCCATATGGTGCGACTGCGGGACCTGGAGACGACCTGAGCCGGATAAGGAGGCCGAATGGCTAAGCGCGACCTGCGGCACGAGCTGCAAGGCCACCTGCTCGAGAGCAGCGGAGAGCTCGTCACGCGGGACGTGAATCGCACCACTCATTGCCAGCAGTGCGGGGGCCACTTGGAAATGCGCACTCTGCCCATGACCGGGCAGATGGTCGAGGAATGCCGACGCTGTGGCACGAGCCAGCATATCCAGCGGTTCCTGCCGCTCGCGGAGAAGGAGAAGAAGGGGCACCGTAGGCGCACGGCCTAGGCTCCCAGACCGGCCGCGATCGGCTCACGCGTCACGCGTCCCTCCGTGGCCACGCAGGGAATCCCGCTCAAAGCCCCGTGGGCGCCGTGCTCGCGTCCGGCCGCTGCCTAGTCGAAGCGCCGCCCACGACCTCGCCTCCCTCCTCGACCTCCACGGCCTTCTGGACGAGGTCGAGCCTCCTCAACTTTGAGTGTCTGTCCCCTCAGATCCTTGCCGCTCAGGCCGTCGATTGCCGACCGGGCTTCAGCCTTGGCGGGCATCTCCACGAACCCGAACCCTTTTGATGTGCCGGTGAACCTATCCTTGATGATGCTAGCCGATGAGACCTGCCCGAAGGCCTCAAAGGCCTGCCGCAGTTCCTCTTCGGTGACCTCGTACGACAGGTTGCCCACATAGATCTTCATTCTGGTTTCCTTGTCACGTCGTACATGTATGGCGGCCCTTCGCTAGCTCGTAGGGGCAGCACATTCATCCACTAGTACGTGCCGCCCAGGCCGTGTCAAGCACGTAACACTCCACAGCTGCGCGAACGCGACACACAGACCGGCGGCAGGTGCCCAGCGTCGCGCTGGCACGCTGAAAGCTAGCGCAAGAGCGCCAAGGGTGTCGGGACAGCGAAATCTGTGGCACATGAATGCACGAGAACGGTGTGCATGAGCGCGAAGCAGAACCGTTGGCGGTACCTTCAGCGTAACAGAGCTACCATCAGGCCAGCCAGGGGCAGCACCGTGCCCGCCCAGAAGAGGAACATCCAACGAATCAGGTCAGCCCGCTGCTCCGCGAGGCCGCCCCGAAGCTCGCTCATCAACTCGGCCCGCACTTCGGCAATCCGCTGGTCGAGCTTGGCCTCCAAGGCGCCAATCCGCTGGTTGAACTTGGCCTCCAAGGCGCCAATCCGCTGGTTGAACTTGGCCTCCAAGGCGCCAATCCGCTGGTCGAACTTGGCCTCCAGCTCCACCGCCCTCTGCTCCGCCTTGGCGTCAAACCGAGCAAAGTTGAGTTCGTTCAGCTCGCGAAGATCAGATCGGTACGTGGCATCCACTTGGTTGAACCACTCCACCAGCTCATTGGCTATCTCGTCACCGAAAGTCTCGTAGAACTTGCGGGACAGCTTAGCGGTTACCGGCATTGGGCGGACCTCGATCTGATCCGCCCACACACTACAACATACGCTCGGCCGGCCGAGTACCGAAAGAGCGCAGTGGTGGCGCGAAAGAGTGTGGAGAAAGAATCAGCCGGTGATAAGCGGCTCGATCAGCTGCGTCGCCGACACTACCTTTCGCCAGAACGAAAGCACTGCTGGCTGCCACTGTGAGATAAACACGGAGAGCGAGAGGACCACGCACGACCCTCTCGCTCTCTATGATGTTACCGAAGATCAACTCACGCCATTGGCGCGAGTCACAAGTACGCTACCTGCCCGAGTTGTCTCGGCGCGCGGCGGAGGCGTAGACGATGACCGCGCCCGCTATCACACTCTCTTCGCCGCTACAACGCCCGGCTGGATGTTCTGGTTGAGCCTGAAGAAGTTCTCGGAATCGTACTTGTTCTTCAGTTCGACCAGCCGCTCGTAGTTTGACCCGTAGGCGGCGCCCACCCGATCGCCCTCGTCCTCCGGCATGAAGTTGATGTACACGCCACCGGTGGCGAAGGGTGCCGAGCGATCGAATAATTCCCGCGCCCACGATACACACTTGTCGTCCTCCGCAGGATCGTCCCAGCGGGTGTGTACGTTGAGCACGAATTCGGCGTCCCTATGTGTGTACGCCGTCGCCTCGGCGGGCACGCGACCCACGGCACCGCCCAGTTGTGCCAGGAAGATCTCGCACTGAGGCGTGGGGAGCCTCCCCGCGTAGTCGACGATCACATCGATCGCGCCATCACTCAATTCCGTGAAGTCGTGAGACTTCCAGTAGTTGCGCGATCCGGGCGTGAGCAGCGGATCGAACGCCCGCTGAAAGTCCACGAACTTGTGTGGCGCGATGGCATCGGCGATCGGACTGCCGATCTTGCGCAGGTCCGCCATCGCGCGCTCACCGTCCGCCATGTCGCCGGCGTAGAGCGCGGCGATGGCCAGGATTTCCGTGCCGTGAACTGCTTCCGGCAGGAACGGGAGCGGGGGCGCCTTGCGTAGCACCACCCAGGCCGTGAGCTCCTCGGGCGCGGACGCCACAAACTCCCGGTACTTCCGCAGCACATCAGCGGCGTCGCCGTACGGGTGCACGATCAGACCGGAGAGCACATCGGGACCCACCGGGTGCACCCTGAACTCGAACGAGGTGACGATGCCGAAGTTGCCGCCGCCGCCCCGGATGCCCCAGAAGAGATCGGCATTCTCGCTCTCGCTGGCTCTGACCTGCTGACCACTCACCGTAACGACATCGGCTGAGATCAGGTTGTCGATGGTCAGGCCGTGCTTGCGGCTGAGCCAGCCGAAACCGCCTCCGAGGGTGAGCCCCGCGATCCCCGTGGTCGAGTTGATGCCCACCGGCAACGCGAGACCGTGGGCTTGCGCCGCCGCGTCTATGTCGCCCAGCGTGGCCCCCGGCTCCACCCGGGCCGTTCGGCTGGCCGGGTCGACCTCCACCGCGTTCATCCCGGACAGATCGATCATGAGCGCACCGTCGGCCACCGCGTTTCCCGCGATGTTGTGGCCGGCGCCCCGGATGGAGGTGAGCAGGCCGTTCTCTCGGCCGAACGTCACCACCTGGACCACATCCTCGGCACTCGCGCAGCGGGCGATGAGGCCGGGGCGGCGGTCGATCATGGCGTTCCAGATGGCCCGCCTCTCGTCGTAGTCCGCAGATTCCGCTGTCACCAGCTCGCCGGCGAGACCCTCAGCGAGCCGAGCTACGGCATGCTGCGGTACGACGGTATTCCCCCCGTTGGTGGTGCGCATCGTCAGATCAGCCATGGACTCCTCCTGGTCAGGTTGGGTGCTGTGTGGCTCTCACGGCGTGATGCGTGATTCCGATCTGAGAGAGGACACACACCGGCGGCTGATGGTTCCCTCATCTCCGGACATGGGCAGGACTGCTGGACGGAGTCCAGTGAGAATTCAAGGGACCGAGGGACAGGAAAGTGGCAAGTCCAGACCACCTAAGTAGTTGTCTAATCTTTGGTTACGTACCGCGGAGCCGGGGAACGCGGAATCAGGCTCGGAGATAGAGCCACGTCCCTCGTGCACAGACCGATCCGCGTTGAGAGAGTCATCCGCGGCCGTCACAGGCCTCACCCGCCCGCAACGGGCCAGGGTAGCCGAATGCGACAGCAGTCGGGCATCTTAGCCGTATCGTGGCAGCGCGGCACCGGGGTGCTGCCGGACGGATTCACCTACGACGCGGGTAGCAATGGACCTCTGGACCGCCCTCCTCGACATCCTGATCCTCCTAACCGCGGCAATGGTCCTGGGTGGACTTTGCGAGCGGTTCCGACAGAGCCCGATCCTCGGCTACTTGCTCGCCGGCACGCTACTCGGCCCAAACGCGCTGGACTTGCTGCCGAGTCACGCCGCAGTCACGACCATTGCGGAGCTGGGCATAGCACTGCTGCTCTTCACCATCGGCCTCGAGTTCTCCTGGCGAACGCTCCGCGCCGTCGGCCACACCGCTCTCGGTGGTGGAACGCTTCAAGTGCTGTTGACCGGAGCGCTGACCGCCGTCGTGTGCTTGATGCTCGGGCTTGGTCCCCGCGCGTCAGTGGCAGTCGGTGCCATGATAGCCTTGAGCAGCACAGCGGCCGTGCTGCGCCTGTTGGCGAACCGTGCCGAGATCGATGCAGTGCACGGCCGCAACGCGGTCGGAATCCTGTTGCTACAGGACATCGCAGTGGTACCGCTCGTGCTGGTGATCGCAGCGCTGGGCGGTGGGGGCTCTGCCGGTCAAATCGGCTGGGCCATAGCCCGAGCGGTCGGGCTGGCAGCACTGCTGGTCGGCGCACTTCACCTGCTGCTCAATTACGGGCTCCCGCTGCTGCTGAGCGCGAGAGTTGCGGCGCGCAATCGTGACTTGCCGATCCTGCTCGCGATCGTCACAGCGGTCGGGGCTGCGTGGGTGTCTCACGCCCTGGGTTTCTCACCCGTGCTTGGGGCGTTCATCGCGGGAATGCTCTTGGCCGAGTCGCCCTACGCGACGCAAATCCGCGCCGACATCGTTCCTCTGCGAACGCTCTTCGTGACCTTGTTCTTCAGCTCCATCGGCATGCTGAGCAATCCGGCGTGGGTAGCGGACAATTGGATGCTTCTCGCGGCCGTGGTGGCCGCCATCGTCGTCGGCAAGGCCGTGGTGACGTCCGGCGTCGTCCGCCTGTTCCGCAGTCCACTGGGCCAATCGCTGGCGACCGGTATCGTTCTCGCTCAAGTGGGCGAATTTTCCTTGGTGGTTGCCGTGGCCGCACAAGAGGGACGCTTGATCGGCGTGGAGCTATTCGACCTGATTGTCGCGTCACTGACGATCACCTTGTTCCTCACACCCTACCTGGTTGCCCTCGGACCACGTCTCGCCACGGTCGTGGGCAGGCTCTCGACTCCTGACGGAGCCGCGGCGGGAGCGTTGGGAGAGGAGCCGATTCCACCCGCCGTCAGCGGTCATCTGGTAATCGTGGGCTTCGGCCCCGCCGGGCAGCGCGTTGCCGAAGTGATGATGGGAGAGCACAACCTCCAGATCTTGGTGGTGGAGTTGAACCCACACACCGCGGATCACGCCCTGGCTTACGGACTTCAGACCTACCTTGGTGACGCCACCCGCGAGGAGGTTCTGGAGCGTGTACATGTCGGGACGGCTGCAGCCGTAGTGATCACCGTACCCGATCCGGGCACCGCGCGACAGATCGTCCAGCGGGTGCGTGCCTCGGCACCCAACACGTCCATCATCGTACGAGCGCGATACCATGTGCACCGATGGCAGCTGGACGTTGCCGGAGCACACACGGTCGTCGACGAGGAGGATGAGGTCGGTGTGCGCATTGCCGCCGCGGTCCGACGGCGGCTGCGCGACATCGGTCTGGGGGGCGAATCGTAGGCCGGCTAGCTGCTGCGGCAGCGACAAAGCGCCTGCCGCACGACTCCCGCGTCATTCAGCCCGTCAGTCCATCCCCACCAGCTCCCGAAACCTAGGGTCGTCCCGGAGCGGACTGAACAGTGGATCCTTCCGAAAGTCCGATGCTGTCCAGAACGCTGGGATCGCGAGGAGCTGTTCGAGTTGCTCGATAGCCTCCTCCTCGTAGCCTAGGATCGTGTAGACCCTCGCCAGGTTGATGAGGGCATCGAGCCCGCGGATGGCATCGACCGAGACCGGCAGCAACTCGACGGCTGCCTCGGCACCCGCAACCGCGGCCTCCTGGTTTCCGAGCAAAGCGTTCGCAAGGGAGAGGTCCACGTGAGGACTCAGCACCGTTCGGTATGGCACTGTCCTGTATTCCTCAGGAACCGCTCGCAGCCTGGCCTCGCCCCGCAAGCGAACTGAGTCCGCGTACGCCCGCTGCAGGTCCCGTTCACCGAGCAGATAGTAGAGCCTCGCAATCTCCCCGTAGCTGCGAGGTAAGTATTCACGCCTCAGTCGCAGAGCAGTTTCCAGGTCGTTCCGGTAGTAGGCAAGCAACGCGTATCCAATCTGAAGTACCGCGGGTTCGAGCCGCCCGGAATTCTCCTCTAGGAACTGACGCGCGCCGACACTGTCGTCGGCCACAGAACGCAAGGCCCTGAACTTCTCCTGGTACGCGGTCTGCAGATCCGGTGCGACCGATATTGCCTGGTCGAGATACCGCACCGCCTCATCAAAGCGACGCATGAAGCGATAAGACTCACCTATCGACAGCGTCGTGTTGTGCGACCGCGGGTCGAGCTCCAACGATCGCTTGAATGCGGACACAGCCTCCTCCCACCGACCTTGCCGCCGCTGGATGTAGCCGATCGCCACGAGCACCTCCGGATCACCTGGTCGGATCGCTTCCGCCGCGAGGAAGTGCTCAAGCGCACGGTCGTACGCTCGGTTGAAATAGTAGTGGTAGTAACCTTGAGCGATTTGAGTCTCGAACGCGTTCGGAGCCAACTCAACGGCGCGGTCCAGAGCTGCCTTTGCCATCGAAGCCTGCTCGAATTGGGTGAATTCCCAGAACAGCCAGATCCGTGCATGGGCGAGCCCGGCATGGGCTGCCGCAAAAGCCGGATCGGCCGCCACAGCCTGCTCGTAGAACCAGACCGCCTTGTCGGCTTCGTCACGCGCTCTGCGGAGGTCCGCGTGGAAACGCGCCCGCAAATAGGCGTCATACGCCTCGGGGCTGTTCGTTGGCGCCGTCTGGATACGCTCCTCTTCTTCCGGAGACAGGGTCGCCCGCAGGGCGCTCGCAACCTGATGGGCGATGTCGCTCTGGATCGCGAACAGCTGCTCGACGGTCCACTCCCGCGTGTATGCCTCCGCCCACAGACTCTGCTCCGATTCTGCCTCGATCAGCTTTACATTGACCCGCACCTGATTACCCGCTCGCTGGACGCCGCCCTCCAGCAGGTTCGCAACGCCGAGTTCTTGACCGATTTGGCGCATGCTCTTCGGGGTACCGCGATACTCCACCCCGGAAGTGCGTGCCTGAACCTTGAGCGCGCTGACCTTAGAAAGCTGCGTCACGATGTCATCGTGAATGCCGGTCGCGAAGGCATCACTCTCTTCATCCGATCGAACGCTGGTGAAAGGAAGCACGGCGACTGACAGCGGATCGACCTCGCTCACTGCGCCGCGGCGGCCGCTCACGATCCAAGTCCCCACCAGGATCAACGCCACCGCCGCGACGCCCACGGCCCTGACCAGGTTGCGCCGCCTTGCTTGAACCGGCGCTGGGGCCGCCTCGATCGGCCTGGTGTCAGTCGGGGTGATTCCCCCGCTCGGCGTCGTCAGCGCCTCAAGTTGCGGCAGCAACTCCTCGGCACTCTGCCACCGGTCCGCCGGCTTCTTCTCCAGGCACCGCATCACCACCCGCTCCAGTGCGGCCGGTACCGTCTCCCGATGCTTCGTGACCGGTTGCGGGGCCTCGGTCATGTGCGCCGACAGCACCATCTGGGGCGTCGTCCCCATGAACACGGGACGCCCAGTCAGGAGCTCATACGCCACCGCGCCCACCGCATAGATGTCCACCCGATGATCGAGGTGGGGATCCGCTGAGGCCTGCTCTGGCGCCATGTAGGCGGGAGTACCGAGGGCAACACCTGCAGTCGTGAGCTGCTCTCTGCCCGTTGCCTCACTTACGGCCTTGGCTACTCCGAAGTCCGTGACTAGCGCGTGCCGACCGCGCAGGAGGATGTTCTCCGGTTTGATGTCACGGTGCACTACGCCGTTGGCATGTGCCTCCGTCAGGGCATCGACCACGTCCCTGAGCATGCGCACGGCATCCCCGATCGGGAGCTCTCCCTCCTTCGCCAGCTTGTCGCGCAGGGACTGCCCTTCCACGTAGGGCATGACGTAGTAGAGGAAATCGTCCGCCTCACCAGAATCGAGCAATGGCAGGATGTTGGGGTGCTGCAACCGGGCCGCGATCTTGATCTCGCGATGGAACCGCTCCGGGCCGAGCGTCGCGGCCAGGTCGGGACGCAGGACCTTGATCGCGACCTGGCGGTCATGGCGGAGATCCTCGGCCAGGTAGACGGTCGCCATGCCACCGCTGCCGAGCTCCCGCTCGATGCGGTAGCGGTCAGCCATTGCAGTCCTCAGGCGGTCCAGCTGCTCGGTCATGTGGGGACGACCTCGGGTCGCACTGCTCTAAGCTAGGATTCTCCACCGACTCCGGCTAGAACGGCGATGTCCCTCAGCGGTCCACCACGCCACTGGCGCCTTGAGCCGGTCAAACACGTCCGCAAACAGGGATAACCTCGGTCGGGGTTGCCCCAAGCTGCCAACCGGCCGTGGGATAGACCAGCTGATCGCCGCGCCTTGCCCCGTGGCGCTGCTGCTTCGCTCCTCCGTATTCCGGATATCTCCCCAATGCGCAGATTGCCATAAACAGATCCCGGACCCGTGGCGTACACTCTTTGGAGGCTGTAGGCGAGGTCGCGGGTTACGGGCAGGCCCGACTGGAACACGGCAGGGGAGCTGCGGGTGGACGACAGGGAGCTCACGGCACTGGCGGCAGCATTCCAGAGGGGGGACGAGGGCAGCTTCAAGCTCCTCGTCGATGCCCTGACCCGCACCCTCATCGCGATGGCCTACCGCTACATCGGAGACTGGGAATGGGCGCGCGACCTCACCCAGGAGACCTGGATCAGGGTGTACGACAGGATCCGACGCTACGATCCCGCCAGGTCGTTTCGCGCCTGGGTCCTCGCGGTCCATCGCAACGGCTGCCTGAGCCACCTGCGGCGAGCCTGGGTGCGGCAGGAAACGACTCCCGGCGATGAGGTGATCAAGGAGCTGCCCATAGCACACCACGGGCGTAACCCGGAGGAAGACCTCGAGCGTAGCGAGTTCCATCGGCGGCTGCTCGTGGCGTTGGGCGAACTGAGTGAGAGCCAGCGGTTGGTGTTCGTACGGGTGGACCTGGAGCAGGAAGACCAGAAGGAGGTCGCGCAGGACCTTGGGATCAAGCCCGCGACCTTGAGAGCGACCTTGCACTTCGCACGCAAACGCCTGGCCTCAGTACTTCGGCAGAGTGAGGAATCGCAGTGAACCAAAGAATCGACTGTGAGGTCTTCCAAGACCAGCTTGACGCGCTCTCGGAGGCACAGCTGCCGGACGAGGGCATGGAGCAGCTCCGCCTCCACGCCGCCTCGTGCCCTCAGTGCGCCATGCAGCTGCGAGTGCACGAGCACCTGGCAGCACGATCGCCGCGCGATCTCGAGGCCGCGGTTCCCGACGAGTTGGCAGGCTCCGTCTGGCCACGGGTTCGGGCCGAGATCGCCACGCACGAATCGGCACGGGAGAGCGAGCGGAGCCGACGGCACGGATGGAGCTGGCTCGTTCCGGCCCTGGCCGCCGCGACAGTGCTGCTGATCGTCGGTAGCGGCCTCCTCTACCGGGAGGTGAAGCAGCTCCACGAGCGGGAAACCGCGCTCGTTCACCAGATCGGCGAGCAGCAGCGTCGGCTCGCGGAACTCGACCTCCGGACGTCAATGGACCCGGCTGCGCGAGCTGCAAGCTTGGCCGGCAGGACTGTGTGGGAACGGGCGCTGTCGCGCCGGAAGAGCGTGAGCGTCGCCGAGCTGGAGGCGATGCTCCACAGCGTTCCGGAGAGGGCGACGGTCTTCAGCGCCGCCGAGATGGAGGCGCTGAGCGAGAGCATCCCCTTCTGGACGGCGACCGCGGTAGGAGCAGCGCTCTCTGAGATCCGCAGCGACGACGGGATACAGGCCGGGGAGTTGCTCCGGCTGGTAGCTACGCTGGACATCGAGCCCGGAAGACGCATTCCCACGGCGCGCATCCTTGCCATCTCCGGAGGAGCAGCTCGCCTTGGGCGCTCATGAGCAGGAGACACGTGATTCGAGAGAGGTGAGCATCATGAAGTGGATAGATAGGTGTCAGCGAGTTTACGTGGCGGCCCTGGCAATGGCTCTGCCCCTGTTGGCCGGCTGCATCGAGTACAGGATAGAGGCGACAATGAACGCCGACGGAAGCGGCGTACGTCACGAGGAGATGATCGTCGACGATGACGAGGACGCCGGGATCGACATGTCCCGCGCCGACTTCGCTGCGCTCATGTCCGTCACCGAGAAGCACCGCTGGACGTATCGCGAACAAGTGGAAGATGATGACACGGTTCACGTGTTCCGGCGTGAGACACGTATCAGGGACATCGCTTCTTGGGCCGATGTGAGCGACGACGTTCACATTGCGGGCGCTACTGGAGCCAGCGCGGCCTCGAATGTTGGACATATCTCGCTGGGCGACGTCCACTTCCGGAATTCCGTGAGGGTAGAGACCGGGCGAGTCGCCGAAGGCACCTCGTTCACCTACCGCGAGACCTTCTACTGGAACAATCTGCCCGATGTTCTAATCGAGTACTTCGCGCAGTCCTTCGTTCACACCATGGATGCGAGGTATCCCGATCTGACCTCCGAGCAGCGAGGCGAGCTGCTCGGGCTGGTGAGAGGCGGACTCTGGTCAGCCACAGACCAGGGTCTGCTCGAAGCCGGCGACGATGAGGAGGAAGCCCTGGTATCGGCCTTCAGCCGCCGCACGGGAATTCAGGCCGCGAGGATCGTGCGGCAGAGCTATCCGGCTGCCGATGAGGAGTTCTTCGAGAACCTGCTCAGGGAGCTGTACGAGGACGACGAGGATCGGCTCGACGACTTCATCGAGCGGAAGCTGCCGGGTGTGCAGTTGGCGATCAACTGCGCCATCGTGTTCCGGCTGAACATGCCCGGCCGGGTGACGGCATCGAACGCGCACAATCGTGAGGGGGACACCTTGATCTGGGAGTTCGGCCCCGGAGATGCTGCAACCGCTCCCCTCGAGATCATCGCGGAATCGATCGTACGCAAGTAGCACGGGGACGGCGCTCCGCCCGTCCCCCCCGGTTGCTACGCAGAGCGAGGCTGCGCAGTCACAGGTATCGTACCCAAGCGAATGCGTGCTAATATTCGTGGTAGGCCGTAGGAGGACCTTCCCAGTCTCCAACAGGAGGGTCTCCGATGAAGCAACAGTCCAGACGAAGGTTCATCGAAACAGTCTCGTCTCTGGCAGTTGCGAGCGTCGGTTCCACGCTCCCCAGCCTCTTCACAGAATGCCGGAAACAGGCAAGGGCACAGTCCCAGATCGATCCTGATTTCGAGCCCGGGTATCTGAAGCTGCACAGGAGTGGGGAGCTAAAGCGGAGGGGAGAACAGCTCTGGCAGGTCATGAAGAGCTGCTCACTCTGCCCCAGGGAATGCGGTGCCGCGCGGCTCGATGGGCAGGCAGGGTTCTGTCACGGTACCTCCCAACTGGTCATCGCCTCCCACCACCCGCATTTCGGAGAGGAGCGGCCCCTGGTCGGCCGGGGGGGCTCCGGTACGGTGTTCTTCAGCAACTGCAACCTGCGCTGTGTATTCTGCATCAACTGGCAGATCAGCCAGGGGGGAGTGGGCGAGTCCAGGAGCCTCGAGGATCTGGCCGAGATGATGCTGCACCTGCAGGGATTGGGCTGCCACAACATCAACATCGTCACACCGACCCACTATTCGCCCCATATCGTGCTGGCACTCGACATCGCTGCTGCCAGAGGATTGAGGCTACCGCTGGTTTATAACACCTGCGGCTGGGAGCGTCCGGAGATCCTGAGGAAGCTCGACGGCGTCGTGGATATCTACCTGCCCGACTTCAAGTACGCAGACGGTGCCATGGCTTCGACTTACTCCTCTGGTGCGGACACCTACCCGGAGATCACCAAGGCGGCTTTGCTGGAGATGCACCGACAGGTGGGCGTCGCCAAGCCGGCGGAAGATGGACTGATGTACAGGGGCCTGATGATCCGCCACCTGGTAATGCCGAACGGGGTCAGCGGAGCCAAGCAGGTGATCGGCTGGATCGCGGAAAACCTGCCAAAGGACACCTATGTCAACATCATGTCTCAGTACAGGCCGATGTACAAAGCCTTTGATTACCCTGAGATCGCCCGGCAGTTGACCCGCGCCGAATACACCGAGGTCGTCGAGTATGCAAGGCAGGCGGGCCTCACGAATCTCGATATCCAGGGCGCGTCGCGGTAGTAGAACGGATCCGACAGAGCACCAGATGCTCACAAAGGACGACCCCCGCTGCTGACGCTCGGGGGTCGTTGCCGTCTATCAGCACTCGGTGCGCCTACTCAACGCACCTCGAACGCGAGAGTGGCCCACTTGGACTCGTAGTCGACGCCCTCTTCCGGCGACGGTACCATGTTGATGAACTCGATGTACCATTTCCCCGGTAGATCGATCACAAACGCGATTCGCCCCTCCTCATCCGTCCTCTTCCGCACTTCCTCGACCAGGGCACCCCCTTGCTCACCACCAAGGATCACCAGCTGGTTCGCTACCGGTTCACCATCAACCAGGCAGAGGAAGGAGAACTCTTCACCCGCCGTAAGGCTGTAGGGATTCACCAGCGGCACGATCTCGGCAGGGTACCCCAGGCGGACGAGATAAGGCGGATCTTTTCGCTGCCAGAAGCGCCACCAAGCCCTGGGCTCGTCTACCTTGCCGCCTACCTGAAGGACAGCTTTGATATGCTTGGCATATCGTTCCCGCACGTCCTTGCCGAGTTCGCCGTTCGCCCTACGCGCCTCCAGCACGTCAGGAATGCCATCGTGCTCCAGGTATTCGTTGAAGTCCGCTGCCGCCAATCCAAGGTCGCGCGGTCTAGTCGAGGCGCCCACGATGTACGTGCCCGGATCACCCGTCTCGATAGTGAGATAGGTCGTGTCGGCAAAGTTAGTATCTCCAGCCCATGCGGTCGTGTCGACGTGTGTCCAGCCGGACGATGACACCAGACTGATGTCCGTGACACGGTCACGCATGATTGCGTTCCCACTATGGATGAAGCTCCCATTCAGAATCGGGATCGTCACCGACGAGTGGGGAGTCAAGAAGTAGGTCTCCAGCTTGATGAACAGGTCGTGTGCGTTCAGCAGGGACGCCGCACACACGAGAAGAGACGATGCCAGTATCACGCGGAATCGCACGGGTTGTTCCTCTTGTGTTGGGGGAGACTCACCCCAAGATACACACCGGAGCACGGCGGTGCCATGCAGAATGGCGCAATCGGTTAGTTACTTCCACGTCTTGCTCCGATCCCAGGGGTCCACTCTGGACACGCGAAAAGCAAGGCTCAACGCCGCGCTCGACCGGCACCAGACGGCGCGCAGCACGTAGGCGCCTGAGGCTGCCGGGCCGGCCCCCAGCCGAGTCGCCGGCCTTCGCTCCGCTTCTGCTCCAGCTGCCGAATCCTCTGCTCGGCGTTCGCTTTGAGGCGCTCCAGAAACTCCTTGTCAGAATGCGGATCGGTTGGGATGACCTCTAAGGACTTCCGATAGTAGTGGATGGCCCGCTCGATGTCCCCCTCGGCATCTCTCTTCATGAACGCTTCGGCCAGGCTGTCATAGGTGTTCGCCGATTGGGGATGCTCGCGGACGTTCAGCTCGAACAGCGTAATGGCATCGTCGAACCGCTCGGCGTTGAGAAACACATAACCCAGCCGATTGATGTCATCCTCGTCCATAGCCTCCGGATCGTTCGCCCGGAACTCCGGCAGCCGTGCGACGGCCGCGTCCGCTCCGTCTGACAGCACGGTCCACGTGAACCGGTTGACCGGCGCGTCGTAGGGTTGATATCCCAGCCAATCCAGCGCGTGCACCTCACCGCCGACCGCGGTGGTCACAATGTCCTTGGCGATACTCAGGCCGTAGTAGCTGTTGGTCAGGTATACGACCGCAATCTTCGCCTCTTTGTACGCGATCACGAAGTTGCGGAAGATCCCGTAGTCGCCCCACTGCCAGAAGGCGTCCCCATTGCCATCCCGTTGTATGCCAAAGCCAAGGCTCCAGAGGTTGTGCTCGTCGACGTCGATCTGGGGCGTCAGCATCGCTGCCGCCCAGTCGGCCCCCAGCCCCTCACCGTTCATCACCGCGCTCACGAACCGCGCGTAGTCTGCAGCCGTGGTGTACATCGAGGCCGCCGCATGAGCCCTCGTGTACTTGCGGAACGGCTCCGGCTTCCCGATGAGGCCATGACCCTGTGCGGCGGTTGCCTCGAAGGAGTCTTGCCAGATCATGGAGCTGTGGTTCATGCCCAGCGGAGCGAACACATACTCCTGCACGATCTCCTCCAGCAGCTTGCCCATGCGATGCTCGACAGTCAGTTGCAGGGCGCGGTAGCCGGCCGCTGAGTACCTGAAACTCGTGCCGGGCTCGAAGAAGAGCGGGAAGAGCGGGTCGGGACGCTCGCCGTGAGGGAGTCCGGATGAATGCGACAGGACGTGTCGGGCAGTGACACGCTCGAGCCAGTCACGGCGGAATCCTTCGGCATCCAGCGGATGCGTGAGCAACCTCTCGACCATTTCACGCGGCAGGTAGTCCAGCAGCGGGGTGTCCAGGTCCAGCACACCCTCCTCCATGAGCCGCAAGACCGCATACGCAAAGAGCGGCTTGGTGAGTGATGCGGCCTCGAACAGGGTTTCGCGCGTCACGCGTTCGCCCGTGCAGACGTGCTTGATTCCGAAGCCGCGATCCCACACCACATGACCGTCGTGTATGATCGCGACGGAAAGTCCGGGGACGTGTGCCCGGCCCATGAGTTCGGGAATGAGCGCCTCGAGATCGGCAACCAATGCCGTCGTTTCCGGGTCGGTACGGAGGGGCGCCGGCCGCTCCTGCGCAACCGAACCGACAGGTGATAGCGCGAACACGACACAGCAGGATATCGTCAGCCGCAAGTCTGTCCGCATCGCAATGCTCCTCCACGGCGAGTCCCCAACTATGCTCGCTACGGCAAACTAACGCATCCGGTTTCAGCGTCCATCAACCCCTGAGATGGCGGCCGGGAAGCACACTCCTACAGGGACCGGCACGACGTCGCAGGACCTCGTCGTGCTCACGTTGCAGGTCAATCGCCAGCCCAGACCTGGACACGTGCCAGGTGACGCGGCGGATGCCGTCGTCGAACGAGATGCCAGCCGGGTACTCGTCGGTCGTCTCGAGTGAATCGGGCAGATCGGACCTCAGCCCGTGCTAGCCGTTCCTCAGTTCGTCCTGGAAACTCATGCCGCTGCCGCCTTCGCAGGGCGTTGACCGGCAGCCCGGATGTTCAGCAGCCTGCCGAGCCCGTCGAACCAGAACGGCGCTCCGAGCGAGACAGCCAGCGCGGTCAGCGCCCAGCCGACGAGGGCCAGCAGAAACAGTCCGACGTCCTCGAGCGAGAAACCCCACCGCGCGGGCCAGCCGATCGGCAGCGCCAACTCATCGAGTTCCTGGTGCAGCTCGCGGATCGTCGCTTCGGCGGATTGGTCACCTGCCGCGACGAACTCGTCGGCATTCTGAACCACGGCGGCGCGTAAGGTGGGCTCCTGCCACAGCCCCTTCGCCACCTCGATGGAGTCTACGTTGAATATCACAGCGAGGCCGAAGGCGATGCCCAGCATCCACCTTCGGGCGGTGCGCTTGTACCAGCCGGACACCCTGTCCATCGCGTCGTCGAACCACCCCTCGATGTTCTCGCGGACCTTCTCAATATCACCCTGAGCGCTGTCAATCAGCGCGCCGAGGGCCTCCTTCAACCGGCCGCTGGGCAGCTTGTCTACGGTGTCCTTTGCCTCGGTGAGCGCACCCCTGCCGGAGGCGGGATCCTTCAGGACATCCAATAGCGCGAGCGCAAACGACCGAGCAGGTATGTAGGATGGGTCTTTTCCCTTCTTCGAGAGGTTTCTCACCAAGGCGTGCTGGTAGACGTCGTCGGCCAAGTTCCTCACGGCACCGTTGGCGTCCTTGAGGTTTTCGTCCTCCAGCAGGTTGTCGATGCCCTCCCGGAGCGTAGCTGACCGCAAGCTCAGCAGCACCGCCACCAACTCCTGCATGGCGCTGCAGATTAGGCTCAAGACCAGATAAACGAACGCGAGTCCAATCACCACGTCGAGCGTGACCATTCCGAACATGGTTCCCTCCGTTTCTTCCCATCGTGGAGCTTCGGCCATGCGGGGTTCCGTGGTTGGCCGGGCTGATGCGAGTGGCTAGCAGGGTGTTGAGAGAGGAGACAATACAGGCGTGGCCGCAATCGGGGCCAGCCCATCCTCAAAGCAGGCCGTGCCTGCTCAAGAAGTGGGGAATGCCAAAGTACAATTGCCTGCAGAGGTCTTCGTAGCTCTTGTACTGCACGCGTAGCAGACCGGCGAGATCGGAGGGCATCGTCCCGGTGTCCACCACCCGATTCCGACGACCGATGTACTCACAGAAGATCATTGGCCGATCCAACACGCATGCCATTCCGGCCTCGATGTACACGTTCGGACGATCGAGGGTACCGAGGTTGTCGAAGATGCACATGTCCGACTGGCCGATGTTCCGGATGATGTCGCTAAGCAGATTGTCGCCGTTGAGGTCGAAACCGGCCCAGGTCAGGCGGATCCGGTACGGATCGAGCAAGTGCCGCAGGTTGAACCGAAAGCTCCTCTCGAAATCCGGGCGAAAACGGTGACCCACAAAGCACTCGATCTGCGTGTTCCCCCCGGCCCTAGGGGGGACAAACTGAATGAACCAGAACTCCCGAAGATCCGGCTCGCGTAGGGATATCAGCTTGACGGCACCGCTCACCCCCGGAAACGTCACTCTCCGACCTTGGGCCGCGAACAGCAAGTCCCGTAGACGGCGGAGCGCCGGTCCGTCCAGGCTCGCCTTCGCATCCAAGTACTCATCCTGTGACAGTCCACCGTAGATGAACTGCGCTTCGAGAAAGTCGAGCATGAAGTCTCGGACGAACCCCAGCTTGCTGCGTGACGGCATACGCCGCGCTACCCTAGGGGGCCGTACGTTCGCCCAAAGATGACCACCGCCGACGGCGCCTTCCGAAGATGCTGCCCTAGGTACTTCTCCATCTCGAACATGCTCACCTTGGACTTGCCATCGAAGACCGGCTTGAGCTTCTCATCCGCATTGATCATCCGCCGGTTGCGCTTGTCCTGAAGCTCATGACGCTTGATGTAGTCCCAGATCTTCTTGGTGAGCAACCTGCGCGGCACGGGTTCACTTCCCACCACCGCCGCCAACTGGGCATCCGGACTTACCGGCTTCATGAACTGTGGATTCGGCTTCCGCTTCTTCTTCGTGGTGGTCCTCTTCTTTTCGGCGGCTGTCGTCTTCTTGGCTGCCGGCTTTTTCTTCACCAGCTTGTCCTTATTAGCTGCCACAGTGCGCTCCCCCGGGTGGGTGGATTAGTTGCGCCGCTCAGGATGGGGGTCGACTCAAAGATACGGTGGGCGGCACGCAGGCACCAAAAACGAGCGGCTCCCAATGTGCTGCTGCCAAGGCGTGTACGTGTGAGACCGGAGCGGCGCGTCGAGGCGGGCTAGGTGCAGCGCCCTCCCCGGCCCGATCCGCCTAGATGACGTACTCCCCGGGGTTGATCCCGTACTTGCCGGGATCAGCAACCTTGATGATTGACCGGCGGAAGTTCCCGCTCCCGTCCGTCTGGGACAGGTCCGCCAGCTCTCCGGAGTCGAACCTGGAGCCGTCCGCGCCGCATACGATCCGCACAATCGGCCGGTGCAGCTGCGTGGGATCGGGATTCGCGGAGTGCACCACTGCCAGTTCGTAGGTGTCCAGAATGACGCAGGTCCCCACCGGGTATATGCCGAGTAGATTGATGAGGGCTTTGACGAGGGCGGTGTCGTAGGCGCGACCGCCCGCATCCCACATCTCCCGGAGGATCTGGTCGGGCTGGATTGGCAAGGTTCGGTAGGAGCGCCGCTGCGTTGCCGCGTCGTACGTGTCAGCAGCCGACACGATCTTCGAGTAGAGCGACAGCTCTTGCACACGACGCATCTTCGGGTACCCCTTGAGGTCCACCCGCATGTGGTGCTCGTGCGCGACAATCATCGCGCGGTACGGAATCTCGGCGAACCCGCGGAGGTCAAACAGGGTGAGCACGCCCCACCAGGAATGGGTCTGCATGATGCGCCACTCGTCCGGCTCGAACCGACCGGGCTTGTTCAGGATCTCGGAGGGGATTCGACTCTTCCCCACGTCGTGGAGCAGCGCCGCGAGGCCGAGGTCGTAGAGCTGCTGTCTGGTGAGGCCCAGGCGCTTGCCGATCGAAACACTCAGGATGCAGACGTTCACCGAGTGCGTAAACGTGTACTCATCATAATCGCGAATGGTGGTGAGACCGACCAGCGACACTTCGTTCTTCAGCACCTGGTCGACAATGCTCTGGACCACGCGCTTCACTTTCTTGGCGCTCGCGGCCTTCCCGAGCCGAACGCTCTCGATCATCTCCTTGGTGACGGCGACTGACCGCCCGTAGGTCCGCTTGGCAAGATCCTTGGCTCGCTCCGCATCGCCGAGCGCTTCGTCGTACCCCAGCGGCGGCTCGATCGCGATGTTGGTGATATTGGCCGCCACCATCTTGTGCCGCAGCGTGAACAGCTTGTCCTCGCTCGGACCGCGGGGAGCGAAGGCAAGGATCAGCGAGAGAAACACCTGCCATTCCCTGCGCTCGACACCGTCGAACACGCGCACCGCACCGATCCCGCACTCGCGCAGCGTGGTGAGGACGTGACTGAACGTGGCATAGTTGTCCAGGCTGAGTCGGAGACGCACCTCATTGACGTAGATGAATTCGCCAGCGATCCGGACCTCCAGCTCCGCATCGAGCTCGTGCAGCGCCTTGGCAGCCTCCCCGAGACCGTCCAGGGCACGCTGCACCTGAGAGTTCTCCACCGGATAAAGGTTGAGGCTGCGCAGCGTCGTGTGGAGCGCCACCAGGTACTCACGCCCTCTCTGCCGGACGATCCCGGCCGCTTCCGCTTCCGCCTCTGTAGTCACTCCCTCAACTGCAAGCTGCGACGGTCTCGGTTCTGTCATATCACGTGATCTCCTGGAGCGCTCGCCGAACGGCGTTCCGCACGACAGGATCCTTCTCGCCCCCAGCGGCGTCGAGCACGGCCCGGGCCTCCGGGGTGCCAATCTTGCCCAGCGCCATCGCGGCACATGCCCGAGTCTCGGGGTCTGCCTTGCGCCTGAATAGTCCCCCCCCGCGCAGTATCCGCCGAAGCCTCCCGATCCCCGACTCGCCAGCCAGCAGCCCGTACGCCTCGAAAAAGGACTGCTTCTCGGCAAGCGCAGCGGCGCGGAGGGCCTTGCCCGCGATCGCGGCCTCGATCTTGGCGAACGCACCCGGGTGTCCGCGCTCCGCCAACCGCCGGACCGCCGTGCTGCGTACCTCGGCCTCGGCGTCTCCCACGGCCCGCTCCAGCAGATTCATCGCGCCGGGCGAGCCGATGGCGCCAAGCGCCTCCACCACCGCGTGCCGTATCCTGGGGCTGGGGTGATCCAGCAAGCCGTCCAGCGCCGGCACGAACAGGGGCAGCTCGAGCTGAGAGACCAGGTCCAGCGTCTGGAGCAGCAGCATCTCGTCCTGGGTCTCGAGCAGGCTGAGCACGTGGTCGGGATGCGCCCGGCCGAGCCGCTGTATGGCTGGTCGAAGCAGCTCCCGTACTTTCTCACTCTTGAGCCTGGGAAGCCGCGACAGAACCGTCGTGAGCACTTCGGGACGCAGCTCGGAGAACAGCTCGCCCACATCGTCCGCAGTCGGGTGCACCACCGCCTCATCCAGCGACTGCAACAGCTGGGCGATGGCCTCGGGCTCAGACAGCGGCGCCGGAAGGTCCGATATCGCTTCACGGTGCTCAGGCAGCAGCTCCTCCGCCTGCTGGAGCACCACCTTCAGCTCCCGCAAGATGGTCGCGACAGAGCGAAAATCGCCATCGGCGAGCACATGGGGAAGCAGATTCTCGATGACCGAGATCAGCTTCTCCCGCGCCGCTTCGTACGGTTCCAGCTCCAGGATATCGAACAACATCGCGAGCGTCCTGGCCCTCAGGCTCTGGTCGTATTCCCGCTCGATCTCGCCCTTGAGGTAGTTGATCTCGCTCTCGTCGAGGAAATACAGCGTGGAATCGAAGTCCTCCACCTTCATGATCTCGGGCGGCGCCTCGGCGACAGCGGCCTGCGTCGTTTCCTCGGCCACCTTCTGCCGGACCTCTACCGGCGACGGACTGGCCGGGGGTTCCCCCCAGGACGGCTGTGGGGCGGCCGCCGACTCAAATGAGGCAACCTCCTCCTCGCCGAGCTCCGTGTAGGTGTAGCGGATCAGCTGAAATTGGCGCTGCCACAGCAGGGTGAGCAGGTCGTCCGGGGCGTCCCGCGGCAAGTTGCGAGCCTGTTGCAACACGTCTAAGAACTGAACGATCTCGTCGTCCTCCACCCCCTCCACCAGCGTGAGGGATCGCAGGCCGTCCTTGAACATGATCCACGCGAGGCTTTCGGACTTGTCCGGCTGGGACAGCACCACGTTCGCGCCCCATGCCAAGTCCGTCTCGTTCACCTGGAGCTCCAGCTCCCCGCACTCCTCCCACACAGGCTCGAAGGCGGTTCGCAGGTTCAAGAGCGCCTTCTGGTACACCGGGTTGTTGGAGGGATAGAGCTGCAACGCCCGCAGCCCCTTGTCGAGCATCAGCATGAGACGCTCGACGGCCGCTGTGTCCACGCCCTGGTCCGGCGGGGTCGGCTCAGTCATGCACCATTCGCGGTGGACCCGGCAGCGCCAACCGCCGGGTTGAGAAGGTCCATGTCACACGCGCACCAGCCCTCGACGGGAGGCACCCCCCCGCCACGGAGGTACGCTGCTCGTATACCGGAAATTGCTGCACTGCGGACGGTTGCGAAACCCCGTTCGCCCTGCCATGCGGAGACGGCTGTCCAATCTCGCTCCCCCCGGCACCGCGAGCGCACCCCACATGGAGAGAACACAGCCAATCTCGCCGGAGCAGTGACCTAGGTCACACTCGGTTGGTCCGTCCTCCCGGCCGGGCGCCTAGCACCGGCTCGCGCGGCTGTGCGGCGGACCGACCCGAGGGCGGCCAGGTAGCGGTCGAAGAGGTCGGTAACGGCGGGTTAGCCCTAGCCATCGGTCGGGCTCGCCTCATCCCACAGCCGGTATGATCTCTTCGACAATCAGATCGAGGATGCTCGCGTCGTCGGCGTGGATCTCCTCCACGTCCTTTCCACGGTAGTCGCATATCGACACCACGACGAGATCTAGGTCGGGAACGATGAAGATGTACTGGCCACCGAATCCCCGGGCAGAGTGGTGATCGTGACCTCCGGTGCGGCCGAGCCACCACAGGTAACCGTAGGCGGAGATGCCCCGGGTGAGACCCGAGCCGAACTCCGGCAACGAAACCCATGGCTGCGTCGTCTCTTCGATCCACTCAGCCGGAATAACCTGATCATCCCCGGATCTGCCGGCATGCAGGTACAACATGCCCAGGTCGAGCATGTTGCGTGCGCTCAGATGCAGGCCCCAAGGACCGATGGTGTACCCCATCTCATCGGCGAGCCACGGTCTTGCTTCCCACCCCAGAGGCTCGAACAGGAAGATCCTGGCAAACTCCGCCGTGCTCATCCCGGCAGCTTCGGTCAGAATCACCGACAGCAGGTGCGTACTGGCGTTGCTGTAGACAAACCGCGTCCCAGGCTCGTGAGTGACCGGCGTCCCGAGGATGGCTGCCAGCGGGTTGACATTGAAGAGGTCGCCCGAGTTCCCATTGGCGTCCACGGAGTGCCCGGCAGTCATTGTGAGGAGATTGCCGATGGTCACCCTGGCCCAGTCCTCGTCGAGACTATCGACAACAGTGCCAAGCACATCCGACAGCGGTTGATCAACACTCTCGAGAACACCCTCCTCAATCGCGATGCCGACCAGGGCCGAAATGACGCTCTTCGTCACCGACTTGACATCGTACACGGATTCGGGAGTAGATCCGTTGTAGTACCTCTCGCGCAGGAACTCGCCGTCCTGGGCAACCAACAAGGCTTGCATGCCCGGAATATGCCGCGCGCTGACGAGGGCCCGGCCCAACCGCTCGCCGCCGCGGATGGCGGCAGGCGCACCGTCGGGCTCGGTAATCGAAGGGGGTGTCGTCGGTGCATCGCCAGGAACACACGACACCAAGTTGAGTACTAGGATCGTCGCGACGGTGCGGTATGCCGTCACGAGACACCTATGGCAAAGGAGGCCGAATTTCAGAAGCACACCTAGAATCTATGCAGCCTCATTGTCACAGCAAAACAGCCAGCAACACAACTCCAATCACAATCACAAGCACCGCGATACCAATAACGATTAGCCAACCATACCGACGCCAGCATGATGGACGCTCTGGAAGGGCGCCCTGTGCGATCTCTGACCCTGATATTCCAGCCACTGCTCTGGACTTGGGAGGCTGGCGGAGATCTTTCAGCAGGTCATGCAGCTGGTCCTCATTCAATGGGTTTTTTGCCGCTGCCTTTCCCGCATCGTACGCCGCCTGGATCTTCGCCGGCTCAAACTCGAGCCCGCCGCAGTACTCCTTATCCGGCACAACGCCATAGATCTTCACGTCGCGGTAGTCGGGGTATCTATAGTGGAAGGCTCCCAGCAACTCCTGGACCTTCGACGCTGCATCTCCTGATTGCAGCTCGCTTTCGAGTTGACGGTATGCACGCACCGACCGGTTCACGAGGATCGCGTGCAGCACATCCTCACAGTAGATCTCGTTCACCATTATCTCGATGGCCCTCTCCAGTATCGCCCGGCCGGACTTCCATGGCGGCTCTGCCTGCTTAATGCCAAACGGAGAGGCGAACAGCACGTACATCTCGTCAGGTGAATCCTCACCATCTGCCGATATCCTGCTCAGCGCCTTGAACGCGGCCCTGAGCGGTGTCACGTTGCGGATTCCCCCATCCATGGCATACTGCCCATCGACGGCCACCGGCGGAAACAGCAGCGGCATGGACGAGCTCGCCAGCGTCCACTCCCGGATCGAATCGTTGTACTGGTCGATCTCGTAGTAGAAGGTCGACTCAAGGCCGACAGCCCCAATCCGCAACTCCCGTCCAGACTGCTTCAATCGGTCAAGGGAGACGTTTTGGGGGTCCTGGATCATCTCCCACAAGGGATCTGGGGAATACCAACTGTCCTTGCAGAGCAGCCACAGGAGCTTGGCAAGGAAGCGCTCGCGGTAAATCGCCTTGTAGTTCTCGATGCCGAGCCAGATGTCCCGCAGAGCGGCAAATTGTCGCTTCAGCTCATTTGAACCTCTGCCTTGCGCGAGCATCAGAGCGTTCAAGGAACCTGTAGAGATTCCGGCGATCACCTTGAAGTCGATGTCCTTGTCACAGATGAGATGCTCCAGAGCACCGACTTCGAATGCCCCCTTCGCACCACCACCACTCATGACCACTGCGACGTTTGGCATGTCCGCCTCCCGGGTTGAGCGTGTCAAACGGGGATCAGGGGATGGGCATCCCCGGCATCCCACGCAGGTTGTCAGGTAGACCAGCGGTCACGTCGTCGGAGGACGCTGGGCGCGGACGTCGCGGCGGCGGGGCGTTGCTGGACGTAAGTCCGGCAAACAGTAACGAGCCCCCGGCGCCGCCGATAGGCCCGTTTTGGGGCATCAGGTGCCCTTCTTGGGACACTCGCAGCCGGGCCGTAGGATGTCCCCCCTTTATCGGACCATTCAGACTGGGACGGGTTCGGGTCTTCTCCGTCCAGTTGGGCGGACTCGGCACCTCCCCCTGCGGCGTAATCCCCCCGGTCGCTTGCCGCCGGCAGCGCGCCGCGTCCCGTGACCCGGCATCACCTGCCAGGGTATCCCCCTATGAGGGGACCCGAAAGCCAGTGCGTCCCCACACGCTTGATCGGAGGGGGCTATGGCCGACCGCGGGGTTCGGCGGATCTGCTCCGCCAGGAGCACGGCGCTTGCCGGATTGCTCGTAATCGCGGCCAGCGGCTGTTCCGATCCGTTCGGGGGTGCCGGCCTAGAGGTGACGCTGTGGTTCAGTCACACTGAAGTGGGCCCTCATGCGCCAGTCATCGTGACGGTCACGGCCACGAACCTCGGTGACTCGGTGGTTTGGGGGCAGGGGAGCTCGTCGTGTCAACTCGGCGCAATCGTGCAGGTCGGATCCGAAGAGCATCGCATCGATCTGCGAATCTGCACAGCTGATCTGGCCCCCCAGGGCCTGGGGCCTAACGAGTCCCGAACGGAAGAATGGATCTGGACTGGCGAGGTGCTGGTCGGCAACAGCGTAGTCACGCTCACGGCCGGAGAATACCAAGTCCAGGCGCTGGCGGGCGAAGTGAAGCGCAGTGACCCTCGCACAATCCGAGTGCTGCCTGTTTCGAGCGAGTAGCTTGGGTGCAAGGCGGGGGTGAAGACCACGGCGCCAGCCTCCGCGGACCCGATTAGGATCTTCACGCCGGGTGCCGGCACCACGGGCCTCCCGCGAGGCTAGCGAGTAGCCTGGTTCCCATCTAGGGTTTCTCCTTCCAGGCGAAGCATAGGTGACGGGCGCGTCCCGAGCCGGCCGTCCCGCCTTGATCCCGTGCCCGACGACCACCCGGACGCACCCGATCCTTGCATTCCTATCTCACAGTGTCGCCCGCTTGCGGATGTACTCCGACACGACGTCCCTGGCGTACTCGAGTACCTGCTCGGGCGGGTCCCCGGGGTCACACATTTCCGGTGTCTCGACTATGTCGGCCACCATCTCCTCCCACCATGAGGCCCCCAGGATCTGCCTGCAGCCCTCGAGGCTTAAGCCCGCCCGGGCCATCTCATCGACTGTCGGGGCATCGAATCCGACGACCACTTCGCCGTCTGCTCCCGGGTCGTCCAAATGAACCTCCTGCCTCAGGAAATCCACTATTGCCCGCAGCTCATCAGGGGTCATGCCGAGCCTCCCTCACTCCTCAATGGCCTCGTATGGATGGTCATGTAAGAATACCGTACCGCAGGGCGCGGTGGTCTGCCGCGGGCGGGCCACGGATGATTGGCAAGAAACGCGGATCGTCGCGGATGATCCGCTGCTCCGAAATCATCCGTGGTGACCCACGTTTCTTCCGTGGCCGCAAACAGGCGCCCCAAGATAGCACCTTACGTGTGTAACTCGGTCGCGATTGACAGATCGACGACTTTGCTGTTGTGTCGCCTTAGGTGCCGAGCACGAGGCGGCGCGGCGCGTCAGCAATAGACGCCCGAACCGCACAGAAACCGGCAGCCGATCGAAGTTCGTCAATCTAGGAGACAACGATGAAAGTCGCGCCACTCACCGTATTGCTCACCGTCACGGCGACGCTCTCACTCCCCTGCACCGCCCAATCCAATCGAACCGCTGCCGCCCTGCCCGCAAACACCATCGAGCACAGCCAATCGGTCCCCGATCTGCCCGGCCTGAGCGCCCGAAGCGAAAGCGAGCTCGCCTCTGTCGTTGAGCGCTATTCCGCTGACCGTGCCGCGCTGGGACGTCGCTGGGATGTCGAGTACTCCCCGACCCGGCGCGCCCGGTTCCGCAAGTTCTACCGGGAGTGGACCAACGGCCTAGAGGCGTTCGACTTCGACGACTTGAGCCTGGAAGGCAGGATCGACTACGTGCTGATGCGCACCGAACTGCGCTACGAGCTCGAGTCGCTCGATCGCGAGGAAACATTGTTCCAAGAGATGGCCCCTCTCATGCCGTTCGCCCCGACGCTGATCGAACTGCAAGAGGCTCGGCGACGCATGGAGATCCCGGATCCGCGGGCAACCGCCGCTCTCCTGGCTGAGCTGCCCTCTCGAATCGCCAAGACACGAGATGCCGTGCAGGAGAGCCTGAACGGCAACGAGGCGCCGTCCCGCATCGTGGCGTTCCGTGCCGCCCGCGCAATCGGCAGCATGCGTGGAGGGATGCGCCGGTGGCACGAGTACTATGCCGGCTACGATCCGCTGTTCACTTGGTGGACGAGCGATCCATACGAGAAGCTCGACACGGCCCTCGACGACTACGTCCAGTTCCTGCGCTCCCGCGTGGTGGGCGTCAAGCCCGGGGAGGACGAACCCATCGTCGGCGATCCGATCGGGGCGGACGGACTCCGCAGCGACCTGGTTCACGAGATGATTCCGTACACGCCCGCCGAGCTGATCGCCATCGCCGAGCGGGAGTTCGAGTGGCTGGACCAGGAGATGCTCAAGGCGTCGCGGGACCTGGGGTACGGCGACGACTGGAAAGCGGCACTGGAACACGTGAAGAACCTCGCCGTGGAACCCGGCAAGCAGACGGAGGTCGTGCGGGACCTGGCGTACGAGGCGATCGAGTTCGTCAAGGAACGTGACCTCGTCACCGTACCGCCGCTCGCCGAGGAGATCTGGCGAATGGAGATGATGTCGCCCGAACGGCAGAAGGTGAGTCCGTTCTTCCTGGGCGGTGAGGTGATCCAGGTGTCCTACCCGACTGATGCAATGACGCACGAAGACAAGCTCATGAGTATGCGCGGCAACAACCCGCACTTCTCCCGGGCAACGGTGCATCACGAGCTGATTCCCGGGCACCACCTGCAAGGCTTCATGACGAGCCGCTACAACGCACACCGCCGTCCGTTCAGCACCCCGTTCTGGGGCGAGGGCTGGGCGCTCTACTGGGAGATGCTGCTGTGGGACCTGGGGTTCCCGCAGACCCCGGAAGACCGGATCGGCATGTTGTTCTGGCGCATGCATCGCGCCGCGCGAATCATCTTCTCACTGAGCTTTCACCTGGAGCGGATGACGCCCGAGGAGGCCATCGACTTTCTCGTCGATCGTGTCGGGCACGAGCGCGCCAACGCGACGGCCGAGGTGCGGCGCTCGTTCATTGGATCATATGCTCCGCTGTACCAGGCTGCGTACATGCTGGGCGGGATGCAGATCCGCGCTCTCCGCGAGGAGCTCGTCGGCTCGGGCCGCATGACGAACCGCGAGTTTCACGATGCGATCCTACAGGGCGGGCGGATGCCGATCGAAATGGTGCGGGCCCGGCTGCGTGGTGAAGCGCCGGCACGGGATTTCAGATCGTCGTGGCGGTTTGCGGATTCCAGGTAGCTAGCGCGGAGCCGCACAGAAACGCGGATCGGCGCGGGACGGAGGCGAGGTGAAGGCGGCGGCCGCGCTGCTGTCCCCAGCCATCAGCACGTCACGTGGAACAGCCCGATGCTCTTCTCAGGCGCGTCGTTCCACGCCGCGACCGCCTCGGGAGTAGGGAGCAGCCGCACCTCCACACCCCGCTGCCGAAAGTACTCGGCTGCTTCCTCGGAAAGGCGCACGGTGTCGTGCTGACCCGTGCCGAGGATCAACATAGTGGCCCCGTCCCCGTAGATGTGCTTGGCCTCGTCCAGCGAGATNNCGCTTGGAGAGCTTCTTCTTGCGCTTCTCGACGGTGCCGTCGAGCCTGATGAGCACGTCGTGCTCGTGCCGCTCCCCGTCAATCTGGAGCCAGCCGAATCCGGTGCGATCCAAGTGCGGGCGCATGGCGAACGGTTCGCGCTACGGTAAACATGCGGCGGGCACACCCTGCCCGCCAGCTGTTAGTGCGGCGTCTTATTGTGCGCTTCATGAAGGCCACAGGGGCGAGGGCGAGTGGTGCGCCCCAGAAGTCCGCTTACTAAACGCCATGCACCGGTGGGTCCATCCGGCCGCTCGCTGCCGCAGATGATCTTCTGAACTTGGATCACACGGCCGCGGATGATTCTCTGAACGCGGATACATCGCTGCCGCGGATCAATATCCGGACGCGGATCTGAATGAATCTGCGTCCTAGCGATCATCCGTGGCAGACCAAGCCAGCGGCCGCTCTACTCTCCTTGTGCGAGGGGACCCAGGCGCTAGACTGCAAGGTGAGTATCCACCTCACCAATCCGAGGGAAAGGAGGCATCTATGGCGTCGCGAGAACCGCGCGTACCCGACCTCAGGCGGTTGCGGCCGCGGAACGTCTCGGCCCAAGCGGTGGGCATCGGCATTGGGATCCTACTTGGGATCCTCGTGCTCTGGAGCTCGGTGTTTACCGTGGGTGCCGAGGAGGTCGGAGTCGTGCTGACCTTCGGCAAGTACACCCGCCAGGCCCAACCGGGACTCCGCTTGAAGTGGCCGCGGCCGATACAGACGGTGACGAAGGTACCGGTGCAACGGCAGCTCAAGGCGGAATTCGGGTTCCGCACTGAGCGGGCCGGCGTGCAGACCCGGTACGCGCCGGGGCAGTTCCTCGACGAGTCGCTCATGCTCACCGGTGATCTGAACGTCGCAGTGGTCGAGTGGACCACACAGTTTCGGGTTACCGATCCCTACCAATACCTCTTCAGGGTGAGAAACCTGTTCGACTCCAGGGAGAGAGGTCGCTCCGACACGTTTCGGGCCATGAACGAAGCGGTGATGCGGAGCGTGATCGGCGACCGCAGCGTCAACGAGGTGCTGACCATCGGCCGGCAGGAGATCGCCTCGGAGGTCGAGCGCCGGCTGCAGGAGCTGTGCGACCAGTACGAGACCGGAATCAAGGTCGACCAGATCGTGCTGCAGGACGTCAACCCGCCCGACCCGGTCAAGCCGTCGTTCAACGAGGTCAACGAGGCCCAGCAGGAGCGCGAGCGGATGATCAACGAGGCGCGGGCCGAGTACAACCGGGTCGTTCCTCGGGCCCGCGGCGAGGCGGAGCAGACGATCCAGCAAGCGGAGGGGTACGCTACCGATCGCGTAAACCGCGCGAGGGGCGATGCCGCGCTGTTCAGGCAGCTCCTGGCCGCCTACCGCAGAGCTCCGGAGGTAACCCGCAGGCGCATCTACCTCGAGACGATGCAGTCGGTGTACCCGAACGTGAGGCAGAAGATCGTGCTGGACGAGGCGTTGCAGGGGATCCTACCGCTGCTGCCGCTGAGCCAGGAGGTGAAGCAATGAGGAACGTCACGATCATCATCGTTGGCGCCGTGGTGCTCGTGGGTGTGCTAGCCGCGGGCGGCGGGTTCTACGTCCTCGACGAGACCCAGCAGGCGTTGATTACGCAGTTCGGTGAACCACGGCGCGATCCGGTCACCACACCCGGATTGAAGTTCAAGACGCCGTTCATCCAAAAAGTGAACCGTTTCGACAGACGCTTTTTGGAATGGGATGGCGACCCCAACGAGGTACCGACGCGGGATAAGCGATTCATCCACGTCGACACCTACGCTCGTTGGCGCATCACCGATGCGCTCAAGTACTTCCAGCGATTGCGTTCCGAGCAGGGGGCGCAATCCCGTCTCGACGACATCCTCGACGGCGAGACCCGCAACGCGATCGCCAAGCACGACCTGATCGAGGTCGTGCGCAGCAGCAACCGGGAGTTCGCCGGCTCCGAAGAGGGTACAGGCGGAGGCGAGCTCGCGACTACCGACAGCATCGAGAGGGGCAGGGACGCGCTCGCCGAGGAGGTGCTACAGGCAGCGCAGAGCCGCACCGCGGATCTCGGGATCGAGATCCTCGACTTCCGCTTCAAGCGGATCAACTACGTCGAGGAGGTGCAGACGGAGGTGTATGCTCGGATGATCTCCGAGCGGAACCGCATTGCCGAAGAGTTCCGTTCAGAGGGCGCCGGCGAATCGGCCCGAATCAACGGCGAAAAGGAGCGGGAGCTCAAGTCGATCACCTCGGAGGCCTACCGCCAGGCGCAGGAGATCAAGGGCCGGGCCGACGCCGAGGCGGCCGACATCTACGCCAGCGCCTACAACCGCGACGCGGAATTCTACCGCTTTCTCAAGACCATGGAGGTATTGAGGGAAACCCTGGACTCGACTGCCGTGCTGGTGCTGAGCACGGACAGCGATTTCCTGCGCTACCTCGGCCGGGCCAGGTAGCGAGATCCGAGCACACCCGGCGCCGTTGACCGCGGGGCGCGGAGGGCGCGCTCCGCCTTGGACCCGCGTATGATTCGTGTCGTAGCGATCCTCGAGGAGGTCGTACAGCTCACTCTCATCGGGATACTGCATCCAGTGCATCTACCTGTACCTCTCGGTCCGGCTAGAGTCTGCTGCTCGGTCGAACTGACACGACCGACCAGCTGATCTCACGGCTCGGGCCGGCGCAATCGACTCGTGAACGAGCGACGTTCCTGCGGAGTTCCGGCGGACTCTGAGGCACATAGCCGCGTCCTGTCCACCAGCGAGCCTGTATCAGGTATCTTTATGCCGCTTGTGATTGGTCCGATGCCGGATCAAGGGCAAACAGGCAGCATGCAGTCTTGGCTCCCCCCTCTACCGGAGAAAAGACCGTGGTCGAGCGTTTCAAACCCATCCGCTTCTCGCGTGCCGGGGTCAGGGGACTCAAGGTCTCCGCAACCCTCGCCATCAACGACCGAGTCCAGGACATGTGGTCCGCCGGCCAGAACGTGTACCACCTGGCCTTCGGCGAGTCCCGCTTCCCGGTGCATCCGAAGGTCGCCGCGGCACTCCGGGCCCATGTCCAGAAGCGGAGCTACCTTCCCGCTCTGGGGATCCCGGAACTCCGCCGGGCCATCGCAGAGTACCATCAGACGAAGTTCGACCTGGACGTCACCCCAGAGCAGGTGGTCGTGGGCCCCGGGGCCAAGTCGCTGATCTTCGCCTCCCTTCTGGCGCTGGGGGAGGAGGTAATCATCCCGCAGCCCTCCTGGGTCTCCTATGCACCCCAGGCCCATCTCCTGGCCAAGCCGGCCACCTTCGTTCCCACACGGCCGGAGGCGAACTTCGAGTTGGAATTGGACGTGCTCGAGACCCGGATGCAGGAGTCCCGGCAGAACTGGGGTAACCCCGAGGTCTTCATCGTGAATAGCCCCAAGAATCCTACCGGGACGATGATGCACCCCGAGAAGGTGGAGGCCCTGGCAGGGTTCGCCAGGGAAAATGAGCTAATGGTCCTGAGCGATGAGGTCTACTCCCTGATGACCTTCGGAGGTGTCCCCCACATCTCCATCGCCCACTTCTACCCCGAGGGCACGATTGTCTTCGGTGGGCTGAGCAAGAACCTACCCCTCGGCGGCTGGCGCTTCGGGACGGCCATCCTCCCCCCCGGGACGGGCGGAAGGGCTCTTGCCCACGCCATTGGGAACATCGCGTCCAACATCTGGACCTGCGTCACGGCCCCCGTGCAATACGCCGCACTGGTGGCTTACAGTGGGGATCCGGAGGTGGAGGAATACATCGATCTCTGCGCCCGAATGCACTCGATCCGAACCCGCTTCCTCTTCCAGACCATGGTGCATCTCGGTATCCCCTGCGTGGAGCCGGCCGGGGCCTTCTACCTTTTCCCGTCCTTTCAGAAATGGAAGGAGCCCTTGGCGGCCCGCGGGGTCCACACGGACGACGATCTGGCTTTGCATCTCCTGGAGCGGTACGAGATCGCCACCCTCCCAGGCTCGGCCTTCCATTCGGCCCAGGAGCTCTGCCTGCGCATCTCCTCCAGCTACATCGACGCTGCCACCGACGAGCGCGCTGACGCCCTGCTCGTGGCCTTCCGGGAGGACCCGGACCCGGAGCGGTTTGTCCAGCACCACCATCCCCGCCTCCTGAAGGTGGCGGAACGCTTCGGGGAGTTCATAAAAGACCTGGAGAGAGAGTCCGGGGAGTCCGGACGCCGCCCCGACCTGGCCGTTATCTAGGGTGGCCCGGGGGCCGCAGCAGCGAGGCAGCATGAGAGAAGTGGTCATCATCGACGGGGTCCGGTCGCCGGTGGGAAGGCACAACGGCGGCCTCTCCGGCGTCCGCCCAGACGACCTCCTGGCCGAGGTCCTCAAGGGGTTGGTGCAGCGGGTCGGGCTCGACCCGAGCGTCATCGACGACGTGTACGCGGGATGCGGGAACCAGGCGGGAGAGGACAACCGGGACGTAGCCCGGATGGCAGTCCTCCTCGCAGGGTGGCCGGTGGAGGTACCGGGGGTCACAGTGAACCGGAACTGCTCCTCGGCTCTGGAGGCGGTGAACCAGGCGGCAAAGGCCATTGCAGCCGGGGAGGGAGACGTGTTCATCGGCGCGGGAGTGGAGAGCATGAGCCGAGCTCCCTGGGCCATCCCCAAGCCCGAGCGCCCTCAGCCCGTGGGACACTGGACCATGTGGGACACCACCGTGGGGTGGCGTTTCAACAACCCCAGGCTGGACGCCCTCTATCCCATCGAGAGCCTGGGAGAGACGGCGGAGAACATCGCCCGGGAGATGACCATCTCCCGAGAGGAGCAGGACGCCTTCGCCCTGGAGAGCCACCGCCGAGCCGTGGAGGCCCTGAACGGGGGCAGGTTCAGGGACGAGATCGTCCCCATCTCGGTGCCCCAGCGGAAGGGAGACCCCATCCTGGTAGACACGGACGAGCACCCTCGCTACCGAAGGGAGGAGGGGGGCTTCGTCCTGGACACAAGCCCGGAGCAGCTCGCGCGCCTGAAACCCGCATTCCGTACCGGCGGGACCGTCACGTCCGGGAACTCCAGCGGGATCAACGACGGGGCGGCAGCCCTCCTGCTCATGAGCCGGGAGAAGGCTCACGAGCTTGGCCTCCGTCCCATGGCCCGCTGGGCAGGCTCGGCCGTGGCGGGGGTGGATCCCGGTGTCATGGGGTACGGCCCCGTGCCCGCCACCGAGAAGCTCCTGAAACGCGTTGGAGTGAGCCTGGATCAGATCGGCCTGGTGGAGCTGAACGAGGCCTTTGCCGCCCAGGCCCTAGGGGTTATGCGGAGGCTCGGTCTCCGCCACGAGATCACCAATGTGAACGGGGGCGCCATCGCCCTCGGGCATCCCACCGGCTGCTCCGGCGCCCGGATTCTGGTGACCCTGCTCCACGAGATGAAGCGTAGGGCTCCACAGGAATCACGACCCTTCTACGGTCTTGCCACCCTCTGCGTGGGGGTGGGCATGGGTGTCTCCACGCTGGTGGAGTGGCTGGACGGGGAGTAGGCCGCAGGGAGCTGGGGTTCGGACGCGACTGGACCCGCCCGGTCGCGGACGACAGCAGCACGAACCTTCTCCGCCCTGTGAGACAATTGCGCGGCGTCTCCGTCCTGCGGAGGCGGGGCGCATCGAGGGAGACGACAAGGTGTCGAGCAGATCACAACGTCCTCTATCGGGGATCCGCGTCATCGGCCTGGAGCAGTACATGAGCGGACCCTACTGCACCATGCTCCTGGCCGACGCCGGGGCCGAGGTCATCAAGATCGAGCGCCCGGGTAGGGGAGATCCCCGCCGATCCATCCCCCCTTTCGCACAGCGGGACGGTGTCAAGAAGGCCTTCGGGTACATGGCGTACAACCGAAACAAGAAGAGCTTGGCTCTCAACGTCCAGACCGAAGCGGGACGGGATATCATCCGGAGACTGGCAGGAGTCTCCGACGTGGTGGTGGAGAACCTGAGGCCCGGGGCCATGGAGAAGATCGGCCTGGACTACGAAGGGCTAAGGGTAATCAACCCCGGGATCATCTACGCCATGATCTCGGGGTTCGGCCGACTCCCCGGGTACCAGAGCGACTATTCGACGCGCCCGGCGTTTGACATCGTGGCTGAGGCCATGAGCGGTGTCATGAACCTGATCGGGTTCGAGGACAAGCCACCTACCTTCACCCTGTACGGCCTGGCGGACGTCTACTCCGGTATGATCGGAGCCTACGGGATCCTCCAGGCCCTTCTCATGCGGCAGCGGACGGGGGAGGGGCAACTAGTGGACGTCGCGCTCCTGGACAACATGCTGGCCCTGAATGAGCGGATGGTGGCCCTCTACTCCGTCACGGGGAACGAACCTCAACGCGGCAAGCTGGAGCACCTCTGGCCCCGAGGGGCCTTCAAGTGCAAGGATGGCTACGTGGCCCTGAACGTCCCCGACGACATCGTCTGGGCCCGCCTGGCCAACGCGGTGGGCCGCCCGGACCTGGTGGACGACCCCAAGAGCGCTGATGGCACCAGCCGTGCCGCCAACGCCGAGTTCCTGCAACCCATCATAGAGGGCTGGACGGCGGATAGGACCCGGCAGGAGGTGGTGGACACCCTGAACGAGGCGGGAATGCCTACGGGTCCGGTGTACACGGCGAGGGACGTGTTCGCCGACCCCCATTTCAGGACCCGGGGAATGCTGGTGGACATCGATGATCCGGAGGTTGGCACCTACACCTTTGCCCGGTCCACTCCCCACCTCTCCTCAGCCCCGGATATCGTGAAGCAGCCGGCACCGGCCCTGGGCCAGCACACTCGAGAGATCCTGGAGGGGCTGCTGGGCTACTCCCGGGAGGAGGTAGATCGCCTCGCCGCCGGGCAGGTGGTGGGGATATCGCCAATGCCACCGGAAACCTGAGAGCCGGCCCTGCGGCCGGCTCTCCCAGTCGGGACGGCGTGATTCGTAGCGCCGCAGAGCGCGCGAGCCCGCCGCTGGTCAGCGCCTATCCGTCAACGTTTCGCTAGCCCCGGAGATCACCAGCCTCTCGCGTACTCGGCCCAGAAAAAGTCGCCCAGCTCCCACCATTGCTGCATCGTTGCCCGGGAGAAGTTGTGTGTGTACCGGGTCAGGAACTCCCGGAAGGTCATGGAATCCTCGCCGTTGGCGGTCTGCATGAGTTCCAGCGCCTTCTGCTCGATCAGCGGTACCTCGTCGAAGGCCTGGTTCTCGTACTCTCGCACGGCGCCCTCGATGTATTGCCGCGCCCACCCCCACTTGATCATGGCCAATCGATTGGCGCGGCGGAACCACCAGCACGCGGAATCGGTGCGGTATCTCTTCTGACAGCCGACCTTGAAGCTCTCGGGCAACTCCGTGACTCCGGCCCAGATTGGGATGCGCGGACTCTGACCAGGGTTGTCAAACGAGAACCACGCCACCGTTCCGATTTCCGGCGGCAGCCAATCTCGCGCCTGGATGACCTGCGAGTAGGAACAGCGGGCGACGGCGATGGTACGGACGGTCTCCACAGTGCCCGGCTTGATGGTGTTCAACAGATGCCCCATGTCGCTCGTGATGGACCAGGGGTTCACCACCGGGCTCTTGACCATTTCCAGCTGCTCCCCAGCCGTCTGCCCCCGGCGCAGCCGGCGAGGCACGATGAGGTTCTTGGTCATGTCGAACTCGGTTCCCTCGTAGGTCTCCCTGTAGTAGGCCAGGACATCCCGCACCGAGACCTTCTCGTCGGGCTCGACCGAGAACGGTAGCTCCTCCATGTCCATGGTGAGGTTCAGGGAAGGGGCGAGAGTACTCAACACGTAGAACTCACGTACCGAGTACGGCCGACGGGGATTCCCCTCCCGGTCGACGTTTCCGTAAGCCTTCCACCACTTGAACGGCTCGCCGCTGGACCGATCCCAATACCCCATCTCCTCGGCCAGGGAGAACACGTTCTCGCTGGCCATGTAGTGGTCAGGGTCGTCCAGGTTGAGGTCGCTGATGCGCGGGATGTTGGCCGAGACTCCCACGTGGTTATCAGGAATCCGGACCGCCGCCCAGACAGCACCAACTTCCAGGGGGCCCGCGCCCATGATCTCGAAGTGCCACACCTCCTTCGAGTCGGCAAAGGTCAAGCACTCCCCCCAATCGCCGTAGCCATACTCCTTGACCAGCTCGCCTATGAGTCGAATGGCATCCCGGGCGGTCGTGGTTCGTTCCAGGGCGATGGCCTGGAGGTTCTCGATCAAGAACAGCCCCTCATCGTTCCGGAGCTCCCGCCTGCCGCCGATGGTCGTCTCCCCGATGGCGAGTCCCTTCTCGTTCATGGCAGGGTAGGCCACGTTGAAGTAGCGGTAGGTCTGCTCTATCTCGGGGATACTCCCCTTGAGCCGCATTCCCCTCATATCGTCGGGGGTCTCGGTGTGCAGCTTGCCCCAGTAGATCGGCCTCTGGGCGCCCGCGGGGTTTGACCTCCGTGGCTCGATCTGCAGCCACGTCCGGTAGTTCCCGTCACAACTGTGGGCGGTCATCACCGAACCGTCCGTGGAGGCCTGCTTCCCCACCATGATGCTGGTGCATCCGCAGTCCATCCGCTCAGGGCTACAGCCACAGCCCGGACCCTGTTCAGTGCACTGTTGGCCTGCGGACGCCAGCTCCTGAAGTTGCGCGGAGGCTGTCGCCACCCCGGCGGTGAGGATCATGACCACTGCCAGGATGAACGGGCCGGTCACGCCGATGCGAACGTAACGTTTCACGGGACTGCTCCTTTCCATGACCCTACTCAATGACCACCCGCCCGGGTGGGGCCTGCGATGGATCGTGCAGCCAGTGCCCGAGGCCCTGCTCGATCACTTCTGCATACCGCGGCACCCCCCGGCAGCTCAGTGGCCGGTCGGGATTGAGGATCGTCCAACTCTCCATGGTCTGCAGCACGGCGGACGTATGACGTCCCACCCGGACGTCGATGGGCCAGCCATGCTCGTCTATGCGCTCGAACAGCAGGCCGTGCTCGCCCGCCTTCATCACAAACTCGTCCTGTCCAGTCAGCAGTTGCTCCCGGGTCGTGCGGCCCCGGGTAGCATCGAGGAACGGTTCCGGCGCCTCGAACTCCAGGGGTACGGCGTCGGAGTAGTCGCCCACCTCCCGATGCGAGAGGCCGTGCAGGTTCTTCGGTGAATACTCCATGCCGATGTTGAACTCCTCATCGCTCAACATCATCGAGACGAACGCGGCCAGCTCTTCCCCTCGGTCGTGGGCAACGATCGTGCTGATCACCGGGTACTGCAGCTCGGCCTCGTGCAGGTCGATCACGATGTCCACCCGCTCCCGCCGGATGAGCTCCATCAACGCATAGGTGGTCCGTTCGGTCAGGGTGCCGTTCGGTCTCCCGGGCCACGCCCGGTTCAGGTTGCGGATATCCACGTACGCCAAGTTCTGCCCGCTCGGGTCGTGGATGTAGACCTCGGGGTCGGGCCACTGGTCCAGCGGATTCGACCAGCGGTCACCCATACGGAAGGCCTGCTCCCCCCAGTCTGTGGGAATGACGAAATCGGTCGGGTATGCGCCCCCCAGACGGGTCACGGTTGTGGCGCTGCGGTTGGCGCTCAACACGACAATCAACCGTCCCTGCTCCATCACCGCGTTCTCGGCAAACAGCCAGGCTGCGAGACGCCCCCCTGGTTCCTCGGGATGGGTGCCGCCCATGACGAGCATGGTAGCTCCCGGCTCCTGACCCTCGAGAAAGTAGAGGTTGCAGTCGTTGATCGTGCCCCGCACGCCATCGAAGTAGTCGCTCAGCCTCTTCACCTCGGTCACACCGGGGCTCAGGACCACGGTCTCCTCGAGGTGCCGGTGCCGATAGAAGCTCACGCCCGAGGTAGCCAAGAGCAGCACACCCAGGCTACTAAGCACGAGCTTGCGGACCAGCGGCAGCCGGCTGCCAACGTCCGAGTCGTTCCGGTCGGCCATCATCTCATTTCAGCCTGAGCAAACGCAGCACGAAGGGGAGCAACACGATGGCGTAGAGCACCTCATGTTGCCACTGCCGCGTCTTGACAAGATTCCAGATCAGGATCACAGCCACATATGCGATCAGGCAGTAGTAGATGACGGTGATCAACATCTGCAGAAAGACCATGACCCCTGAATCCCCTCCTTACAGACCCGTCAGGAACGAGAGCCGACTCGAGAAGACCACCATGAGCGTGCCGATGATCATGATGACCACGGCCGGGAGCGCACAGCTCTTGAGGAATCGACCGTAGGAATCCCGGTACCCCACCACTTCCACCGTCAGTCGACCGATGATCGCCGTCGGGGGAAGCGAGTCACCCAGCGGCCAGATCACACTCATGCCAGCCAGGGCCACGATCGGGTTGAGGCCCATCGTGTTGAACAGCAGCACCAGGGGGACGCCGAGGACCGGTGCGGCGCCCCACATCAAGACGGCCTCAGAGACCGGGAGGACGAAAAACAGGGTGGCGAACACCAGGGTCACCGGCAGCGTGACGGCGGTGACGGCAAGCAGTCCCCGCACGCCGGTAAGTGTCATGATCTGCACCAACACCCCCACACAGGTGAGCGTGCCGATCAAGGGCAGCAGTTGTGCGATCGTCTCCCGGGAGATCTGCAGGAACTCCAGCCGTAGCGGGGATAGCACGAAGGAGGTCCCGGCCGCGCAGAGGAACATGAGCGGCAGCCCGATCACCGGGGTACTGTGCGGCCATCGCCGTCCGATCGCGACCAGCAGCACGAACACGACGAAGGGCAGGATGACCTTGAGCCAGCTCATCCCCTCGGGCGCCCGGGGTAGCTCTTTGAGCGCTGTCTCCAGATCGATCTGCTCACGGCTCCAGCCCAGCAGGAAAATGGCGATGAGGGAAGCCACCACGCAGGGCACGAGCAGCGGCAGGAAAAAGCCGATGTACGGCATGTTGACGCCGGCCGCCGTCATCATCGCCCACAGGCTCACGGGTGGTGCTGCGGCGCTGAGCCCCGCAACGATGAACACGATGGCAGCGGTCCTCACCTTCGAAATCCCCATCGTTTCCAGCACGATCGCGACCATCCCGCCCGTGATCAGCACCGTTACGCTGCCCGCCCCAGTCAAGGCCCCCGGCAGCAGCAGCAGCACGGTCAGCAGCACCATCAGCAGAGCTCGGCTGCGGTGAAACCGGACGAGGATCCCGCGTACGACGAACGCGATCCCTCCCGATTCCTTGAGGATGTTCATGAACAGGGTAGCGGTGATGAAGATGAGAATGATGTCGAGGTACGTCATCGCCCCTTCGGCGATGTGCCGCGCAGGCAGGCCGAAGCCGCCGACGAGCCCACCTCCGAGGGCGGCCGCCAGCATGCCCAGCTCGGTGGAGAGCCTGAGGAACTTGGCCGCTATGTAAACGGCGACCATGACGCCGAGCACAATCCCGGCATAGGTGAACATGCTCACCGCTCAGAGTCCTCCCTGGAGAACTCCACTACCTGGGGCGTCGCGTGCTAGCCGGACTCGGGATACAGGCTACTTGTCGAACACACTCCTCAGGACACTGCCCAGCTCCATGTTCTTGTCGAACAGGATCAGGGGGATATCGAGGTTCTCCGAGATGATACTGAACCGCCGGTCCGCGTTCCCGTCCTGCCGGACGACGATCAGGTCTGACTTGGGTATGACCGCGTCGATCGACAGCTCGTCCGAGTTGTCACCGGGTGCCGCACCCTGGGCTCGCCGTGCCATACCCTCCACGTGAGCGCCGATGATCGTGATGCCCTGTCGTTTGGCCTCCGCGATCAGGGCCTCGGTCCGGGTGAGTTCGTCCTTGATCGACACACCGGCGGCTCCCATGCCCTTGAGGCTCGCGCCGGTGACGATGATGATGGCTCTGAACGGGTTCCCGGCCTCCGACCTGTCCCTGAGGTTCTGGGCGGTAGCCTGCTCGAAGAACTCGTGCTCCAGCTCGAGCCTCTTCAGGAAGAAACGCACCCGCTGGGGACCAGGGCTCTGACCGCAGGAGGTGAGCAGCACCGGTAACTCGGCCTTCACCGGCGCCTCCTGGGCGTCCAGCGCCCCGGCGCCGGTCAGAACCGTCGATGCGAGTGCGACCATCCCGACCGTCAACCTGCAATGGGGCTTCATGGTTCGTGCCTCCATTCGTGCGTCTACCAGCATCCGGCTCCTGGCTTTCACATCATACAATACTCCATACAAGAGTCCACGGCACGTGCCGCATGCACCGCAGGCCTTCGATTCAATGCGCGATCGCCCGGACCTCCCGCCGCCGTCTCCCCACGACGGCGATCAGACCAAGACTCGAGAAGTAGACCGCCGTGATCAGCCAGAAACGCCCGGTGTGAGGCGCGGCGTCATCACGCAGTCGTGCCGTCCCGGGCTGCGCTAGCGGCACGGGATCCCAGGGCAGACCGTAGCGCGACGCGAGACCCCGGATGTGGAGCAGATGGATCACCGGTATGCCGCGTGCGGCCATTGCGAACAGCGCCCCCCGCTCTCCTGGCGGAGGAAGCGCCAGGTCGGTATTCAGACCGGGTTCCAGGTTCAGCACCAGGGGGCTCGAGCCCAGGTTGGCATCGCTACCGCCTATGTTCACGAACGCAACCACGCGCCTGCCCTCGGCGCCGCCCAGATAGATCGCCATGCGCCGGGCCACGTTCTCGCGTAGATCGGGGTCGTGCACCAGAGGGACCTGCTTCACACGGATCTGCTGTAAGAGATCTTCCCTGAAGGCGGGGTCGAAGTCGGCGCCGACATCTCCCTCACCACCCAGGGAGACCGCTGCAGGGGCCGTGGAGAGTACGCCTTCGTTCAGCAGCAGCTCGTGGATGTGCAGGAGGTTCAACTCCGGCCGGGTGGCCCCATACGATGAGGCTCCCAGAGAGAGGATCGTCACGGGGTGGACGCCCATCACCTCGGCGGCACTCAGGGTGGCGATCATCAGACCGGGAAAGGAGGCGGAGGCTCCCACCGCGATCGTATCTCCGGCGGACACTCCCGCTCGACGCAACATGTGCACCATGAGCCCGGCCATGTCCGGGTTCGTGGTGGTGCGCTTCCCCTCCAACCGGCCGAGGGTCGTGAACAGGGGGGTGTACTCCGGTCCGATCAGACCCGTATGGTTGGGATCCAGCGATTCATCGATCCGAATACCCTCTGTCTCACAGAACGCCGCGACGGTGGTGATCGCTTGGTGCATGCGCTGGGCCGCCTCACGCATCTCCTCCGACCATGGGATCGACCGCCGAGGGGATACCGTCTGCAACAGCGGCCAGGCGACCAGGCTCACCACGCCCGCCGCGACGATCCGGCGCTGGAGCGTGCGATCGACGACCAGGACGGGCTTCACCGCAACCTCACGCCAGGCTCGCCAGCCGCGCCAGCCAGCCGATGACCACCGTGACGGTCACCAGCGACGCCGTCGTGACCACGAAGCCCTGGCGGTCGACATGGTTCGCGATCAGTCCCGGGATCACCCATCCGATCACCCTGAACTCGAGGGAGAGCGGAAAGACGTAGGGGAACAACTGAAACCAGAGGACCGCCCACAGCCCTCCTACGAGGATCAGGAAGACGAAGCGACGGCGACCGAACAGGATGAGCCAGCGGCTGCAGAGCCGGTAGACGGCGACCGTCANNAGTCGGTTCCTGGAGGAAGAGCACCAGGTAGCTGGGTACGATGATTCCGCCGGGATAGAGACCGGTCAGCCCGATGAAGGCCAGGGAAAGCACGAGCCCGATGAAAGGAACCTCGAATCCCATCGTCTCTAGACCTCCAGGGGTTCGCCCACCTCGCTCCAGTGCGCCGCCAGCGCCTGTCCCACCCCGCCGATGTTTCCGAACCCGAACACGACGCCCCCGCTATCCCGGATCCCCGACGCCACGGTCCGCATCATCTCCACCGGCCGGCTCCTGCGCAGCACTTCGATCCGTGCCGCGCCGTCGAGCCGTCTCAACCGCCGCTTGAGGGCCGGCGCGTGCAGCCCAAAGACGTAGAGGCGGCTGAATCGCTGAAGCACCCCCTGCGACAGCGCGTCCACCCACTGGAGGGTTCGGTCACCTCGGTCCGGGCGCAGGTTCATCAGACCGACACACCGTTCAGGGTCCGCGCCCAGGGCGGTCATCACCTTGCCGTAGACCAGCATCGTGGATTCGGGATCGTTTGCGGCGAACGCGTTCACCGCCAGGCAGGGGGCCTGGGAACCGGCCGGCCGATAGCGCCAGATCCTCAAGGCCCCGATGTCGCGGCGGGTCCGTCGGATTCCCTTCCAGATGGTCCCGTCAGCGACACCCAGCGACCGGGCCGCCGCACACACCAGATCGATGTTCTCGCTGAATTCAGAGATCCCCGGCTCGGACTCAAGTTCCACGGACTCCGACCCGGCCTCCGGTGGTACCTCGATCAGCTCTGCTCCTCTCTCAGCTACCGTCGTCCGGAAGCTGGGCAGGCACTCCTGCCGCGGGACGAACACCCGTGCCCCTTCTGGAATGTCGAGACCGATTACCGAAGCCACTTCATCCCGAGTGTTCCCCATAGCGGCGGTATGGTCGACGCGGAGATTGGTCACCAGGACGAGGTGGGGCTTGAGCAGGTAGTGGGTCTCCACGAGGTGGTTCTCGGGATGGATGCTCATGATCTCGACCACTGCGGCATCCACACCCAGCTCGGCACCCAGGTGGATGAGGTGTTTCTGCTCGATGATGGAAGGATGAGCGCCTCTGCGCACTTGTTTCACCGAACCGTCCGGCAGGACGAGGGCAGGTTCCGATCCGGTGGTCTTGGCCAGAACCCGTCGTCCACTCTCCCGCAGGACCGACGCAAGCATCCGCGCGACGCTCGACTTCCCGCGGGTTCCGGTAACCGCGATCACGAGCGCGATGGCTCTACGGCGGCGGTCCAGGCGGGCTCGCTCCAGGATGAGGCAGGCGAACACAATTACGGTAGACAGCAGCAGCAGAGCCAGCGTCATAGCCACACCGTCGTCAGCGACGGCCTCGGCTGAGGTTGCCCAAACGTATGGATTGTCNNAGGTGGCCCCTGTTGCGAGTACCGAGGCGCCGGCTACGGCGAGCACGAGCAAGGTCGCGAGCAGGATGTGCCAGCGACTGAGCTCCTACGCCATTGCGGCTGGGACACAGAAATCACGACGTCGTGTCTGTCTTGGGAGGGATTTCGCAGCGTCGGTGCCGTACTTCCACGACATTCGTGTCGTGCTCTGCCTTAGGCGACGCGCCCCGCATTACCAACAGCAAAGCTCGTCATCCCTCCCGGCAGGTTGTCACGGCGCCCGCTTGTAGCTCACGGAGAGGCCGCCACCGGTCATGATGAACTCGGTCTCTAGGTTGGGCGTGTTCCTCAGTTCCTCAACGAACCCACCACTCCCCCTCATCCCTCGCCCGCGTCTCCCCCTCCAACGGTCCGACACGTTGTGAGCCGTGAAGCACCCTCCGACCTCCAACTTGGGGAGTACGTCACGGAAGTACTGCGTGTACCAGTTCTTGTCGGCGTCGAGAAAGACGAAGTCGAATGGACCTGGTAAGGCGGGGACCAGCTCGTGTGCATCTGCCAGACGTGCATCGATGTACGCGCTGAGGCCGGCCTCCTCGAAATGCTGCACTGCCTGGCGATACCGACCCTCGTCGATCTCGATCGTGATCAGCTTGCCTCCGGTCTTGCTCAGCGCCCATGCGATCCAGATTGCCGAATGCCCGGTCGAAGTGCCGATCTCGAGTGCCTTGGTGTAGCCATTCTCGACTATCAGGTCGTACAGCGCCTGGCCGTCCGACGTGGGCACGTTGGCATCCCGCCAGGACCATCGGTGCTCGTCGAGAAACTGCTGAACCCGGGCGTCGAGGTCCGTCTTCTCTTGGGCCACCGCTGTCGCTGGGACGACTGCGAGAGAGAACGAAAGAAAAAGTAGTCTAGAGTTCATCGTCCAAGTCCCTTTTCACTTGCGCTGCGCCCACAGCCACGTCTCTGCTTCTGGATTCGGCAAGTGCCACGTGCGACGGGATGCCCATTCCGATCTCATATAGACGTCCCTTGACGGTCGCATGTTAAGCACGCGGAGCTCCCCGAGCACGCGAGTCAACCCTAGCCTGGCCAATTCTGCCCTGCGGACTGCGGACCGTTCGGCGGGCCAGTAGCCAGGCATGGCCTCGGCCGCGACTGGCCTAACGTGTGGATCGGCGGGAGGGGTTGGGTGGGGCGGATCAGTTCCGAGAAGCCCA
>WVYX01000348.1:68691-75440 GCA_011772755.1 Gemmatimonadales bacterium
GCCTTCCGGCAGATCCACAGAAACGGAGTTGACTCGTAGCCGGCCCCACCGGACGGCGAACTCGTTGACCTGTCTGCTCCGCTGCCGCTTCTGACTGAGGCTGCCCCATCCCTCAGAGGCAGTGAAGGCACATCGGAAGTCGTCGGGCGTGATGCGCGGGGCGAACCCGATGTGACACCTCGGGCCGTGGGACTCGAACCCGCTGAGCCCAATCAGCACGCCCCAGCTCGCCAGGGCCCGGGCATAGTGGTCGCCGCACTCGATCTCGTTCCAGGGGTTGTGCTTGGACGGGTGGTAGCGCTCGTGGATGCCGCGGCAGATGGCCAGGGCTTCGCTGATCATCCCCTCCCAGGCCATGTGCCCCGCGACCTGGTACTCGATGCCGGTCCAGATCTCGTTGCGGTACCGGGTAGACCTGGGCCCCAGGTGCCGGCTCTTGGGCCACGTACAGGTGAACAGCCCCGCCTCGCCGGGGAGCGCAAACCACCGTTCGGGCTCGTGGGCCTCGTTCTGCGGCCCCACGTCGGGCGCCCAGTTGTACTTCCAGATAGACCGGAGGGAGGAAGCCGCCGTCTCTTCCGGGTACAGGTACCCGAGACCGACCTGGTGCGCCCACCCCTGGCCGAACATATGGTCGGCCAGGCAGCCGTCGCCGTACTGCCACTCGGGGTGCTGCTCCAGATCGACAGCCTGGATGAAGTACTCGCCGTTGAACATCGTGTCTACCGAGTTGTCCCGCCCCGCCTCGAAGATCCTGCGGCACTCCGTTGCGAACGCGCCATCTCCCACTTCCCTGGCCATCTCCTCGGCGGCGCGGAGCGCTCCCAGGTACAGCGACCCCACCATGGTGTTGGCACCGTAGTAGTCCTGGTCGTACGTCTGGTGCTGGCTACCCTCGATGAGGCCGTCAGCGTTGGCGTCCTGATCGATGAGGAACTGCGTCGCACGGCGGATATTCGGCCAGTTGCGCCGGAGGAAGCCGTCGTCGGGCGACGTCTGGTGCTCCCTGTAGGCCTTGAGGATGTATCCCCCCTGCGAGTCGCCGGCCCACAAGGTCCACCCCTCTCCCCGGAACCCAATCGCCCCCGTATCGGGATCGAACCCGACGCCCGGTGCGAAGTCCTGCATCTCCCGTACGGATCGCTCCAGTTCCGGGAAGAGGCGGGCCATGGCGTGCTCGTAGTTCCACACGTGCCCGCACGTTCCGCGGCAGCATCCCACGCCCTCCCAGGCCCAGAAGCGACCGTTCTTCCACCATTGGCAGGTCGCGCTGGCCAGGTTCGCCACCGTCGAGTGCAGCCGATCGAGCAGCCAGTGGGGCAGGCTGGAGTCGTAGTAGGTTCGATGCCAAAGGCGAGTCTGGTCGGTCAGCCGCTCGAGGTTCCGTGCCACGTGAGCCGCCACGGCGCCCGCATTCCCGAAGCGCGTAGCGTAGCGGTTCCCGACGAGGGTCTCCCCCCGGTACATGTTTGCCATGTACCAGGTGAGTACGAACACGACGTTCCCTTCCTCACCGGGGTCGAGGGTGAGGGTCCGCCCCACCGCGCCGCGCAATGTCTGCCCCACGGGCTTCTCCGGCTCGTCAGCGGCATCACCGAAGATCGTCTCGGGCATCGGGCCGTCAGGAAGGGACGGGCGGCAGAATCCTTCACCCACCACCGCCAGGCACAGGCTGCCGTAGTCTGACCAGAGGTGCAGCTCGCCGGGATCGACCAACATGGGACTGTCGCGGAACTCGATCTGGTCGACGTTGACGTGTCCCCATCCGCCAGACTCCGTATCGACGATCTCCAACTGCGCCTCTTTGCCCTGGAGATCCTCAACGTTCCAGTTGTAGGGCCGCAGGCGTTCGGTGTTCTCACCCGTGGCCGTGCGGACGACCACTCCGTCAACGATCAGGTTCATGCATGTCCGGCCCTCGTGGCCGCCGCCTCCGATGAGAAACGCGATGTAGGGGCGATCGATGGTGAAACTGGGGGAGCGGAGTCTCCCGTGCGGGCGATCGCCTCCCAGGAACGTGTTGACCAGCCCGCGCCCTTGAAAGCCAGTGACGGGATTCTGGCGCTCCAGTGTCCCTCTGGCCGGTGCCGCGCCGAAGGCTTCCCCCTCCACCCTCCAGCCCCCGTAGTCGTCGCCCTCGAAGTCGGCAAACACTCTGGGGGGTCGCCCCGGCTCCTCGGAGACTTCCACCTCCTCCGCGCTGGCCATCAGGCCGGTGAGGATGTCGGTCGCGAGCGCCTCGTTCCGTCGGATGAAGCGCTTCCCGAACATCGGACCGTTGTAAGGACAAACCACGTTCTCGAGCCAACCAGTCAGGGTCACCTCTACCGGGACGTCGGAGGTGTTCCTGACCGAGAAGTGCATCACAGTGGCCGGCAAAGCCGACTCAGACGCGTGCAACGGGATGAAAGGTGAGAACGCCTCCAGGTGCACATCCACCGGGAGGGAGTCATCGGAGTACCGGACCCGTCCGATGGGATACTCTCCAGAGAAGCGCACTCCGGGGTATCCGCGCTGGTCCAGGGTCCGGTCGAGGGTGGCGCCGCCGGCTCGCACCCGCAGGGCGAAGCCCTGGTCAACGGAGGCAGCCCGCACAATCTCCCCCCTGCGGACGGTCTGGTCAGGGGCGCGACCCACCGCGTAGTTCACCGCGCCGTAGCCGGTGTTCTGGTTCTGGTTGAAGATGTCCCAGTAGGTGAGGCGCCCGTCACCGGTGAGGTAGAGCTGTCCGGCACAGATGCCCCCGATGGGCATGCCGATGGTCTTCAGATCATCCCCGGAATACCAGATCGACTCGCCCCGAGTGAACAGGGCCTGAATCCACTCTGGCGTGAGTTTCTTGTCGGCCGGCACGAAGTGGTCGGCTTGGGCCTGCCGCACGAAGGGCCCGGCGACGATGTCGAGACGCGGTGCCATCGCTGCGAATGCCGCGCCGGCCCCCACCGTGGCCACGAACTCACGCCGGTCCATCTCTTTGCTGCGGCTGGATTCCTTCCCGCTTGGGACTTCCTTGCTCGTCTTGGGACAGCTGCCACGGCAACCGCGGTCATCGGTGGACATGCGCCCCCCTTGGCTGTTGCAAGCGTCTGGCCGAGTCGAATAGGCTACGGGACCGGGTCGGTGACCTGTTTCCATACCCGCATGAGATTCCCACCCATGATCTTCCTGACGTCCTCGTCGCTGTAGCCGCGTTCCTTGAGGCCCCGGGTGATGTTGGGGTAATCCTGAGCTCCCCGCATCCCAACCGGCGAGGGAGTACGTGGGTACATGTCCGCCCCCAGCCCGACATGGTCCACCCCGGCGATACCTACTGCGTGGTCGATGTGATCGAGCACGTCCTCGATGGTGGGCAGGTTCTCCAACGGCCAGTCGCGGCCGGCGTTCAGGTGCTCCACCGCGATGCGGAGATCCAGGTCCTCGATGGGCGGGACCTGTCGGAACCAGGGACGGCCCACCGCCTGCAGTGCGCTCATCGCCTCGAGGTACTGCGGGCTCAGGTAGCTGAGGACGAAGACGATCCCGATGACACCGCCGTTCTCCGCCAATGCGCGCAGCATCTCGTCGCTCATGTTGCGGCTGTGTGGGTTGAGTGCGCGGCAGCCGGAGTGGGAGGCGATCACCGGGTCCTCACTGGTCTCGATCACGTCAAAGAATGTCTCGTCCGACACGTGGGAGATGTCGATCACCATGCCCAGCCGGTTCATCTCCCGCACCACCTCCCTTCCCAGCTCATTGAGTCCACCCCAGCGGGGCTCGTCCGCGCCAGAGTCGGCCCAATCATGGGATACGTTGTGGGTCAGGGTCATCGAGGAAACACCCAGGCGGTGGAATTCCCGGAGGTTCTCCAGACTGTTCTCGATGGCGTGCCCCCCCTCGATGGCAAGGGGCATGGCGATCTTGCCCGCAGCCACGATCCGCTCGACGTCGGCGCCGGTGCGAGCGAGTTCGACCTTGTCGGAGTGCTGCTCGATCGCATCCCGCATTGCCGTCAACAACTCGCGAGTCTGGCGGGCACATCGGCCCGGATGGGGATAGAGGAAGTTCGGGACGAAGAGTGCAACGGTCTGGACGTCGACTCCGCCCTCCTCGAGGCGGGGAATGTCGACATGCCCGGCGGGGAGGCGCTGGCCGATGTCGAGCTTCTCGTAGAGGACGCGATAGGAGAGGTCGTTGTGGCAGTCCCAGACGACGGCCTCGCGATGGAGTGCGGCTATCCGCTGCTCGCTGGTAGTGCAGCTCGCGAGCAGGCTCGGGGCGAGACAGCAGCAGGTGATGCCATACATCCGTTGCCTCATCGCATCCTCCGCTCTTTCAGTCCGCTGAGCTCGGCGAGAGTCCGAAGTGGTTCGCCCCGCAGGCCGTCGCGACGAAGTCTCCCTGCGGCTGCCGGATCTGGATGGGCTCGACACCCATGCCGCACATGCTGCCCGAGCCAACGTCGATTCCCAGGTAGAGGTGCCGTTCCACGGCACCGATCCCAATGGAGTGTGCCGCAAGTTCGCTTACTGACAACAGCTAACAGCACGTCACCGTGGTCCCGTAAGGCGCGTTGGTACCGGCGGTCTCGGCGCCGAAAGCGCCGCAACGACCCGACTGCTGGGGGGTGCGGGCGTCGAGTCGCCGGCACGGCAGCACATGGAGCGACCCACGTTACGTGCGATATGCAACGAACTTCCAACTCGCGACACTAGTTGCGAGCCCGCAAGATTCTCACTCGGAATCCCATCTGCTCCGAAAGCGCCACCATCTCCTCGAAGATATCGCCGTACGCCACCGCCACGTGGTTGGAGAGATAGTGCGCCATCAGCGTGTCGCGTCCGATGCCCAGGTCGGCGGCCATGAAGGGCCACTGGCGGGTGGTCCCCTCCCACCAGGCGTCGCGCTTCTCGGCCGGCAGCTGCACCACTTCACCGCGGCCGATGTCCATCCAGAGCACGTCGTCCTTGATGTAGCAGCGCGACCACGTGATCTCTCCCGGCAGGCTCTCGCCGGCGAACGTTCCTCCCGGGACGGGGAAGTACAGCGCGGGCTGACGGTAGCTGTGGACGCCTTCCAGCGTGTCGGGATTCAGGCTGAACGGATAGGCACTGGACGAACCCGAGTTGAGCAGGACCCACAGGAACCGCCCCTCGTGCTCCCCACCCCAGCGCACGTCGTGGAACATCACCGCCTGGTGCAGACCTTTGGCCTTGAGCAGGCGCTTCATCATCTCCATCGGGACCGCGTTGCCCTGATCGGCCTCGGTGGCGCACGCGATCGTGTCTCCGTTCGACTCCGGCCGGCACACCGAGTTGAACAGCCCCTCCGAGAAGTCCGAGGGCGGGCGGAGTGGGAGCAACCCGAGCTGGTACTGCCATCCCAGGCAGTCGGCCCTGTACTCCTCGACCAGGTCCAGCACCGCCAGGTAGTCGCGCAGCTGCTCCCGGGTGGCCTCCTGCGTGAAATCGTCGGCGCCATCCTCACGCCAGTGGAACGTTACGCCTTTGTTCTTGACGAACGCCAGCGCAGCGTCGATGCGCGCGTCGTCGATACGGCGGCCACGATCGATGATCCAGGCCTGATCCACCTTGTGCTCGGTGAAGCCGTGGCGGTTGAGCAGCCGCGGGCCGAAGTAGCCGTTGATCATGCCCATGGAGGTGTCGCCGAGCATGAGGATCAGTGCGCGGCGGTCCCGGAACTGCCGCGCCACTTCCGTAGCCAGTTCACCGGCCTTGTCCGAGACAGGGGCGCTGTACGCGATGTCCTCTTCGCCGTACACGATCTGCCCGGACGAGCACCACTGTTCGAGCCGGGCCATGAACGTTTCATCCGCAGTCCAATCCGGCGCGTCCGTCCACACGCGCGAGAACTTCCTTCCCAAGCTCTCCAGGCAGGCACCCGTGTTCAGCAGCCCGACCAGGCCCGGCCACTGACCCGAGAAGTTGCTGGCGAGGAGCAGCGGGTTGTCCTTGCCCACCACGCCCTCGGTGGTGTGCGGCCCGTAGAACCAGTGCACGCAGATCCCGATCATGGGGTCCTGGATGGGCCCGAGCTTCTCGATCGCATGGTGCGGCTTCGTGAGAAAGCCATCCACCAGGTAGGGCTCCTCGCCCAGCTTCTTCAGGGCCGCCTCCATCTGCCCAGTGGCCTCGGTCACGTTCGGCATGGCCAGCTCGTTGGGTTTGTCGCGACCGTCACCGGGCCAGAACAACGCGATTCGCTGTTTCACGGTCGGTCTCCTGGATCTCGCTAGTGCAGTGTGCCGCAGGTTCGCTCACCAATAACGGCACGCCACCGTGGTCCCGTGAGGCGCGTTCGTCTGCCGCGGATTGATCGACAAGCGAACGCGGATTCGTCTCGGCGAAACACTCACATCCCTTGCCCACAGACCGATCCGCCTTCAGACAATCATGCGCGGCCGTGACAGCACCAGGAGGGACGCACGGTACGTGCGATATGCAGCCAACCTCCAACTCGGGACCCTAGTTGATCGGCAGGCCGCCCTCGTCGACGTTCGCCCGAGTGAACAGGCGAGTGCCGAGCACGATGTGCTTCGGGACTTCCTCACCCCGAAGGATGGCCAGGGCGATCTCGATGGCTTCGTAGCCTCCGGTGGGGTAGAGAAACGTCGCGTCGAGGATTCCCTGCCTCACGTACTGCTGCCCTTCGTGCGGCAGGGCGTCAATGCCTACGAACGTGATGTCCCCTTCCCTTCCCGCCGCCCGCGCAGCCAGCCAGGCGCCGTGCGCACCAGGATCGTTGTGCGCGTA
>WVYX01000348.1:75451-82529 GCA_011772755.1 Gemmatimonadales bacterium
CGGCGGGCGTTGGGCTCGAGCCACTGCATCTCGCCGGTGAACACGATCTCCAGTCGTGGATTCTGATCGAGCTCCAGCCCCTCGAGGAATCCCCGGTTGCGGTCCTGCCCCGGGGTGGAGGTCATGAGACCCTTGAGCTCCACGATCTTGCCTTTGCCACCGAGCGTTTCCCTGATCCACCTCCCGGCTTCGCGGCCGATCCGCACGTTGTCGGCACCGATGAACGTGGTGTACTGGTCGCCCTGGACCGCACGATCGAGCACAATCACTGGTATCCCCTGCTGGTATGCCTCGGCCACCGGCCTGGTGAGAGGCGCCGCCTCTTTCGGGCTGATGATGATCAGGTCGACACCCTGCTCGACGAACTCCTCGACCTGCGAGCGCTGGACCAGGGAGTGGTTCTGGGCATCCTTGAAGATCACCCTCAGATTGGCGTGCTGTTCGGCGGCGGCTCTGACGTCAGCGTCCATCTGCACGCGCCAGGGCTCACCGAGATTGCACTGGCTCATGCCGATGATCCAGGGATCGTCGGGCGTACCGGCGTGGCCTTCCCGCGACTCCGCACCACAGCCGGCGACAAGGACCATGCACACGAACTGGAGCGCGAGGGTGCGGTACGGCATCTATCAAGTCCTCTATGATGCGGTCGGCGTCGGGCACTTGGCGAGTGGCGGACCCCATACAAGATAGCCGCCGGGCAGGATCCCGATCACTGACCGAGAACGAGGCCCTGCAACGTTTTCCCCCTTCCCCACGTCTAATCAGATAGCCACCTGTTGATTACCGAGAGAAGGGCTCATGGGCAAACAGAAGCCGGACATGATCAAGGGCACCCTCGACATGCTCATCCTGAAGATCCTTTCCTTGGAAGCCATGCACGGCTGGGGGATCAGCGAGCGCATCCAGCAGATCTCCAGGAATGAACTCCAGGTGAACCAGGGCTCCCTGTACGCCTCCCTGCACAAGCTCACTCGGGAGGGGTGGATCAAGTCTCATTGGCGGGTCACGGAAAACAACCGGCGGGCCCGCTACTACGCGCTCACCCGGGCCGGGGAGAAACAGCTGGGGATCGAGGCCGAGCATTGGGGGCGGCTGGCGACGGCGGTGGGGCAAGTCATGGCCACGTCCTGAGCGCATCGCTCACCGCACCATGACGAAACGGGGAACCATATCATGCGCTGGATAGCAAACGTGGTGTTTCGGCTGCGGGCCATCCTGGCCCCGGGGCGGATGGAGCAGGAGCTGGACGACGAGATGGCCTTCCACCTGGAGATGGAGGCCCGCAAGCTCGTGGAGCGAGGGATGACAGAGGAGGAGGCCCGGCTCCATGCACAGCGGAACTTCGGCCGGATGCTGCGCAACAAGGAGAAGGCCCGGGAGGCCTGGGGAATCGGCCTGGTCCAGGACCTGAGGGCCGACGCACGCTTCACCCTCCGCGGGCTCAGGCGAAGCCCCGTGTTCGCAGTGGTTGCCATCCTGACTCTGGGTCTAGGCATCGGGGGCACCACTGCCATCTTCAGCGTGCTGAACGGGGTGGTTCTGAAACCTCTGCCTTTTCCCAATCCCCGCCAGCTCGTTGCAGTACACCACACCATGCCGGCCATAGGGGCCGATGAGACCCCTCTGTCTCCGGCCATGTACCTCACATTCCGGGAGCACTCCCGCACCCTGGACGACATTGGCGTGTGGAGAAGGCGTCCCGTGACCGTGACGGGCCTGGCCGAGCCGCAGCAGGTGGACGCCGCCGAGGTGACCGAGGGGCTGTTTCCCGTGCTCGGCGTGAGCCCGATCCTCGGACGAGGCTACCACGAAGAGGACGTGGCCCCGGGGAGCACCTACCCCGTCATCCTGTCACAGGGATACTGGGTTAGACGGTTCGGCAGTGATCCCGACGTCCTGGGGCGCACCATCCGAATCGACGGCAATGAGCTCACCATCATCGGCGTCATGCCCGGTGGGCTGCGGCTTGGCAGGATGAAGCCGGAGCTTTTCCTCCCACTCGTGTTCAACCGGGCCAACACCGGTGTGGGCAACTTCAGTTTCCCCGGAATCGCTCGTCTCCGCCCCGATGTCACTCCCGAGGAGGCCAACAGAGACCTGGACCGGATGACCGTACTTGCCACGGAGGAATACCCCGGGATTCCCCTGGCCGATCTGGAGGCCAGGAGGTTCAGCACCTTCGTTCGCCCGCTGAAGCAGGACGTGGTCGGAGGAGCCAGGACGGTTCTCTGGATCGTGTTTGGGACGGTCGGGCTCGTTCTCCTGGTGGCTTGCACCAACGTGGCCAACCTCTTTCTGGTTCGTGCCGAGACCCGCCAGCGGGACGTGGCCCTGCGATCGGCCATGGGCGCATCACAGGGGCGTCTCGCCCGGCAGTTCATAACGGAGAGCACGGTCATCGGCATGCTGGGAGGCTGCGCAGGTCTCCTCTTGGCCTTCGGGGGGAACCGGCTCCTCCTGCATATGGCGCCCCCCAACCTGCCCCGCCTGGAGGAAATCGGCCTGGATCCCGCCGTCCTCTCGTTCGCGCTGGGCGTGTCGCTTCTAGCCGGGCTCCTCTTCGGAACGATCCCGGTGCTCCGGCACCGAAGGGGTGGGCTTGCGGAGTCACTCAAAGAAGGCGGGCGGGGAACGGGCTCGAGTCGGCGGTGGTTTCGCCTGCGGTCATTCTTCGCCATGTCCCAGGTGGCTCTGGTCCTGGTCCTCCTCATCGGTTCCGGACTCATGATCCGCACGTTCCAGGCCCTGAGAAGCGTGCCGCCGGGATTCCAAAGGCCGGAAGAGGTCCTCACCCTTCGGCTCTCCGTACCATCTTCGGAAGCCCGCACGGCCGACGACGCGGCCAGAACGCATCAGCAGATCCTGGAGCAGATCAGGCAGATACCGGGAGTGACCTCGGTCGGAGCTGCCGGGTCAGTGGCCATGGACGGGTGGGAGTCCTGGGAGGATGTGGAAGTGGAGGGGTTCCCTCCGCGCCCGGGAGAAGCTGCCGTGCATCGCCGTCTCAACTGGATCACCCCGGGCTACTTTGCCACGCTGGAGAACCCCCTCCTTGCAGGCCGCGCCATCGAATGGGAGGACGCGTACGGGAGGCGGCCCGTTGCCGTGGTCACCGAGAACTTCGCGCGAGAATTCTGGGGGGATCCCGTTGAAGCGGTGGGGCGGCGATTCCGCACGGCCGCCAACTCGCCCTGGCGTGAGATCGTGGGAGTGGTTCAGAACGTGCACACCACTGGCGTGGCCGAAACACCACCGTCGGTGATCTACTGGCCCCTGATCATGGAGGGAATGTGGGGTATCAGCACCTTCACGATTCGGGACCTTCGCTATGCCATTCGCACGTCTCGGCCCGACCCCACCACTCTCCTGCCCGAGACCCGGCGGGCCGTGTGGAGGGTGAATCCAAACCTGCCACTATCCCAGATCCTGACGCTGGACGACATCCTGGCCAACTCCATGGCCCGGACCTCCTTCACCCTGGTCATGCTGGCGATTGCGGCCGGCGTGGCTCTCATCTTGGGAGTCGTTGGGGTGTACGGGGTGCTCTCCTATCTGGTGGCCCAGCGGACCCGGGAGATGGGGGTGCGCCTGGCCCTGGGGGCCCGGCCGGCGGATGTCCGCCGCATGGTAGTCCGTCGGGGAGGGGTGCTGGGCGTTGTTGGGGTCGTAGTCGGCCTGGGGGCGGCCGTGGGACTCACGCACCTCATGTCGGCGCTTCTCTTCGGGGTGAGCCCCGTGGACCCCTTGACCTACGGCGCCGTGGCCGCCGCCCTGATGGGAGTGGTGCTCCTAGCCAGCTACATCCCGGCTCGGAGGGCTGCAGGAGTGGACCCGACGGAAGCACTGAGATGGGAGTAGCAGGGCGCCTCCCCTCACCTTACCTCCTGCACCCATACGAAGTCGATGCCGAATTCCGGCCGCCTCACTCCCGGCGCCGCGCCGTCGAACACGTACTCGAGGATGTGGGTTCCGGCAGTGAGCTGCTGCTGCCTCAGCGTGTAGTTGCGCAGCAACGTGCGATGCGGTCGATGGAGATCGACAGTCGAGGTCCCCGCGGTCAACTGTGCGGGCTCTCCGTCCCACTTCACTTGCGCCGTACCGCCATTCGGATCCAGACGGGCCACGAAATGGATGCGGTACTCCCCCTCGGCGATCACCGGTACCCGCAGTCTCAGTACGTCCCCACGCGCAGTGGGCCGCCAGACCGGGAGCCGCTCGCCGGCATAGAGCCGGCCCGACTGGATGGGTAGCCGCAAACCCCGCAACAGCTCTTCGGCCTGGTAGAACACCGAGTTGCGCGCCCCCATGCGCGCTGCCGGCATCCATCCCTCCGGAAGGCGCAACGCACGCACGTCATTGGGCATGATGGCCGTGTGGTCGTCTGCCACGCCGGGGCGGGCGTAGTGGTATCCGATCCGCGCGTACGACAACCCCGGTGTCCGCTCATGGCTGTAGAGCTCCATGTAGAAGCGAATGCTCTGGGCAAACGGCAGGGGATCGAGCACGTGCCAGCGGTAGTTGGTGACGAAGCCCCGGTTGCCCGGCCCGTCGTTGCGCGGCTGGCCGCAGTAGGGTAACGCGAAGATGTCAGGCGACGACCAGGAGTAGTTGTAGTAGTCCTCCGAGCCCGTCCCAAAGAGAGAAGGCCGCAGATCGTCGTCTACGAAGACCTTCTCGTCCCCTTCACCCCACCAGTTGCCGTACGGCGTCGGGATGGGACTGGGATTGAGCAGGATGGAGGTGGTGCCCACGTACACCCCCTGCCCGTGAGCTACCAGGAAGGGCAGGTCCTGAACCGCGGCCGGATCCGCGATCAGGTCGTGGTCCACCCGCCAGCGGGCGCGAAAGTGCATGGAGCGCTCAGCATCCCAGTCATAGGCCACGGGATGAGCGGATCCCGTGACCGCGACTGGCTGGTTGCCCAGGTTCTCAAGTCGGATTTTCAACGACCGTTCGAAGGGCATCACGAACCGGGAGATCATGGTCCCGTCCGGCAATACGGTGAACGGGAGGGACTGATAGGGGTTGATCCCGGGCGCGGCTCCGAAGAAATCGCCCAGCGGCGACTGGACCTGCCCCCAGGGATGATCATCGAAGTGAATGTGCAGCACGGTCTGCCGTAGCGCCCGACTGATTTGGGGCGCTTCCAACTTCAATTCCAGCCGTTCCAGGGCGGCCGGTCCCTCCAGGCTCAAGGCGTCCTCCGCCTCTCCGGGTTGAAGCTCCACGGCGATGGCCCGCGCATCGCTCTGGGAGCGGGGAGGCAGGTTGGCGTCCGGATCGGCCAAGGCCGCGGTGACCCGGTCAATGGTCTCCCGGTAGGTGGAGAGGTCCTCCGGGCTGAACGTCACCACTCGGGTGCCGGGCGCGTACTTGCGGACCTCCAACTGATAGAAGTGGACGCGTGCCAGATCCCCGGTCCAGACCAGCCGGAGACGCCGAGCGAAGGGAATGGGTGCGTACGCCGCGTCCCGCTGATAGAGGGTCCGCTCCAGGCTGGCACGGTGGAGGTCTGCGGACTGGGGAAAGGAATCGAGCGGCTTGTGGAAGAAGTCGTTGGCCGGCCCGTCGTAGACCGGTTCGCTGCGTCCGTCCAGCCAGAGCTGCACCGTTCCCTCGATGGCGGCGGTCCACAGCCGGACCAGAGCGCCGGGGCCTGCGACATCGGCCATCAGGTACTGTCCTATCCCCTCTTCGTCCGGCTCGCGCAACACGGCCTCGAACCCGGGAACAGGTTCGTTACCGAATCCGTCCGAGTTGGCGAACCAGTCCGGCCCCCCGGGTACGCGGCTGCGCCGGTCATACGAGGAGTACTGAATGGTTCGGTAGGCGGGCTCGGGAAACTTCGTGAGCCCGACCATGTCGATCATCTCCTCATACAGACTGCCCGTGGTCACTGTGTCGCCCGGCCTCTCGACCGGACCGCAGCCCGCAGCCAGAATCGGCAGCGGCGTCAAGGCAAAGAGCCAACGCGCCCAGCTTCTTGTCATTTTCCCGGCTCCCGTGTCCTACCGTTTCCCGCGCTGGAACAGCACGGCGCAGATGATGATCGCACCCGTCAGCATGAGGCGGGTCGCCTCGGGCGCGGCGTTGAGTGACAGAATCTTCTGCAGGTAACCGATCGTCAGAACGCCGATCAGGGTCAGGACGACACTCCCCTTGCCTCCCGCCAAGCTGGTACCGCCGATGACCACCATGGCGATGGCATCGAGCTCGTAGGCCATTCCGGTCTCCGGATCGCCATGGGTCTCCTGGGCTGCCTGGCAGATCCCTGCCACCGCCGCGAACAGCCCGGAGAGCGCGTAGGCCGTGATCAGGGTGCGGCGCACCGGGACACCCGAAAGGCGTGCTGCTTCCTCGTTCCCGCCCACAGCATAGATGTACCGCCCCAGACGCAGGCGTGACAGGATGATCCACGTCACGAGGACGCAAACCAGGAAGATGATCGTGACGATCGACAGGTTCCCTCCCAGAATCCTGCTGTCGATGATCCCGAAGATCGACGGGAGATCCACGAGATAGGAATTGCCGTCCGCGTCCGTCACGTAGTTCGTGATCTTCCTTCCGCCGGAGACGACTTTCGCGAGTCCACGCCCGAAGACCATCATGGCGAGCGTGACGATGAACGGCTGGATCCGCATGCGGGCGACCAGCGTGCCGGAGACCGAGCCGAGCGCAGCTCCGATTGCGAGTACCAGGGGGATGGCGAGAACCGCAGACCAGCCCCGCGGCATGGTGAGCCAGGCGAAGCACACTGCCGACAACGCCAGCAGGCTGCTGACCGAGAGGTCGATGCCGGCTGTGATGATCACCACCGTCATGCCGCACGCGAGCATGCCGAAGACCGACACCTGCCGCAGCATGTCGCGGTGCACGCTCCACCTGAAGAAGGCTCCGTCCGCGTTGAACACGAGCCCGATGGCGATCATGAGCAGGAGCGCGAGGAACGCCCGTGCAACCGGTGTGGCCCACCACCGCCGAAGCTTCGCGTGCCACACCGGGCTCACTCCACTCCTCCGGGCTCGGTCCGTGTCGAATGTCCCATGGCCGCTGCCAGCACGGCGTCCTTGGAGGCCGT
>WVYX01000315.1:0-479 GCA_011772755.1 Gemmatimonadales bacterium
GCACTTGCCCCGCTGGAAGTAAACGCAGTTCTTTCGGTCGATGACCGGCGTCTTGGGTACTGCCTGAGGGAACGGGGTGTAGACGACCTTGCGGTAGCCCAGGCCCGCTTCGAAAACGTCGTCCACAACCTGGATCGGGCATTTCTCCTGGCAGATGGCGCAGCCAGTGCAGAGTTGCTCGGCTATGTAGCGGGCTTTCTTCCGAATCCTGGCCACGAAGTTGCCGACGTGGCCGCTTACTCCCTCCACTTCGCTGTAGGTGAGCAGCTGGATGTTGGGATGTTGCCCCACCGCCACCATCTTGGGGGTCAGGATACACGCCGAGCAGTCCAGGGTAGGGAAGGTCTTGTCCAACTGAGCCATGTGTCCGCCGATGGAGGGCTCCCGTTCGACCAGCGTGACGGGATAGCCGGCATCCGCAAGCTCCAGGGCGGCCTGGATGCCGGTAATTCCCCCGCCCACCACCAGGGTGCGTTCGT
>WVYX01000315.1:551-10865 GCA_011772755.1 Gemmatimonadales bacterium
GCCTGCCCGGGCACAGGCGCCGCGGAAGGTAGCCTCGTGCAGTTGGGGCGAACACGCCGCCACCACGATGCGGGTCAGCCCCTGCTCCCGAACATCCTCCACGATCAGTTCCTGGCCCGGTTGGGAGCACAAGAAGTTGTCGGCCCGGCTTACCGCTACTCCTGGCAGCGCCGCCGCGAACCGGGCCACCCTATCCACATCGACCGTGCCGGCGATGTTGGACCCACAGTGGCACACGTACACGCCAATCCTCTCAGCCATGTCGTACGCTCCTCGCTTCCGGCATGGGCAGAGTCGGGTCCCGCCGGCGCCGATGGGGCCGACGTGGCTGCTCAGGCGCCGGCGAGGGCTCGGTGCTCCACTTGGCTCGCAGCACCTGCTGTGCCGGCACGATCTCCTTGCCTAGGCCCAGAGCCTCTGGCGACAGCCCAAGGGCTAATCCGACAGCTTGGGTGAAGAAGAGCACCGGCAGGTGGAAGTCCGTACCGCAGTGTCGGTTCACCCGATCCTGATACGCGTCCAGGTTGAGCTGGCACATGGGGCACACGGTAACCACCAGATCAGCTCCACGGTCCGTGGCATTCTGAAGCAGACGACGGAGGAGGCCGTATGCCACGTCGGCGCTGATCTGGGTCATGTGGCCACCACAGCAATCGGCCTTGAGAGGAAAATCGACCACCTCGGCACCCAGCGCACGCAACAGCCGATCCAGGCTCTCAGGCTGTTCCGGATCATCGAATCCTTTGGCTGGTCGCACAGTGAGGCAGCCGTAGTAGGGCGCTATCCGCAGACCGTACAGCGGCCGGACTATGTTGGAGGCGATAGTGCCCAGCCCGACGTCGTTGACCACTACATCCAGCAGGTGCCGCACCGAGAGGTGGCCCGGCTGGTAGCTGAGGCCGCCGGCGGCCAACGCATCGTCCACCTGGGCTCGCAGTGTCTCGCGCTCACGCAGGGCTTGCTGTGTCCTGCGCAGGTTTACATAGCACAGGCTGCAGGGCGCCACTACCTGACTGAGGTCGCCATTCACCAGCGCCAGGTTCCGGGCGACCAACGCGTACGCCGGTAGCAACTCGATAGCGGAGTACTCAGTAGCGCCACAGCAATTCCAGTCCTCAATCTCTGCCAGGTCGAGGCCGAGGCGCTCTGCCACCGCCCCAATCGAGTCGGCGTAGGCCGAAGCGGTATGGGCCAGCGAACACCCCGGAAAGAAGGCGTACGTCATCGCACTCGCTCCAGGACCCTGGCTCGGCTGAGGATCGCCCGCAGGCCCTTGATATCCTTGATCCTATGGGGCCTGAGAGCCATACGGCCTTTGAGCAGCATTCCCAGGCCCGTCGGCGCCAGCTTTGGCAGTCCCAGGGGCCTATGGGTGAGATGGTATCGGGTGGCCAGACCCAGCTCGAAGCTCCGACCGTAGCGCTCCACACTGCCGATGAATGTTCTGGAGAAGTCCGCCGCATCGACCTCTTCACACAGCCCTTGTTGGATGCTCAGGCGCTTCAGCCCGTACATGAGGTCAGTGATGGGGATTTCCTGGGGGCAGCGGACAGCGCAGTAGTAACAGGCAACGCAATACCAAGGGGTGTTGCTGCGCAGCACCTCGTTCCGGAGCCCGGCCCGGATCATGGCAAAGAGGCGACTGGGGCTGTGATTCATGTCCGCAGCAGAGGGACATGAGCCACCGCAGGCGCCGCACTGGAAGCAGCGGCGCAACGCATCACCTCCCAGGACGGCGTTCATGACCTCAGCCGGGAAGGAAGGCGGGTCCCTGGTGTTTCCCTTGGTCACTTCCGCACCTCGACGGGAGCCTTAGAGGACCTCGAGTATTGTCCGCCAGCCTCGGGCCCGAATAATGCTACGATAGGCCTCTGGTTTTCACACGGCCAGTGGCGAAGGCCAAAGACCAGCGCAAATCTGACAGCACCAGTCGCGATTAGGTGACAGGTATGCGGTCACCGGCAACGACGTGAAGCTCACCGAGCAGATGGTACCGACGCTCGCTCGGGCGCTGGGTAGCGAGAACGTGGAGAAGATGCAGCCGGCTACGGTAGCGAAAGACTTCGCCTACTTCGCCAACGAGATTGCGGGGTTCTACTACCGCCTCGGAACTCTGAGACCCGGCACGAACTCCGGCAACCACCGCACGCCCACGTTTCAGGCCGATGACAGCGCGATTCCAGTAGGGATCAGGCTGATGGCGTATTTGGTGTGGGATCATCTAGCAGAACGCAATTAGCAGTTCGCAATTCGTGGTTGTTGCAGCAAGTCTACGAACTGCGAATTGCTAATTGCGAATCGCAACGACAGAACGCTGACGGCTGAAGGCTACGGTTTGAAGTACTCCGGCTCGTTCCCCGCCCTCCACTTGATGTTGCAGCCCAGGCTCGGTTGCTGCTCCGACGACACGGGCCCGCCGGCGAGCACGGCGTCCAGCGCAGCGCGGAGGTCGCGCCCGGTCACCGGGATGTCGTTCCCGGGTCGACTGCCGTCGAGTTGGCCACGGTAGACCAGCCTCCGATCCTCATCGAACAGGAAGAAGTCCGGGGTGCATGCCGCTTTGAACGCCTTGGCGACATCCTGCGTCTCGTCCATTGCAAAGGGGAACTGCCACCGCTCCGCTTGCGCCAGCTCCTTCATGTGCTCCGGCGCGTCCTGGGGATAGCCGTCAAGGTCGTTCGAGTTGACCGCTACGATCCCAACCCCTTTCGGCAGGTAGTCAGCCCCGAGCCGCGCTAGCTCGCCCTTCACGTGCTGCACGAAGGGACAGTGGTTGCAGATGAACATCACCAGCATCGCCGACTTTCCCTCGAAGTCCTTGGGCGTCACCGTCGTCCCGTCCACTGCGTTCGGCAGCGCGAAGTCCGGGATCGGTGTGCCCAACGCAAGCATGGTGGATGGCGTAGCGACCATGGCTTCCTCCTACGAGGTGTTCGAGCGACCGGCACCAACCTCTCGCCAAGAATGTACCCGGCTTGACCACCCCGTACGAGGGCGGCAGTATCCACGAAACGTCCTGAGGGAGAACTCACCGGTGGGAGATCGCAGTCGGCAAGTGAGCGTCGTCAAGCGAGACGGCACCGCAACGCGGCGCGTGGCCGACTTCGTGGCCACCGAAGATCCGCTGGAGATCCGTCTCAACGATGTTCCCCTGGCGGTGGTCATGCGCACGCCGGGCGATGACGAGGACCTCGTCACCGGTTTCCTGCTCACCGAGGGAATCCTGCTGGACCCCGGAGAGCTCCAGGCCGTCGAGCGGATCGACGAGTCTCGGGTTAGCGTCCGGCTTCAGGACGGCGTCGCTGTGGATCCCACGCGGTTCCAGCGAAACCTGTTCATGTCCAGCTCGTGCGGCGTGTGCGGCAAAGCCTCCATCGAGGCAGTGCAGCTCTTTGCCCGACCCGCCAGGGAGTTCACCATCGAGCGGGCCACCATTGCCGAGCTAACCACGCGCCTGCGATCGCAGCAACCCACGTTCGACGAGACGGGCGGCTTGCACGCTGCCGGCATCTTCAATCTCGTCGGCGAGCTCCTCGCGGTGCGGGAAGATGTGGGTCGGCACAACGCAGTGGACAAGGCGATTGGGGTGGTGGCGAAGCGGCAGTGGCCTCTGGAGCCGTCGATCCTCGTGGTATCAGGTCGGCAGAGCTTCGAGATCGTCCAGAAGGCCGCGGTCGTGGGCATTGGCGGCGTCGTTGGTGTGTCGGCACCCTCCTCGCTAGCCGTGGAGCTGGCCGAAACCCTAGGGATGCTACTCGTGGGGTTCTCCCGCGAAGATGCGTTCAACGTCTACGCCGGGGAAGCACGGCTGGTACACTAGGGCCTCCGCGTGGACAAACATGATTTGCGCCAACGCATCTGGGACCTGCTCAGGGACCAGGAGGCGGCACGTTTTCCGGGCGCACACGGACGCATTCCCAATTTCACCGGGGCGGAAGACGCAGCGCTGCTGCTGGCAAAGCTCCCCGAATGGCAGTCTGCCCACACACTCAAGGCCAATCCCGACCTCCCACAGCTGCCTGTGCGGGCCTTCGCGCTGCAACAGGGCAAGACCGTCTACATGGCGGTCCCACGCCTGCGGCAACAGAAGTGCTTCATTGAGCTGGATCCGGAGCGCGTGACGGGCAGCGAACGCAGGGCGGCTTCCATCAAAGGTTCCTTCAGGTTCGGCCGCCAGGTCGATCCCCACGACATGCCCAAGATCGATCTAGTGGTTGCAGGGTCGGTTGCCGTGCGGCGTGACGGCGCCCGGCTGGGAAAAGGTGGGGGATACTCCGACCTGGAGTTCGGCCTCGCCCAGGAGCTCGGCCTGGTGGGGACCTGGACCACGATCGTCACTACCGTCCATCCTCTGCAGCTGACCGATATGTCGTTTCCCATGATGCAACATGATATCCCCCTCGACGTCATCGTCACGCCAGCAGAAACCATCCGTTGCAAGGGCCAGTATCCCCGCCCGCCAGGCATTCTCTGGGAGTCCCTGACCCCAGAGAAGGTCGACGCGATCCCAATCCTCCAGTGCTGGCGGCCTTGATACAGAGCTCGTCTGCCCACCCTACCGCATCCGTTCCACCCTGCCGCTCTTGCGTGCGGCGCTACGCGCCATCCAGGCCCTGGCGAACCCGTGACGCCAACGGGCAGCGAGTTGGCAGACCGGAGCGCGCCAACGCCTAGCGGATTGCGGCCACCCAGCTAATTGCTAGTTTCCCACTAGGCATTAGCATGACTTCTCCCACGAGCCAAGAGATCATCGCCCGCTGGCGCGGCGAGCCGGCGCCACTTCTTCCACTGCTGCATGAGTTCCAGGACCGTGACGGGTTCCTGTCCGACGAGGCCATGCGGGAGGTGGCTAGCGCGCTCAAGATCCCCCTCGCCGACTTGTTCGGGACCGTCACCTTCTATCACCACTTCACCCGGGAACCCCTCCGCCAGCGTGCTCCGCGAGTCTGCACGGGACCCGTGTGCTGTCTCAGAGGTGGAAGGGAACTACTCGCGGCGCTGGAGAACATCGGCGCTGCGCCGATGCCCTGCGCCGGGCGGTGCGACGATCCGGTACCCGTCCTGCAGGGCAGCACGGCACTCGCCGGCACCCGCGCAGACGCGCTCAAGGCTCACCTCTCCCCTCTGCCGCCGCTCAATCCCGGCGGATTCGAGGAGTGCGTGTTCGCGTCGATTCGCGAGCCCGGTCGGTCGAGGATCGAGGGTTACCTCCGGACTGGAGGCTATGAAGGGCTCCGGCGAGCCATTGAGGAAATGCACCCGGAGGGTGTTATCCACCTCGTCGCCGAGAACGGACTGGCGGGCCGCGGGGGAGCCGGGTTCCCGACTGGGCGCAAATGGAAGGCGGTGGCCGAGGCACCTGGCCAACCGAAGACGGTGGTCTGCAACGCGGATGAGGGAGAGCCCGGCTGCTTCAAGGATCGGGCAATTCTGGATCATGACCCCCACGCGGTCATCGAGGGAATGACTCTTGCGGCCTACGCCACCGGTGCCACGCGCGGCTTGATCTATCTGCGGTACGAGTACCCGGAGAGCTTCAGGATTCTGCGACACGCCATTGCCGAGGCCGAGCAGGCAGGGTTCCTGGGCGAGAACATCCTTGATAGCGGTTTCAGCTTCCACATCCACCTGCGGCGTGGAGCCGGCGCCTACATCTGTGGCGAGGAGACTTCGCTCCTGAACAGTCTGGAGGGCAAGCACCCGTTTCCACGTAACCGTCCCCCCTACCCCGTCACCCACGGTTACGAGAACCTCCCGACGGTCGTGAACAACGTTGAAACTCTGGCCTCCGCATCACACATCATCCGCCGCGGGGCGAAATGGTACCGCGATCTCGGTTGGAACGGTCATGCCGGCGCGAAGGTGATCAGCCTGTCAGGTGACATCAAGAAGCCTGGGAACTACGAGGTACCGCTCGGGTTTCCTCTGTTGGAGTTGCTTAGCGATTGGGCCGGCGGTCCGGCACAGGGGCATTCGATTCAGGCGGTAACCATGGCAGGACTCTCCGGTGGCTTCCTGGCTGGTGCCGATCTGGACGTGACTCTCGACGAGCCGAGCATCCGCGGCAAAGGCTCATTCCTCGGCGCCGGCGGCATCATGGTGTTCGACGATACGCGAGACATGATTGAGCTGGCCCGGGACGCCATGTCGTTCTTCGCCCACGAGTCGTGCGGTAGGTGCTTCCCGTGTCGGATCGGGACGCAGCGCCTGACCGAGCGCCTGGCCGGCGAGGCGGGCCCCAAAGATCTCGCGAGCTGGATCGACGAGGTGACCGATATTGGCCGCACGATGCAGGCCCTCAGCGCGTGCGGCCTCGGTACGGCGGCACCGCTGATCACGGAAAGCCTCCTCAAGTACTTCCCGGATCGAGTTGCGCAACTTGTGAGCGCGTGACCGCGCATCCCGCGAGTAAGGACGGGCTCATGACTCCCACGCAGAGCGATGCCAAACTGCACACGATGATCCTGGACGGTGAGGAAGTCCCGTTCACCGAAGGGGAGACCGTGTACGAGGTGGCGGCGCGGCGCGGCAAGGAGATTCCAACCCTTTGCTATGACGAGCGCCTGGAGCCCTTCGGTGGCTGCCGGCTCTGCGTCGTGGAAGTCGAGGGCGTGGGACTGCCGGCGGCGTCCTGCACCACGAAGGGGGCGCCGGGAATGGTGGTGCGGACCAGCACCGCTGCCATCGAAAGGCACCGCAAGGTGTTACTCGAGCTGGTGGCCTCCGAGAACCGCGAGCTGGATGTAGACCCGCTGCGTGGCTATGCCTCCCAGGAACTAACGACCCTTGTCGATCGCTACCGGGCCCGCGCCGCACGCTTCGCCGGGAAGCAGTCCGGCAGGAGCCGCCTGGACGACGACAACCCCTTCATTCTCCGTGACTACGACCTGTGCATCTCGTGCTATCGCTGCGTGCGAGTCTGTGCCGAACAGGAGGGCGACTACGCCATCAGCGTCAAGGGCCGCGGATTCGGGACACAGATCACCACAGATTTCGACGGATTGTTGAGGGACTCTACCTGTACGTTCTGCGGCCAGTGTGTGCAGACCTGTCCCACGGGGGCTCTAGCCGACAGGAAGGCTCTGCGGTACGCGGAGCTGCCGGGCGAGATCGAAACCACGCGCACCATCTGCGCCTACTGCGGCGTCGGCTGCTCGGTGGATGTCCTGACCAAGGGGGACCGAATGGTCGGCATCCATCCCGCCATGGATGGTCCGGCCAACACGGGGGCGCTCTGCGTGAAGGGGCAGTTCGCCTTCGACTTCGTGCAGCATCCCGATCGCCTAACGATGCCTCTCGTGCGCGGGAGCGACGATGAGTTGCACGAGACAGACTGGGACGCCGCGCTGGACCGTGCCGCCGAGGGATTCCGCAAGGCGCTTCAGGACCACGGGCGCCACAGCATCTACGGTGTCGCCTCGGGACGGGCGCCCAGCGAAGCTGCCTACACCATGCAGAAGCTCATGCGGGCGGGGTTCGGCACCAATCAGATCGACAACTGTAGCCGTGCCTGACACGCTCCCACGGTTGCCGGTCTGGCAGCCACGATCGGACGCGGCGCCATGTCGAACCCGCTGGCCGACATGGAAAAGCCCGATGTGATCTTCTGCATCGGCACCAACATGACGGAGTGCCACCCCGTTGCCGCGACGCGGATCAAGCGCGCGCTGGCCAAAGGGGCCAAACTGATGGTCGCCGATCCCAGGCACATCGGCCTCGCAGATTTGGCTCACCTGTACCTCCCGATCCGTGTCGGCTCCGACGCGGCTCTCCTGTTGGGGATGGCCCACGTCATCGCCCGCGAGGGCCTGACCGATCAGCAGTTCATCGCGGAGCGCACGACGGAGAGCGGGGCGTTCCTCGAGCACGTCGAGCAGTTCCCACCGGAATGGGCGGAATCCATTACCGGTGTGCCCGCGCAGGACATCGAGACGGCGGCTCTGTGGTACGGGGGAGCCGAGCGGGGAGCGATCTATTACACGCTGGGCGTCACAGAACACATCTGCGGCGTGGATAACGTTCAGAGTCTCTGCAATCTCGCACTGATGACCGGCAACATCGGTCGTGAGGGAACAGGCATCAACCCGATGCGTGGCCAGAACAACATCCAAGGCGCAGGCGACAGCGGGGCACTCCCCAACAACTATCCGGGGTTCCAGCCGGTGACCGACCCCGAGAACCAGGCGAAGTTCAAGAAGCTGTGGGGGCGCGAGGTGGATCTCGAGAAAGGGATCACCAAGGTGACGGCGCTGCAGCTCGCCGGCGACCGGATCCGCGCGATGCTGATCGACGGCGAGAACACCCTAGTCTCCGATCCGGATCGCCATCACTGTGAGCACGCCCTCAGGAGTCTCGACCACCTCGTGGTCATCGACCTCTTCCTCACCGAGACCGCACGGCTCGCCGACGTGGTGCTGCCCGCCACGGCGTGGGGTGAGACGGACGGCGTGTGTACGAACACCGAGCGTCGAGTCCAGCGGCTGCGGGCGGCCGTGCCGCCGCCGGGGCAAGCCAAGCCCGACTGGTGGATCGTGTGTCAGATCGCAAAGCGCCTGGACCTCAAGGGATTCGACTTTCCGTCCGCCAAGGAAGTATTCAACGAGTTGTGTAGCGTTTCGCCGATCTACGCCGGCCTCGACTGGGATCGGATCGAACACGGTCAATACCAATGGCCGGTGCCGGATAAGGACCATCCAGGTACGCCGGTGCTACACAAGGGACAGTTCCGCAATGGTCGCGGGATCTTCAGCATCATCAACTACCGTGACCCGGCCGAGACGGTGAGCGAGGATTATCCCGTGTGGCTCACCACGGGTCGGCGGCTCGCGTCCTACCACACGAGAACGCAGACCGGCCGCTCACAGGGTATCGACTACCTCTTGCCGGAAGAGTTGCTCGAAGTACACCCTGACGATGTGCAGGCTTGGGACCTGGAGGACGGCGGCTGGGCCCGCATGACGAGCTCCCGAGGCTGCGTACTGGTCAAGGTCCAAGCGACGAGGCGCTCACCGCGGGGCACGGTATTCGCGAGCTTCAGCTTCGCAAACGTGCCCGTGAACATCCTCACCGGGTCGGGATACGACCCGGTCACCCACACCGCCGAGCTCAAGGTCTGCCCCGTGCGGCTCGAGCCGGCGGAGGAGCCGGCTGCAAGCGGTGGCAGTTAGCGATTAGCAATTAGCAATTCGTGGTTCCCAGACTTGGGCCGTCACTCGGCCTCAGGAGCCGCCGCAATCACGACGAATTGCGAACTGCGAATTGCCAAGTGCAGACTGCTAGTTGGCCGCCGCAAGCTCTTCGATGATTCCCGGAATCTCCCGTATGCTTCCCGCGCGCATGAAATCGTACCGGCTGGCCACCTCGGCAGGGACAGTCTCGTGCTGCCACGGCGTTGCGTAGGGCACGTATATCGCGTGACCGCCGGCTTCAAGCACCGGCAGCACATCAGACTTGAGGGAATCCCCCACCATCAGGAATTCGCGCATCTCCACGCCGCTCTTCGACGCAACGGCCCGATAGGTTTGTGGGTCCTTCTCGGTAACGATCTCCACAGCGGCGAAGTAATCACCCAGTCCTGAGCGGGCGACCTTGGATTCCTGGTCGAATAGATCGCCCTTCGTGATGATCATGAGCTCATAGGATTCGGCAAGCCGCTTCACGGTCTCAGCCGCGTGATCGAGCAGGCGCACGGGAGCTTGAAGCATCTCCTTGGCAAAGCGCAGTATCTCCTGTATCTCGGACCCCTTGATGCGACCCTCCGTGAGCTCGATAGCTGTCTCGATCATGGAGAGGGTGAAGCTCTTGATGCCGTAGCCATAGTGCTGGAGGTTTCGCGTCTCCGTCTCGTACAGCCGCTCCCCGATCCACTGTGGTGAGTGGTAGGCGGATAGCAGCCGTCGAAAACGCTCCGTCGTCTCCGAATACAACGGCTCGTTGTGCCACAGCGTATCGTCGGCATCGAAGGCCACGGTTTTGATCACGTTGGGTACCTGAATGGTTGACGATTGGCAATCAGCAATTCGCAATTCGCAGTTCGCAGTCCGCAATTCGCTATTCGCAGTTCGCTATTCGAAGCTCGCGCTTTCGGACACCAGCGGCGGCCACACCACACGGGGACAGCCGTTGTCACCACAATTCACGAATTGCGAATCGCCGACTGCTTGAACTATGGCACCACCTGCGTGGTATCTCGCACCATGATCGTGTCTGCCCGCAGCGAATCAGCCGCTGCGGGGGAGTCCTCCTCGCCCGCCTCCCCTTGTTGCGCGCCCTCGCGGCCGGTGCACGCGCCCGTTGCGACCAGCACCAGCAACA
>WVYX01000315.1:10870-16221 GCA_011772755.1 Gemmatimonadales bacterium
CCATCGGGAACCATGTAACTTAGGGACCCGTTCCGTGGCCAGGTCAACCGCCAGCGCACGAACCATGCAAGTAGCCTCCATCAACCTCAGAGCAAGGCACAGCGTCGCAGCGTGACCGACAGGCGGAGCTTTCTAGCCACGCTCTCGGCCGCCCTCGCGGGCTCGGTCGGAACCCGCAGCATGCCCGGCCTGGGAACTGGGCTGCTCCGGGTGGAGGCCGAATCCACTGTGTTCTACGCCCAGCCCGACGGCCGCCTGAGCCTGGTGCGGTTCTTCGTCAGTGGGGTGGATGCTCCGGCCGGCCGCCTGCGGGTGTACGACCGCCGGCGACGACTCCTGGGAACCGCCGGGGTAATCAGATCCGGTAACAGGCTCTACGGTGAGCTCTGGCTCGCGCTGGAAGGGGAGACACGGATCCGGAGCGATCTCGAAGCGCCGGGTGTGCGGGGCGTATTCCGCACCAATCACCGGCTCCGGCCCCAGCGGAGATGGACCATCCACTGGCTCACTGTGGTGGACCCCCGGGATGTCGTACAGGTGCTGGAGGAGTTGCCGCCGTTCAACCGCGCTATTCAAGCGGGGATCTTCGCCGCCGCAGGGGTCGTGGGAAACCCGCTGCCTGAGCCGCGCAAGCTCGATGTCATGGATCACACGGAGTTTCTGCGGATGGCTCTCCCTGCATGGGAGCTGCAGTCCTGCTTCGGGATCCCAACCAGCGCCGTGGCCGTGACCGATCCGAGTTTCGCCTTGCCCGGGCCTGCAGCCTCGGCGCTGGTGGGTTCGGGGGTGCAGTTCGCAGTTCGCTCGACTCCCGAAGGAGCGCCCTTCGAATGGTGGCAGGCACCAGACGGATCCCGTCTCCTCCTCGCCGCGATGCCACCGCGGAGCGATCCGCGTTCCCTGGGATTCGACGCTTCCCGTGACGCTATGAGCCGGCGGATCGAGCGGTGGCTCACGGCCTCTCCGCTCCTCCTCTCCCAGGCGGTCGGGCGGTCGGGTGGTCGGGCGGAACGAGGGGACGTAGCAACGACGGAAGGAGTGACCTTTGCGATCGGCTCCACACTCGACGACGTCTCCCCGGCGATGCTGGCCGCGGTCCAGGAATGGAACCAGAGGTTCGCCTTCCCCCGCATCGTGATCGGAGGCGGAGAGATCCTCCAAACGGTGCTGGGCCAGGGCCGGGAAGCCACCACAGGCGTCTACAGACCGCGGTACGCGACTCGGGAAAGGCTGCCCGGAGCAACGGCGCTCAGGTCTCTCGCCGACGTTCGGGCCGCCGATGCGCTCGGCCGCGCACAGCAAATGATGCTACCCCTCGCCACGGCGCTCCCGGTCTCGAACTCGGCCCCCGGCAGCTCCGCTGGCGCCACTGCGTTGGGCGCCGTGGCAGACCAGATCGCGGCCGATCTCCCGGGAACGCTGGTCGTGAATACGTCTCCCTACCTCCGCACGGACGTCGTCCTCCTGGCCAACGGCCGCCAACAGGTCGTGACCGACGTGCCGCCGGTTGGCTACGCGTACATCGTCGACCCACCGTCCAGCACTGCCGCTGCTGCCGCTCCTGCCGCCCCCGCTGCTCCCTCGTTGCTGCTGGAAGGCGCGAGCTGCCGCCTCCGTCTCGACGACCGATCCGGAGCCATCGCTTCGCTCGTGACTACTGGTGACGGAAGAGAATGGATCCGGACTCCGAGCGACGGCCTCAACGCCGTGCCCGGAGCGATCCTGGAGAAGCTCAGGCGGGAGACGATTCCCGGGGTGGGCGTACGGCTCATCGCAGAGCGGTGGTCGCCCGCCCGCGGCGAAGTGCGTTCCACCGTCACCGTGTACGATGCGCTTCCTTGGGTGGACATCGAGAATCACGCGGCGGCACTGGGTGACCGCCCCATGGTGTATCTGTTTCCGTTCCACTTGCCGATGCCACAAGTGGCCTGGGAGGTGCCCGCAGGCTTTGAGGAAGCCCCCGTGCCGCTGGACGGGATCGCGCACCTTCGCTGGGTCCAACTCCGATCACAGGGCGGCACAGCGCTGTTCCGTGGCCTCGATGCCCCCTTCCTCTCGGTCTCGCGGGACGGCACCGTTGTTAGCTTCGGGCCTCGCGCCCGTGCCCGCTACCGACTGTGGGTCACCAGCGGCCCTGTCGGGCCGTCTGACGGGGCTCGCTTCGGCTGGGGCGCAGAACCGTTCGTCACGACCCGCGTCACCGGGAACGCGACCGGACGTCTTCCACGCTACGGTCCTCTCCTGGTCGTCGATCAACCAGGCGTCGGTATCGTGGGCCTCAAGCCTGCCGACGACGGCAACGGCATCGTAGTCTACGTGCAAGAGACTCAGGGCACCGGCCGATTCATTTCTCTCGGAGCGGGGCTCCTCAGATTCCGCTCCGCGCGGCGCGTCGACTACCTGGAACGAGACACCGGCGAGGAGCTGGCACCCGTGCCTGACGGGGTGACGTTTCACATTGCTGCGCGAGGTGCGATCGCGCTCCGCCTGCTCGACGTCGAGCTGCGCCAGGGTTGAACGCAGGTCACCGCGCAGGGTATATCTCGGATGCGCTGGGAACGATGCCGGCGGTGGAGGCGACGAAGGGGACATGACGGTCACTGTGTCTCCGTGGGTACCGCCGCGATCGTTGAAACCGCCGAACCTGTGAGCACGGGAGTGCCATGATCCTGCCAAGTACGCTGGGCGAATTGCAGCAAACGGAGTGGGGTGAGCCCCGCATGCATAGCCGGTCCGTCAAGGACGAGATGCGGCAAAACCTCATCTGCATGCTGGAAGCGGATCGCGAGGTCTTCCCCGGTATCATTGGCTTCGAGGAGACTGTGGTCCCGCAGGTCATCAACGCCATCCTGGCGCGCCACAACTTCATCCTGCTGGGACTTCGGGGCCAGGCGAAGAGTCGCATTCTCCGGGCGCTAGTGGACTTGCTGGACGAGCAGATCCCGATCGTGGCCGGCAGCGAGGTGAACGACAACCCCTTCCACCCCATCTCGAAGTACGGACGCCACGCGGTAGAGGAGCAGGGGGACCGCACGCCCATCGAGTGGATCCCGCGGCACCGGCGCTATGTGGAGAAGCTCGCGACGCCCGACGTCACGATCGCCGACATCATCGGCGACGTGGACCCCATCAAGGCGGCGCGGGGAGGCCACCTCCTCTCCGACGAGCTCACCATCCACTACGGGCTGCTCCCCCGGAGCAACCGGGGCATCTTCGCCATCAACGAATTGCCTGACCTGGCGGGCAAGATTCAGGTGGGGCTGTTCAACATCATGCAGGAGGGGGACGTCCAGATAAAAGGCTACCCCATCCGCCTGGCCCTGGATGTGCTCCTGGTATTCTCGGCGAACCCTGAGGACTACACCGCCCGCGGCAAGATCATCACGCCGCTGAAGGACCGCATCGGCAGCGAGGTGTCGACGCACTACCCGCCCACCGTGGAACACGGCATGCAAATCACCGAGCAGGAGGCCTGGACGAGCCGCGACGGCCGTCCCATGAGCGTGCCGGACTTCATCAAGGAGTTGGTGGAGCGCATCGCGTTCGAGGCGCGGGAGGACAAGCGCATCGACCGGCGGTCGGGTGTGAGCCAGCGGCTGCCCATTGCCGTGCTCGAGAACGTGATCTCCAATGCCGAGCAACGCACCATCATCACCAAGGAGAAGTGGGTGGTGCCGCGCATCTCTGACGTGTATGGCGCCCTGCCAGCCATCACGGGCAAGATCGAGCTGGAATACGAGGGTGAGCTTCAGGGTGCCGACACCATCGCCCGAGACCTGGTCCGGCGCGCATCGGGCCACACCTTTGACTCCCGTGTCGGCGGCATCGACTGCGACACCATCATCGAATGGTTTGATCAGGGTGGTGCACTCAAGGTCTCGCAGCGTGAGCGTTCCGACATCTGCCTCAAGGGTTTCTCCACCGTGCCCGGGCTGCTCGACGCCATCGAGAGCGCCGGGCTTGCCCCGAAGAAGGATCCGGCCACGCTGGTTTCAGCGTGCGAGCTGGTTCTCGAGGGTCTCGTAGCCCACAAGCGGATCTCCCGCACGGACGAGCTGGGTTATGCCCGCACGCGGCCCGACCGGCCGCCCCAGTTCGGGACCGGGCACGGGAAGGACTCCCACCTCTTCCAGTAACCCGTTACCCACCCGTGCCTGTCATCACGTTCTCGCGGCAGTACGCTTCAGGTGGCTCCACCATCGCCCGTCTCGTGGCCGAGCGACTGGGCTGGCAGCTAGTGGACAACGAGTTCCTGGATCTGGTGGCGGAACAGGCGGGCCTGTCACGCAAGGAAGTGGAACAGCGGGAGGAACGAGTTCCAGGTCTGGCCGAGCGGTTGGCCCGGGCGCTCGCGATCTCATCTCCCGAGGTATTCGTCGCCACCGGTGTGCCACCAGAATCGCGGTTTGGCACGGAGGCGGAGCTGGTTCGCGCCACCGAGGCGGTGATCAACCAGGCCGTGCGGGAGGAGGAGAAGCTCATCCTGGTGGGGCGCGGCGCGCAGGCCTACCTGGCCGAACACCGTGACACGTTGCACGTCTACGTCGTCGCGCCCCGGGAAGCCCAGGTGCAGGCGGCTGCTGAGCGGCTTGGTGTGAGCCGCAAAGAGGCCGAAGACTGTATCGACAAGACCGACGACGGCCGCCGCCGCTACGTGAAGACCCATTACGACCGGGACTGGGAGGATCCCGTGAACTACCATCTGGTGATCAACACGGGGGTGTTCACGTACGAACAGGCTGCGGAACTGGTCGTGGTGGCGGCGAGAGCGAGGGGATGGGTGTAGGGCGGGTCGGCGGGTCGGCGGGTCGGCGGGTCGGCGGGTCGGCGGGTCGGCGGGTCGGCGAACCGACTGCTAACGAACTCTCATTGATTGGTAAAGCTTCCAGGTTACCTGGCTGGCGCGCGTGTGCAAGTCCTCCAGTTTCTTCGCCTCCCCGACCTTCAGCATCTTCAGATCCCTGGCCAGTCGAATGATGTACGAGAGTTCCGAGAGCGAGCCAACCGAGATATCGAGGTAGCGCCGAAACTCTCTCCTCCCCCGTTTGGCAGATCCTTCCGCGATATTGGCAGCCGCTGAGAACGCAGCCCGCCGAGCCTGCGCAGTAAGACCGTACAGCTCTTCCCGAGGGAATGAGGCCGTGACGTGGTAGATGGCCAGTACCAGCTGGTGGCAGAGCTGCCAGGCCTCGAATCGTTCGTACGGCGCCATGAGCGTAACCTGCGGGTGCCTCGGCTCCGGTCCGTCATCATTCTCATGCAGCACGTACCATTCGGACTCACGACCCGCCGAACCGTCGAACCGCCGATCCGCCGACCTGCGCAGCGCGTACCATTCGGACTCACGACCC
>WVYX01000263.1 GCA_011772755.1 Gemmatimonadales bacterium
CCCAGCACCCCGGGCTCAGTGGCCAAGGAGGCCTGCGCGAATGTTGCAGCGATTGTCCCAGGCGTCCGGTCGCATCGGGAGATGGCTGCGCTATGCCCTGCGGCCTCCGGACGTCTGCTTCATCCATCATCCGGATTATGCTCGGGCCGCTGCGGGGCTCATGGATCCCGCTCGCGCCGACAAGATTCTGGGTTTCCTCACCGATCACGGGCTCATTCGCCGACACGACGTCAGCAGGCCTCTTCCGGCGTCCCTCGAGAACGTGCTGCGGGTCCACACCCCTGCCTATCTGGAGTCGCTGTCCGATCCGACGGTGGTGGGTGAAATCCTGGGGCTCGAGCTCGGACCGCGTGAGTCGCAAGAAGCCCTCGATCTGGTGCGGCTCATGGTGGGCGGCACGATCCAGGCTACCCGCTTGGCGCTGCGAACCGGGAAGGTGGCGGTACACCTGGGCGGTGGCTTTCACCATGCTACCTCCGATGAGGGAATGGGATTCTGCATCTTGAACGATGTGGCGATAGCCATCGAGCGGCTCCGGGCCAGGGGTTTCCAGGAGCCGGTGCTGGTGGTGGACCTGGATCTGCACGACGGCAACGGTACTCGCGCCGTGTTCGCGCAGGATCCCACGGTCCACACCTTTTCGGTCCACAACGCACCGTGGGACGACGTGGGAGCGGTGGCCTCCACCAGCATCGTGCTGGGGAGCGGGGTGACCGATGACAGGTTGCTCGACACCCTCGAGGAGCGGTTGCCCCCCGTGGTGCGGAGCCATCGGCCGGGGCTCGTGGTGTACGTGGCCGGCGTGGACGGCGCCGGAGGCGACGCCCTGGGTGACTGGAAGCTGACTGCCGGGGGCATCGTCGAGCGTGATCGCTTCGTGGTGAACACGGTGCGGCACGCGGGCCCATCGGTTCCCCTCATAGTGGTGTTGGGGGGTGGGTACGGCGCCTCGGCGTGGCGCCATTCGGCCCGGTTCTTCGGCTGGCTAGTCTCCGGGCGCGTCGTCGAGCCGCCGGATGACGCCGAGATCATCCTGAGGCGCTTCCGCCAGATCTCGCAGCGGTGGAACCTGGAGACAGCCGCAGCGAATCGGGACTCGGACTGGGGGCTCACCGCGGAAGATCTCCTCGGCCTGGTGACCCGCGTCGACACCAGGTTTCTCGGGCAGTTCTCGCGGCATGCGGTGGAGCTGCAACTGGAACAGCTCGGGTTGCTCGACCGCATCCGGGCGCGGGGGTTCCGGAATCTCGACCTGTCCATCGATGCGTCCAAAGGACTGGGACAAACGCTGCGTATCCACGGGGACCCTGGGCGAGAGCTCCTGATGGAGCTGAGGGCTAGCCGCAGTCGCAGCATCATGCCGGGGTTAGAAGTCATCGAGATCGAATGGCTGCTGCTGCAGGACCCCCGTGCGACGTTCAGTGACCGACGCCCCCAGCTGCCGGGCCAAGAGCACCCGGGTCTGGGCATCATGCGAGACGTTGCCGCGTGGTTGATGGTGGTGTGTGAGCGACTGCGGCTCGATGGGATCGCCTTCGTGCCCTCCCAGTACTACATGGCGGCGGTGGGGTATCGTCACCTGAAGTGCGTGGAACCAGAGGCGCAGGCCCGACTTGATGCGCTGCGGGATAGCCTGGCCGGCGGGGACCTGGCCGAAGCCAACCGGGCGCTGAACCAGGGCAGGCTGGTCGATGAGGCTAGCGGCGGACCGGTCTCGTGGGAGCCGGTCCCCATGGTGCTGCCGGTGAGCGCCCGGCTGCGGGATCGGGTGACCAGCCCGGAGTATCAGGCGGCGGTGTCGCAGGCCCGGGCGAAGCTCGCGTACCGACTGCCGCCAGACCTCTCCGTGACGTAAGCGAGCGCGGATGTCCCAATCGGGGCACCCGCTGCCCCCAAAAGGGGCTATCTCCCGGTGTCCTGCGTTCCCAATATGCGCTTGAGCCGTGCGCTGAGGAGGAAAACTATGCCGCAGACTGTGGGCAACATCGAGCTCTACATGGGTCCCCGGGACGTCGGGGGGCCGGACGATCTCAGGCAGGCCATCATCGACTTCATTGCTGGGGCCAAGAAGCGGCTCGACATCGCGGTTCAGGAGCTGGACTCCTGGGATGTTGCCGATGCCATCGTTCAGGCCCGGCAGGGCGGGGTCCGGGTCCGGCTAGTGGTCGAGGGCGACTACCTGCGGGCCGGTAGGATGGCTGCCAATCCCTGGCTGCCGGGGGGCAAGTATGAGGTCAATCGCGAGATTCAGAACGTGATCCTGCGCACCGCGATCAACGTCCGCTCCGACTTCAATCCGAGCATCTTCCACCAGAAGTTCATCGTGCGGGACGGGAGCGCTCTCCTGACCGGCTCCACGAACTTCACCGACTCCGGTACCAGCTCCAATCTCAACCATCTGGTGATCGTGCGTAGCCGCAAGGTTGCCAACCTGTACGGCCGCGAATATCGCGAGATCCAGCAAGGCCACTTCGGCAAGCTGAATGAGGGCCACGACGAGGCACCGCGCGACGTAGAGGTATCCAATGTACCAGTCCGCGTTCTCTTCGCGCCCGACCACAACCCGGAAATGGAGATCATGAAGCAGATGCTCAAGGCGAAGAAGCGCATCGACTTCGCGATGTTCACCTTNNCACGATGATTGCCCTGACCAGTGCCGGTGTGCCGATTCGCGGCGTGCTGGACAAGCGTCAGGCCAACCAGAGATGGGCGGCGACCCGGCCGGTCCGCAATGCAGGCGCAAAGTTGTACGTGGCGGAGCCGCAGGGGAAACTCAACAAGCTGCACCACAAGCTGATGGTCATCGACCGGCAGGTCGTGATTGCCGGAAGCTTCAACTACACGGGACCGGCGACCCGGCTCAACGATGAGAACATCATCATCCTGGGCGACACGGAGACCAAGAAGAAGTCGTCCATCACGGCACAAAAGAAGCTGGCAAAGTACGCCTTGGATGAGATTGACCGGATCGTTCGGGTCTACGGGAAGGAGATCTAGAGGAGCGAGTCAGAGGATTGTGACTAAAACCACGCGCCGAGCAGCCCCTCCGCGCGCTGGCGTTGTCGGCGGACTCGACGCCGGACGATGGCCCCGGGGGCAGGCTTCCTGAGACAGACCTCGGCGCCGAGACCGCCGGACCGCCACCCACGCTGCGGGACTACTCGGCGCTTGTGCTATGCATCGAATCTCTGACTGACGACACTAGGAAGCGTCCAGGGTTTCACTCACCAGCTGCTGCTGCTCGGCCTGGTGTGCAGCGGGGTACCCCTCCGCCGGGCTCGACCGCTCGGGCCGGGAGACGTAGCGGACCGTGAGCCCTTCGTGTGCCAGCGCTTCGAGCTGCGGCACCACCCACTTGCGGGCGCCCATGTTCATCGGCTCTTCCTGCAGCCACACGACCTGATCGAGGTTGGGGTACGACTCGATGAGCGTGTGTACGTGGCCCTCCGGGAAGGGATAGAGCAGCTCGATGCGCCCGATCGCCACCTGCCGGGCCTCAGCCCGGCGCGGCGAGCCCACCACGTCGTAGTACACCTTGCCAGAGCAGAGGGCGAGTCGCCTAACCGTGTCGCGCGCGCCAGGGAGCGCCGGGTCGTCGAGCACCGGGTGGAACTCTCCCTCGGTGAGCTCCGCCACCGGCGACGTTGCCTGCGGCAGTCGCAGCAGGCTCTTGGGCGTCATCACGATGAGCGGCCGCGCCTCTTGGTGCTTCGCCTGGCGGCGCAGCAGGTGGAAGTATTGGGCCGGCGTCGAGCAGTTGGCGACTCGGATGTTGCCCTCGGCGCCCAGTGCGAGATAGCGCTCCAGGCGGGCGCTCGAGTGCTCGGGGCCCTGCCCCTCGTAGCCATGGGGTAGAAGCAGCGTGAGCCGTGACGTCTGCCCCCACTTGGCGAGCCCCGCGATGATGAACTGATCGATGATTACCTCGCCAGCGTTGGCGAAGTCCCCGAACTGCGCCTCCCAAATCACCAGCGCCTTGGGCGCGGCCACACTGTAGCCGTACTCGAAGCCCATCGCCGCGTACTCCGATAGCGGCGTGTTGTGCAGCTCCATCGGCGCCTTCGCCGCGGTGAGATGCTGGATCGGCGTGTGTGGCTTGCCGTTCTCGGCGTCGAACAGGGTGAGGTGCCGCTGGCTGAAGGTACCCCTCACCGTGTCCTGCCCCACCACGCGCAGCGGTACGCCCTCGGTGAGCAGGGCGGCAAGAGCCAGCGCCTCGGAGTGGGCCCAATCAAGGCTCCCCCCTTCGGCGACCGCCTTGCGCCGCCGCTCCAGCACCCGCTGGAGCTTGCGGTTGACGCGGAAGCCGTCGGGGAAGGTGAGCAGCTCCTCGTTGAGCCGGACGAGGAGGTCCCGCTCCACCGCCGTGGTGGGCTCCGTGATGGAGATCGCCAGGCCAGAGATGCGCTGGGGCTCCTCGCCCTCTTCTTCCGCGCGCTCGATGTCTGCTTTGAGCTTGGCCTGCATTTCGCTGAGCCGGCTGTACGCCTGCTCGGCCATCCGCTCCGCCTGCTCCTCGGTCACCAACCCATGTTCGATCAGCGTCGTGGCGTACAGCTCGCGCACCGTCGGGTGCTCGTCGATGCGCTGGTACATCAGCGGCTGGGTGTACCGCGGCTCGTCGCCCTCGTTGTGCCCGTGCCGGCGGTAGCCCACGAGGTTGATGACCACATCGTGCCGGAACCTCTTGCGGTACATCAGTGCGAGCCGCACCGCGGCCAGGCAGGCTTCGGCATCGTCGGCGTTCACGTGCACGATGGGCACGTCGAATCCCTTGGCGAGATCGCTGGCGAAGTCCGTTGAGCGCGCCTCGTTGGGATTCGTGGTGAAGCCCACCTGGTTGTTGGAGATGATGTGCAGCGTGCCGCCGGTGGAGTATCCCTCGAGTCGCGCCAGGTTAATGGTCTCGGCCACCACGCCTTGGGCCGCGAAGGCCGCGTCGCCATGGATGAGGATCGGCAGCACGCACTTGAAGTCGTAGACGGGCTGGGGGCCGGAGCGGTTGGTTTGTCGCGCCCGGGCGTTGCCTGCTACCACGGGATCCACTGCCTCGAGATGGCTGGGGTTGGGCATCAATGACACATCGACCTCCAGCCCGCGCCACGTTTCGAAGATGCCGGTCGCGCCGTGGTGGTACTTCACGTCGCCGGTGCCGCCTATGGGTGTGAGGGTCTCCTCCACCTCACGGCCGCCCTCGAACTCGGCCAGGAGCGTCTCGTACGACACCCCCAGGATGTGAGCCAGTACGTTGAGGCGGCCGCGGTGCGCCATCCCAATCACCGCCTCGCAGGTTCCCTCGTCACCCGCCAGGTCCAGGGCGCGGTGCAACATCGGCACCATCATGTCCAGTCCCTCGATGCCGAATCGCTTGTGCCCCAGATAGTTCTTGTGGAGGAACCGCTCCAACACGTCCACCCTGGTGAGCTCCTCAAGGAGCGCGTGCTTTTCCTCGTCTGAGAGCGGGTGACGGTGCTCACCAGACTCGATCACCCGCCTGAGCCAAACACGCTCCTCGTGACTCGCGATGTGCTCGATCTCGTAGGCGATGGTACCGCAGTACGTATCTCTGAGTCGCGGCAGCACATCTTGCAGTGTCTCACCGCCCACGTAGGTGCGCAGCACGGCGGCCGGGATCTGCCGCATGATCTCGGGCGTGAGATCGAGGTTTGCCGGTTCCAGCGCCGGATCACCCCGGGGCTCGGTTCCCAGCGGGTCGAGATGGGCAGCCAGGTAGCCGTGAGTGCGGTGGGTTTTCACCAGGGACATGGCGGCGGCGACGTGGTACAGCATCGCTGGGGGAGTCGGGGCAGCTGGGGCAGACGGGGCAGGAGATGGTATCACTACTGCCCCTTCTGCCCCCACTGCCCCTTCTGCCACCATCAAATCCACATTCATCGCCGCCGTGATCCCCTCGTAGAACCCCCCCTCCCCCTGCAGCAGATCGTCCAGGCGGCTCAAGAACACTCCGGACTCGGCACCCTGGATGATCCGGTGGTCGTAGGTGCTGGTCATGGTCATCATCTTGGCACCTGCCACGTTCCGGATAGCGCCGGTGGCGATGATGGAGCCCTGGCCCTTCATGAGCCGCGGCACCGAGGCTACGGTACCGATCATGCCTGGGTTGGTGAGGGTGACGGCGGCGCCTACGTAGGCGTCGGGCAGGAGCTTCCCGTCTCGGGCGCCGGCCACGAGGCGCTCGTATTCCTCATGGAACCGGTCGAACGCCATCTGGTGGGCGTTCTTGATCACCGGTACGACGAGCTTCCGTTCGCCGGCCTTGCCCACCGTATCGACAGCGAGGCCGAGGTTCACGCCGCCTGGTTCGACCCGGAAGTGCTGGTCACCCTCCTGGGCGACCGTGTGGGCCATAGAGGGAACGTGCTTGACGGCCTTGATGATGGCCCACCCGATGAAGTGGGTGAACGAGAGCTTGATGTTGCGCTGCTGCAGCTCCCGGTTGAGCGCGGCACGTACCGCCCAGAGCCGCGAGACGTCCACGTCCCGGAACGAAGTGGCAGTGGGGACCTCGAGGGACGCCTGCATGTTCCGGAGTTGGCGGAGTGCGGGGCCCGTGATGGGCTCCAGCGAGGCAGAGGGAGAAGGGGCAGGAGGGGCAGATGGGGCAGGGGATTCCTCCGCAGCGGCATCCACTGCCCCTACTCCCCCCTCTGTCCCACCTCCCCCCACCGGCTCCTCCCCCTTCATCCCATCCTCAAACAGCCTGCGCCACTCCTCCGGCACGGAATCGGGGTCCCGGAGATAGTCCTCATAAAGGGCCTGGGCGAAGCCCGAGTTTACAGTCTCGAAGATGTCTTCAAACACGGTGACTCGATGCTACGTTGCGGTGTAATGCTTTGGGAATTGGCAAGATATGGTGGCCGGTGCTGTAAGTCGAGTTATCTGAAGCCTACAGCCTTAAGCTGCGGCAGTTCGCAATTCGCAATTCGTGGTCGTGACGGCGGCGGCCACTCGAACTGCGAACTGCGAATTGCGGATTGCCAGAGCCTCCGCCGCTCGATAGGTGGCGGTTGGTAAACTGATGGCTGAAGGCTCCAGGCTGAAGGCTCTAGTAGCGTTCCGTCCAACCGCAAGCCGGACTACGTTTCCCCATGCCTCTCTCCGCCTTCCACCCTGCGGTCGCTCGCTGGTTCACCGAACGCTTCGCCGAGCCAACGCCGCCCCAGGCCCGTGGCTGGGAAGCCATCCGCGCCGGGCGCCACACCCTCATCGCCGCCCCCACGGGTTCGGGAAAGACGCTTGCCGCGTTCTTGAGCGCGTTGGACGATCTGCTCCGTGAGGGGCTGGAGAGAGATCTCCCCGACGAGGTACGGGTGGTCTACGTCTCACCGCTCAAGGCGCTGAGTGCCGACATCCACCAAAACCTTGCGGAGCCCAGGCGGGAGATCCGGCAGGTGGCAGAAGGCATGGAGCTGTCGCCGGTCAAGATCACCGCAGCAGTGCGCACGGGCGATACGCCTGCCTCACAGCGGGCAGCGATGCTCAAGAGGCCACCTCACATCCTGGTGACGACTCCCGAATCGCTCTACCTATTGCTCACCGCCCAGCGAAGTCGCGAGATGCTTCGCACCGTTCGGACGGTGATCGTCGATGAGATCCACGCGGTGATCGAGTCGCGGCGTGGTGCGCATCTCGCTCTCAGTCTGGAACGGCTGCAGCACGTGGCGCAAGCACCGCTGCAACGCATCGGCTTGTCGGCCACGCAGAAGCCCGTGGAGGAGGTCGCCCGGTTCCTCGTGGGCGCCGGCGGGCTCGATGCCAACGGTGATGCCGACTGCGTCATCGTGGACGAGGGCCATCGTCGCACGGCAGACCTCACCATCGAGATCCCCAGCTCCCCGCTGGAAGCGGTGATGTCGGGCGAGGTGTGGCAGGAGATCTATGACCGGCTGGCGCAGCTCATCGCCGAGCATCGGACGACCCTCGTGTTCGTAAACACGCGACGGATGGCCGAGCGGGTTGCGCGCCACCTCAGTGATCGGTTGGGCGAAGAGGCGGTGACCGCCCATCATGGGAGCCTTGCGAAAGAGGTTCGGGTCAGTGCCGAGAGGCGTCTCAAGGGCGGTGAGCTCAAGGCGCTGGTGGCCACGGCGTCCCTCGAGCTGGGGATCGACATCGGGTACGTGGATCTGGTTTGCCAACTCGGCTCACCGCACCGCATCGCGACCTTCCTGCAGCGAGTGGGTCGCTCGGGGCATACGGTGCACGGTACGCCTAAGGGACGACTGTTCCCGCTGAGCCGTGATGACCTCGTCGAGTGCGCTGCCCTGATGCGGGTAGTCCGCCGCGGAGAGTTGGATAGGCTGCTGATGCTGCAGCGACCCCTCGATGTGTTGGCCCAGCAGGTGGTGGCCGAGGCCGCGTGCGAGGACTGGCAGGAAGATGACCTGTTCGCCCTGGCGCGCCGGGCGTATCCGTATGCCCCACTCGAGCGGCGCGAGTTCGATGAGGTAGTCCAGATGGCGGCTCGTGGCTTCAGCACGCGCCGGGGCCGACGGGGAGCCTTGTTGCACTACGATGGCGTGAATGGCCGGATCAGGGGCAGGCGGGGAGCCAGGATGAGGGCGATTACCTCAGGCGGTGCCATCCCCGACAACGCCGACTACCGCGTGGTGCTGGAGCCCGAAGGGACATTCATAGGCACGGTGAACGAAGACTTCGCCTTCGAGAGCGTGGCGGGCGACATCTTCCAGTTGGGCAACACCTCGTGGAGGATCCTGGGGATTCAAGCCGGTGTGGTACGGGTCGAGGACGCCCGGGGCCAGCCTCCCAACCTCCCCTTCTGGTTGGGTGAAGCGCCGGCCCGGAGCGACGAGCTGTCGGCAGCGGTCTCGGAGCTGCGACAGCAGCTGGGAACGCGGTTGGATGATCATGATGCCGCCGTAGAGTGGTTGGTGGACGAGATTGGCCTATCCCGACCCGCCGCGGGTCAGCTGGTGCAGTACCTGGCGGACGCACGGCGACTTCTTGGCATGCTGCCCACCCAGCGGACGCTGGTCGCCGAGCGGTTCTTCGACACCTCGGGGGGGATGCAACTCGTGGTGCACGCGCCGTTCGGCGGTCGGGTGAACCGGGCATGGGGGCTGGCGCTGCGGAAACGCTTTTGCCGTCAGTTCAACTTCGAGCTCCAGGCCGCGGCCACTGAGGACGCGCTACTCCTTTCGCTTGGTCCGCAGCACTCCTTTCCGCTGAAGGACGTCTTTAGCTACCTGCACCCGAGCACGGCCAGAGACATTCTGATCCAGGCGCTGCTGGACGCCCCCATGTTCCAGACCCGGTGGCGTTGGAATGCCACTACGGCGCTGGCGGTGCTGCGGAATCGCGGCGGTAGGAAGGTGGCGCCGCAGGTTCAGCGCATGGAGTCGGAAGACCTTTTGGCCGCCGTGTTCCCCGATGCGGCTGCATGTCTCGAGAACATCGCGGGCGACCGCGAAGTCCCGGACCACCCCCTCGTGCGGCAGACTATCGAGGACTGCCTGACCGAGGCCATGAACGTGGATCGGTTGACGTCGCTTCTGGGAGAGATTCGGGCCGGCGACGTCGAGTGCGTGGCCCGTGACTTGCCTGAGCCCTCTCCTCTTACTCATGAGATCCTGAACGCCAGGCCGTACGCGTTCCTGGATGACGCGCCGCTGGAGGAGCGGCGTGCCCAGGCGGTGTACACCCGCCGGGCCTTCGAGCCGTCGAGCGCCAGCGACTTGGGTGCGCTGGACGCCGCAGCCATTGAGCGGGTGCGGGATGAGGCATGGCCGGATCCGGAGAACGCCGACGAGTTGCACGACGCGCTGCTGATGTCTGGGTTCCTCACCAAAGAAGAGGGCGGTCGGGCGGTCAGGCGGTCGGGCGGTCAGACCGGGGACACGCTTTTCAGCGAGCTCAGAATCGCCTCTCGCGCGGCGCAGGTCGGGTTCGACACAGCGGCAGGCCATTGCTCGCTGTGGGTCGCGATGGAACGGGTTCCCGAACTCCGGGCAGTCCACCCGGAGGCGGTGGTCGAGCCCGAGGGTATTGCAGCGCCGGTAGCCGAGCCACAGCCCGATCGCCAGACCGCCATCCGCGAGCTCATGCGGGGTCGGCTCGAGATCGCGGGGCCGATCACGGTTCGCACCCTCGCCGAGTCCCTCGGCATCGATGAGGCGGAAGCCGATGTGGCCCTCGCGGCACTCGAGGCCGAGGGTGTCGTCCTCCGGGGCCACTTCACGCCGCAGCCAGGGACCGGCGAGGCGGCAGACCGCTCCCCGCTCCCCGCTCCCCACTCCCCCATCGAGTGGTGCGACCGACGCCTCCTCGCGCGAATTCACCGCTACACATTGAATCGCCTGCGTGCCGAGATCGCGCCGGTGTCGCCGGCGGACTTCATGCGGTTTCTGTTTGCGTGGCAGCGGATCGATGTGGAGCACCGGGCTCAAGGGATTGAAGGTCTCTTGGCGGTCATCGACTCCCTCGATGGATATGAGCTGGCAGCTGGAGCGTGGGAAATGGACGTGCTGGCAGCGAGGTGTGACGAGTACGATCCCCTGCTCCTCGATACCCTGTGCCTGACGGGGCGGGTTGCTTGGGGGCGGTTGTCACCGCTGGTGCAGGCCAGCTCCGGACCGGTTCGCTCCACGCCTGTGGCGCTGTTTCTGCGGGATCATCAGGAGACCTGGCTCCGTTTGGCGCGGGCAGGTGAGGGTGCGACGCCGTCGACCAATGCCCGAGTGGTGCTCGATATCCTGGAGCAGCGTGGCGCCTCGTTCTTCCAGGAGCTGGTGGCGGCGACCGGTCTGTTGGCCACGCAACTGGAGCAGGTGCTGGGCGAGCTGGTGGCTCTCGGTATGGTCACCTCGGACTCGTTCGCGGGCCTCCGGGCGCTGCTCACCCCGTCGCAGAAGCGCAAGCCTCGTGGTGCTGGACGGCGGCGACACAAGACGGCGCCGTTCGGCATCGAGTCGGCAGGGCGGTGGGTGCTCTTACGGCGGAACGGCGGAACGATGGAACGACGGAACGATGGAACGGCGAAACGGCAGAGTGATGGAATGGCGGAACGACGGAACGATGGAACGGCGGAAGCGTCCAACGAGTCGCCACACGGCCATCCTGCCGCCGAACCGCCGATACGCCGATCCGTCGAAACGCTCGCCCGCGTACTCCTCAAGCGCTACGGTGTCGTGTTCCGCCGGCTGCTGACTCGTGAGTCGATCATGGTTCCCTGGCGTGAGCTGTTGCTGGTGTACCGGCGTCTCGAGGCTCGTGGTGAGATCCGGGGCGGACGATTCGTTACGGGCATGTCCGGCGAGCAGTTCGCGCTCCCCGAGGCGGTGGGTCAGATGCGGACGGTTCGCAAGAGGGAATCCACCGGTCAGCTCGTCGGCCTCTCGGGTGCGGATCCGATGAATCTGACGGGTATCGTTACCCCCGGGGAGCGGATCCCGGCACTGGCGACGAACCGCGTGCTGTACCGGGACGGTGTCCCGATTGCGGCCCTCGAAGGTGGCAAGATCAGGCCGCTCGCCGACTACGATGCAGCCCGGGCAGCGGAAATCGAGCGGGCGCTGGTGCGGAAGCGGGTGAGTCCGGTGTTGCGGGCGTACCTCGGGAAGGGTGGACGGGAGGTTGGGGCGACAGTGGAGCCGTGGAGGAGGCGGGCGCGGCCCAGGGTAGCGCGCGATTCGGGTTCGAGTGAGTCATAGGGTTGGAGTGACTCGTCGGCCGGCACCGCAGCGTTGTCGGCTCGCCCCCACCCCACACCTCTACCTCTCTCCCGAACAGTCGGTGTCCTCGTCGACCTCCTAGATACGGTCGGCACCAACTTTGTGCAGGAGATTGAAATAGATATTGTAATCATATATATTTTAGCCATGACCTTGGGCCAGTTCAGTACGGCCGTCGGCGCACCGCGGCGCTGGGTCCAGAATGCGCTGGCAGTGCTACGACTGCCAGCCCGCTACACGGTGACCGGCGCCCGGGAGCTGGCCCTTGCCCGAGCGATCAACGCCGCCTGTGGCACGCCGCTGGTGGATGCCTACCCGCTGGCCCAAGGCGCCCTCTTGGCGTGGCCGGAGCAGCGAATGTGGGAGCGGGTCGGGCCTGAGGCCACCGTTACGCTGGCCGTCGATCTCGAGCGGTTCTTGTCCAGCTTCCTTGTGCGTCTTTCCTTGTCGCGCACGGCGTATGAGGAGAGGAAGCGCGGGCGGCCGCGGAAACGGCGTGGCCGAGGTCTCGCAGGCGCCCGGGAGCATGGCGTGGACATCGGTCTACTGGAGTCGTCCCTGCGGAGATCTCCGGAAGAGCGGCTGCGCCGGTTGGATGAGGACCTGGCGTTTCTCCGCTCGGCTAGGGTAGTCGGGGCATGAGCCTGCTCCGGATGATCTCAGAGCTGGTGCGTTCCGAGGTGCGCTTCGTCCTCATTGGGGGGCTCGCCGCACGGTTGCACGGTTCGCCGCGCATCACAGAAGATCTCGACGTCTGCTACGACGTCAGTGAGGACAACCGGCAGCTGCTGGCTGAGTTGTTGGCGAGGTGGCACGCCTATCCCCGGGGTGTAGAGCCAGGTCTTCCCTTCATCGTGGATGCCAAGGCCATCGAGGTCACACCGGTCATGACACTCACCACAGATCTTGGCGATATCGACCTGTTTGACGTCGTGGAAGGCGTCGGTGGATACGACCAGGTGCTCAAGGCATCGGTGGAGGTCGTGACGGGAGACTTGCGCTTCCATGCCCTTGACCTTCCCGGGCTCCTTAAGGCAAAGCGCGCCGCGGGGCGGCCCAAGGACCTGGATCAGATTCCGGAGCTCGAGGCGTTGATCAAGTTGCGGAGGAAGAGGAGATAGCCATGAGCCTGGCGAGTTCAACACAGGAATCGCTGGGGCGGCGCCTGAATGAGCAATGAAGATCCCACGTGCCCCCCACCGCTGGCGGGTTACTCCCAGGCAGGCGATCACGATCCAGCAGCGGCTCGCGTCAAAGGTGCGGCAGGTGGCGCCGCGGAAGCGGATTCGGTTGGTCGCGGGTGTCGACGCGGCGTTCTCCCGTGATGGTGGGCACTGTATCGCGGCGGCGGTGTTGTGGGATGTCCGTGCCGAGTCTGTGGTTGAGCAGCGGGTGGCCGTGCGGCCCGTGACGTTTCCCTACGTGCCGGGGCTCCTCTCCTTTCGTGAGGCGCCGGCGGTCATCGCCGCCTTGCGGAAGCTGCGGCGTGAGCCAGACGCCATCATGTGCGACGCCCAGGGGTTTGCCCATCCCAGGCGGTTCGGGTTGGCCTGTCATGTGGGTGTGATCTGCGATCGACCCACCCTCGGATGTGCTAAGAGCCGGCTCATCGGAGAACACGGCGAACCAGGCACTCGGCGTGGCGCCCGGGCTTCGCNNCGGCACGGTATTGCGAACCCGAGACGGTGTGCGGCCGGTGTTCGTGAGCGTGGGTCACAGAGTCGATCTTGCGACCGCCGAGCGCGTGGTGCTCGAGTGTGCCGTGGGGTACCGGGTGCCGGAGCCGACGCGGTTGGCGGATCAGTTGGTGGGGTGGGTGAAGGCTGGGGGCGAGGTCCCGGGCTGAGAGCCCGGGCTCGGCGGCGTAATGGGGGCTGTGCGTCCTTCAAGGACGCTTTGCTTGGCCGAGCCTGCCCTCTCAGGGCGGGACTTGTCGATCAGCCAACCCAGGTTAGCTTCTGGTCCGCCGACCCGCCGACCCGCCGACCCGCCGACCCGCCGACCCGCCGACCCGCCGACCCGCCGACCCTAGCTAGGCAAGTCCCTGAACAGTTCCGCGAGATCGATCGTGAGTTCCGGCGCCTCGTCCGTGACCTGCCACTTCAGCATCTCGCTGACGATCTCCGGCCGCTCATCGTTGGGGTGCCACACCTCAACAACGCCGGCGTCTGGATCCACGATCCAGTAAGTGGCCACCTTCTGTTCCTGGTACAGCTGCCGCTTGATCACGCGGTCGGCTCGGCCGGAGCTACGTGAAAGAATCTCCACGGCGAGCAGGAGCGTCCGGTACGTACGCCAGTCACCACTCGCCTCAGCGGGAGGTACTACGAAGAGATCCGGCTGGACGAGCTTGTGTTCGCCCCAGGAGATATCTGCCGGCGCGGGGAATACGACCCCTTCGGATGCGTGGTGAGCCAGGTAGTCCTCCACCAGCGCGGTGAGGCGCGAAAGGACCTTCTGGTGGGGTGGTGCTGGCGCCGGCGTCACTAGCAATTCCCCATGCACCAGCTCGTAGCGGTTCCCGTCTTCGGGGAACGCCAGGACTTCTTCGACGGTGTAGCGGCGAGCGGTGTCGGGCATGCCCATAGTATGAGATCTCCTTGGCCGAGGGGGCAAGCGGGTGGCATGCCACAAAGTGTTGGCTGGCCCTCGCCCCACCGGCATCAATTGACTGCAGGGAGTTGCACTATCTTCTGGTCCGCCGATCCGCCGACCCGCCGATCCGCCGACCCGCCGACCCGCCTTACCCCACCCGCCTCGTCTTCCGGTGCATGAAGTCCATCAGGATGTACTCACCGAGCGTCATGGTGTTCGTGAAATAGGCCTTCCCCCGGGCGATCTCACACACCCGCTTCACGAACTCCACCAGCATCCGCTCCCGGGCCAGCATGAAGGTGTTGATCATGATCCCTGAGCGCTTGCAGATGGCGACCTCGCGGTAGGTCTCCTTCAGGATCTTGGGATCGAGACCCATTGAGTTCACGTAGACCCGGCCGTCGGGCAGGGTGAGCGCCGAGGGTTTCCCGTCGGTGATCATGATGATCTGCCGCATGTCCTTCTTCTGCGACTGCAGAATGCGGCGAGACAGCCTGAGGCCCTCAGCGGTATTGGTGTGGTATGGCCCTACCTGCGCATGGGCCAGCTTGGCGAGAGGGATCTCTTCTGCGGTGTCGTGGAACAGTACGACCCTGATCGAGTCGCCGGGGAACTGCGTCCGGATTAGGTGGGTGAGCGCCAGCGCCACCTTCTTCGCCGGTGTGAACCGATCCTCCCCGTACAGGATCATCGAGTGGGAGCAGTCGAGCATCAAGACCGTCGCGGCGCTCGATCGATACTCCGCCTGATGCACCATGAGATCGGGATAGTCCAGATCGATCGTGATCGGCGGTTCGGCGGTCCGGCGGTCCGCCGACTCCCCTCGCCGAACCGCCCCCCTCGCAATGGCATGGCTCAGCGTCGCCGGCACGTCGAGGTTCATCGTGTCCCCGTACTCGTAGGGCTTCGACACGGCGTCGGCTTCCACGCCCGTGGCGAGATGGGCGGTCTCGTGCGCTCCGAAGCTCGACTTGCCGATACTGCCCAGCAGATGCCGCAGCGCCCGGTAGCCCAGGAAGTCCAGCGCCTTGTCGGTGAGGTTGAACTGCACCTGCTGCGCCGCGGTCTGAGCCTGTCCTCCAGGTCCGAACACCTGCTGGTGACTCTCGGGCATCTGGGGCGCCTGCGTGGTCGTCAGATATCCCTGCTCCACCAGGCGCTCGATCACCTTGTCGATCAGGTCGGCTAGCTGCTGCTGGATCTCGGCGTCGCGCTGGGGGTCGCCAGTCGATTCACCGCGCAATGCCTGGAGCATCTCCGGCGTGAGCTTCCCGGATTCCATGAGGGCCTGCATGATGGCCTGCTTGAGGGCCTCCAGCGAGCGATCGCCCTCGTCCTCGCCGAACTGCCCCCAGTACGGATGGTAGAACGGCCCTCCCGCAAAACCCGACTGCAGGAGGAAATCGCTCAACTGGTCCAGCAGATCCTCGAGATTGATGGCATCGAGGAGCTGGGGGAGATACTTGGAGTACGTGGTGTAGCGCATAGAATCCGAGTTCGTGCCCCTTCTTGGTAAACTGAAACCCGAATAAAGTTCACGCAATGATGGGCGGGTCCCCACCCAACACCCCACACCCAGGCGGGTCGGCGGACCGGCGGATCGACACCCCATCCGCCGAACCGGCGGACCGCCGCCCCGCCGATTCACCGTCCGCCGTTCCTCCCGACCGCCGATCCGTCCCGTTCGGCGCCCTACGGCACCGCAACTATCGGCTGTTCTTCAGCGGGATGGTGGTCTCGCTGGTCGGTGTGTGGATGCAGCGGGTCGCCCAGTCCTGGCTGGTGCTGGAACTCACGGACTCTGCCTTCTACGTGGGGCTGGCGGAGGCACTGGGCACACTCCCTGTGCTGCTATTCTCGCTGCATGCAGGTGTCCTGGCCGATCGCGTCCCGAAACACTGGGTTGTGATGATGACACAGGCGAGCTCCATGGTGCTCGCCTTGATCCTTGCCGGCTTTGTATTCGCGGGCGTGGTGACCCTGTGGCACGTGTTGATCATCGCCCCGCTCTTGGGGACCGCATTGGCGTTCGATATTCCGGCGCGACAGTCGTTCGTGGTCGAGCTGGTGGGGAAAGATGACCTGACCAGCGCCATCGGCCTCAACTCGTCGGCATTCAGCGCGAGCCGGGTGCTGGGGCCGGCCGTAGCCGGACTGCTCATTTCCGCCGTCGGCGTGGGGATGTGCTTCCTCCTGAACGGCCTCTCGTACCTGGCCGTCATCGGGGCGATACTCGCCATGCGGCTCCCGGCGGCCCAGCGAAGGCCTGGGCCGTCAGCATCGAGCCGCCGAGACATCCGGAACGCCCTGCGCTACGTCGCCAGCGAGTCGCGAATCCGCATGCTGATCCTCAACATCGCCGCTATGAGCATCTTTGGGCTCCCCGTCATGGTGCTCATGCCGGTGATGGCCCGTGACGTTCTCGGGCTCGGCGCGGTGGAGTACGGATGGATGATGTCCTCGGTGGGACTAGGAGCCCTGGTCGGCGCCTTGAGCCTGGCGGCTTTCGGCCATCGCTACCGGCGGGGACGGGTCCTCGGACGCGCATCTGTCGCGTTCGGCGTGCTGGTCGTCTTGTTTGCTTTCTCCCGGTCCCTGCCCCTGGGGCTGGCACTGCTCGCCCTGAACGGGTTCGCCATGCTCACCACAACCGCGTTGACGAATACGCTGCTGCAGACCATCGCGCCGGATGAGCTGCGCGGTCGGGTCGTGTCGGTATTTGCGCTGGCGTTCTTGGGACTGAGTCCGTTCGGGGCACTCCAGGCTGGATTCGTGGCTGAACGGCTCGGCGCGGCGATCGCCCTCGGGATCGGAGGAGTGGTGTGTGTGGTAGTCGCGGGGCTGGGGATAGTGCGATCGGATGTGTTACGGGATACGAGCTAACGCGCGGCGGATCGGCGGTTCGACGGATCGGCGGTTGGTGAGTCCGAACGGTACGCGCTGCGTACGTCGGCGGTTCGGCGGTTCGACGGGTCGGCGGTTCGTGAGTCCGAACGGTAC
>WVYX01000090.1 GCA_011772755.1 Gemmatimonadales bacterium
AGTTCATGCTCAGCGAGGACGACCTGCAAGACATCCGCGCAGAGGCCCCGGGTGGCAACGGCGCTGACGATGACGTTGGTGTCGAGGTAGACCCTCAAGACACGTCGCGGAAGATGTCTTCGTCGGTCAGGTACCCGCGCGCCTCGGCAAACGGCATAATGCGTCGGCGCAGCTCGCGGAACTCCGCCAGCGCGAGCTGGCGCCGCAATGCATCGCGCACGAGGTCGCTTCGGCTTTGGCCGGTGCGCCGCGCCAAGCGGGCGAGCCGCCGCTCCAGGTCTCGATCCAGTCGGATGGTGAGGGCTGACGTCTTCATGTCATGCAATGTAATACAGGTTGCGCACGTAACAAGCGCTTGCACCCGGCGGGCGCTAACGCTGCTGTGGAAGCCGTTCATTTGCGCGCCCGCCACGATCGCTGCACGTTTGACTATCGCGCCGCACGCCGGCAAGTCGCCCGCGGGTGAAGCGCAGGTCGTTAGGTGGCGCGTCCGCCGTCCGTAAATGGAGAATCATGATGAGCGTGCCCAGCCGCCTCGAGCCCGTCGACTTTCGCATCACAGCATGGATGGCTCGGAACGGAGTGACGCTTACGCGCCTCGCACTTGGTATTGTCTTCGTGTGGTTCGGCGCCATCAAGTTCGTGCCGGGATGGAGCCCTGCGGCTGATCTCGCTACGCGCACGATTGAACGCCTCACTCTGGGCGTCGTGGAGCCATCACTAGCGTTACCGCTGCTTGCCGTGTGGGAGACGCTCATTGGCGTAGGGCTGATCACGGGACAGTTTCTGCGCTTGACGCTCTTGCTGCTGTTCATCCAAATGTCCGGCACCATGCTCCCGCTGCTCTTCTTCCCCTCGGAGACGTTTGCGGCGTTCCCACATTCGCCAACGCTGGAAGGTCAGTATGTCATCAAGAATCTTGTGCTGGTGGGTGCCGCCATCGTGGTGGGCTCGACCGTGCGTGGCGGAAAGCTACAGGTACCGCCGCCCAAGGTTTCGAACTAGCCGTTTTGACAAGGAACGTCATTGAGTTGTGACGCTGGGGAATCTCATCAAACGTTCGGCACCTATCAGCTGGCAAGGGGTCACGCCGCAGCTGATGGGCAGATCCGTTAGGCAGCGCCGGCGATATGGATTATTCGCGCTTCGCCCATCTCTACGACAGCTGCGTCAACTTCGACGCCGATCTCCCGTTCTTCGTAGAGGAGTGCCTTGCAGTGTCAGGCTCGGTTCTCGAACTCATGGCTGGAACGGGCCGGGTAACCGCCGAGCTTGTCAAGTGCGGCCTTCGACCGACGTGCGTTGACTCCTCCCGAGACATGTTGGCGCGCCTCGCGAACAAGACCACCGCCGAGTCGCGGCACATCGTCTGCGCGGACGTGAGAAACCTGCCTTTCTCGCACGCCTTCTCTATCGCGATTTTACCGTTCAACTCCTTCTGTGAACTCGTATCGGAAGAGGCCCGCCACACCGCTCTCAACTCTGTGCGCGCGGCATTGGCTCCTCGAGGGCGGTTCATCTGCACGCTCCATAATCCGGCGTTTCGGCTTAAGTCCGTGACCCCTCAGCCACATGTGGTTACCCGGTTCCCCAGTCCTTCGGGATGCGGCGAGGTCTTGGTCAGCGTCGCGTCGGAGTACGATGCGGATCGCGGTGTCGTGTCGGGTACCCAGACCTTCACGACGATACACGACGGCGAGGTCGTGGATGAGATATCGGTTCCGGTCGAGTTCTGTCTTCCGTCGCAGGCTTGGTTCGCCGAGGCAGCGCGCGCGAATGGCTTCACGGTCGAAGCGCTGTTCGGGGACTACGACAGATCCGAATACAATCCGGAGAGCAGTCCCTACTTCATCTGGTGCCTCAAAGAGGGCGCTGCCTAACAAGGCATGAAGGTGAGATGGCAAGACATCGCACTATCGGGTCTTGGTGGCTTCGCGCGTCGGCACCGGTTGCGGTCCCGCTGACGGTCAGCGGCCATGCAGCTTATGCCCGGATACGTTAGGCGACTTTCGACTGGCCATGAGTTCTGACACGATCGCCGTTGTGGAAGGCCTTGGCTATGAGTACTGAACCGAATGCGAAGACTGAGTTCCTCCGTCACACTCTGGCAACTTTGTCGTACCGTGGCGGGAAAGCTCTACGGGGAATTCCGGCGGGCTTCGAGTCGTTTCGGCTCGGTGAGTCAACCCGGACACCCGTGGAGATCCTCGCCCACATTAACGACCTCCTTGACTGGGCCTGCCATCTCGCGGCGGGCGAGCACATCTGGCGGGACTCCCGTGCCCAGTCATGGGACAAAGAAGTGTCAAGATTCTACACGGCCGTACAAGATCTGGAGCAGTCTCTCTCTGGGCGGAAAACTCTCGGGAGTCCCGCCGAGAAGCTCTTCCAGGGGCCGATCGCTGACGCTCTGACACACGTTGGTCAGATCGGCATGTTGCGACGTCTCGCCGGTGGGCCAGTGCGAGGCGAGAACTACTTCAAAGCCGACATCGTCGCGGGTCGGGTCGGCCGTGAGCAGGCGGTTCCACGTAAGGAGTTTGATTAGGAGTATTACGGGGTGAAAGTCGCCTGACACGGCGCTGAAGCTGATGGGCCCGCGAGCGGTCGCTGCGAGATGACACCGTTCGGGCGGGGCCCGCAGCTTAGCGCCGAGTCATTAGGTTGACTATAGGAGTTCCGAGAGTGATTGACGAACTGATCCATACGTTTGAAGCCACTGTTAGGTTCATGGAACAGTCGGTCGACGATCTATCGGACGAGGAGATGGTCGAGCAACCGTCCGGAGTGCCCAACCATGCAACGTGGACACTCGGCCACATCATCTTTAGTTGCCAGGGTATGGCGACGGAGCTCGGTGCTGCACCGTGGTTGCCTGATGACTGGGAATCTGTCTTTGGATATGGCAGCACCCCGCGGTCGGAGGAGCAACAGTATCCTAAGAAGGCGCAACTGCAGACGCTCCTTGCCGACGCCACGACCCGTTTGTGCCACACCGTACGCAGTCTGAATGCATCGGTCCTGAGACGGCCACTGTCGGATGAAGATTTTCCAACAATGGGTCACCTCCTGCTGCAGGTTGTCGTAGCGCACACCGCGTTTCATGCTGGCCAGCTTGCGGTATGGCGCAGGGCGATCGGAAAAGAATCGGTAGCCGTCTTCGTCTAGCAGACCGGTTAATCTGTGTGGGAGGCGATGCGTAGCCTAGCAACGGTATGCACCTGTCGGATCGGTCCCGTCACGGCCCCGGCGATGGTGGCGGACCTGACGCGACTCCTGGCGGGGGGGCCGCGCCAGAACCGCCCGCAGGTGATGCCGATCACGTTAGACCGCGCATTGGCAACGGGGGAATCATGTCCAAGCCTTGTTCGCTGACGGCCGTCATAGCGGCACTTGCAGTAATCGCGTGCACCGGTGCGCCCCGCGTGGACACAGCTGCCGAGGCGGACGCCGTGCGCCAGCGGTATGCACATTGGTTAGCCGCCGAGAACCGCAGAGATCTCGAAACGTCCGTATCCTTCCTCACAGATGACGCCGTGATTCAGGTCGAAGGTGCACCCGCAATGACGGGGCGCGACGCGGCACGGGAGGTGTGGAGCAGCTTCTTTCAGATCCCGTATACAGCGATTGAGGATGTCGAGCTTCGGACCGTTGTTGTAGCTGCCTCCGGCGACTTGGCGTACGACATTGGCAATTGGCGAATTGTCGTTCCTTCTGACGCTGGCACCAGAGAAGAGACAGGGAAGTCTACGATTGTCTGGCAGAAGCGTGACGGCGAGTGGATGGCGGTGGTAATTACGTTTACCAGGGACGCGCCTCCAGAACCGCCTCAACCGTCGGGTAATTGAGGCAACAGCGGCGCGGTCTAGCAAGCGCATGGACCGTGTCGAGCGCGTACGCTTTCAAAGAAAGTCGTTGAATGCTGCGCCTGGCACTGATGCGAGTACGTTCACCGATACGCGCGCCCTGCGGGCCAGTCGCTCGCAGGTCATGCGCTGACCGTTAGACGGCAATGCCGAATCGGTAGGGCCTCGGAGGGATCGTGAGAATCGTACTGGCGATCGGCGCTACGCTGCTGATCACGTATGTCGTCGCGTTCGTCGTGTACGGGGCCGTTGCCGCCCTCACGGGCTTGGAACCGCCCCAGGATGGCTCCCCGGTGCAGTTTCTCCTCAGCGTGCTCGTGGTCAAGCTTGGTCTCGCCGTGGGGTTCGTACTGCTCTTCGCTGTCGCGCGAGAGATCTGGCGCGACCGCTGGCTGGTGTACGCGCTTATCTGGTGGGTCCTCTTTGTGGTGTCCGAGATCGGGCAGGCCATAGCACCAGATTATTCGTGGCTAGAGGCTGGCGCGGGGATCGTCGCCGAGGCGGTCTATTGTCCGCTGGCCGCTTGGGTAACGGCTAAGCTGCTCACTCCGCGCCGTGGAGAGCACGTTGCCACCTAACCCGACCTTATGAAAGAGCGGAGCCTCCGAGGGAGGCGCACATTTGAGTGACGTGCGTCCTCCAGCGGCAGCGATGTGACTCTCACTTTCATGTCGCTGTGCCGGTTATCTGCTGGAAAGATGACCGAGTGTTGGATTGAGTTTGACAGCCAGGTCCTCAATCAGCAGCTCGGCGTTGGCGCTGGTCCCGCAGATACCGAGGGATGAGAACCCGGTCGGCGTTGTCCTGTCCGTCGGGCGCCATGTTAGGCGTGGCACTCGGCGGCACCGTCTGATCCTTCACGCAGCCGTACGCCAGGGCTCCTGGCGCCGCCACGGGGTATGGAGGATCCGCAGCAGCTTGCGGGCGGCGGCGTGCGAGTCCGCGGAAGGCGACTGCGGTGTCGTCTTCCCGGCCGTGCTTCTCTCCTGGAGGTTCATCGGCGGGGTCGCGGCGCTCACGGTCGAGCCCTCGCGCTACATCGAGTTCCCCACGGCCCTACACTTCCAGCTGCAACCCTATGCGCGGTTCCCGCAGGGCTTGCCGGAAGGTTTCCGCTCGGAGGACCCGGTGACCCAGGCTACCGCAGGCGGATCGGGCGGCGATCGCAAGCGCCGTTAAGGGAGAAACCGCGGTGAACTCGGGACCGGTCGGCTAGCGCCGGAACGGCGTCTCAAGTCGCGCCTCGATCCAGTCGCGGTTGATCCAGATCCCGTATTGGTCGTGGCGCACCGTAGCGCCCGTATCGATCCGCAGCGCTTCGTGATAGGCCTGCAGGGCTTCTTCACGGCGGCCCGCCAGGTCCAGAAGGTGGCCCTGCCAGGTCAGGGCGACGAAGCGCCACACGGAAGTCTCTTCGGCCAGCGCCGAGGTGCGGCGGAACGCCTCGAGCGACTCCGCGTAATGCTCGCCGTCGTAGAGCGCGTGCCCTAGCCTGGCCCACAGGTCGGGCTCATCTAGCTCGAGCTGCCGAGCGGCGATGAACAGCCCGGCAGCCTCGTCGCCGACTCCGGTAAGCGACATGCGGCGCAGCTCGTCCTTCAGGTCCGCTATCCTTGTGGGCGGTGGCGCCGGGCCCGGCGGCGGCACGATCAGGGCCAACTCGCCTTCCGGATCCAGGCGCACCTCCGTCAGCGGCGCCGAGCTTTCGAATTCCAGGACGTTCGGCTCGAGCAAGCGATCGGTGGATTTCGTCTGCCGCGTGCCGTCCTCGAAGACGACCAGGACCGGCACCGGCATCCTCAGCGTTCCCAGGCTCCTGACCTCGACCCGGGTCAGATAGCGATCGCCATCGCGCTCGCTGCCGAGCGCGGTGGCTTCGTAGGACGCGTAGCGGTTCGACTGCACCCAACCCTCGAAGAACCATCCGAGGTCCTGCCCGCTCTCCTCCTCCGCGATCGCCCGGAACTCGGGTGCGCCGAGACGTCGTCCGCCATACTCGTCCAGGGCGCGCAGATAGGCCCGATCGAAGGTCTCGCTCCCCAGCACACTCGCCAGGGCGCTGATCACGCTGAATCCTTTCCCGTGCCGGACCACCTGGTTGTAAAAGCCCTCCACCCCGCTTAGCTGCTCGAGCGGCCGGTCGATCGTCGTGTCCCAGTGATCGCGCCTGGCGCCGATGTACCGTCCCATCACCCCGTCGTGTTTCTCGGAGCTGAGACCGCGGGCGCGGATGTACTCCCGGTCGGCGAAGAAGCCCAGGCCGATCCACAGCCAATCCGGCGAGTCCTTTTCGAGAACGTACTCGCCCCAGTACTGGTGGCCGATCTCGTGGGCGGTGATCCAGCGCCAATGGATCTCGGGGCGCTCGTCCATCCGCTCCTGTCCGTGAACCGCCACCAGGCGTGTGGCCACCGGATAGCCGCCCATCGGCGCGTCACTGCCGGGAATGATGGTCAGGCTGGGATAGGGATAGAGGCCGAATCGCTCGCGATAGAAGTCGATCGCATCGACGGCGGTCTCATGAAGCAGACGCGCGCACTCCTCGCCCTTTTCAGTGAACAGCGAGCGCACGAGAACATCGCCGGCATACGATTCCGCCACGCTAAGATCTCGGCCCAGGAAGACGCCGAACAACCGAACGTTTTCCGCCTGATAGTAGCCCGACTTCTCGTTCAAGGAGCCGCTCGTCGCCACGACATAGCCTTCGGGCGCCCGCACCTGGACGTCGTAGTCGTCGTGCGTCCGTACCCCCCACCACAGACGGGGATGCCAACCCGCCAGCGTCAGTTTCTCGCCCTCGGATGAACCGGCGGTCATGCCGAACTCGATCTCGAGCTCGACACCTGCGCCCGGCATCGCGACCTCCGGCAGATCGAACAGCAGAGGAGCGCTCAGGCTCGAGTCGGCCGCAACGCCGAGGAACGGCACGACCTCGCCATCGCTTCGAACCTGCACGTCGTGCTGTGCGTCGAGGCTCCAATCCAGCGCCAGGCGCCGGAGCGGCCGGCTCGTGGTGTTCCGGAAGCGTACGGTTTCGCTGCCCTGCAACCGACCCGCAGCCGGGTCGATGTCGGCCCCGATCGTGTAGTGCGCGCGGGGCGGATCCGGCGAGGTCCAGAAGCCGGTCGCATGGCTGGAGGCCTGCTCTGATTGACGGGTGCTCGGCTGGCAGGCCGCCAGGAGAAAGCCCGCGATTAGGACGAAAAGGCGAGGGCAAGTTTGCATCTTCCGCATCCCGTTGAGTCTTACAGACATGGCCGGATCTCCCGGTGGGGCCACCCCGGAGGCTTCGCTATGGCATCATCTCAGTGAGACATCGGCTCACCGCAAGAGGGTTGGAGCCCCGGACCGATGTCGAACACGTGGAAGTCAGACACACAGGTCTCAACGAAGGCTTCAAACGCGGTGGAGCGAGCGACCGGCGGCAGACGCCAGCGTCACCGGGCTCCGCTAAGAGAGCGCACGCACGTGGACAATCCCGGTNNTCCGCTAAGAGAGCGCACGCACGTGGACAATCCCAGCGTCCGCGACACACCGTCCTCATCGCGCCCCGCGCCCCAGTCAGTGAATGGAGCCGCACAGGAATCTCAATCGGCCGTTCAAAACTAGCGCGGGGTATGGGACGGGCAAGGGAGCGTGGGGGGCCGCGGGGCGGCGCGGGTGGTCGAGGATCTGAGCGATCACCGGGGGCTGGGTAATGAAGCCCACGACGCGCATCGGCTCACCGCAGCGGGGGCAGCGGAGCGGGTCGACTTCGAAGCTGCGGCGCAACGGCTCCGCCCAACGGCGGCGGATGCCGCGCTTACAGTTGGCGTACCAGCCGTAGCTTGGGGGAAGTGACCGTCCTCGACCTGGCCGACTTCCCGCAGCAGCGCTTCGGCGCCGCGCCGCTGCCGGACTGGACCGAGGTCGGCATCGTCGCGGCGGTGCTCGCGGCGCTCTCACTGATTCCGGTGATGCTGGGGATCAGGGTGCTCGGCATGTTCGTGGGGTGAGGAGTAGGGTGGTCTGCCTAGCTGCTCACCGCGCCCTTCCCGGGCTCGGGCAAGTGGACGGCCCACCATGCGCGGGCCCGCTCCCAGGTCCAGGGCTTCTCGAACGTGATGGTCCGCAGGACCGCCTCGACCTCGCCGGCGGTCGGAAAACGCTTGTCGGGGTCCTTCTCCAAACAGCGCATTACGACGTCGTCCAACTCCGGCGGAACCGAGAACTCCGAAACCGCTGAGGGCGCTACGGGAAGTGTGTTCATATGCTCCAGCATCAGGCCGGTGCTGCTGATGGCCTCGAACGGCGGGCGTCCCGCGAGCATCCAGTAGGCAACTCCTCCCAGGCCATAGAGGTCGGCTCGCCCGTCGAGCCGATCCGATCCGGAGACGACCTCCGGAGCCGCGTACTGCGGTGTGCCCAGAAAGATGCCGGTCTTCGTGACCTTCGGAGAGCCATCGGGTACGATGGGTTTGGCCAGCCCGAAGTCGAGGACCTTCACGTAGTCGTACATGCCGCCCCGGCACGTCAGTAGGATGTTCGACGGCTTGACATCCCGGTGCATGATGCCGCTCCGGTGGGCCTCGGCCAGCGAGCCGCAGATCTGCGTGAGAATGAAGACGGTTCGCTCGGGCGGCACTGGCCCGAACCGCTCCACCAGCTCCTCCAGGTTCGAGCCATCGAGATACTCCATGGCGTAGTAGAACGTGCCGCGCCCCGAGCGCCCGAAGTCGTATACCGTGATCGTATTCGGGTGGCTCAGTCCCGCTAAGAGACGCACCTCACGCTCGAAACGCGCCAGCCAGGCATCGGCGTCGCCGGGAGGCACCTTCAGGACCTTCACGGCCGTGGGTCGCTTCATGAGGGCATGCTCGGCCACGTAGACGTGCCCCATGCCCCCCTCGCCCAGCTCACCTTTGATGATGTAGTTGCCCAGCCGCTGGGCCCGATGCAGCGACAGGCGCATGTGGTAGAGCGCTTTCGTGATGGTTACCGACACCAGAGCCAGTACGCCTAGTTGGAACGTCGCCTCGAGCAGTCTCGCCCGAAAGCCCGCTATCCCTGCGCCAGCCATCCACCGCTGCTGAATCTCCGGAATCAATGAGAAGCCCAGGGCGGCGACAACGGCGTACCCAAGCACCGCGACGGCGCCCAGGCTCGCCTGAGCACCGACGCTCACCGGAATGAACGATGCGTGCAGGAAGAGCATCAGCGATACGGCGAAGATCGGGATCTTGCCGAGATCGAACACCACGGCGAACACGTGCGCCAGCATCAGGTTGACCGCGAAGAGCGTCAGATCGATGCCCAGCAGCCCCTGCATGGACCAACGACGAGCGTGGACCAACAACGCCGCGAGGGTGAAGGAGATGACGTGCAGATCGTATATCAGGACGGGCGACGGCAGGGACGGCGCGATTGCGGTCGGGAGATCACCGGAGACAAAGACGTAGAAGACGTTGACGACACCGGTCACTAGCACACTCAACACATAGACCAGCTTGCAGCGCCGCTGCATCAGCGCGCGCTGCTCGTCGCCGAACGAGGTCGGGACCTTGGGCGAGAGGGAAATAGGTAGGCCGTCGGTCATGGCGATCCACATCCAACCTGCACTACGGTTGTTAGGGCGGCGAGGGTTCCAGCGACTCGGCGCCGGATAGCTTGAGCGCAATCAGCTCGATCTCGGTGCCGCCGAGATGGACACCGATGAAGAGGCTTTCATGGCGTCGGTCAGTGGAGTGTGGGCGGCGAGTTCGTGCCACGATTCAAGCAACACCGCCAAGGAATCACACTGCATCAAGATCCGGATTCTTTCTTCCGGATACAGTAGTACGATGCCGTCGACTCCGATAGTGGGATGGGTTCGCACTGGGATCGGTCGTCGACGTCTGGAGCGGCCCGCCAGTCCGTCAGGATCACGGAAGTTCGGTTTGTGCGCCTGGCGGAATCGAGATGCGTTCAGGTGTCCACGCGCCAGGCAGGTATTCACGTCCGCACCTGCGGTGGTTGGTCGCCAGGTGGCTCTCGCGTGGGCCATTGGTGTCGTAACACTTTCGCGGACCGTGTCGTGAGTGACCACAACGCTTCGCAACAAGCCAAGCGCGATCGCGAGCATCGCGTGTGCTGGGCCTGCAACAGGGAGATTGCCAGTGAGGCTCGGAAGTGCGACAGATGTGGCAGGTTGCAGGGTGGACGCCGCTGGCTCGGCCTTCCGACCCCAACGCGCCTGTATGCGTCGAATGCGTGGATTCCCACGGCTACACGGTGTGGCTGGCTGACTTCGACAGGGGCGAACTCAACGTTGTGGCTCGCCCCGATCGCGGTCGTACGGCGGGACGCTAGCTGCCAGGGGGAGCGCGCTACCCTGATATGAGCGCTAAAACAGCATCATTGAACGGTCAGCTGACGGATTGCCCAAGAGGGCACGCGCCTGCAGCTTATGCGCAGAGTCGTTAGACCGACATCGAGCACGTTTGGCTTGAGGAAGACCCAAAGACTGGAAACGGTGTGTCAACCATGATCTGGATAGCGGTGGTTCTTGCTCTGGGCCTCCTTGGCGGATCGGCCCTGTTGCGTTGGGGAACACGTTGGGGATCGACCTCCGGAGAGCGTGCTCTCAAGATGCCAGGTGACGAGTATCTGGAGGGTGGTCCACGGGCCCGAGTGGCCATGACGCGCGCCATCTCGATCAGCGCTCCTCCAGAGCGCGTGTGGCCGTGGATATCTCAGTTGGGGCGCGGTGCGGGATGGTATAGCGTCGACTGGCTCGACAACGGGCGAAAGGTCTCCGCTTGGCACATTGTCTCGTGGATTCCGGAACCTCGACTGGGCGACGCAACGGCAATCGGTTACCTCCGTCACGTAGACACGGGACGGTCCGTCGCCTGGTGGATCCACGGGGCAAGGTCCCTCGGCTCCCAGGTTCGCGCGGTGATGTGCTATGGCATACGCGCCGAGGGGCAGGGTACGCGCCTGGTCAGTCGGATCTCAGCCGACGCCACCGGGCCTACAGCACACATCTTTCTCCTGGGGTTTCGAGCCATAGACTCGATTATGGCGCGCCGTCAGCTGATCGGCCTACGCGACCGGGTCGAGTACTGCGAGCAAGGCCACAGTCTGAGAGACCCGGAGACCGGAGATCGCG
>WVYX01000107.1:0-233 GCA_011772755.1 Gemmatimonadales bacterium
CCCGCTGCCGCAGAGCGCCGTGAACGCCATCGCGGAGCACCGAGAATCCGTGCTCCGCTGGTGGAGAGGCCTCTCAGGGGGCGAGGCGGGCAAGCTGGCCGCCGGCGTGTCCAGGAGCCGCTACGTGCGGGTGTCTGGAGACACCTCGCAGGCTGCGCTCAATCGCAAGATCGCCGACGAGGAGCTGTTCGCCTACTTCGTGATCGGCCCCGATCCCGTGTCGGGGTCCGAGG
>WVYX01000107.1:322-58995 GCA_011772755.1 Gemmatimonadales bacterium
AGGAACAGATCGACCCGAGCGTGGCCCGCTGGATCCAGGAGCCCATCGGCTTTGAAGCCCGCAAGGTCTCCGAGACCGGCGAAGAGCAGGAGGTCGAGGAGCGCGACCTGCTGCGGCAATGGGCGCCCGTGGTGTTCGTGTATCTCCTGTGGATCTCGGTGTTCACGACCAGCCAGATGCTCCTCACCAACACCGTGGAGGAGAAGTCCAACCGGATCATCGAGGTGCTGCTGTCGTCGGTCTCACCCATCCAGCTCCTGGCGGGCAAGATCGGCGGCATCGCCGCGACCGGCCTCACCATCGTGAGCTCGTGGATGCTGATGTTCTTCTTTGGCACCAAGTATCTGCCAGCCCTGCTGGACGCACCCGCTAGCCTCGATCTCACGGCGATGGCCACCGATCCTTTCTACGTGGGGTCGTTCATCGCGTATTTCCTGTTGGGCTATCTATTCTACTCGGCCATCCTCGTGGCGCTGGGCTCCGTGTGTAACACGCTGAAAGAAGCCCAAAACTTGATGGGACCGGTCACCCTGTTCCTGATCCTTCCGTTGTTGGCGATGGTTCCCATTGGGCAGGATCCCAACGGCGCGTTGGCACAAGCGCTGTCCTACTTCCCGCCCTTCACGCCGTTCGTCATGATGAACCGGGCGGCGGGCCCACCAAGCACCTTCGAGTACGTGGCCACTACCATTCTGCTCGTTGCGGCGATCTGGGCGGTGCTGTGGATGGGAGCCAAGATCTTCCGCATCGGCATCCTGCTGACGGGCAAGCCACCCAAGCTACGGGAGATCCTCCGCTGGCTCCGGGCGCCGGTGGGGACGGTGGCGGTGCGGAAAGAGGCCTGAGGGCGGCTCTCGGCGACTCACACAATCCGCCACCACGGGGCCGCGAGCACCCCGTCGCTCAGCCAGAAAGACTCGTCTCCCGTGTGAAGGAGGAGTCCCCCTAAAGCCAGGTCCTCGTACTCCTCGAGGAAGGTTCGGAGGTGCCTGGCGTCTCCGTACCCGACTTTACGTGCTGTCTTGACCTCCACGGGCAAGAGCCGGTCCTTCCACTCGATCACGAAGTCAACCTCAGCCCCTTTCACGGTTCGCCAGTAGAGTATCTCCGGCGGTCGCACCTCAGAATCGCGCCAAGCGAGCAGGTCAGTCAGAATCAGGTTCTCAAGATGCGCGCCGCGTGCTTCGGGTTCGCCGGAGAGGTACATGGCCAAACCCGTGTCGCACCAATACAGCTTCGGTGCCTTCGTCAACCGCTTCGTGCGGTTCAGTGAATAAGCCTGAAGCCTCACGAGTTGGTACGACACCTCTAGCAGGTTCAGATACCGCTGCGCCGTCGACGGAGTGAGGCCGACATCTCGCGCCAGCTCCGCCTGGTTGAGAAGGTTGCCGAGCCGGAGACAGCACGCTCGCATAAGCCGGCGGAAGTCCGCCAGGTGCTCGATCGCGGAGAACTCGGCCACATCGCGTTCCAGGTATGTGCTGGCAAAACCGGCGAACCAGTGCTGGCGATTACCTGAATCACTCATGTGATATGCCGGTGTTGGGTACCCACCGTAGCGCGCTGCCTCCGTCCAGGATTCGGCGGGTGCCTCCGCGGCGGTCACTAGATCAAGCCAGTCACCTTGTTCGATCTCGAACAGTTGCCTCCATGAACCGGCAGTGCCCATGCCGAGCAGCTCGCGGCGAGTGAGGGGCCAGAGGGTCATGTATACCGCACGGCCGGCAAGAGTCTCCGAAATCCGTTTCATGAGGAGGAGATTGGCCGAGCCCGTGAGAATGAAACGACCAGGCGTGCGCCGATCGTCAACCGCTCGCTTGATGGCCAGCAGGAGGTTGGGAGACCGTTGTACCTCGTCGATGGTCATCTGCGGGTTCCGAGAGAGGAATTCGCCAGGCGCCTGGTTTGCGTGATTGAGCACCTCAAGATCGTCGAGAGTGACGTAAGCACGTCGGGCTAGTGCCTCGTGCAATCGCACTAGTGTGCTCTTGCCCGTCTGCCGGGCTCCGGTGACTATCGCTACTGGGGCAGCGGCGACGGCCCGCCGCAGCGGTTCAGCCAGGAGTCGGGGGAGTATTGGGCGCTGCTGAACGTACAATGGCTGGTCTCCCAAGGGCGTTCACGAGGATGCCCGGAACCAGTTGAGCAACTGTGGGTGATTATCACCCATGCTGTGGGTGATAATCACCCACGTCTAGGCCTAATATCACCCATAGCGTAGGACCTCGCAAGAGCGGCCGTGGGCGCCGGTTGGAACCGCAAGCGTGCGGGGTAGTGGGGGAGCGTTCAGACCGGATCAGAGGTCGGGGCGGTCGTTTAGCCGCCCTTAAGCAGCTCCTCCACCTCCCGGCGAGCCGCGAGTTCGGCGTCGATCCTGTCACCGATCTCCTGCGCCCGCTCCAGGTCGAGGGTTAGGTCCGCCACCGAGCCGGCGCCGGCACGCAGACGCAGCATCCCGACCCGGACGTTCTCGAGAGCCGCGACCGCGGTGGCGAGCCGGTCACCCGTATCCCCGCGCTTGCGTAGCTCTTCCGCGTCACGCTCGAGCCGCCGGATCACCCCAGGGGCTTCGGGAAAGCGCGTGCGGGCGTCTATGGGGAGCGAGTTGTAGATATCGATGGCCGCTCTGCCGAGGACCAGTTCGGTGGCATCCGCTGAGGGGAGTGCCACGCGCTTGGGCCGGCGCACGCCAACTCCGGCGAACCGGAAGAACTTCCGCCCGAACCAACCTGCCCAGATGCGGTTCCACGCGCTGTTCACACGGCGAAAGAACTTTCCCGCCTGGGCCGCCTCGGCCTCTTCATCCTGAGCCCGCGCCTCCGCAAGGAGTGCCTGCCGAATGTCGTCGAACGTGTAGCCGGTCCGCAGGAGCCTCCGGGCGACCGCCACGAGCTGGCCGACCACGAGGAGCGAGATGATCACCATCGCCCCTTGGTCGACGTTTCCCCCCTGCTCCACGATGGCGGCCGTGAAGAAGACGGCGGTGGACACCTCGGCGTTCCGCAGGAAGTTCCGGATCAACGGCGGCGCCCGCAGCTCCCGGCCCCGGATCTCACCGATGGCCTCCGCCAGCTCCTTGCCCGTGGCGAACCGCGCCGCCGGGTCTTTCTCCAAACACCGGTCCACCACCACCGCTAGCTTGGCCGGCACCTCCTTTCTTACCGACGCCAGCCGAGGTGCGGGAACAGCCACGTGCTTGGCCAGCAGCGCGGGTACGTTCGGCGCGTCAAACGGCGGCCGCCCCGTGAGAGCGAAGAACGCGGTGGCGCCCAGGGCATAGAGGTCGCTGCGGGCGTCCACCTCGTCGCCCGCCGCCTGCTCCGGGCTCATGTAGCGAGCCGTCCCCACCACCTCGCCCTGCGGCGTGGACTCTTGGGCGTCCGCGACGCGGGCGATCCCAAAATCGGTAACCAGCGCGCGGTCGGTTGCGCGCTCGATCATGATGTTGTCGGGCTTGACGTCCCGGTGCACGATGCCGTGCTGATGTGCGTAGGTGAGCGCCCAGGCCACCTCCTGAAGCAGCTTCATCGCGGCGCGAGGCGTGAGGGGGCCCGCCCGCTCAACCCGCTCCCGCAACGTCTCCCCGTCCACGTAGCCCATGGCGAAGAATACGAGGTCGCCGCGATCTTCGACGGCGTAGATAGGCACTATGTGTGGATGGGAGAGCCCTGCGGCCGTCCGTGCTTCCTGGAGAAACCGCTCACGGAGGCTCGTTTGTGCCGCCAGGGAGGGCGGAAGGAGTTTGATGGCCACGAGCCGGTCAAGGGCCACGTCTCGGGCCAGGATCACGATGCCCATTCCTCCCCGACCCAACTCCCGTTCCAGGGAGTACCGGCCGGCGACGGCCTGCTGGAGCGCCAGGAACTCTGGACTGACGGTGTCGGGCACGAAATGAATATTAGCCTCACCGCAGGTTATGCGCGTGTGGCGGACCTGTGAGTCTCCCGTCTTCGGGGGCCGAGGCAGACGGTGGCGCGGCTGTGTAGAATTCGATGGCTTTCTCGGGAGGCGAACGTCACGATGCGTATAGAGGGGAATCTGTTGCTGCACGAGGAGATCATGCTTCTGGCGTTGCGCGACAAGGAAGGCACTATCGCAACTGGTGCCTACTACGCGCAGGCGATCGGGGGCGCCATTCTCGCTGAGTTGCTCCTCAACGGGCGGATCAAGGTCGAGGAGGAGAAGAAAAAGAAGTTCGCGGCGCTGGTGAGTGCCGCACCGATGGGTGATCCCGTGATCGACGAGTGCCTGGAGAAGATCAAGACGGCGAAGCGGCAGGCCACGCTGCGGACCTGGGTGGGGCGATTTGCCCAACTGAAGCAGCTCAAGCACCGGGTGGCGGAAAGTCTGTGCAGGCGGGGTATCCTCAAGGCCGATGAGGACAAGGTCCTCCTGATCTTCACCCGGAAGATCTATCCTGAGCTCGATCCGAGGCCGGAGCGAGATCTCGTGAGGCGCCTCAAGCAGGCCATCTTCACGTACAGCCGGGAGCTGGATCCACGGACCGTGGTCCTGATATCACTGGCGAACGCGTCGGGGATACTGAAGACGGTGTTCGACAAGAGCCGGCTAAAGGATCGCAAAAAGCGGCTACAACGGATCATGGACGGTCACGTGGTTGGGGAGGCGACCAAGGAGGCCGTCGAGGCGATGCAGGCGGCTGTGATGGTCGCCACCGTGGTGCCGGCAGTAGTAATGACAACGAGCGCTGGCCGGTAGGGCATTTCGCAGCCGGTTGTCGTCAGGTGCGAAGGTGCGGCTAGCGGCAGTGCCGTCCCGGAAACCTCACCATAGAGCACGAACGGAAGACCGCTAATGTCCGGACCAGCCCGCACCCCTGAGCCGCCGTACTATGCCGTCGTGTTCGCCTCGACCCGCACTAGCGTGGAAGAGGGATACGGAGATACCGCGGAACGCATGGTCGAGCTCGCCTCGCAGCAACCAGGCTTTCTTGGCGTAGAGTCGGTGAGAGATGCCCAGTTGGGGATTACCGTCTCGTACTGGGAGAGCCTGGAGGCGATCCGGAACTGGCGCAGCCACGCCGAGCACCTCGAGGCGCAGCGCAAGGGAAGGTCGACCTGGTAGCGGGCCTACAGGCTCCGAATCTGCAAGGTGGAGCGTGAGATCAATTTCGAGCGGAGCGTCGAGGAGCAGGGGGATAGCTGAGCGATGAGGGTCAGGCTCATCCAGGTGCCGTACGACTCTGGACACAGAGACGCCCGCATGGGTAGCGGTCCGGGCCTTCTGACGCGTCACGGTGCTGAACGAGCGATCTCGAACCTGGGCCACGGCGTGACCGCGGAGACGGTAGCTGCGGAATCTGCTTTTACGACGGAAGTTGGCACCGCGCTCGAGCTCAATCGCGGTCTGGCGCAGCGGGTTCGAGCGGCAGTCGACCGAGGGGAGTTCCCGCTAGTACTAGCAGGGAACTGCAATAGCTGCCTCGGTACGCTTGCTGGACTGGGTGGCGGCAAGCTGGGCGTCGTGTGGTTCGACGCGCACGGGGACTTCAATACGCCGGAGACAACAGTCTCCGGATTCTTCGACGGGATGGCCCTCGCGACGGCAACCGGCCGCTGTTGGAGTGCGCTAGCGGCCACGATCCCCGGATTTGTGGCGATCCCGGAGAATCATGTGGTGCTCGTAGCGGCCCGAGACTTCGATGCCGAGGAGAAGCGACAGTTGGACCAGTCCGCGGTCGCGCTGGTGGCAGCTGAGGCGGTCCGGACAACCGGTGTCGAGGAAGCCCTGGGTGGGCCGCTGGCGATGCTGAGGGAGCGTGTCGCCAGAGTCTATCTACACATCGACCTCGATGTCCTCGACCCAAGCCAAGCCAGAGCCAACCAGCTTGCCGCGCCAGGCGGGCTCACGGTGGAGCAGGTGACTCATGCGGTCCGGCTGCTGCAGCAACAGTTCGAAGTGGCGGCCTGCGCCGTGACGGCCTACGATCCCGCCTGCGATGAGGATGGTAGGACGCTGAGAGCCGCCATGATGGTCCTCGAAGCCGTCCTCTCAGTCTGAGTCTCTCCGAGGCACGGGGGTGAGGCGGGGGCGCTATCCGGCGCCCCCGCTGGCCGCCACGGCCCTCCTGAGGATGGCGATTTGTCCCGCGTGGTATGCGTCGTGCTGGGCCAGGCCGTGCAGCATGACATAGAAGGAGTTGCCTTGACCGTCGTCCTCCGTCCCTTTCACCGACTCATCCAGTCGAGAAGGCGGAAACTCCCGTATGGCCAGCCGTAGCCGCCGGTGGGCGTCAGTGAGGGCCGACTTTGCCCCGCTCCACGCCTCCTCATTCTCCCCGGAGACCCGGGGCCAATCCGCTTCGCCCGTCAAGGGACGAGCGTTCTGCCATAGCCGCCGTTCGACCTCGTTGGCCCATGCGGTCATGTGCAGCACGATCTCCCAGATCGAATGGGCTCCTACAATGGGCCGCGCCCGGGCCTCGTCGGCCGAAACCCCGCCGAGGGCCTCTTGGATTGCCGGCCCGTGCCAGGCGCCCCCGTGGCTGACGCGCTCTAGCTGGTTGGCGATCCGAACCATTTCCGACACAACGCCTCCAATCTGTGTAACTGGTGTATAACGTCTTGCCGGTTATATTAGTACAGGAGATCTAACTTGTCAAGGGCCATATATTGGTTAGATTGGAGTCGGACGCTCAAGGGGCTAGGCCGTGTCCCAAGCTGAGAAGCAGCCACGTTTCAAGTGGGTAGGCGAGTCGCTCTGCCTCGACTTCAACAACACGGTCGACTGGGCCGAGCTGGAGCCCGTGGCCGGTGAGCTCCTGCCCAGCTACGAGCGGCTAGTGGCCTGGGGCGAGGAGGCGGGCCTGCTGTCGCGCGGCGAGGGGCAACAGCTCCTGGGACGGGCGAAGCAGCGGCCGGAGGCAGCTCGGCGAGCCCTGGAGCGCGCGTGGGAGCTGCGCTCGACGATTCACAGGCTCTTCTTCGCCATCTTGCGAGGGGAGCTGCCTGAGGAGCTCGACAGGCTCAATACCCTGCTAGCCGAGGTGCCGGCGCAGGTTCGGCCGGACACCACTGGGCCGACGTTCGCATGGGGATGGCCCAGCGGTGCCAACGACCTCGGGGGCATGCTGTGGCCCGTGGTGTGGTCGGCCGGCCAACTGCTCACTTCGCCCGACGTTGCCCGGGTGAAGACCTGTGCCAACGACCGGTGCGGCTGGCTGTTCCTCGATGCGAGCCGGAAGCACAACCGCAAGTGGTGCGAGATGGGGGTATGCGGCAACCGGGCTAAAGCCCGTCGCTTCTACCGGCGCCGCAAACGGCTGGCGAGGACCAACGACGCCCGCACTGGCCGTTGATGGGTCTGGCCGAGGGGAAACAGCTCGCGCCGCAGGTGACGTGGCACCTGCGGCGCTTCATCGCGGCTTCTCTCTGCTCCCTGATCAGCTGGTGACCAGCGCAGCGGATTTCTCTGCGGTGCCGGCCCGGACGGCGAGCCGTCGTGCCGCGCGTGCTCGATCCACCGACCAGGCACCTGCGCCGCTCAGGATCAGTGCGGAGAGTCCGGCAATATAGAGCAGGTTGATCTCGTAGCCGGGCATGCCGAACTGCGGGCCGGCCTCGGTCATGCCGGTCACGTTCATGAAGCTGAACCCGTTGCCTAGGTGCACCGTGAAGAGCGCCACCAGCATGATGGCGATCTGCAGCGTGGCGACGAGTCCGACAAACGCGCCGACGATGAGGGCGATCCCGCCGAAGAACTCGATCCCACCCACCAACCACGCCGTAAGGTCGGGAGTGGGTACGCCGATCCCCTGCAACATCCCGGCGAAGCCGTTGTGTTCCTGCTCGGTGAACAGCTTGCCGTAGCCGTGGAATGCAAAGCCGATGCCCAGGATCAGTCGGATCGGCAGCGTTGCGTGCTCTCGCATAACGTTCCTCATCAGAACAACCTCCACTTGTCCTCATCACATTGGGTGAAAGATCCGGCCACCACATGGTGGTGGCGCTGCCTGCTTTGCCTACGGGAATGAAGAACTTGCCGCGAAGGTTCCTGAGGAGGTTGCGGGACCGGGCTTCCGGAGGTTCCCGAGTGTTCCAGTTTGTTCCGCGTTGTTCCTGCGCATCACTGGCCGCGATTGACGTTGGGTGTGGGATGAGGATAGCATCCTACCACCATCTCCTTCCCCCTCACAGGAGCACCTATGGGATCAGATCGACCGGTCCTTATCCCGGTCATCCTCGGTACGACCCGCAAGGGCCGGATGAGTGCCCCGGCGGCACGGCTCATCACTGATGAGATCAACAAGCGCGCAGGCTTGAGAGGCGAGCTGATTGACATTGCCGAGCTCGGACTGCGTACCGACGATGTCGGGGCGGCGGTCCAGAATCCGGAGTTGTCGGACACGCTGAAGCGTGCCGACGCTCTGGTGATCGTCGCCCCGGAGTACAACCACGGGTATCCAGGGCCGCTCAAGCAGGTCCTCGATAGCTACCTCAAGGAGTACATCCACAAGCCCGTCGGGCTCGCGGGCGTGTCCGCGGGGTCGTTCGGCGGCACCAGGGTGATCCAGAACCTGCTGCCCGTGATGCGTGAAGTGGGCCTGGTGACGATCTTCTGGGACGTCAACTTCTCGAAGGTCCAGGACGTGTTCGACGACGACGGGAAGTTGCTCGATGAGGCGTACGTCAAGCGGATCGACAAGTTCCTGAACGAGCTGGTGTGGATGGCGAGAACGTTGCGCTACGGCCGTGAGAACATTCCCCTGGACTGAGGGTAGCTGAGCCATGAAGTGCAGAGAATGCCAGCTGGAGATGAATCACCACGCCGACAAGCCGGTTGACCCAGCGAGCGCGGAAGAGGCGCGGGGCGTGGATCCCGCGTTGGGCGCCATTGTCGAGGCGGTGCACTGCTGCCCGGAGTGCGGCAGCACCGAGTCGGAGCGAATCGCACCGGGGCTGGCGACACACGGCTGAGCGCGCGTTGTGAGAGCCTCGATGCCGCGCGTGCCGCCCCCGCCCCTCTTCCCGACTGTCTGTCTCGCTCTCGTTGCAGCCCTCGGCACCATCACCGGGGGCTGCTTGTCGCTGGGTGATCCGACGAGTGAGCGGGACGTGTCTGGCGAGATGATGTTCGACGGCCTGGTCCGCACGTACCGGCTCCACGTCCCCGAGGGCTACGACCCGGTCGCAGCAACCCCACTGCTCTTTGCCTTCCATGGCGTTCCGGGGACGGGAGAGGACATGCAGGCCATCTCGGGCTTCGATGCAGTGGCCGACGCCTTGCGGTTCCTCGTGGCGTATCCCGATGCGACCTCGGACTGGGCGGAGGGGTGCGACGGCTGTGCCAGGGCTGACGGGGAGGGCGTCAACGATGTTGCTTCACCCTGGCCCTCATCGATCGCGTTGCTGAGGGATGGAATGTAGATCGCGAGCGCGTGCGGGTGGACAACACTCCTCGTGTGCAAGTGATGCCGCCGTCGCGCTCTTCAGCATTGAAGGAGCGGGGCAGGTCTGGCCCAGAGGCGACGTTGAGCCTGCTGAGGCCATCGCGATGTTTCTCATGGGCTTCCGCATGACGGTTTCCGCAGGACGGTGGTGTGGCGGACGGTCGCCCTTGCACGGCCCGGTCCCAGCGGTAGTTTCCGCTGCAGCGGTCGGGGAACTCCCCCTTCGAGCCACCTATGTTTCCTCCACCTGCTGGAACTGCGCGACCGATCGGTGATCGCCGGGGCGGCACCGAGCGGCGGTCGCCGCGTGACCGTCGCAGGAGTGAGCGCCGGACTTCCACGGTCGTCTGGCCGGGAGATCGCCGCTGCGCCGCGGATCGGCGGAGCGGAATGGATCGCAGGGCGGGAGAGCGGCGCTCCGAGTTGACTGGCGGTTGAGCTGGCTGGGCTTCGGACGGAGCCGGCCGGCGCTCTGTTACAGCGCGGTTCTCCAATCGCACTGCGAACTGCAATCACCTACCGCTAGCTGCAGCTAGCTCCTCCGATCTCACGCAGCTGCGCTGCAATACGCGACGGCCGCCCGGGCGAGGATGTCCGCCAGCTGTACTACGGAATCCATCTCGACCCACTCGTCGTCCGCGTGGGCACCCGCGCCCGCGGGACCGATGACGACGGTCGCGACACCTGCCGCGGCCAGCAGTGCCGCGTCCATCCAGTACGAAATCCCCACGTAAGCAGGCTCTCGGTGGAGTACCTCGGCGGTGGCACTCGCGACCGTGCGGACGATCGAGGCGTCGGGAGTCGCCTCGAACGGCTCACGAGTGAGGAGTGGACGCACCGTGGCCTTGAACGTGGGGTCGGCCTGGGTGAGGCGCTGAACGATGTCCTGGACCTCGGCGACGGCCTCCGCTTCGGACTCACCAGGGATGGTTCGCCGTTCGATCTCCAAATGGCACCTGGCAGCGTAGATGCTCGCCCCGGTGCCGCCGCGGAGGACTCCGGCATGAAGTGACGGCGGTCCCACCAGACGGTGCTGCGGCGAGCTGCGCAGTGCTCGTTCGAGGTGGTCGAGCTCTGCGAGAAATCGCCCCATCCGCATGTTGGCGTCGATGCCCTCTTCGAACCGGCTACCGTGGGCGGCCCGCCCCTCCGTCTCTACCTCGATCCAGCAGAAGCCCTTGTGGGCCAGGCACACTTGGAGATCGGTGGGTTCGGTGACGATGGCCGCGTCGGCGGAATGGTGGAGCAGTACCTCGGACATCCCAATGCTCGCCACCTCCTCGTCGGCGACGGCCGTGACGAGGACGTCCCCCTCAAGTTGCGCCCCGGCGTGCGAGAGTGCCTTGGCCGCCCCGATGCAAGCGGCGAGGCCGCCTTTCATGTCGTAGCTGCCACGACCGTACAGGCGTCCGCCCCGCACTATGGCCGCGAAGGGATCAGTCATGCCGTCCACACCCACGGTGTCCATGTGGGCATAGAGCATGAGGGTCGGGCCGGGGCCGGCGCCCGGCAGGTGGCCCACCACGCTCATGCGATTCGGCTCCGGCTCATGCGTGGACACTTCCATTCCCAGCTGGTCCAGCGCGTCGGCCGTGTACTCTGCGATCTCCCGCTCGTTCGTGGAACCGTCGCTGAACGTGGGGTTGATGGAGTTGATCCGTACGAGGTCGGCGAGGATCTTGGTCACGTAGTTGGAGTCGATCTGCATGGTTGTCCTGTCGTAGAAAGCGCGCAGGCGCTGGAGATTTGAATCATCGCATAGGGAGGCAGGCGGCGGCGGAGGGCGGCCGAGGGCGGTAGGGTGTGGCACAGCGCGCTGTGCCCTCCTGCACCGACCGCCCGGCCGCCAACCTGCCCTATTTCTGTTCCTGCTGCTGCCAGATCCCCATCACGCGGCCATCAGGGTCCTCGAACAGGGAGAAGGCACCGACATTGGGCACGTCCATCCGCTCGACCACGATCTTTCCGCCGGCATCTTGGATCTTTTGGCGCAAGCCGTCGAGGTCATCCACGCTGATGTAGAATGCCATGTTGCCGGGCCAGGGACCCTGCTGCGGCTGCATGATGCCGCCGTTGATCCCGCCCTCGCCGCCCGTCTCCACCAGCCGGTAGTTGATCTCTTCGAGGAAGTTCACCTGCCAGTCGAACGCCTTGGCGTAGAAGTCAGCCACCTTCGCCGGATCCTGCGACCACAGCTCCCAGTGAACAACTGGTTGACCCATGGGGATGCTCCTTGTGAGATGGATCGCCGAATATACGTGTGGGCGGCAGGAGCGGCAGGAGCGGCAGAGAGCGGCAGTGGGGAGGGTGCTTGGCTAGCCCGAATTGACCTGGGTCACGGAAGTCGTGATGACCGCGGGGGGGATGCGGCAGCGGCACAGCTCCTGGCGGAGCTGATGGACTGTCACCTCTTGCCATATGGCCTCGCCCACAGTTGCCCCGAGGTAGGCACCGGTGATCGCGCCGTCCACCGCGCCCACGACAGCTCCCTCGGTGGCTGCCTCTCCGATGTCAGGGTCGTAGTCGAACAACCCTCCGAAGATTGCTGCGCTGGTGGCCCCGGCAATTGCTCCGAGCAAAGCGCCCGCGGCTGCCCCCACTCCTGCACCTTTCGCTGCGCTCCCGACACTTCCCTTCTGACCTCGGTAAACCTCCAGCTTCGTGATCGATGCGACGGGTATCGCCGTGTAGGCGTGGCGGCCGTCTGAATACAGGGAAAGGGTGTCGCTGTCGACGAAGATCAGTGTCCCTTCATGCTGCGTCGCAAAGCCGGCCCACAGCTGGTTCGGTGGGTACGCCGTTACCCGCACCCGCAGCGTCTGAGGACCTGGTGCGGTCCGGGGTCCAGCAACCACACAGCCCGATAGCAGCAACAGCGTGGCGGCCAGGGCGGCGTTTCTTCCTCGGATCATAGTTTCCCCTTGAGTCGTCCTGGCCCAATGGTTCCACCGGGGCGTCAAGTGGAGGTCAAGGGGTGTGGAGGGTCTTGCGTGGCTGGGAGGAGGTGGCTGGTAGCTCTAGGCCATCCAGGTAGTACTCTCGATCAGCTGTTGGCAGATGTCATCGGCGGTTCGGCCAGCGGCTTCGGCGGCGAAGTTGACCACTACCCGGTGCCGCAGTACGGAGAGGGCGACGCTCTTGACGTCGTCCAGGTCGGCCATGGGACGACCGTCGAGCGCTGCCTGGGCCTTCGCGCCCAGGACGAGGTACTGGGATGCCCGGGGTCCTGCGCCCCACGCGATGTACTCCTTGATGAACTCGGGTGCCTGACCGTCCGGACGCGTCAAGCGCGCCAGGGTCACGGCAGCCCGGACTACCGGCTTGGGGGCGGGAATTCGCCGGACCAGGCGCTGGATCTCCACCAGGTCCTTGGCCTCCAGCACGCTATCCACTGGATGCTCCTCGTCGCCGGTGGTGGTCTCGACGATCCGTTCCTCGTCTTCCCGACCGGGATACAGCACGGCGATCTCGAGCATGAACCGATCGAGCTGTGCCTCAGGGAGAGGATAGGTACCCTCCTGCTCGATGGGGTTCTGGGTCGCCAGCACGAAGAACGGTGCGGGGAGGGGATACGTGTGGCCCGCTGCAGTCACCTCGTGTTCCTGCATGGCCTGGAGCAGGGCGGCCTGGGTCTTCGGCGGCGTCCGGTTGATCTCGTCGGCGAGGACGATGTTGGCAAAGATGGGGCCGTGTACGAACCGGAATCCGCGCTTTCCGGTGGTGAGATCCTCCTCGATGATCTCGGTGCCGGTGATGTCGCTGGGCATGAGGTCGGGAGTGAACTGGATACGCGAGAACTTGAGCTCCAGGGTGTCGGCAAGGGTCGAGACCATCAGAGTCTTGGCGAGGCCGGGCACACCCAGGAGCAGGGCGTGACCGCCAGAAACGATCGCTGTGAGGATGCCCTGCAGCACGTCCCGCTGGCCGACGATTCGCCGCCTGACCTGCTCCAGCAGGCTGGACTTGGCCGAAGCCAGGCGATTCAGCAGGTCGACGTCACTTTCCCCGCTGGCGGTTCGCATCGGCTCAGCGTTCAATCTGTCGTCCCCTTTCGTCATTCGATGCGGCGGCGGATCCTGGGGCCCCGCCACCACAGAGCAGCCCCGCCACCGATGCCGCAGCCTCAGGGGTCATGGGGCAGGAGGGGCAAGCTGCTCGGTTGCCCCCACTGCCCCTGCTGCTGCTGCATCTGCCCCGTAGGGTTGCCCTCGTGGGGCCCAGAATCCTACGTCAAACGGCTGCCAATAGCCACTCCCTACGATTTGCAGATTACCCTTGTCCGGGTACATTTCGGGCGCCCATGGAGCCGGATCGCACCCCCACGCGCGAACTCGGCGAGGGATATAGCTATGTCGCGCTCGGGTTCACGTTTGCCGCCGGGATTCTCATGTTCATGGGCGGTGGCTGGCTGCTCGACCGCTGGCTGGGGCTCACGCCGCTGTTCACCATCGTCGGCACGCTCGTTGGTGCCGTCCTGAGCTTCCTCAACGTGTACTGGAGGCTGCAGGCCGACACCGAAGCAAGGCGCCGGCGGAGAGGGGAGAAGGAGTGAAGGTCCTCGGCACAGGGGTGCTGCTCACCGTCGTGGTGACGGCAATCCTGTGGGCGGTGTGGGGGCGCGGTGCGATCCTGGGCGGCGTCAGTTTCGGCTTGCTGGCGACAGTGATCCAGATCGTCGCCGTGGCCATCGTCAGGCCGGTGCTCTCCGCACCCTTCGCGAAGTTCCTGGCGCGCTGGGGCATGGGAATGGGACTTCGGTTGTTGGGCGTGGTGGCCTTTGTTGTGGCTGTGGTGGTGAACCGGGAGCTGTTTCCGCCTCTCCCGGTGGCGTGTGGCTACCTCGGAGTGTTGGTGCCCTTGCTCTTCATGGAGATTCGATTTCTGCGATGACGCTGCAGGAAGCGCCGGACATCGGCGAAGTCGTACTGCATCACACGGCCGACGCTTATTCGATCGGCATCGAGCCGTTCTTCAGCCTGTCGTGGGAACGCTGGCCGGATCTCCACCTTGGCGGACTGACGGTCAACCTCACGCCCACCAAGCACACGTTCTTCTTGGTGATCGCCGCCCTGCTGGTCTTCCTGACGATGTGGATCGCTGGGCGCCTCCTGGAGCGACAGCGGGCGCACGAACGCGCGCCCTCGGGCTTCGCGAATGCCATTGAGGCGATGGTGCTCTTCGTGCGGAATGATATGGCCATTGCCAACATTGGCGCGGATGGGGCGAAGTATGCGCCGTACATCATGACGCTGTTCTTCTTCATCCTGTACGCCAACCTGCTCGGTCTCATCCCCCATGGTGCCACTGCGACGGGGAACGTGGCCGTCACCGGCGCACTCGCCATCACCGCGTTCTTCGTGATCGAGATCAGCGGGCTCATCAAGCTCGGTCCCCAGGGATACTTGCGGACGATCTTCCCGAGGGTACCGGGCCTGTCAGGGGCGGGCGCGGTGGCTATGTCCATCATCATGGCGCCGATCGAGGTGGCGTCGAAGTTCGTGAAGCCGTTCGCCCTGTGCGTGCGACTCTTTGGCAACATGACAGCCGGGCACTTCGTGATCCTTTCCCTGGTGGGGATCGTGTTCCTGTTCGGACACCTGCCGGGGTGGAACTGGGGGATCGGAGGCCTAGCCGCCCTGACCGTACTTGGGATCATGTTGATCGAGATTTTCGTCGCGTTCTTGCAGGCATACGTGTTTGCCCTGCTGACCGCGGTGTTCATCGGGCTGATGCAGCATGAGCACTGATGGAGAGAGCGGCCCGCGCGCTTCGCGCCGCTCAAACACGTACCCGGCCGGGTGGCCGGGGAAGCGCGCTGGCCTGGTGAGGCCGTTGGCGGGTAGCCGCGCAGATCCCGTCCCGGGAGAGACGGTGGTCGACGCGGGAAGCGCATCCGAACCAAGAGTCTCCCACTGGCACTGAAGGAAGGACTCACATGTTGCTGAACATTCTTGCTTTGATTCAAGAAACTGCACAGCCGGCCGCCGGTGAGAGCAACATCGCGTTGCTGGGTGCTGGCCTGGCCATCGGCCTCTCAATCATCGGTGCTGGGATTGGCCTGGGCCGGATCGGCGCAGGGACGGCGGAGTCGATCGCACGCCAACCCGAGGCCAGTGCGGACATCCGGGGCATCGCCCTGGTAATCGCGGTGCTCCTCGAGGGAGTAACGATCATCTCCTTGGTGTTCGCGCTCCTGTTCAAGATCCTGTAGTAGCGACTGGTATGCGCTCGACCATTGCATTCCTCATCCTCGCGTCTGAGGAGTCTCAAGGCGGGTTCGCCTCGCCGTTCGAGGTGAACTTCGGGCTCTTCTTCTGGACCTGGGTCATCTTCATTCTGCTCTTCTTCGTGCTGAAGAAGTTTGCCTGGCCGTTCATTTTGCGGGCGACGGAGGAGCGAGAGCAGACGATTGCGAAGCAGCTGGAAGAGGCCGGGAAGCTGAACGCCGAGTCCAAGGCCGCGCTGGAGGAGCACAAGGCACTGCTCGCCGGCGCCAAGGAGGAGGCCCACAGCCTCATCAACGAGGCCAAGGCCGTGGGCCAGCGGGAGCGGGAGCAACTGCTAGAGAAGGCGCGGGACGAGCAGCTGCAGATGATCGACCGCGCCAAACGCGAGATTGACGCCGAGCGTGAGCGGGCGGTGAATGAGCTGCGCCGGGAGGCGGTGGATCTATCGTTGGCCGCCGCGGCGAAGCTGATGCAGCAGCGGTTGGACAGCAAAGCCGACCGGAAGATCGTGGAGGACTATATCGACTCCCTCGGGAAGGACCGGTCGTGAGAGAGCCCACCATCGCGAGAAACTACGCCGCAGCGCTGTTCGAGCTCGGCGAGCGCCTTGGGGAGACCGAGCGGTTTGCCGACTTGATGTCCGCGCTGGCCGTGGCCATTGAGACGGAGCCGGTCATTCGGGTGGCGGTGGAATCGCCGCGCGTCCCACGGACGACTAAACAACGCGTTCTGGAGCGATCGCTGGACGGCTACGCTCCCGAACAGTTCGTGCGGTTTCTCGCGGCGGTGATCAAGCGGGGTCGGCAGCACCTGTTGCCCGCCATCGAGGCCGAGTACATGGCGCTGGTGGACGAGAAGTTCAATCGCGTGCATGCGGGTGTCACCCTCGCGCGGCAGCCGGACAAGACCCTCGAGCAGGTCGTTCGCGCCAAGCTGAGTGAGGTGATTGGCAAGGAGGTCATCCCCCATTTCCGAACGGACCCTGCCATCCTGGGCGGCTTGATCCTGCGGATCGGCGACAGGATCATGGACGGGTCGCTACGTCGGAGGATGGTGGCGCTCAAGCGGCAGCTACTGAGGGCCTGATTGATGTGGAGGAACTTGGGGCAGTGAGGCGGGTGGAGTGGGCGTGGGCGAAATCATGGCTTCTACGGCCGCATAGCGCATGACGGCATGACGGGATGACGGCATAACGGCATGATCACTGACCCCGGATGCCCTCCGGGGTCAGACGTCAAGGGGGGAGAATGGCACACAAGGTTGGCTTCATCGGTCTGGGTGCCATCGGACGTCCCATCGCGGTGCATGTGGCACGGGCCTTCGAGACGATGGTGTGGAACCGCACTGCCCAGCGGGCACGGCAGTTCGCAGATGAAGAGGGTGCGGCCGTGGCCGACGACGTCACGGCGCTGGCCGAATGGGCCGATGTGGTGATGACTTGCGTCCCGACCTCGGCCAACGTCCGGGAGATCGTGGAGGCCGTGGGTGGTGCATGGCGCGAGGGACAGCTCCTCATCGACCTCACCTCCGGTGAGCCAGGAGCGTCACGGGCCATCGCCGAGTGGCTGGCGGGTCGTGGTTTGGGATTCGTGGATGCCCCGGTGAGCGGCGGGACCAGCGGCGCGGAGGCGGGCACCCTTACCGTCATGCTGGGAGGCGAGGAACGGTGGGTCGAGCCGGCACGGGAGGTCGTGGCGCCGTTCGCTGGCATGGTCGTCCACGTCGGACCGGTCGGAACGGCGCACGCCCTGAAGGCGATCAACAACGCCCTGCTGGCCATCAACATCCAGGCGGCCGGCGAGGGCCTCGCAGCCCTCGTCAAGCTGGGCGTCTCGGCCAAGACGGCCCTGGACGTGATCAACGCTTCCAGCGGCAGGTCGAACGTGACCGAGAATCTCATCCCCGAGCGGGTGGTCACTCGGGCCTGGCAGAGGACCTTCCGGCTGGCTCTCCTGGACAAGGATGTGGGCGTCGCCTTGAAGGTGCTGCAGGACACCGGCGTGCCGCACGCAGCGACCGGGCTGGCGAAGGAGGTGTTTGGTGCCGGCCGGGCGGCGCTGGGGGAAGAAGCTGATCACGTGGAACTGATCAAGGAGATCGAGCGGGCCGCCGGCGTGGAGATTAGATAGACACGGCGGTGGTTGACGGGGGGAGGGAAGCCGCCTTCGCGGCCTGTGCCGTAGCTAACGCCCGCTGCGGCGGCTTCCTCGGCCCCGTTTGTGCGCCCGGACGGGCTCTCATGACGGGGCAGAGTTAGAACTCGACCTTCGGTACCTCCTGCGCCGCCTCTTCTGCCTCGAAGTACTCCCGTGGTTTGGCGCTGATTGCCTTCGCGGTGAGCACCTGCGGGAAGCGGCGGATGTAGGCGTTGTACTCGCGCACCGCGTTGTTGTAGTCTTGTCTCGCCGTCGAGATACGGTTCTCCGTACCCTCGAGCTGATCCTGCAGCATCCTGAAGTTCTCGTTCGATTGGATCTCCGGGTTGTCTTCCGCCAGGGCGATGAGGCGGCCGAGCGCACCGGTAAGCGTCTGGTTGGCAGCGGCCATCTGGGCCAGGTCTCCGCTCTGAATTGCCCCGCCCAACTGGGCTCTTGCATCGGTTACGCGATCGAAGATCTCGAGCTCCTGGCTGGCGAATCCCTTGACGGTGTTCACCAGGTTGGGAACCAGATCCGCACGGCGCTGTAGTGCCACCTCGATTTGGGCCTTGAACCCGTTCACCTGCTCGTCAAGCGTCTGGATGCGATTGTATCCGCAGCCCGACGCCGCCAGCGCGCTCCCGAGCGCCACTACGACAAGTCTCATCTGCACTGCCGCTCCTGCTGTGGGTACCTGTGACTTCTGGTCCGGGTGGCTACGTGTTATCGGCTGTCGCCTTCGCCCCGCCTTCTAGCTCTGCCCCTCCTGCCGCTTCTGCCCCTCCTCCCTCTCCCACGCCGTATGAGTCCACGAACCGCACCAGCCGCTCGAGCTGCTCGACGTAGTGATCGCCGATGGGGTCGTACGCTTTGAGCGCCTGAACGTTGTGTCCCACGAGCTTGTCGAGCACCCAGTCAAAGGCGGTGGCGTCGAGGGCCGCAACGTCGGCCATCTCGTGGACGAGTGTCTTCGGGGTCTGAGGCGGTGTATGGCCGGCGAGGCGCAGGACAGCCCGGAACAAGACGAAGAACGTTCCCGCTGAATCGAGCAACAGCTCACTCAGCGCCTTGCCGTTCGATGCCGCCGCCACGTACTCCGTCCGAAGGCGTAGCAGCTTCCCCCGGACTTCCCGTTCCAGCTCACGGCGGAGGTCCTGCCTGGTGGTCGTGAGTCCCTCGAAGGGATCCCTGCCGCGCAGCAGGCGGTGCGCCTCTCGCATGTCCTCTATTTCGATGGGGAAGACGTCGGTCGAGGAGCGCCACCCATCCTCTGCGAAGATGAGTGGTGGAGGGTGCCCCTTTCTGGTCCACTGGGCAATTGGCGCCTCGATGGGGCGAAGCCCCGTTGGTGAGGCGTCGCGGACGATGAGCAGGGTTGTCAGTTCCTTCTCGCCCTCCCGCGTGTCATGCCGCACCGCAGGGCCGTAGCAGCAGAACGCCAGGAGGTTGTCGCCCAGCTTCTGTTCGAGTTGGACCGCCAGCTCTTCCAGTTTCGCCTTCGGATCTCTTGCCATGCTAGAAACTCCCTCCGGCTCCGCCGCCCCCGAACCCACCGCCACCACCGAAACCTCCGAAACCACCGCCGCCGAAGCCGCCGCCGAACCCACCGCCGTACCAGCCGCCACCCCGTCTTCCGCCTCCCCCCAACATGAGGCCCAAGAGCAACCACGATAGGCCGCTGCCGCGGTGGTAGCGACCTCGCCGGTAGCCTCCGCCGGCCGCGGCGGTTGCGGCGGCCGGCAAGATGAACACGAGAAGCATCAGGATAAGCAGCAGGCCGCCGATTGCACCAGTCGGCTGGCGCTGCGGGCGGGCGACCCGTACCGGCGGTTGTCCGGCTAGCTCGAAACCGAACTCCTCGGCGTAGGCCTCGCCCAACAGCCAGACCCCTGCCACGAGCCCCGCCGCGTAGCTGCTGTTCTCGACCGCGGTGCGCGCGATAGCGTCCCGGATCCGGCCTGACTGGGCATCCGTCAGAAATCCCTCGGCACCAAGCCCGGTCGCAATGTGGAGTTCCGCCCTGCCGTCACCCGGCCGTACCCCCGGCTTGAATAGCAATACGACTCCGGCATTGCGCGCTGGGTCGCCGGGGCCCCCTGTCCCGCCCACGCGCCACGCGCGCCCGATGTCCCGGGCCAGGTCGGCACGGGGCCGGCCTCCCAGGTCCGCCAGGGTGACGACCACGATCTCCCCCCTCGACTTCGCCCGCACTTCGTCGATGACCGCCAGCATCTGGCGCTCGGACGCCGCATCCAGAATACCGGCGAAGTCGTTGACGAAGCCGACGGGATCGGGGATCTGCAATTGCAGAACGATGGCAATGAACAGCGCCGTCATCATCCGGAAACATAACTAGGGCGTCAGCTGAAGTGCGGGAAGCCGGTGGCGCCTGGAGGGGTGACGGTCGCGCTAGCGGCGTCACTTGTGTTGGGACAGCAGCACTTTCTGCACCTGTTGGCGGGACCTGATCCCCAGCTTGGCGAGCACGCGCTCGGTGTGATGCCGGGCGGTGTGGGTGCTGATTGAGAGCGTCGCAGCGATCTCGGCATTCGTCTTGCGCTGCGCGAGAAGAAGGGTCACTCCCGCTTCACGTAGGGTGAGTCGGAAACGCACCCGCAGCGCATGGACCGACGGTGGCTTCGGCGCCCGCCGCTCCAGGGTGACGAGCACGTTGCTCGAGGGACCGCAGGATTCGTCGCTCAGACCACCTGCAACAACTTCCTGTTCGGTAAACAACCTCCAGGGCAACGCCGACGGCACGGGAGCGATATTCGCGAATCTGACCGGGGCAAACACCTTGGTCGGTAAGGGCCAGATCGTCGTCGACAACGGCTCGTTCGAGTGTGATGCTGATGGGATGTTGGATCCAAACATCATCACCGGCGGAGGCAAGGTGCTGTCCGGTGTGAACCTTGGCGGTATAGTGAGTGATGCTGCGGTGAGTTCAGGCGGGGTAGGCGACCAGCTCAAGTAGCCGACTCACATAACCCCCGACCCCCCCCGTTAGGGTCCGGGGCTCGCTGTTGATCCGGGCGACTGCTCCCCTACACGTCCCGCAACAACACCCGCAACTGAGCAATCGGGGTTCGCTCATCCAGGCGAAGCCCCAGCTCCCGCGCCAGTTGTTGAGCCTCCGCGTACTCGGTTGACGTGATGCGGCGGTTGATCTCCCCGTACCGGGTGGCCGACACCCTACCGGCGGGCCGGTACTGATCCATCAGGTTCAGGTAGGTGTTGGGGCTGAGCTCGGTGGCGATCCACTTGAGGATGGCCCGAGTCTCGTCGAGCTGGCCCGGCATCACCAGGTGCCTGAGAAGGATCCCCCGCTGAGCGATCCCGCTGGCATCCAGCACCAGGTCGCCCACCTGCCGATGCATCTCCTTGAGCGCAGCCCGCGCCGCATCGGGATAATTCTCCGCCTTGAGGTAGGTCCGACCCCGCTCCACCGTCCAGTACTTGAAGTCGGGCATGTAGATGTCCACGATGCCGTCCATCAGCTCGAGGCTCTCGAGGGAGTCGTAGGCGCTGGTGTTGTACACGATCGGTACGTGGAGACCATGTCCGATGGCTATCACGAGGGCCTCGACCACCTGGGGTACCACGTGCTCCGGTGTCACGAAGTTGATGTTGTGACACCCTTGGCGCTGCAACGCCAGCATCATCGCGGCAATCTCGTCGGGCGGTGATCCTGGTGCCGCCGGTCCGGGGCGGACCGCCTGGCTGATGTCGTAGTTCTGACAGAAGACGCAGCGCAGGTTGCAGTGGGAGAAGAAGATTGTGCCGGAGCCGTTCCAACCCCGTAACGGGTCCTCCTCTCCGAAGTGGGGAAACGCGCTACTCACCACCGCATGCCTGCCTGTCTTGCAGGCTGCCCACTTGTCTTCCAGGCGGTTGACCCCACAGTCCCGCGGACATGCGCGGCAGTCCGCAAGGGTGGTTACAGCGCGCTCCGCCCGCTCGAGGAGCTCGCGACGGGATAGGTCGAGATAGGCCGGTCGGAACGTCGGACTGCTCACGGTCGCCTGTCGGTGGCCAACGGTGACGTCAGCTCCACCGCGGCAGCGGAGCCGTCGTTGGTCGACTCCTAAAGATAAGACGCGATAGGTCTAGCCGCCGCCGATCCGCTGTGGCTCGCCGGCGCGGATCGACAGCCGTGTTGCGGCACTGCGGCGGGCGTTCTCCCGCTCGACGTCCGCGACGCGTCGGCGCCAGTCGGCACGCAACGAGTCGTTGTGGGCGATGTTCTGCGGAATGGCGCGCCCTGGCTTCTGGGACAGGAAGCCGATCACGCCACCCAGCGTCACCACTCCGCCAATGACCAGCCGGGCTCCCCTACGTTCGCTGTCTTCTTGATAGATCGCGGGCAGCATCAGTGCCCCACCGATAACCGCCCCTGGAATGAGAAGCTTCAGTCCGTGACCGGCTGGGCGCCGCTCCGGCAAGAGCAGGGAATCGGGCAGCGGTTCCGGTTCGGCGAGTGCTCCCAGGGGAGCGAGGCGGACATCCAGAGGGATCCGCACCGACCGCAGCGCCGTTCCCGGGGAGACCATCGAGGCGACCTCGAGGCGGTATTGCCCTGGTGAAACCGGCCTGCTCGACCGATCGAGCCCGCTCCACGAGATGACCGCGCTGTCAGTGATCTCTGCGGCGTGGAGCGTCTGCGTGGTGTCGCCAGCCTGATCCAGGATGGTGGCCACGATCTGGTGCGGGGAGCTGGCATACACGCGAATGGTCAGCGTGCCCGTGCCGGCGATCATGGTCCGCCGCGGTGGCACCTCGACGTCCACTACCTTGGTGGTCTGCAACACTTCCTCGAACACCCGGGTGATGCGGGGTGGAAAAACCAGCTCGTCCGGCCGGTACCGGGGATTGGAGAGCACCATCCTGCGGAACGCGCTCACTGCCTCGTTTCGTGCCCCCCGCAGCAGCTCGGCGGCGCCCAAGTACATGAGGGCGCGTTCCCGCTCCTCGGCCGTGAGCGGTGGTTCGCCCCCCTCCTCCAGTGCGCGGCGGAAGATCCTCGCAGCCGCCACGAACTCGAGGTCGTTGTAGGCCGCGATTCCCTCCGAAAGCAGGACACCGGGCGACTGACCCAGCGCGGTGGACGGCAGAAGGAGCGTACCGAGCGCAACCCACAAGAAGCGGCGCCTGGCGGGCGTCAAGGCGTATCCGACCTCCGGAGGACAACCTGTGATAAGCGTACCTCCTGGCCCGAGGCGATCTCTACCACCTGTTCGAAGGGCTCGTACCCTTCCCGCGCGATGCGGAGTTGGTGTCGGCCTGGTGCGAGCCTGATCCCCATCCGAGGGGTGGTGCCCACGAGGCTGTCGTCGACGTACACATAGCCCCACGGTCGGGAGCTCACGGAAAGCGTTCCTGGTGCGACGCCGGGCTCGCCGGACGGGGCGGTGCCCTCCTGCATCTCGGCAGCGCTGGCTGCATCCTCTGGCGTGGCCTGGGGACGCGTAATCCAGGTGACAATGAAGATCCCCGCAATCAACGCAATCGCCGCGAGAGCCGTGGCCCACCGAGCCGGAGTCGGCAGCGTGGGCGAGCCGACCCGCTCTGTTGGCGCCGCAGCCAGGGCTTTGCTTACGCTGCTGCTGGCGGCGAAGGCCGGGACGGGCTGGGAGGGCGTGCCACCGAGGGCTTCCACGAACTGGAGCACGCTGTCGAAGCGCTCCGAGGGCTGCTTGCTCATCGCCCGGACCAGGGCGTCGGCAACCGATTCCGGAAGGCCGCGTCGTGCCTCGGTCACCCGAGGAGGAGGCTCCAGGCAGTGCTTGCGAACGATTTCACCCAGGGAATCGGCGGTGAAGGGGAGGCTTCCAGTCAGGCATTCGTAGGCTACGATGGCCAGCGAGTACTGGTCCGATCTCCCGTCCAGCGTTTGGCCGTAGCACTGTTCGGTGGACATGTAGCCGGGCGTTCCCAGGGTGCCGCCCGTTTGGGTGAGGGGAACCGTCCCGAACGCCTTGGCGATCCCGAAGTCGCACACGGTGACCCACCCCGCCTCGTCGATCAGAACGTTCTCGGGCTTCACGTCCCGGTGAACGATGCCCCGCCGGTGGGCGTGGTGCAGGGCGCTGGCAACCGGGTCGAGAATGCGGAGGATGTCCTTCAGCTCCATTGGCCCCGTGTCGGCGAGAATGTCCTTGAGCGAGACCCCTTTCACCCACTTCATGGAGTACCACAGGAAGGACTGGGTGGCGCCCACCCGATAGATCGGTACGATGTGCGGGTGGTCCAGCGATGCAGCAATCTTGGCTTCCCGCTTGAAGCGGTCTGCGGCATCGGGGCCCATAGCCAGCTGAAGGGGAAGAACCTTGAGCGCCACGAGGCGGTTGAGCTCGATCTCCCGGGCGAGATAGACGATAGACATCCCGCCTCGTCCCAGAACTCGCTCGATGCGGTAGTCGCGGTCCAAGTCCCGCCTGACACCTGCCTCCATCACCGGCGGGATCTGTTCGCCGTTCGCTCTGCCCTGGGAGTCCGGATAGTCGGTCAAAGGCGCCTGCTCTACGTCGGTGCAATGCGAGGTGAGGAATTGCGCAGCTCCGACGATCCGCGCCTGCCTCTCCACGCCCTTCCTATTTACTCCTCCACGGCGACAGGCGCCAGGCGGTTACGGGATGGAACCTGGTTGTCGATGCCGACCGCTTGTTCGTCTTGGGCCGCATACCGTCTGACCGCTTGTCAGAACTCGAACCCCATGGAGACGTTTACGTGGTTGGCGTTCATGAGTCCCACCATCGCGTCGGCATAAGTCGTCTCCAGCCGGCGGTACTCGAAGCCGAAGACCAGCGGCCGCGGTCGCCAGTGAAGGTGTGTCTCCCACGAGGCATTCTTGATGATTCCCACCAGTGGGTCGATGTCTGCATCGTCTGGATCGTCGAGGCCGTAGCCGCCACCGATTTCCCAATCGGGAGTCGGGTGGAAGTTGAGCTGTGCCCACCCTCCTCTGGTACGGACTGGCGTGCCGCTTGGTGACACGTTCTGACCGATGCCGCCTCCGCCCAGAGTGCCTAGCGCCTCACCGACGAACGCTTCCCCGCGGAACTCGACGTATCGCGTGATCGCAATGCGGGCCGTGACAGCTGCCGCCTTCGTCACGAGTAAGGAGTCCGTCCGGAGGAGGAACCAGCCGTAGTGCCCAGCGATACTCAACTCGCCTTCGGTCTGCCCGTCGTCCCATCTGGCGAGAACTCTTCCTTGGATGTACGGTCGCCTGCTTCGTTCGGCACTGTCGGGTGTTGCGGCGTCGACCACCGCCTCGCCGGTCCGTGGTGCCACGGCTGCGACTTCGAGACCGCCGCGAATGCGGCCGCCCGATTGCACGCCAACCCTGATCTGGGGTATCCAGGCCGACAGGTTACCGGCCGCCGTGAAGCCGGGTACGCCGACCGACGCGAAGGTCGACGGGTTGAGGGTCGACATCACGCTGGCTTCCTGGCCGAACAGAAGCCAGGCATTGTGGGACTCGAGCTTGCCTACCGCACGACGCAGCCGCGGCGTAGGGCTGGAGCGCGTTCCACCGAAGAAATCGACGTCCACCTCACCGGAGGCCCGGCCACCCAGCACGCCGCGGGCAAATCCTGAGAGGGCAAGGCGTGTCTGCCGCAGCGAGCCGCCACCCGCTTGTGGCGCAGCCGCTGCGAAGGGTGACACAGGGAGTACCACCTGGGGCAACTCCACCAGGTCGACGTTGTCATCGGTGTAGAATCCGTTGAACAGCACGAGCCCAGAGAGCTCAATGCGGTGGCTTGTTCGGGGTGTAACGGAGCCCTCCTGCGCCGCCAGTGTCGGCGCGAGCCACAGCAGGGTCGCAGTCAGCCAGAGAACACGCGGCATGGTACAAGTCCCGTGGTGCGGAGTCGTCGTGCAACAGGGTGCTGAAGAGTAGGGAGATAGAGGCGATGACCATCGCCTCCCCCACCCACCATCGCTCCTTTCTCAGCACCCCGGTAGCGGGAGTCCCAGCCGCCTTGTGCGGCCGGGCCAGTAAGGTAGCCCGGAGGAGCGGGTCCTGTTGGTGACACGCGCCACACTCGCGCCGGTTGGAAACCCCTGCTCCTGCTTGACCCCGCCGCATTCACGACCCAAGCTAGGAGCAGAAGAGGCTCAGTCGACATCCTGGAGCCGCTATGCGCGCCTTGTTCTCTTGCTTCGCTCTCGGTTCGGTTCTTCACTTCCTTCCGTTCCAGTCGCTTTGCGCCCAGTGCGCAGACGGCACGCCGCCGCCCTGCGAGGTGCGGACGCGGCAGGTGGTGGCGCACGCCGAGCCCCCCTCGGCGGACGAGCGGGGCCGGAGTTTTCTCGTGTTGCCGTTCCGCAACATCACCCGGTCGCCGGATCATGAGTGGCTGGTGGAGGGTTCGCCCACGCTCCTGGCCGACGCCTTAGGCCAGTGGCAGGAGATATCGGTGGTGCCGGCGGAGCGGTTGTATCCGGCGCTCAGGCGGCAGGGGTTGGAGCCTGGCGCAGTGATGGAGGAGGAGAAGGTGCGCCGGGTAGCGGAGGAGACCGGCGGGTGGACGGCCGTCGCCGGTGAGGTGCTCGCCACCGGGGAGCGCATCCGTGTGAGTGCCCGAGCCTATGACGTGGTGACCAAGCAGGTCGTCGTGCGGGCGGCCGAAGAAATAGAGGGGATGGCCAATATCCGCGTCGCCTATGAACGGTTGGCAGGGCAGCTCCTCAGGACGGCTGGGCTCGACGTACCCGCGCCCGATCTCTCGGCGGCCACCACGCAGTCGCTCAAGGCGTACAGAGCCTACCTGCGAGGCATGGCGCACTACAATCGCGGTGAAGCGAGAAGTGCTGAGGAAGCATTCCTGGAGGCGGTGTCGGAAGACAGCACGTTTGCCCAGGCCTACGCGAAACTGGCGATGGCGTCGATGAGTACCCTCGAGCGCCTGGCGGATCCGCAAGCGCCGGCGTACGGCTATGCCGAGCGTGCGGCGTCGCTCGCCGAGCGCCTCCCAGTGCGCGAGCGACAGCTCGTCCACGCTGTCAATGCCGTGTTTCACGGCCAGTTCGGCGCAGCCCGCGAGATTCTCGAGCAACTGGTGGCGGCGGACTCGAGTGACGTAGAGGCGCTGGAGTCCCTGGCGGAGATGGGGCTGTACGACTTCATCCTGGTGGAGCGTGGAGGGGTGGAGCGGCCCCGCGGCTCGCTCAACGAGGCCGCCAGGCTGGCCAAGCGGGCCTTGAGCCTGGATCCGGCGCGCCATCAGAACTACGCTACGCTCGTCACGGTCTACGCCCTCGCCGGCGGCTTCCGATCCGGAAGGCTCTATGGAGTCCGGCGTGAGGGCCAGTCACTGTTTGCCTTCCTGGCCTCGGTGGCGCAGCCCGCGGCGATGTTCGCCGTGGTAATGAGGGATTCGATGGAGCTCGTACCAGTGGACTCCGTCTCCGTGATTGGGCGTGACTCCCTGAAAGCTGCCCAGCAGAGGGGGCAAGACGCAGCGCTGGCGTGGGCTGGCCGGTGGCTCACTGCGGCCCCGGACGAAGCCCAGGCCCACTACATGGCGTCCATCGCGCATGAGCTGGCTGAAAGCTACGGGGCAGCACTGGTGGAGCTGCGGAAGGCCGATTCTCTCGGGGTCGAGTTTGAGATTGAGAATCTGGCTGCCAAGCGAATGGTGGTAATGGCGAAGGCAGGACGGTACGAGGACGCGCTGGAAGTGGCCGACTCACTCTGGAGCGCTGGCTACTTCGTCCCGCAAACGCTCGCCATAAGCGGCCTGGTGATCGGACATGCTGCCTGGGCGTTCAACCTCAATCTTCAGACCCACAGGCTAGCACAGGCAGAGGAGATGCTTATCCGGATGCGGGATGTCGTTCTCACGGATCCAAGGGCCGATACAGCGGCGGCTGAGGGACTCGCCGCCTGTTTCCTTGCCTGCCGCGCCGATCTGAGCACGCCGCCGGTCTTTCCACAGCTTCCCCCCGAACTGCTGGCGGCAACCTTCGACAGCCTGCTGGCCCAGCTGGATGACATCCCGCGCGGCGGGATCCTGGCGCGGGGAGTGGGCACCGTGCTTCGGGCGGCGATGGAAGGTACGGCGACGGTGGATGTGTCCCCTGAAATAAGCCAGCAGATGCGAAACGCGGCCGCGAGGGTGCTCACCAACGTTCGCACGGACTTGGCGGTCTCGATTGCTGAGGGGGCCGTGAACCTGGATACCACCGAGGCGGGGCGACTGGAGATGTTCGGGCTGCTGCGGCGCGTAGTGGAGCAGGAACCGGACAACCTGGAGGCGCACTATCAGCTTGGGAAGATCGGTGCCCTCACCGGCCAGCAGCTCGATCTCGCCGAGGCCGCGCTGCAGAAATACTTGGAGCATGAGCCGCCTACGGGCGCGCCCACGAAGGAGGGCGCGCATTGGCGTCTGGGCATGATCTACGAGCACCGTGGACAAACCGATCGGGCCATAGCAGCCTATCGGGCCGCTCTCCAGGTCAATCCCGGATTCCGGCCGGCGAAGCAAGCACTGGAGCGGCTGGAGGAAGGCAGGAAGGAACCGTAGGTGCAGGCGATGTCGTGTAGCACGCGCGCGGGCATCGCCGCCGCTTGCCTGCTGTCAATGGTGACCGGTGCGGTGCGCGCCCAGTGCGCCGACGGCACCCCGCCGCCGTGCGACGTGCCACGACGCGCAGCAGCAGCCCGCGCGCAGCCTCCACCTCCAGAGCAGCGTGCCCGCAGCTTCTTGATCCTTCCGTTTCGCAATCTGACCCGCTCTCCGGAGCACGAGTGGCTCGTGGAGGGCTCCGTGGCAATGCTGGGCGATGTCCTGGGCCAGTGGCAGGAGATTTCCGTGGTGCGGGAGGGGAGACTGTATCCCGCGCTGCGCCGCCACGGGTTGACGCCGGGTGGTACGCCGGACGAGCAAGCGGTGCGCCGAGTGGCTGAGGAGACCGGCGGCTGGACTGTCGTGTCCGGCGACGTGCTGGCGACCGGTGAGAATGTGCGCATAAGAGCGCGGGCGTATGACGCCGTTACCGGCCGCGACGTGGCTCGCGCAGAGGAGCTCGTGGGGCGCGACGAGGACATCACGGCCGCCTTCAGGCGTCTGGGGTTTAGTCTATCGGGTCCCAGCGACCTGGTGCGTCGCCCGGACTGGATGTCGGCCCGGGCGACTACGCGCTCGCTCGACGCGTACAAAGCGTATCTGCGCGGCCTAGTGCTCTACAGTAATCGAACAGATGTAGCGGCGGCGCTGGATGCGTTTCGCGAAGCGGTGGCACTGGACTCCACGTTCGCATTGGCTCACGCACTGCTCGCCATCACGTATGGGGCGGAGGTCGTCCTATTCGACAATCCAGAGGCTATGGCCGCCTTCGTCAATCCGCAGAGTGAGGCCAATCGAGCGATACAGCGGGCGACAGCCCTGTCCGCGCACCTCCCCCCGTGGGAGCGCCGACTCATGCAGGCGATCAGCGCCGTTTTTCGAGCGCAGTTCACCGACGCGAGGGGCGCGCTGGAGGACCTGTTCGCCGCCGAGCCGACCGACGAGGTGATGGGACTCCTGGCGGTATTGGAGATGTACGATCCCATCATGGTTACTGAGAGCGGCGTCGAGCGGCGCAGGGGATCGCTCAATGCCGCCGCTCGGCTCGCGAAGCGCATGATCTACGTCAATCCGGCGCGGCATGACGCGCTTGCCTATCTCGTGCGAATCTACCGCGAGGCGGCTGGTTACTGGGTCGGCTGGTCTGGGGGCTTCCGCCGGGAGCTGGCGTCGCTCATTGACTACGCCATGTCGCCGGCGGACTTGCTGTTCGTTCCCGTGCTGCGGGACAGCATCGAGTTCGTCCAAGTCAGTCCCATCGATTCACTGCGACTCCTGCCGGAGGACTCAGTAGAGGCGGCGCGAGCCCGAGCACGAACTGCGGCCCGCGGGTGGGCCGATCAGTGGGTGGCTGCGGCACCGACGGACGCCCGCACACAGTCATGGGTGTCCCACATACTCGAGCTCGATGGGGATCTCGAGGCTGCCTTCGGCGCGCTCCGTGCAGCTGAGGCAGTGGCTGGCCCCCTGCAGCGCGACCGGTTTCGTCCCCGCCGCATGGTGCTCCTGGGAAAGCTCGGTCGGTACTCGGACGCCGGTGCACTGCTGGACTCCGTCTGGGCCGATGGCCGGTTGGCGACGCGCCAGTTCAGCCCACTGTTCCCGAGGGACCGGTTCGTGGCCCTGGCGTGGGCCGTGGGGTTATCGCTGAGCAAAGGCCAGCTTGAGCGGGCGGACTCGGCGTACGGCTTGCTGGAGTTGGAGATCTCCGGATCACTGAAAGACTACGAAAACCTCGTCGCTGCGGCTATCACCGGCTCGCTACCGCGTCCCGGCAAGCACTGGTGGGCGCTGTCGGCGGCGCAGTTGCCCGCGGGCCTGGTGCTCGCGGGACTAGATACCCTGCTGCAGAACATCCGGCAGCTTGCGCCAGGTGGTTTCCTCGCCCGCAACATGCCGTATCTGCTGAGGGGAGCGTCCCGCCAGGCTGGCGCTGGGGACCGATCACGTCTGGCGGCAACGGCGATTGAGGCGGCGTTGGCGCTAGCCGATGCTGAGCGCGAGGCGCTGGCGCTCGAGTTGGCGTGGTTCGCGGTGGAGGTCGACCCTGCCCTTGGTGTCCGGGTTGCGGACGAGCCGTGGTATCGAGCGAGGAGGCCGCTCTAGCCGCCCGGCGACACTGACACCGCGCAGCGAAAGCCTGTGGACTGGAGGTTCCCCCGATCAAGCGTGGGAGGCAGAAAGCCGCGATAGCTGGCCTGTGCCAGGGAGTCCGGCGTGTTGTAGGCGCCACCCCGAATGACGTAGAACTGCGCACCGTCCTCCAGCACGGTGCCCCCGGGGTACGGTAACAGGCGAGAGCCGGTCCACTCCCACACATTCCCGATGAGATCGAACAGGCCAAGGGCGTTCTGGCTGTAGCCGACCTGTGTCGGCCGGTTCAACCGCCCGGACTGGGTGTTGGGTCGGCCCGGGGCATCCGTGTCCGACCATGGGAAGCGGAACTCGGCGGGTCCACGGGCAGCGGCCTCCCACTCTTGCTCCGTGGGTAGGCGCCCCCCCTCGTAGCGCCGGGCACAATAGTCCCGGGCCTCGAACCAGGTGACCCGGGTAACCGGAAGCTCGGGGTCGGGCATCGTTGTCCACGGTGTCGGTGCTCCGGTCTCGGCGGCGTACCGGGCGTATTCCCCGACGGTGACCTCCGTCCGCTCGATGGCGAGGGAGTCGATGGTCACCGCGTGAGCCGGCCGCGCGAACGCCTGCCCGTCGTCGCGGCCGATGGTGTAGACGCCTCCCGGTATCAGCACCATGCCGTCGGGCACGACCAGGGGCGCCGCAACTGGAGGCGTCGGCCCCGCAGGCGTGCGGCGCAGCATCCACAAGGTCCCGAGAACGCCGACCACCAGCACAACAGCGGCGGCCCACACCACAGACCGCGGAATCGGACGGCGTCGCAGAGCTCTGGTTGCGATCGACCGTGTTCCCGACACCGGCGTCGTGCCGCCGAGGGCCTGGACGATGTCTCCTGTGCTGGTGATCCGGTCCTCCGGGTTCGATGCGACGCACCCATTGATGACCTCCGCGAGAGGCGGCGGTACGTCAGGGTTGACCTGCTGGATGGGCTGTGGCGACTCGGTCACCCGCCGGTACAGCAGTGCCTCCGGCGTGGTCCCGGTGAAGGGCGGCGCGCCCGCCAGCATCTCATACGCCACGACGCCCAATGCGTAGATGTCCGAGCGGTGATCGACCTTGTCGCCCGTCACCTGCTCCGGACTCATGTAGGCCGGTGTGCCCACCACCATTCCCGTTGAAGTGAGGTGGCTGCCCTTGGCGGTGCGGGCGATCCCGAAGTCCGTCAGCAGTGCGCGTCCCGTGTCTTTCTCGAGGAGAACGTTGTGGGGCTTGATGTCCCGGTGAATCACGCCACGCCGGTGGGCGAGATCCAGGGCGCTGGCCACCTCCCGGAAGATCCGCGTCGCCTCTTCCACCGGGAGCTTACCCTCCCGCGCCAGCCGGTCGGCCAGACTCTCCCCCTCGACGAACGCCATGGCGAGGTAGAAGAGATCCTCCTCCTGGCCGACGAAGTGCACCGGCACGATGTGGGCATGGGACAGCTGGGCAATCGTCTCGGCCTCGCGGCGGAACCGCTCGATCACGGTCTTGGAGAGCACCAGGTCGGGTGAGAGGACCTTCACCGCCAGCGCGCGCTTGAGGGTGAGATCCCGTACCAGATACACTACGGCGAACCCACCGTGGCCGATGGAGCGCTCGACGGTGTAATTAGAACCGAGGGCCGCCTGCAGGCGCTCGCCCAGCTCCCGGAGTTCTGCTTCCTGGCCTTCGGGTCCCTCAGAACCAGACGGGGTGTAGGGTGTGGTGGCAATGTCACCGGGCCAGTCAGGCACCGGGCTGTTGCAGGCCGGGCATTGCGCTACGCCTTCGGGGATCTGGTTGCCGCAGTGGATGCAGTGCATGAGCGTTGCCGCGCACAGGGGCGCTTGATGGTCGCACGTTACCCCTCTGGTGCGGTCGCAGCAAGTGAGCAGACTGTGTAGGTTTCGCGGTCATTGCGAGCGGAGTGAGGATGGTGCTCTGGTCGTTCAACAGTATGGGCCTCGCGGTTGCAGCTCCCATCGCCGCGCTGGCTGCCGCCGACACCACGGGCTACTGGCAGCAGCAAGTCCACTACGAGATCGTCGCCCGGCTCGATGAGCCGTCCGGCGTGCTCTCGGGACGGGAGCGGATCGTCTACATCAACCACTCCCCCGATACGCTGCGGCAGTTCTACCTCCACCTCTATCTGAACGCATTCCGGCCCGGCTCCCGCTGGGCGGATCGGGATAGCATAGAGGGCCGCCGGCGGTTCAACGACCTCCAGGATCCGGACTACGCGTTCAATCACGCAAGCGACGTGCGGGTCAACGGCGACCCAGTCGCGGGGGAGTATCCCTACGCCCCCGATTCCACCGTCGTCCGCTTCCCGCTCCCCGCTCCCCTCTCCCCAGGCGACAGTGCGGTGGTGGAAATGCAATGGGATGCTCGCCCTAGCACTGTGCCGAGACGCCAGGGCCGCCGCGGCCGGCGGTTCGATTTCGCCCAGTGGTATCCCCGGGTCGTGGTGTATGACCGCTACGGCTGGCAGGACCATCCCCTCTATCCGGCCGGCGAGTTCTACGGCGAGTTTGGCACCTTCGACGTCACCCTCGACGTTCCTGAGGATCAGGTCATTGGTGCCACCGGGGTGCCCGTCGAGGGGGATCCGGGGTGGGAACGGAGGAAAGCTGATCCTACTGTGGAAGTCGACTACCAACGCGAATGGTACCGCTCCCGGCTCCCTGCTTCCCAGCGCGAGAGGAGCGGGGAGCGGGGAGCGGGACCCGGATGTGCAGCGGTCGAACTCCCCGCCGGCAGGAAATGCGTTCGCTTCTACGCCGAGGACGTGCACCACTTCGCCATGTCGCTCAATCCCGACTACGTCTACGAAGAGGGGCGGTACGGCGATGTGGTGGTCCGCGTGCTGTACCTGCCTCGGGACAGCGCCAGTTGGGGTAACGGCGTCGCGGTGCGCCGCACCGAAGAAGCTCTGCGCTGGCTGGACGGACTATTCGGTCCCTTCCCCTGGCCACAGCTCACTAACGTCCATCGTATCGAGGGTGGCGGCACTGAGTTTCCCATGATGGTGATGGACGGCAGCGCGGGCCTCGGACTCATCTTGCACGAGGTGGGCCACAACTACCTCATGGGTATCCTCGCCAACAACGAGTGGAAGGAGGGGTTCCTCGACGAGGGATTCAGTAGCTTCCAGTCGGCATGGTACTTCGAGGAGCATGTCTCGGGGTTCGATCCCTATCCAGGCATCGAACGCTTCATTCTGGATCTCGATCTCGACGGCTGGTCCGAACCGGTGAGTATGGTGAGCGAGGACTACCGCGACTTTTCTACCTACGGCGCGATGATCTACACCAAAGCTCAGCTCTTCTACCTCCAGCTGCGCTACATCGTGGGCCATGAGACCATGCGCCAGATCCTCCGGGAGTACTACCGGCGCTGGAAGCTCAAGCACGTGACTGAGACGGCGCTCCTCGAGGTGGCAGAGGACGTGAGTGGAATGGAACTGGAGTGGTTCTTTTCCCAGTGGCTCCACGGCGCGCCAATCTACGACTATGCCATCGGCAAGGTCAGGCGGCAGGAGTCCGCGGACGGGACGTGGCAGACGAGCGTAGAAGTCAGGCGAAAGGGCAGCGGCCTGATGCCGGTGGAGATTGGGGAGCAGGGGAGCGGGGAGCGGGGAGCGGTCGTCTATGCTCGAGCTTCCGGCCGGCCGGAGCAGGAGGTCGTGACGTTCCGGACGGCGGAGAAGCCTGGCCGGCTGATGCTCGACCCGCGGCTCATGACCCATGACTGGAATTACCTGAACAACAGAGAGCGGCGTTTCTTCGATTTCCGCGGCGCCGCTTGGCGGTTCGACACCTTCGTGCGTGAGCCGTCGCGCCGGGACAGACCCGTCAACTCCATCGCACCAACCCTGTGGTACAATGACGCGGCTGAGTTCACCGTGGGCGTTCGGTGGCGCTGGAACTACCTGGGTCGGTTTGAGCGCGGGATGCTCTGGGTGACCCGCGGCACCACGGGGGATGAGCCCACGACATTCCGTGACCACCGGCTGTACGATGCCTACGCCAAACTCGAGAACCTCGTTTGGCTCCGTCGCCCCCACACTTCGCATTCACTCGAGGCATGGTACATGGAGGGCCGGACCGGTGGGCGCCTCACCTGGGAGTGGGAGCATCGGCGTTCCTGGAGCCACCCGGGCCGACAGCGCCGCGGTGTGAGCGCCATGTGGATGGCCACGCGCAATACGGCGTTTGTCGACCCCGCCCTGTGGGACGACGGCGGCACGGCCGAGCTCTCCCACTATGTCGAGTGGGACGCACCGTCAGGCGCGACCGACTGGAAGCTCCGGCTGGACATCGGGGGCGGGATCGCCTACGCGGCGCGGGATGTGGGCGTGCGACTCGATCGGCAGTACGATGTCGAGCCCTTTGGGCGAGTTACCGCTAGCATCGCCGTCCGCCGGTCCTTGAGCGGTGGTGCCTGGGTGTTTGGCGCCCGGCTGTTCGCCGGCGGCTACGTGGCGGAGAACCCGCCCTTCAGGCAGCGAGCCATTCAGGTGAGCGGTGCCGATCCGTACCAGCGGTTCGGGAATCCCATGATTCGCTCCTTGGGAGCAGCCTTAGTGCGGCCGGAGATCTTCTATCACGCTCCGGGCCAGGGAAACCTGCGGGGCTACGCCCCCGGCCTGGGTGGGCGCTGGCTCGGTGCGTTGAACTTGGAGTTGGAGCGGATGGTGGTGCGCCGCTCGTCAGGGCTCCTGCGGTCCGCATCGGTGGTGGTCTTCGGCGATGGGGCGCTGGCCGACTCACTGGCGGTGCCGTCGGCTGGCGGCGACTTCCTGACGCCGCTGTTTGACGCCGGTGTTGGTGTACGATTTCGCTGGCGGCTGGGTGACCTGAGCTTTCCGTTGCGAGTGGAGGTTCCTCTGGTGGTGGCTCGGTCTCTGTTCGCCCACAATACTCGGCAAGGAACCGACACCTTTGAGTTCCGATGGCTGATCAGTCTGGAACCGATTTTCTAGTCGGCGCTGAAGGCGACCGCCGGAAGTTCTTACGGGAGACGGTCGGACGCCTGATGGAGGAGATGGTGCGGCGGACCGAGCGCCGCGTCGTCCCGCAGCGGATGTTTCGCCCACCAGGTGCCATCGAGGAGGTCGCCTTCCTGGCAGCCTGCACCCGGTGTGGCGATTGCTTCGACGTGTGTCCGGTTGGCGCGATAGTCAGGGCGCCCCCGGAGGCGGGCCTCGCCGCCGGTACACCCATGATCGACCCTGAGCTCCAGCCGTGCACCGTGTGTCCTGACATGCCGTGTGCCAAGGTCTGTCCCACGGAAGCGCTGGAGCTACCCGAGCGGTTGTGGGAAGGCTATCGCCTGGCGTCTTTGGAGCTGGTGCCGGAACGGTGCATCGCGTTCCAGGAGGTCGACTGTGATGTGTGCTCGCGAGTGTGCCCGGTGGGCGAGAAAGCCTTGAGCGTCGATGATGGCGGGAAGCCCGTAATCCGCGCCGAAGGGTGCGTTGGATGTGGTGTGTGCGTCCGGGCCTGCGTGACGACACCAGCGTCGCTGAAACTCCATTTCACCTGAGACGGGAGCGGTCTGTGGAGACACCGTACCGCGTAGAGAAGCCCTGGGGCTACGAGCTGATCTGGGCGAAGACGGATCGTTACGTGGGGAAGATCCTGCACATCGAGCCCGGCCACCTCTTGAGCCTGCAATATCACGAGAAGAAGGACGAGACCTTCTACGTGCTGAGCGGCCAGATCATCCTTCGCGTGAAGGTTGGTGAGGAGCTTACCGAACTGCCGATGCGTGAGGGAGACAGCTACCACGTCACTCCCGGCACCGTCCATCAGATGGAGGCGGTGGCGGCGACTGATCTCATGGAAGTCTCCACGCCGGAGCTCGATGACGTGGTGCGGCTGGAGGACCGTTACGGGAGGGTGTAGGGGCGCAACACGCTGCGCCCCTACGGACGGGGGAATACGTTGAGGGCTAGATGAAAGTCATTCTGCCGGTCGCGGGGAAAGGGACCAGGCTCCTGCCGATCACCAAGCACGTTCCCAAGCCGCTCATCCGTGTGGCGGGTCGTCCCGTGCTCGACTACGTGATGGATACCCTGGCGGGTCTCGAAGTGGAGGAGCTGATCTTCATTACGGGACACCTCAAGCAGCAGATCGAAGAGTACGTGCGGGCGACGTATGACTTTCCGGCGCGCTTCGTCGAGCAGGAAGTACAGGACGGGACGGCGGGTGCGGTGAACCTCGCGCGGCCCTTCGTGGATGGCCCGGTGTTGATCGTCTTCGTAGATACCCTTTTCGAGGCGGATGTCTCACTGGTGAACCAGGTGGACGCGGACGGCGTCATCTGGGTCAAGGAGGTTGAAGACTACCAGCGGTTCGGGGTCGTGGTTACCGATCGGGACGGCTACATGGAGCGCATTGTAGAGAAGCCCTCCGAACCGGTCTCGAATCTCGCCAACATTGGGCTCTACTACGTCCGAGATTGGGAAGCGCTCTACCAGGGCATCGAGCGGACCCTGGAGGGCCCGCGGCTCAAGGGCGAGTGGTTTCTCACCGACGCGTTCCAGGACATGATCGACCACGGCAAGAGACTGCTGACCGCTGAGGTCAGCGGCTGGTACGATTGTGGGAAGGTCGAGACCGTGCTGTCCACCAATCTCCACTTGCTGGAGCACGGCAGGCGTCGGCGACCCAGCGCCCAAGGGAACGTCACCATTGTCGACCCCGTGTACGTGGCCGATGGCGTTGCTCTCGACGGAGTGACCCTGGGTCCCAATGTGTCCATCGACCGGGGCGCCGTGGTCCAGCGGAGCACGGTGCGTGATGCGATAATTGGCGAGAACGCTGTGGTGGCGGACGCAACGGTGAGACATTCCCTGGTGGGCGACGATGCGGAAGTGCGAGATTTCAATGTTCACAACATGGTGGTCGCAAAGGACGAGATCGCCGAGGCGCCCTAGATGGGACTCCTATTGCTCCTGGTCGGGCTGCTCGCTGCCATATCCGGCGGCTTGAAACTGCGACAGCGTGTGCGCTCCACGCTGGGGCTGTCGCGACTGGCCGTCGCCGAGCTCGTGGTCGGCGTTCTGGTAGTGCTAGGCTCGGGACTCGGCCTGTCCAGGACAGGTGCTGGATGGTGGGTCGTGATCCCAACCCTGCTCTTGGTATTCGCCTCCTCGATCCATCAGGGCCGTCGCGTGGTTGAACACCGCAAGCGCCGCGACCGGTCCGAAGCTCTGCGGCTGGAACTCTACCTCAAGTCTCGTGACCAGGCCGAGCGGGGTGACGGCGGCGAGTCCTGAGCAGCGTCCTGTCGGCAGCATGATCGAGGTCGAATCGCTCACGAAGTACTATGGGGACCTCGCCGCCGTCACTGACCTCTCCTTCACAGTCAGCGCCGGTGAGGTGCTCGGCCTGGTGGGGCCGAACGGCGCCGGGAAGACGACGACCCTGCGGAGCCTGGTGGGGATCATCCGGCCAACCAAGGGGACAATCCGCATCGCCGGGTACGACCTGGAGACGGAGCCTCTGTCAGCCAAGGCCACGCTGGCTTTCATTCCCGACGAGCCGCACCTGTTCGACTATCTCACGGTGGACGAGCATCTCCAGTTCGTCGCCCGGGTCTACGGTGTCGAGGGAGCGGCGCAACGAATCGAGCAACTGCTGGACGAGTTGGAGCTCCGGGAGAAGCGCAGCGTGCTCCCCGACGAGCTGTCTCGCGGCATGAAGCAGAAGCTCGCCATCGCCTGTGGGCTGCTGCACCAGCCACGGGTGCTCTTGCTGGACGAGCCGCTCATCGGTCTGGATCCCGCGGCGATTCGGCGGATGAAGCAGACCATCCTGACACGGGCACGGGAAGGGGCTGCCGTCATTCTCAGCTCGCACCTGTTGCACATGGTGGAGGAGCTGTGTACGCGGATCCTCGTCATTCAGCGCGGTCGCCGGGTAGCCGTCGGTTCCATTGAGGAGATCATCGCGCACCGACCGGAGCTGGAAGGCCGGGGCTTGGAAGACGTGTTCCTCGCCCTCACCGAGCCGGCACCGTGAACAGCGTTCGCCTATTCGCGTTCCTCATCGGCGCCGGTGCGCGCAACCGGGTGGCCCGTCAGATCGCGCGGCTCAAGAACCCTCGTTACGCCGTCGCGCTGGTGGTCGGGCTTGCCTACTTCGGCTACATCTTCTTCGGCATGGGCAACGGCAACGGGGACGACGAGGCTCCCCGAGCGGGCCGTGCGGCCCTGGAGGGAATTGCGCCGTTCGTCATTGCGATGTTCGCCACCTGGTGGTGGCTGCGGGGAGGCTACGAGAGCGCCTTGGCGTTCAGCCCGGCGGAGGTGCACTTCCTGTTTCCGGCGCCCCTGACGCGGCGCAGCCTCATCCAGTTCAAGCTGCTACGGTCCCAGTTGGCCGTTGTCATGAGCGCCGTGCTCCTGACTGTCATTGTGCGGGAGGGCGCCCTTCCGTGGTATCTACGCATCGTATCGTTCTGGGCGATGCTCAGCGCGCTTCATTTTCACCAGATCGTGGCCTCGCTGATCCGCAGCAACGCCGCACAACAGGGCAGCAGCGGATTCTACCGCACCGCAATCCCAATTGTCATTGTCGGCCTGGCGTTCATCGGCTTGGTGTGGAGCGTGACCGCCGGTCTTCCCGATATCCGGTCTGCCGAAGGTGTGGCTGACGCGCTGAGGCGATTGACAAGTGTGCTGGACCGACCGGTTCCCCGGATCGCGCTGCTGCCGTTTCAGTTGGTGGTTGCTCCGGTGTTTGCAGCCGATCTCTCATCGTGGCTTCGGGCGATGCCCGGGGCAATAGTGGTGCTCGCCCTGCACTATGTGTGGGTCATCCGAACCGAGGCGGCGTTCGAGGAGGGTGCCGCCAGGGCAGGGGTGAAGCGGGCTGAGCGCATAGCGGCTATTCGGGCGGGGAAGGCGTTCTCGCTGGCCCAATCTAGGACTCGGAGGGGGCAGCTCTTGAGGTTCAAGCTGCGGCCCACCGGGCCGCCCGCACGCGCCATCGTCTGGAAGAACATGTTGGCGTTTGTGGGCCAGCTCCGGCCGCTGACACTCGTCATCCTGCTAGTTGGGATCGGTGCCGTTTTCGCGGTGGTGGTCTTGTCCGCCGGTTCATGGAGAAGTGGTGTGGACGCGATGGCACTGATGGGTGTCATCGTGGCGGGCATGGTCACCATGTTCGGACCGCTGGGCTTTCGCCACGACCTGCGGCGGGATCTGGAGAAGGTGGAGTTGCTCCGCACCTACCCCCTGAGCAGCCATTCCCTTGTCGCCGCAGAGCTCGCGGCAACCACGATCACGTTGACCGTGGTGCAGTTTGGATGCCTTGCGGTCACGCTGCTCCTGTTGCCGTTCACCTCCATCCCTGCGACGCAGCTTCCCGGGATTCTAGCCATTGGCGCCATGGCCGTGGTGGTGCTGCCTGCGATCAATGCATTGGGGATCGCCATTCAGAATGCGTTGGCGCTGATGTTTCCAGGGTGGTTAAAGATCGGCGCCGACGCTCCGGGGGGCATTGAGCACATGGGGCAGAACATTCTCACGATCCTCGGAACGGTATTCCTGCTGGTCGTCGCCATGATCGGTCCGCTGCTCATCGGGGCCGTCGTCGGAGGCGCAATGGCGCCGGTACTGGGAGTGTGGGCCGGAGTCCCGATGGCTTCGTTCACGTGGCTGGCCCTCTGTGGGGAGGTCGCGCTGCTCGTTTGGTGGCTGGGTGGGGTCTACGAGCGGCTCGACCCGGTCGAAGCTGGCTTACTCAGGTGACATACGCAGCATGGGGAGGGTGGGAGAGGTATGGGGATCAAGCAACTGAAGGACGTTACCGAGCTCGACGAGTTGTTGGGCGGCGAGCTCGTGCTGTTGTATAAGCACAGCCCGGGATGCTGGATCAGCGCGTGGTCCATGCGTCAGGTCGAGCGCTTCGCCAAGGGAGCCCCAGCGATCTCGGTCTACCTGATTGACGTCGTTGGGCAGCGGGACCTGTCGGGCGAGATCGCCGAGCGCTTGGGCGTTCAACACGCGTCTCCGCAGGTCATTCTCTTGCGGCAAGGTCGCGCGACGTGGCACGCGTCGCACTTTGAGATCACCGCCGGGGCACTTCGGAGCGAGACCGCAAAGCCTTGAGACTCCCCGACGCTCAGCCTTCGCGCAACCACGCGGGGCGGGAAGCCATGGCGGTGTTGGCGTACTTCGCCGTCTACATGACCTACCAGTTCCGCTACGCGGAATCCGACATCGCGCACTGGATCACACTCGTCCTCCTGCCTTTCGTGCTGCTCCATGCGCTCCGGAGGCTGTCGGGGCCGACGTCGTTCCCCGCGGACACGCTTCGCGCCGTGGGCCTCCGCCGCAGGAACCTGAGGAGTGGCCTGATCTGGGCCATCCCACTGGGGCTGGTGCTGAGCGCGCTGCCGATGCTGTTCTCCGAGCGCAGGCAGGAGGTTTGGCGGATCATCGAGTCGGGGAAGGTACTGTACCTCTTCCCGCTCGCTACCGTACTGTTGCTCCTCACCGCAGGGTTTACGGAAGAGTTTTTCTTTCGGGGGATCCTGCAAACCCGGCTGGCCCGATGGATCAAGTCCAACGTCTGGGCCGTGGTAGTGACGGCGGTGCTGTTTGGCCTGTACCATGTACCGTATGCCTACTTGAAGCCTCAATGGCCGTCGTACGGCAACCTGGAGGCGGCGTTCAGGATCGCGCTGTTCGAGGGCGGCGTCGGCGGGTTGATCCTCGGCGCAGTCTATGTGAAGGCCAGGGGCAATCTTCTCGCATGCATCGTGATGCACGCTCTGATTGACGTGTTCCCGGCCATGACCATGGTGAAATTCGGTCAGTCGTAGTCTCCGGGGGCCTGGTGTTGAGCTGATGTCCTGCCCCATATGCCGGGTATCGGGCAGGAACAGGAGGGTGCGCAGATGACCAGCACGATGGACCGCCGCACGTTCGTCCGGACCGCCACGGCAGCAGCGGCCGCCGCCACTGTCGCTCCGCGATCGCTTCACGGTGATGCGCCAGTGGTGATGACGCCCCAGAGCATCAAGCCGGTCGTGATCTCCGATCTCAGCGGGATCAAATACAAGAATGGCGGTCCAGTGAGCGGCGTGGAGAAGGCGTACGACATGATCACCCAGGGTGCCGACGTCTTGGATGCGGTCGTTGCCGGCGTCAACATCCCCGAGCTCGACCCGGAAGAGGCCGGTGTGGGCTACGGTGGGTTACCCAACGCCGAGGGGGTGGTGCAGCTGGATGCCTGCTGCATGCACGGGCCCAAGAAGTGGGCCGGTGGCGTCGCCGCCCTGGAAGGGGTGCGCACCCCGTCGCTGGTTGCCAAGGCGGTGATGGAGTACACCGATCACCACTTGCTGGTGGGGAAAGGCGCTCAGGACTTTGCTCGGAGCATGGGCTTCACCGTCGAGAGTGATCTAAACACGGAGCGGTCTCGGAAGCTGTGGCTCGAATGGAAGCGCCGGGTCGATCCCAGTCACTACCTCGATCCGGAGAAGCGCGTCCGCCGCGGATACGAAGTGGGTCTGGAAATGGTGCGGGAGGGGCTCATCGAGGAGAGTCACTTCTGGGGTACCGTGAGCTGTAACGGGATAAGTCCCAACGGGGAGATCTGTGGGGTGACCACTACCAGCGGTCTCTCGTGGAAGATCCCGGGCCGGACTGGGGACTCCCCGATCTTGGGCGCGGGCCTCTACGTGGACGGCGATGTGGGGGCCGCCGGATCCACGGGGAGGGGAGAGGCCAACCTCTTCAACCTGTCCTGCTTCCTCATCGTTGAGCAGCTTCGCCGCGGCATGCATCCCAAGGATGCGGGGATGAAGGCTCTCGAGCGGATCAAGGCCAACACCGTAGAGCAGCGGCTGCTCAACAGCCGTGGCCTGCCGGCGTTCAACGTTCGCTTCTTCGCGCTGAACGCCAAAGGTGAGTACGCCGGCGTCGCGATGTACGCGGCGGGGGAAACGGAGTACGCGGTCTGCACCGAGAACGGAGCCGAGACACTGCCGCTCGAGGGTCTGGTGAGCGGGGCGCCGACCGACTGAGCGCGTCCCACCCTGCTGCGGCAAGGAGTCGATCAGGACCGGCGATGTGACTGACCCCAACCAGCTGGATCCGACGGCGCGGTTTAGCGATCGGGTGCAGGACTATGTCAGGTGCCGGCCGACATATCCCAAGGACGTGCTCGAGTTCCTGCGGGACGAGCTGGATCTCGCGCCGGCGGCTGTGGTTGCGGACATCGGATCGGGCACCGGTATTCTGTCGCGACTCTTCCTCGACAATGGCAATCTGGTGTACGGGGTCGAGCCGAACCCCGCCATGCGGCAGGCGGCGGAATCGCTACTCCGTGGGTACGACCGATTCTGCAGTGTCGCCGGAAGGGCCGAGGGAACGGACCTACCGGCACATTCCATAGACTTCGTCGTGGTAGGTCAGGCGTTCCACTGGTTCGAGGTCGAGGCAGCGCAGGCGGAGTTCCGCCGCATCCTGAAGCACGGCGCGTGGGCCGTGCTAATCTGGAATAGTCGTCGGACCGACGGCACGGAGTTCCTGCAGGCCTACGAGCAATTCTTGCGTCGCTGGTGTCCGGGTTACGAGGAAGTGAGCAGCCGGTACGCAAACGTGGCGAGCCTCCGTTCGTTCTTTGGTGCCGGCGGCTACGGGGTTCGCACCTTTGAGAACTGGCAGGAATTCGACCTGGCAGGATTGCAGGGGCGGCTCCTATCCAGTTCGTACGCTCACGCTGCTGATCACCCGCAACGCGGGCAGTTGTTGGCGGCGCTTCGAGAGCTGTTTGTGACACACCAGCGAGGAGGCGTGGTGCGGTTCGAGTATGACACACCGGTCTACTATGGGAAGCTGCCATGACCGGGCAGCGGGGCTTGAAATCTCCAGGTTTACCGAGAGCTGAGGTCGTATGAAAGCATCCCAACTGGTGACCGACGTCCGCCGGGACCTTGCGTCCGTAGACGAGGCGATTCGGAGCCATCCGTACCCCGATGCCCTGGCGACGGGATCGATCCCCCCGGAGGCGATCACCACGTTCGTGGGTCATCAGTACCACATCGTGACGAGCGACCTGCGCTCGATCGCGATGCTGGTCCATCGGTTCGGTCACACGAGGGCACGGGATTTCTTCGCTGGGGTCCTGCAGGGGGAGCTGGCCGGCCTGCAAGGGATTCTCGCGATGGGGCGAAAGCTGAACTTGACCGAGGAGGATCTGGCGACCTACGAGGTGGCACCAGAGGGATTCGCCTACGCCGCGTTCATGGCCTGGCAGGCCTTCTATGCTTCGGCTGCGGAGTTCGTGTGCGGCATCCTGGTGAACTTCGAGGCGTGGGGATTCAACTGCGGACGGATGAGCCGTGCTCTGCAGGAGCAGTACGGGTTTGGCAGCGAGGACACCGTCTTCCTGGACGCCTTCGCCACCATGCCTCCCTTCGAGGAGACGGCGCTCGAGATCATTCAGGAAGGCTTGGATCAGGGGGTGGCTCCGCAACGGATGCGCCGTGCCGCACGGCTGTTCCAGGGCTATGAGAAGATGTTCTGGGATACGATGGCGGAACTGTCGGGCGTCGCGACGTGACGGACCGCGGCGCGGCCGAAACGATTGTAATGATCCACGGCATGTGGGGTGGTGCGTGGTACTGGGGCAAGTACAAGAGGTTCTTCGAGAGCAAGGGCTATCGCTGTCATGCGCCGACGCTGCGGTTTCATGACGCCGACCCGACTGACGCTCCCGATCCTCGGCTGGGCACTACTAGCCTCCTGGACTACGCCCAGGACCTGGAAGAGGAGATCCGCCAGCTCGACGGACCTCCCATCATCATGGGCCACTCCATGGGTGGTCTGCTCGCCCAAATCCTCGGGAGCCGTGGATACGGCAAGGCGCTGGTGTTGCTGACACCCGCGCCACCCTACGGCATCGTTGCTCTCCGACCTTCGGTGATCAGGAGTTCCTGGAGTTCGTTGACGACGTGGGGCTTCTGGAGAAAGCCGGCTCGGCCAACATTCGACGAGGCGGTATACGGGATGTTGCATCTGCTGCCGGTTGGAGAGCGACGAGAGGTGTTCGACCGGTTCGTGTACGAATCTGGGAGGGCAGGTTCCGAGATCGGATTCTGGCTGCTCGATGGCAGGGGAGCAGCCAAGGTCGATGAGCGGAAAGTGACCTGTCCCGTTCTCGTCGTTGGTGGTGTCGAAGACAGGATTACTCCCGCTTCAGTGACTCGCAAGGTCGCTGAGAAGTACGACAGGGTATCTACGTACAAGGAGTTCGCAGGGCATGCCCACTGGGTCGTCGGCGAGCCGGGGTGGGAGCAGGTTGCAAAGTATGTCTCCGATTGGCTGGATGAGGTGCTGTAACGGATAGATGATTGGCAGCTGGTCCCGTGCCTTGACGGCACTTCCCGCATCCCGCACACTTCCGTCGAAGCACTGGTCTGGTCTGATGTGAGCCCGACTCCGATCCTTTCCGACCTCGTCGAATCCTACCTGGATCTCTGGTGGACTATGGACCCGGTGGCGGCCACTGCTGCCGGCGTTGCTGAGTACGACCACCGACTGGGGACGCATGGGACTGATGATGTGCGGCGCTATCTGGCGGCGCTCAAGTCGCTGAGCGGATCGCTGGAGGAGTGCTCAGCGGAGATGCTCCAGGACGAGATCGACCGGACCGCTCTACTGGGTGATGTCCGCCTTCGCATTCACCGGTTCGAGCGTGAACAGCCACACGTCCGCAACCCCGTGTTCTGGGTCGCTCACCTTCTCGAGGGGCTCTACCTGATTCTCGCATCGCATGACCGGTCCCACGAGCACCGGGCGCGTACGGCGGCGGCGCGAGTGCGGGCGACACCGGAGTATCTCGAGACGGCGAAAGGCACGCTTCGGGACTGCCCGTGGGTGTTCGTGGAGACGGCGGTGCAGATGGCGGAACGGGGGGGAGCGGTCATCGACCAGGTGGCGCGGGAGCTGGTTCCGAGTGACGACGGCGGCTTTGAGGCTGCGTGCGACGAAGCGGCAACGGCCCTCGAAGCGTTCGGGTCGTACTTGCGGGACGAGCTGCTGGATGAGTCCAACGATGGCTTCGCCATTGGGGAGCAGGCGTTCAATTTCCGTCTCCACTACCAGCACGCCCTGCGCAACACGGCACCGGAGCTGTGGCGCTATGGGCTGGCGCTGCTGGAGCATGTGGCAGCGGACTTGGCTGCCATCGCCGGTGAGATCGACCCGACGTTGTCGTGGGTGGAGCTGACCGAGCGGTTGCGGGCTGATCATCCATCTGGTGCGGAGCTCGTGGCCGCGTACGAAGGGCACATGGAGCGAGCGAGGCGCTTTGTGGAGGAGCGGGGGCTCGTGTCTATCCCGCCTGGACCACTCCGCGTCGTCGGTACGCCTCTCTTCCTGCGCCCGCTCATCCCGTTTGCCGCCTACCACCCGCCTGGTGCGTTCTCCGACGACCGCACGGGATGGTTCTACGTCACCCCGCCCGACGCTGGCAGCGCCCCGGATGTGGAAGAGCGCATGCTCAGAGACCACTGCGCGTACGATTTGCCCTCCACGGCGCTGCACGAGGGCTATCCCGGTCACCACCTCCAGTTTCTCAGCGCCCAAGCGCAGCCGAGGACGGTACGCAAGGTGGTCGCCACACCCCTCACCATCGAGGGGTGGGCGCTCTACTGCGAAGAGATGATGGCTGAGGAGGGGTTCTACGCGACGCCGGAAGAGCGACTGTTTCAGAAGGTCGCGCTACTGTGGCGGGCGGCCCGCGTGGTGCTGGACGTGGGGTTGCACACCCGGGGAATGACGTACGAGGAGGCAGTCGATTTCCTCGTCGACCGGGTGCATTTCGACCGCTCGAATGCCGAGGCGGAGGTGCGACGCTATTGTGCCGAGCCGGCCTACCAGCTGAGCTACGCGGTTGGCCGCCGCGAGCTAACCGCGCTGCGGCAAGCGTATTGCACCGCTCAGGGCACCGACTATTCGCTGCGCCGGTTCCACGACACGGTGCTCAGCTATGGCGGGCTCCCCATCAGTCTCATCCGGTGGGGCATCGGCTTGGACGAGTAAGGGTGTGAGGTCTCGTCAGCCCCTTCCCCGCATCGTCAAGCAACTCGGCGCCGTTTCCTTCTTCAACGATCTCGCGAGCGAGATGGTCTACCCGCTGTTGCCGGCGCTCATGACGGTGCGACTCGGCGGCACGGCGTTGACCCTAGGTGCCCTCGATGGGATCGCCGATGCTATGGCAGCCACGGTGAAGCTCGCTTCTGGATGGCTCGCCGAGCGACTCCGTTGGCGAGGTCCTCTGGTAGTCGGAGGCTACGCGGTGGCGGCGGCTGTGCGTCCTGTGATGGGCGTCGTCGGCTCAGCCTGGCAGGTGATCGCCCTTCGGGCGGCCGATCGGCTGGGCAAAGGAGTGCGGAATCCGCCACGGGACGCGGTGATTGCCGACGCGAGCCCGGGAACCATGCGTGGACGGGCATTCGGGTTTCATCGGGCGATGGATCATGCTGGCGCCGTCGTCGGCCCGGTGGTGGCCTGGGTACTAATCGCGGTGGCGGGGTCCACGCCGGCGGAGGTAATCGTTTGGAGCGTCGTGCCCGGGCTGCTTGCCGTTGGCGTGGTGGCCTGGGCCATGGGGAGAGTCCGGGCGGCAGGAAGGGGGAAACGGGAAGCCGGTGTTGCACCAGGCGAACGTGACGAAGGGCGGAGACCGCCGGACCGCTTGACTGCCCAACCGTCCACGCTCCTCTTCGGTCTCATCGTTGCCTTCGCGTTCGCCCGATTTCCGGAAACCCTATTTCTCCTCAGGCTCCAGGACCTGGGCGTGGCGATCGCGGCGGTGCCGGTCTTGTGGGCGGCGCTTCACCTGGTGCGCTCGGCAGCGAGTTACCCGGGAGGCTGGCTCAGCGATCATTTGGGCCCCCGCCCGACGATGTTGGTGGGGTGGCTGCTCTATGCCGCAGTGTGTTTCGGCCTGGCAACGGCCGAGACGGGAGCGACCGGTGCTTTGTGGTTTCTCGCTTTCGGTCTGGTGGCGGCCACTACGGAATCGCCAGAGCGGGCGTTCATCGCTGCGTCGGCGCGGGTTGCGCGGCGCGGCCGCCATTTCGGCCTGTATCATGCGAGCGTCGGGATGGCGGCACTCCCGGGGTCACTGATGTTTGGCGCGGTCTACGTGGGTGCTGGGGCGCCCCTGGCACTCGCCATCAGCGGGGGACTGGTCCTGGCCCTGTTTCTGGTCGGCTCCGCCGGTGGTTGGCGGGGTAGGGCTAGGGCGTGAAGCGATCGCGCCCTGAATGGCGGGAATGGTGCGGCACGTGGTGTGTTGCAAGACCCCGCGTCGTTGTGGGTCTTTCAAGGCGGGTCTCTTCGCCGGGCCCGGGCTTCGGCCGGAAACGGATTAGCGGCGCTACGGGGATCCGGGCGATGTATGTCAGTTTTCCGCGTTGAATGATGGGAGCCAGAGCAGAGGATGATGTCCCAACCGAGGCGAGAGGGTAGTATTCTGGCGCTTCTCTGGTCCGCTGTGCGCCGCCGGCTCCGGGCCGCACGGGAGATCTACGAAGGCGTCTACATTGCTCCCTACCGTGCCCAGATTCACCGGGAGTACCTCAAGGAGCGGGACCTGTTTCTCCTCGTCGGGTTTTCCGATCTGCTGGGGGCACCGAATCCCGTTGCCTTCTATACGCTGGAGCTCTATCCCGACCTGATCGAACAATTCCACCAATGGCACATGCGCATGGGGATGCCCCAGGCGCCGGAGGGCGGGTTCCGATGCTGTTGAGATCCAGCCCGGGCCTTGATCCCGGCATGGCCCCGCTGCCCACTGCTGCCTCCTGCCGCTCACTGCCAGATGGGTGACCGTCCTCTGCTCGCTCGAGAGATGCTCTTCTTCGGAGGGAAGGGCGGCGTCGGCAAGACGACGCTCGCTTCGGCCTTCGCGCTGCTCGCGGCGGAACGGGGACACCGCACACTACTGGTCTCCACGGACCCTGCACATTCCACCGCCGACATCCTCGAGACCGAGGTCGGTCCGGAACCGCGCCAGATCATGGCCAAGCTCTGGGCTATGGAAATCGATCCAGCGAGAGAAGCCGACCGCTACATCTCCGAGGTGAAGCAACGCATTGCCGATACCACGCCGCCACGTCTGGTGGCGGAGGTGGAGCGCCAGATCGACATCGCGAGGGTGACGCCCGGCGCAGAGGAGGCGGCGTTGTTCGAGCGGTTCACCAAGATCATGGAAGATGCCGGCAGTCGTTACGATCGGATTCTGTTCGACACGGCACCCCTGGGGCAGACGCTCCGTCTGCTCTCGCTACCCGAGCTCATGACGGCATGGATGGGCGGCCTCATCAGTCGGCGGAAAAAGGTCAACGTGCTCGGGCGGATGTGGCGCACCGTGGCTGGAGCCGCGGCAGGCGATGAGTCGGCCGAGCCTGATCCAGTCCTCGTGGCGCTGGAGCAGCGGAAGGCACGATTCCTGCGCGCTCGGGAGCGGATCACTGACGACGCACGTACTGCTTTCGTGTTCGTGGCGATCCCGGAACGCCTACCGTTGCTTGAGACCGAGAAGGCGGTGGCGGCGTTGGCCAAGTACGACGTGCCGGTGGGGGCAATTGTGGTGAACCGGGTGCTGCCGGACGGAGCGGAAGGGGCGTTCCTTGCCCGTCGGCGGGAGCGGGAGGCTGACCTCCTCGCGCAGCTTCACGAGACGTATCGCCGGTATCCGGTGTATCGGGTCCCCCAATTCGACACCGATGTTCACGGATTCTCGGGACTGCGGCGGGTGATCGCCGAGCTGCCTCCTGGCGAGCGGATGCATCCGTAGCGTTACGGCTCTCGGGCCTCGGGTGTGGGGTATTGTGTTCGCCGAGTGAGCGAGTTGTTTTCCTCACACCTGGCACCTGGAGCCGAATCCAGCTGTGACCATCCTGGGAGGTCCCCTTTGAGCGGCATCGCACTCCTCGTGGTCGGTCTCTCCGCGTTCTTGACCGGGTACCTGGTTTACTCGCGCTACATCGCTCGACACATCTATCGGCTCGACCCGGACCATGTGACGCCGGCGCACGAGTTCCAAGACGGCGTGGACTACGTGCCGACCAATCGACACGTCCTGTTTGGGCACCACTTCACTTCGGTGGCGGGAGCGGCGCCGATCGTGGGTCCGGCGATCGCGGTGATCTGGGGCTGGCTCCCGGCGTTTCTGTGGGTGGTGCTCGGCACGGTGTTCGCCGGCGCGGTCCACGACTTCGGTACGCTGTGGATATCCCAGCGACACAAGGGACATTCCATTGGCACGTTGGCGGAACGGATCGTGGGCGGACGTGCAAGGGTCCTGTTTCTGCTGATCATCTTCTTCCTGCTGCTCCTGGTGAACGCGGTGTTCGCGGTGGTGATTGCCAATCTGTTCATCGCAAACCATGGAGCCGTGCTACCCGTGTGGGGCAGCCTCGTTGTGGCGGTCGTGGTGGGACTCCTCATCTACCGGACCGGCACCAGGATTCTGTGGCCGTCGCTCGGCGCTCTGGCCATTCTGTACGTGCTGATCTGGCTCGGCCAGTATGCCGAGTTCTCGCTACCAGACTTCCTCGGGTTCGGGCCGACGGCGGCGCAGCTCGCTGACGCCCAGGGTGACGCGGTGGCGGCACAGGAGGCGGCGCGCACGGACGGGGTTCGCGCCGGCTGGGTGATCATTCTGTTCGTCTACGCGTTCTTCGCCAGCGTGTTGCCGGTCTGGGTCCTCCTCCAACCTCGCGACTACGTCAACAGCCACCAACTGTTCGTAGCCCTCGGGATCATCTTCTTGGGCGTCATCGTGGTGAATCCGGAGGTCATTGCGCCGGCCATCAACCGCGAGCTGCCCGCCGATGCGCCGAACTGGTTCCCGCTGTTGTTCATCACCATTGCGTGCGGCGCGATCAGTGGCTTCCACGGGCTCGTGGCCTCAGGGACTTCGGCGAAACAACTCAACAAGGAGACCGATGCCCGGTATGTCGGTTACGGCGGGATGATCGGCGAGGGCACCTTGGCCCTGACCTCCATCCTGGCAACGACGGCCGGCTTTGCGCTGGTGGTGGGCGTCGATGGATGGCACGAGCACTACGGCAGCTGGGCACGGGCATCGAGTGGCGCTACGGCCGCGTTCGTCAATGGTGTGGGGCGGCTGGCCCAGGGAATCGGTATTCCCCAAGAGGTGGCGGTGATCTTTGCCGCGGTGGTAGTGATCTCGTTCGCCGCGACCACCATGGATACCGGGGTGCGGCTCCAGCGCTACATCATTTCCGAGCTGGGGGCTCAGTATCGCGTGAAACTGGCGCAGAACCGCTGGATGGCCACGTTCGTAGCGGTGGCGAGCTGTGCGCTGCTGGCGCTGGGGGTGGATCGGGGTGCCGGGGGCATGCGGCTCTGGCCGCTGTTCGGAACCACGAACCAACTAACGGGGGCGCTCAGCCTCCTAGTCGTGACCCTGTTTCTCGTGAGTCTCAGGCGGCGCATCTGGGTGACCTTTGTCCCCATGGCATTCCTGATATTCATGACCACCTGGGCCATGATCCTCAACCTGGTGTGGTACTTCACCGACAACCAGGTGCTGCTCCTTGGGGTGGGTGGTGTCATCTTCGTCCTCGAGCTGTGGCTCATCTTTGAGGCGGCGGCGGCGGTGAAGCAGGTGCTGGAGCGGAGAGCTGGGCGGGCGGAAGGGGAAGGAGCGATCTCCGCAACGCGTGCCGCGTCCGGCAATACACCGCCCTAGGTGCGCCCTCCCAAAACATTGCTCAAATCCCCTGCCAGACGTACGTTCGAACCCATCCGAACTCGTGAGCCGTCCGATTCCCTACGAGCCACCTGATCCGGCTGAGTTCAGTTCGCGGCGGGGGAGGCCCTCTGGCTCGGCTGTCGTGGAGCAACCCGAGGCTCAGCGCGTCGAACGCCGGGAGATGCGTGGCAGCACGGCGATCGTGACGGGCGGGGCCACCGGCCTGGGTCGGGCCATCGGCATCGAGTTTGCCCGCCGAGGTGTCAACGTTGCCTTCAACTACTTCGAGCTGGCAGACCGGGATATCGCTGCGCAGGCCCTGCTTACCGAGACGACGCTCCGAGGGTTTGGCGTCGAGGTGTATAGCGCCCGCTGTGATGTTCGGGATCGGAAGGCGGTGGAACAGTTCGTGGGCCAGGCTACCGCCGAGCTTGGTGGCGAAGTTCACTACCTGGTGAACAACGCCGGGATTGCCCACGATGGGGCGCTGTGGCGGTTGTCCGAGGAGGCCTGGCGGGAAGTGGTGGACACGAACCTCACCGGATGCTTCAACTGCATCCATGTCGTTGCGCCCCGCTTCCGGCAGCAGCGCTACGGCAAGATCGTGAGTATCGCGTCCCACCAGGCCTACCGCCCCGGCTTCGGCGTGGCGAATTATGCAGCGAGCAAGGCTGCGGTCGTGGGTCTGACGAAATCCGCTGCTGTCGAGCTTGGCCCGTACAACGTGAATGTGAATGCGGTCGCCCCAGGCTTCGTCCGCACCGAGCTCATTGGAAAGCTGCCGCCGGAGGTTCTCACCGACGCCGAGAAGGGATCGGTCCTGGGCCGCATAGCGGAGCCCGAGGACGTCGCCCACGTCGTGGTGTTTCTCTGTTCCGACGACGCTCGGCATATCACCGGGCAGGTTATCTTTGTTGACGGAGGGCTCACCCTCTACTGACACCGCACCGGCCTTGAGACTCGTGGGTCGTTAGCTAGTTTGAGCGGGCGGTCCTACCATTCTACGGGTTCGCTTTGGGGGGGTGGAGTGACCAACGAGTTCGTCAAAGTCAGGTACGAGGCCAGCATCGCTACGCTGACGCTCAACCGCCCGCCGCTCAACGTGATGAACCTCGAGATGATCGAGCAGATCAACGCTGCGCTGCTCGGGCTGCGGGACCATCCCGAGCTCAAGCTGTTGGTCGTTCGGGGCAGCGGGCCGGCGTTCAGCGTGGGCGTGGATATTGCCGAGCTTACCCGCGAGAAGGTCGCCCGCGTGATGCAGGTGTTCCACCGCATCTTCGAAACCATACGCCTGCTCGATGTTGTCGCCGTGGCGGCGGTGGACGGGCTGGCCCTGGGCGGTGGTTTTGAGCTGGCCCTCGGCTGCAACCTGGTGGTGGCCTCCGAGTCTGCGCGCTTCGGTGTTCCGGAGGTCAGGCTGGGCCTGTTTCCTCCCCTGGCGTGTGTCGTGCTGCCGAGGGCTGCGCCGCGACGCAAGGCCATGGAGTGGATACTGACCGGTGGCCAGATCCCGGCACAGGAGCTAAGGGAGTACGGGCTGGTCAACCGTGTGTTTCCGGATGACGAGTTTGAGGCTGGGCTCAAGAGCTTTCTGGACGAGCTGACCAGCAAGTCCGGGCCGGTGCTCTCGCTGGCAAAACGGGCACAGATGGAGTCCTACTACGTGGCCTATGAAGAGGCGCTGTACAAGGCCGAGAACCTGTTCTTGCGGGAGCTCATGCCGCTGTCTGACGCCCGGGAGGGGATTGACGCATTCCTGGAGAAGCGGGAGCCAGCGTGGCGCGACGCGTAGTCGCGGGACTTGCGGTCCTTGCGGTGATGGGCGCGGCCGGCTGTGGCACGACGCAGCCGGCCGCATCCGTTCCGCCTGAACCGTTACCGCTTCCAACGGCGGGGATCGCCGGCCGACCCGTCACGCTGTATCCCCTCACCCTGATCGCGGCAGACCCGGCCCTCGGCTGGGCGGACCTGATCGGGGAGCGCCAGGAAGCCCTGCAGCGCGCTGACAGTCTGATCGGCGCCTTCCTCACCGAGCGCTCACCTGAGGTGAACTGGGTGTTGCCCGAGGCGCTGCGACAGGCGGCGCGGCGGGCGCCGGGCATGCTGGTGGGTCCCGACCGCATGGGAACGGCACTGCTTCGGGAGCCGTCCATCACCGTGATCCCCGACCCCCTCCGGAGTCAGATGCGCAACCTCACGGGGGTCGCCGGCGATCGCTACGCCCTTGTCCCGGCCAGCCTAACCTTCTATGCCACGCAGTCGGGCAGCGGTAGGGCTGAACTCAGCGTGATCATGGCCGATGTGCGGAACGGGATCGTCGGGTGGCGCACGATTGCCCACGGCGAGGGAACCGATCCCTGGACTGCCCTGTGGAGCGCCCTGAGGACGATGGTGCCCGATCTTCCATGACCGTCCATCGGGTCACGCTGATCCCGGGCGACGGGATTGGCCCCGAAATCATGGCAGCGACCCGCCCGGTGCTGGACGCCGTGAGCGTCGAGATCGCGTGGGACGAGCAGTTGGCGGGTATGACGGCGCTCGAGGAGGTTGGGACGCCGCTGCGCGATGCCTCGATCGAGAGCATCCGGGACACTGGTGTGGCGCTGAAGGGACCGCTCACGACACCGGTGGGCACGGGGTTCCGGTCCATCAACGTCGCGCTCAGGCGCGAGTTCGACCTGTACGCCAACGTTCGGCCAGCCAAGACGATGGTGCCGGGCGGCCGATTTGAGGATGTGGACCTCGTGCTGGTGCGCGAGAACACCGAAGGGCTCTATGTCGGGTTCCAGCACGTCATCCCGGTGGGTGATGATCCCAAAGGTGCGGCACAATCGGTCGCCGTGGTCACGCGGCAGGGGTGTGAGCGCGTCGTTCGCTTCGCGTTCGACTACGCGGTCAAGCACAATCGCCGGAAGGTGACGATTTGTCACAAAGCCAACATCCTCAAGGCGGCAAGCGGGCTATTTCTCGAGGTGGCGCGCGACGTCTCACGTGCGTATGCCGGGAGGGTGGAGGTCGATGACATCATCATCGACGCCGCCGCGATGCGGCTGGTGCTCGACCGCTCCCAGTTCGACGTGATCGTGACGACGTACATGTTCGGCGATATCCTGAGCGATGAGATCGCCGGTTTGGTCGGTGGGCTGGGGCTGGCTCCCGGTGCCAACATTGGCGATCGGGCTGCCATTTTCGAGGCGGTCCACGGGTCGGCGCCGGACATTGCCGGCTGCGGCATCGCCAATCCCTTGGCGCTGATGCTGGCAGCGTGCCTCATGCTGGATCACCTGGACGAGACGCCGGCAGCCGACCGGATTCGGAGCGTGCTGGAAGCGACGCTGCACGAGGGGCAGGCCCGAACGCCAGATCTCAAGGGCAATGCTACGACGATGGGATTCGCGGAAGCCGTTCTTCGGCGCCTTGGTTGAGCACGAGTGCCCCCGGTGTCGGCGTCCCGTGGAGCTGCCGCTGGGGGAACTCTGCCGGACGTGTCGCGGGGAGATTGAGCGACGGGCCAAACGAATCGGGCGGCTGGTCGCCGCCGTCTCAGCTGCCCTGCTCGCGGTCTACGTGGTGGTGAGGATGCCCCGTGACCCCACGGCGCGGCTCGTGGGGCTCATGTCCATCGGCGTCTGGTACATCCTCACCTATCTTGTGGTGACGCGCGTGCTGCGGGAGTACCTCAGATGAGGCAGGTGATACGGTGACGTTCCGCATCGTGCACGTTTCTGATCCCCACTTCGGTGGTCTGGCGGATCCGGCGCAGGTCGCGGCGGTCGAGGAGCTCGTGCCCGATCTCGATCCGCGGGTGATCGTGCTGTCGGGCGACCTCTCCCAGCGCAGCCGCCATGGCGAATTCCAGGCAGCCCAGGCGTTCGTGCGGGAGCTCGAGCGCACCGCGCCGGTCTTCGTGATTCCCGGCAACCACGATGTGCAGTGGTGGTGGCGCCCGTTCGTCCCGTTCGGGCGGATGGTGACGTACCGCAAGTACATGCGGTACTTCGGGCCGGTGCTGTCGCCGACCCTGACCTTCCCCGAGGCGATCATCACCAGTGCGCTCTCCCCCCACGGTGTCGCCTGGGGGTCGCTCACCTACCGGCTTCGGGACATCGCAGTCAAGGGTCATCTGCCCCGGAAACAGATCCAGCGGGCGGCCCAGTTGTTCCAGGAAGCCGACCCCGAGCAGCTCCGGGTGCTGGTGGTGCATCACAACGTGCTCCGGGGTGAGCTCTCCCGGCGAATGGGTCTGGCGCGCTGGAGGCAGGCGCAGCGACGGATTCTCAAGTCCGGTGCCGACGTGGTGCTGTGCGGGCACGATCACCAGGAGTCTGCCGAGGTGCTGGGTGGCAGAGTGGTCGTCTCCACTGCTGGCACGCTGTCCCAGCGGTCTCGGGGCGGTCGCCCGTCGGTGTTCAACCGCGTGACAGTCGATGAGGACTCCATTCAGGTCGAGCTCTATCGCTGGGAAGCTGATCGGCGGCTGTTCAAGCGGACGGACGTGTACGCGTTCCCGCGCCCGCGGAGAACGGATGAAGCGGAAGTCCCGACGGGCGTTAGCTGAGCTGGCAGCGCAGCAGGCCGATGAGGCCCTGCTGGTGAAGAGGCTGGAGGCCCTGGGCCTCGATGGGGCCCTCGGGGTGCAGGTGCATGAGAACCGCACGGTGCTGGTGAGCGTCGGGGCGAACGGGGCTCTAAGGGTCCATCGTGGGTACGCGTACGCTTCTGATCGAGTGCTCCGGGCTGTTCTCACCTTCACCGATCCCGACGCGATGCCCGCGGACCAGCGAGACGCAGAGTGCACGATCGTGGGCTTCCCGGTGGAGGATTTCGTGGATCCGGTGCGGCGGCGACGGGGTGAACGTCGGCGCCGAGGCGATCGAAAGCTGCTGGCGGAACTGCAAGAGCTCCACCGACGTTTCAATCACCGCCACTTCGGTGGCGCGCTGGCAGCCGTCGAGTTCAGGATCTCGAGCCGCATGCGGACGAGTCTCGGAGAGCTGACGGTGGATCCGCAGGCGAATCGAGCGACAGAGATCGCCCTCAGCCGACGGCATATCGAAAGTGACAGTTGGGAGGAAGTCGAGCAAACTGTGCTCCACGAGATGGTACACCAGTGGCAAGTCGAGTCCGGTGGCGAGCCGGACCACGGCCCGAGCTTTCGCCGCAAGGCAGTGGCGGTAGGGATTGCGCCTTGGGCCAGACGGATCGTGACCGAGCCACAGCCTGCGGTCGCGGTATCGTAACACGGAGGGAGGAGAGTGCCGTTTCAGGGTGTGGATTTCTACAACGTTGAATCGCTGTTGAGCGGGGAAGAGCGTGCCGTGCGCGACACGGTGCGGCGCTGGGTGGACGAGGAGGTGATGCCGATCATCAGCGAGCACTACCTGAAGGGCGAGTTTCCCCTGCAACTGGTGCCGCAGATGGCGGAGTTGGGCATGTTCGGCGCCAACCTACCGGAGGAGTACGGTTGTGCCGGGCTCAACAACGTGGCGTACGGGCTCATCATGCAGGAGCTGGAGCGGGGGGACAGTGGGCTGCGTTCGTTCGCGTCGGTGCAGGGCGCGTTGGTGATGTACCCGATCTACGCCTACGGGACGGAGGAGCAGCGCAAGGAATGGCTTCCCAAGCTGGCGAGCGGGGAAGTGATCGGCTGTTTCGGACTGACCGAGCCGGACTATGGATCAAACCCGGCAGGGCTGATCACCACCGCCCGGGAAGACGGTGACCGCTGGGTACTGAACGGGGCCAAGATGTGGATCACCAACGGCTCGACCGCCCATGTTGCCGTCATCTGGGCCAAGACCGGCGGGCTCGATGATCCCGATTCCATTCGGGGATTCCTGGTCCCGACGGACGCGAAGGGACTCTCGGCCAAGGATCAGGTGGGAAAGCTCTCCCTCAGAGCGAGTGACACCAGTGAGCTCGTGCTCGAAGACGTGCGCATCCCGAAGGACCATCTCCTGCCCTGCGGCGAGGGTCTCAAGTGTGCCATGATGTGCCTGACCCAGGCCCGCTACGGTATCGCATGGGGTGCAGTGGGGGCGGCCATGGCGTGCTACGACGAGGCCGTGAGCTTCGCCAAGAACCGGGTGATGTTCGACCGGCCAGTCGGGGGATTCCAGATCCAGCAAGTTCGTCTCGCCCAGATGCTGACCGAGATCACCAAGGCCCAACTCCTCTGCCTCCAGCTTGGTCGACTCAAGGATAGCGGGAAAGTGACACACCAGCAGGTATCTCTGGCCAAACGGAACAACGTCGACATGGCATGCGAGTGCGCCCGGGAGGCGCGTCGCTTGCTCGGCGCCAGCGGCATCCTGGGCGAGTACCAGGCCATGCGTCACCTGGCCAATCTCGAGAGCGTGTACACCTACGAGGGCACCCACGACATTCACAGCCTGATCCTGGGAGAGGCCATTACAGGACTGAGTGCGTTTGCCGGGTGAGTGAGGCGGTGGGGCGGCAGGGTTGGCAGGGGAATGACGGTGTGACGGGATAAGAACGTAGAAGACATGACGGCATAACGGGATAACGGCAGGACGGCATCGCGGCATGGCAGTGAGGTACCCACCTCAGCCATGCCGCGTTTGCTGTGGTAGAGGGGCAGCTATGCCGTCATGCTGTTGTGCGGTGGGGTGGGGTTGGGGAGGGGTAGGGATGCCGTAAGAGGTGGGCCGGGGCGGCCAAGGCTGCCGCGAGCGGTTCCGCCGGATGTCGTCAGACGAGAGTATCTGCAACAGTCCGAGCATCACACCACCCGTCCCTGGAAGGGGAGGGCGAGCTACTACGACATCTGGGTGGACGGGGAAGTGAACCAGCGCGCCGCGTGGTACTACCCCGAGCCGAGTGACGCAGCCCGGCACATAAAGGACCACGTCGCCTTCTGGCGGGGCGTGACGGTGGAGGAACAGGACGGCGAGGGTCAGCCCCACAGGCGGCGGGCTATTGCCCGGTCGATCCAACGGTCGGGCAGCAGGCGCAGTGCGTGCATCCGCAGCCGGCTCCGAACGACTGGAATCCGTGGTTTAGGGTGTCGAGCGGTCAACGCAGCCACGATGGCCTTTGCCACCGCGGCAGTGGGCAGGCCTCGGTCCGCGCGGGCAGCAGCGGACGGGAGCACCCGGCCCAAGACCTTCTCGTAGATAGTCCCTCGGTACGGCTCGAGACTGATCGCCTCGACCTTGCTCCAGATCGGTGTGCGGATGGTGCCGGGCTCGATCACGATGACGTCGACGCCGCTGGGAACCAGCTCGCGCCGCAGACTGTCGGAGATGGCCTCCAGGGCGAACTTGGAGGCCGCGTACGGACCCATGAACGGCAGGGCAACCCGCCCCGATGTGGAACTCACGTTGACGATCCGGCCTCGGGCACGGCGCAGCTCGGGGAGAAACGCCTGCGTGACCGCGACGGCTCCGATGACGTTGACCTCGAGGACCCGGCGCAGCTCGTTCAGCGGGAGATGCTCCAGGGGTCCCGCC
>WVYX01000107.1:59007-63818 GCA_011772755.1 Gemmatimonadales bacterium
GCTGCGTCGGTCACATCCATCGTGACGGGCCGCGCACCGACTTCTTCGAGCCTGAGGCCGTCCTGGTGGCGGCGGATCGTGCCAAATACATCGAAGCCGCCGGCCTGTAAGGCGCGGGCTGTCTCAGCGCCAATGCCAGTCGATGCCCCAGTGACAATGACTGCTCCCATCATGCGCAGCCCTCCTCTCGCTGTACGCGGGTCTCCGGACGTCCCAGTAGGGCCGCATGCGAGCTCTTGGCTGTGCGTCTCGCTTCTGCAGCGTCTGTTGTCCGCCCGTCGTGAGCCGTGACGGACTTGAGCATGTCCAGCCTGCCGTGTCAACGCCAGCCTCGCTAACTTCTGCCATGCTTTCAGCCGCTACTACCGTATCGTCTCGCATAAGGTCGGTAACCGTGACCGTAGCAATCCTCGTGTTCGCCTGCCTGGTCGCGTGTGGTGACAGCACGGGCGTCAACGGTGATGAAGGGGGGGACGGTGAGACGGGACCCGTCCAGCTCGCCGTCGAGGAGGTGGCCAGCGGGCTCAGTAGTCCCGTGTATCTGACGGCCCCACCCGGTGACGCCAGACTCTTCGTGGTGGAGCAACCCGGCAGGATCCGCATCGTGGAGAACGGCCAGCTGCTGGCGAACCCGTTTCTCGACATCACTTCGCTGGTCCAGAGCGGTGGCGAGCGAGGGCTGCTGTCCATGGCATTCCACCCGGACTACGCGGCTAACGCGCACTTCTTCGTGAACTATACCGGCGCCGGCGGCGACACACGGGTCGTGCGCTACACGGTGTCTGGAGATCCCAATGTGGCCGATCCTGGGTCAGCCAAGGAGATCATCGTGGTGGAGCAGCCTTTCTCCAACCACAACGGCGGCCTCATCATGTTTGGCCCGGACGGCATGCTCTATATCGGGATGGGCGACGGTGGCTCCGGCGGCGACCCATTGGGTAGCGGCCAGGACCTCCGGACGCTCCTTGGGGCGCTGCTGCGTATCGACGTGGACGGCGGCGACCCGTATGGGATTCCGCCCGACAATCCCTTCGTCGCCGATCAGGGTCTGCGAGATGAGATCTGGGCGTTCGGGTTGAGAAACCCCTGGCGCTTCGCCTTCGACCGGCAAGGTGGACTCCTCTATATCGCCGACGTGGGGCAGAACGCCTGGGAGGAGGTGAATGTCGTGTCAGCGGCGTCTGCCGCCCGCAACTACGGCTGGAACGTCATGGAGGGCGCCCACTGCTTTGCCTCGCCGAGCTGTGACCAAACGGGGCTGACGCTACCCGTGGTGGAATACGCTAATGCGGGCTCCAGTTGCTCGGTGATCGGGGGGTACGTCTACCGGGGATCGGCGATCGAGGGTATTGTCGGCCACTATTTCTACTCTGACTGGTGCGGTGGTTGGCTCCGCAGCTTCAAGTACGACAACGGTTCCGTCACCGATGAACAGGAATGGAACGTCGGGAATCTGGGGGCGGTGCTGTCGTTTGGTGAGGATGCGCAGGGCGAGCTCTATATGCTGTCGGGGAACGGTCGGGTGTACCGCCTCGTGGCCGGGTCGTGAGGTGTCATAGGAGACAGCCATGCTGGAGTGGGTCCTCTCCATCATTGCCGCGCTGATCGCGTTGGTCCTACTGCTGGCCCTGGTTGGCTTGATGCTTCCCAAGCGTCACACCGCGAAGAGTTGGGTCTCTTTGATGCAGCCGGGCAGTACCATCACGATCACCGAGGACGGCGACATCTACAACCCGATCTTCCGCGTGATGTCGCGTCTGTTTCTCGGCTATCACGCGACGATGGACGGCTATCTAACAGCGCTGGGTCGGAAACTCGGGGAGGAGGTCACCCCGGTTCACGCCAGCTGATAGCGACCGGGGCGGTGACTCCGGGCCACCGAAGCATCGACGGTCGGTTCCGGGCCCGTGGAAGGTGATTACCTTCCATCAGCATCCAACGTACGAACCCGAGCCCAGACCGGAGCACCCGTTCACCTCACCGTGCCCCACACCCCCCAGCCACCCCCACTCATCCGCGATCCCAACCTCCATGTCGTCTTCAGCGTCACGCTCATGGCGGTGCTGGGCGTCGCCAGCGTCACTCCCGCGTTTCCTCGGATCACCGAGGCGCTCGACATCACGCCCCAATCGGTAGGCCTCCTCATCTCAGTCTTCACTGTGCCGGGGGTCGTGCTCACTCCCGCCTTGGGCATCCTGGCGGATCGCATCGGGCGGAAGGCGGTCCTGGCGCCCTCGCTGTTCGTGTTCGCTTTGGCTGGTGCGGCCTGCGGTTTCGCCCGGGATTTCGAGCTGCTGATGGCGCTGCGGCTGCTGCAGGGAGTGGGAGCCTCGGCCCTGGGCGCACTGAACGTGACGATCATGGGCGATCTCTACGGGGGCACTCGGCGAACCACGGCGCTGGGGTACAATGCATCGGTTCTCAGTGTCGGCACTGCCGTGTATCCTGCCGTCGGAGGGGGACTGGCCACCCTCGCGTGGTACGCCCCGTTCTTCTTGCCCGTTCTCGCGGTACCGGTGGGACTCGTAGTGCTCCTCGTGTTGCAGAACCCGGAGCCCCGATTCCGGCGGAGCTTGCGGGAGTATCTCACCAATGCTGCGCGGATCATGGGCGGGCGCGAGGTCCTCGTGATGTTCTGCGGAAGTGTCGTGACCTTCATCCTGATCTACGGCGCGTTCCTGTCGTACCTCCCCTTTGTTCTGGAGACCTCCTTCGGGGCCTCCCCGTTGTGGATCGGCATCGCCATGTCGTCCACCTCAGTGACGACGGCCGTCGCCGCGGCGAACCTCGGGAGGCTGGCTCGGGCATTTGGGGAGCGGCGTCTGATCAAGGTCGGCTTCGTGCTGTACGTGGTGTCGCTGGCCGGAATTCCCTTTGCCCGCTCCCTCTGGGTGCTCGTGGCGCTGATCATGCTCTTTGGCGTCGGAAACGGCATCAACATCCCGAGCATCCTCGCAATCCTCACGGCATCCGCCCCGGCGGAGTACCGGGCGGTGTTCATGTCGGTGAACTCGACGCTGTTCCGACTGGGCCAGACGCTGGGTCCGCTGGTAACCGGCCTGGCGTTCACTGTCATGGGGCTTAGCGGAGCATTCTTCGTCGGCGCGGCACTGGGAGCCGCCGTGCTGCTGGTGCTGGTAACGGCGCTCCGAGGAGAGCCTTCAGCCCTCAGCAGTCAGCCGTCAGCCAGTGCAGGTCGCGCATCCAGCAGGTGACCTCTCTCGAGGTATAATTGGGTAGGAGAGCCGACAGCGGCTGGCTGAAGCAGTTCGCAATTCGCAGTTCGCAATTCGTGGTCGCCCCGGTAGCTACACGAACTGCTAGTTGCGAATTGCGAATCGCGGCAGCAGTCGGCTGACGGCTGAAAGCTGAAGGCTTCTGAGATGAACCGCACCCAAGCCGAGAAGCGGATTCGGGATCTGCACACCCAGATCCGCCACCACGACTACTTGTATTACGTCAAGGATGCCCCGGAGGTCTCCGACGAGGCGTACGATGCGCTGTTTCAAGAGCTCAAGGCGCTGGAACAACGGTACCCGGATCTCCAGACACCGGATTCGCCCACCCAGCGGGTAGCGGGAATCCCTCTCGACAAGTTCCCCACCGTGGAACACACCGCCCCGATGCTGAGCCTCGATTCCAGTCAGGAGGAGGCGACGCTCAGACGGTTCGACGAGCGGCTGCGCAAGGCACTCGGGGGAGCCGTCGCGTACGTCGTGGAGCCCAAGCTCGATGGGGCTTCCGTCGAGCTCGTGTACGAGGACGGAGTGCTGGTGCGGGCCTCCACCCGCGGCGACGGGCAGCACGGGGAGGGGATCACAGAGAACGTTCGCACCATCCGGGCGACGCCCCTGCATCTGCGTGACGCCGGGCGGGACGTTCCCCCGTTTCTCGCCGTGCGGGGTGAGGTGATCTTGCGGATATCGGCGTTCGAGCAACTCAACGAGCGGTTGCTCGAAGAGGGGAAGGAGCCCTTCGCGAATCCGAGGAATGCAGCGGCGGGATCGCTGCGACAGCTGGACCCGCAGATCACGGCCCAGCGGCCCCTCCACCTCTACGTCTACGACGTCCTGGCCAGCGAGGGTGGCGAGTTCGAGTCCCATTGGGCGGTGCTCCGGGCGCTCAAGACGTGGGGATTTCCGGTGAACGAGCTGGGGCGCCGTGTCGAGTCACTGGACACCGTCGTGGCCTTCCACCGGGAATTACAGGAGCGTCGCGACGATCTGGCATACGAGATCGATGGCGTGGTGATCAAGCTGGACGACCTGGCCGCCCGGGACGAGGTGGGTGCGACATCCCATCATCCTCGCTGGGCTTTCGCCTTCAAGTTCCCGCCGCGCAAGGAAGTGACCCGGGTCCTGGCCATCGTGCCCAGTGTGGGCCGGACGGGGGTGGTGACACCGGTAGCGCTCCTGAGGCCCGTCGAGTTGGGTGGGGTGACGGTGAGCCGCGCCAGTCTCCACAACAGAGAAGAGATAGCCCGCAAGGACATCCGAGAGGACGACCGTGTGCGGGTGCAACGAGCAGGGGACGTGATTCCCCAGGTAGTGGAGCGGGTGGTGGAGCCCGGCCGCAAGCGCAAGAGCCGGTACCGGATGCCGCGAAAGTGCCCGTCGTGCGGCACAACCCTCATCGAGCACGGACCCTACACGGTCTGTCCCAACAGCTTCGAGTGCCCGGCACAGCTCGCCGGACGCATCCAGCATTTCGCCTCCCGCGATGCCCTCGATATCGAGGGTCTGGGTGAGGAGACGGCAAAGCTCTTCGTGGAGCAACGACTGGTGCGGCAGTTGCCGGATCTCTTCGACCTC
>WVYX01000107.1:63861-70151 GCA_011772755.1 Gemmatimonadales bacterium
TCCTCTTCGGGCTGGGGATTCCTGACGTGGGGTTCACGGTAGCCAAAGACCTGGCTCAGCACTTCCGCTCATTCAGCGCACTGCGGAAGGCATCCCAGGCCGACCTGGAATCGGTGGCCGGCGTGGGACCGATAATGGCGCAGCAGATTGAAGGCTTCTTCCGCGACCAGCGTGTCGCTGCGATCCTGGACGGCCTGCTCGGCAAGCTTAGACTCGTCGAGCCCACCGGCAAAGCAGCCGCCGTGTTAGATGGAATGAAGATCGTGTTCACTGGCGGTCTGGAGCGGCTCACGCGACGGGAGGCGAAGGAACTGGTGGAGTCCCTCGGTGCGCGGGCCACCTCAACGGTGAGCAAAGAGACTGACTACGTCGTGTACGGCGAGGATCCGGGCTCGAAGTACGACACTGCTCAGCGACTGGGCGTCCCGACGCTGACCGAGAGCGAGTTCGTTGATCTCCTCCGGTCCAAGGGGGTTGACGTCTAGGTGGAGAACATCGACATCGCACGGATGTTCGAGGACGTGGCGGCGCTCCTGGAGATTCAAGGCGCCAACCCCTTCCGGATCCGGGCATACCAGAACGCCGCCCGCACCATCGAGTCCCACACCACGCCCCTCCGCAAGCTGGTTACTGAAGGCGCCAAGCTCACCGACCTGCCGGGCGTGGGCAAGGACATCGCCGGCTACATCACGGAGCTGGTGGAGACCGGTGAGCTGGGGCTGTTCAAGGAACTCACCGAGAAGGTGCCGCCGTCGTTGATCGAGCTCACGCGCCTGCCGGGTGTGGGTGCTAAGAAGACGAAGAAGCTGTGGGAAGAGCTCGGCATCGAGACCATCGACGGGCTGGAGCGGGCGGCCAACGCGGGCGAGGTGGCTGACCTCGAAGGATTCGGAGCGAAGAGCCAACAGAAGATCCTGGAAGGGATTGCGGCTCACCGGAGGCGGCAGGCTCGGTTCAGAATCTCGGACGCCGATCAGTACGTCGAGCCGCTGATCGCCTATATGAAGGAGGAGAAAGCCGTCGAACGCATCGAGGTTGCGGGGAGCTATCGGCGCCGCAGAGAGACCGTGGGTGACATCGACATCCTGGCGATCGCCAGTGAGCCGGGACAGGTGATGCAGCGGTTCACCTCGTACCCGGATGTGAGCAGAGTCGAGCTGGCCGGAGACACCAAGGGCACGGTAGTGCTGCGCTCCGGTCTTCAGGTGGATCTCCGAATCCTGCCGCCCCAGAGCTACGGGGCCGCGCTGCAGTACTTCACCGGATCCAAGGAGCACAACGTCAAGCTCCGCAAGCGGGCGGTCGCCCGTGATCTACGGGTGTCCGAGTACGGCGTCTTCCTGACGGGCGGCGAGGAGGAAGCCGCCGCGGCCGATCCCTATGCGGGGGAATTCGTGGCCGGTTGGGAGGAGGGGGAGGTATACGAGGCGGTGGAGCTGGCGTGGATGGCCCCCGAGTTGCGGGAGGATCGCGGTGAAATCGAGGCGGCGGAGCGGGGCCAGCTTCCCGATCTAATTACCCTGGACGACATCCGGGGCGATCTGCAAATGCACTCCACCTGGTCCGATGGAAAGCACTCCATCGAGGAGATGCTCGACGGATGCGTGGAGCGCGGCTACGAGTACTTCGCTGTGACGGACCACAGCAAGGCACTGGCGATGACGGGTGGGTTGGATGCTGCGAAGCTGCGGGACCAGTGGGTGGAGATCGAGGAGATCGCATCCCGTCGGCCCGAGATCCGCGTTCTGCGCAGCATGGAGGTGGACATCCTCGCAGACGGTGGCCTCGACCTCGAAGATGAAATGCTGGCGCAGCTCGACGTGGTGTTGGTGTCGGTCCACTCGAAGTTCGACCTGCCGGCAACGAAGCAGACCGAGCGGATTCTGAAGGCGATTCAGCATCCCGCAGTGCACATCCTGGCGCACCCCACGGGCCGGCTAATCAACCGTCGCGATCCCATGGAGTTCGATCTGGACGAGGTCTTGCAGTGCGCCGCCGAGTGCGATGTCATCGTGGAACTCAACGCGCACCCTGAGCGGTTGGATCTGAGGGACACACATTTGATGCGGGCGCGAGAACTCGGCCTCAAGGTGGTGATCAGCACCGACGCGCACCGGGTGGCCGACCTCGGCCTCATGCGCTACGGAGTCGACCAGGCGCGGCGGGCCTGGTTGGGGAGAGATGACGTGGTTAATACGTATCCGCTCGAAAAACTGCTGACGATATTTGACAAGTGAACGGCGAACGGTGAGCGGTACGCGGTAAGCGGTGCGCGGGTGTCGACGGTGACCGATCCGGATTCCGAACGGCTGCGGCAGGCATCGGGACCTGGTGATTTGTGCCGACTGCCGGTGCGACCTCGTGGCCCGTTGAAACCTTTCGGAACTCAAGGCAACGCCCTTTGCACCTGCGCACCGCTTACCGCGCACCGCTTACGTCGGACCCGCTCGCCGCGCACCGCTCACCGCTCACCGCGCACCCCGCTAAGACGGAGTTTGTCATATGCCAACGATCAAGGTCAGAAAGAACGGCCCCTATCTGGTGACCGGTGAGGTCGAGCTCACCGATCACGAGGGCAATACCTTCGAGGTGAAAGAGAACTTCGCCCTGTGTCGCTGCGGCCATTCGGCCAACAAGCCCTTCTGTGACGGCGCGCACAAACGGGTGGAATTCAACGACGAGCAGTAAGCTCGATTTGTGACGTTNNCGAACGCTGCACGTGGGCTATGCTGCAAAACCGTACTTCCATCCCTGCAAGAGGTCGCTGTGAAAATCGCGGTGTGCATCAAGCGGGTCCCCGATTCGGAGGCTCGCATCAAGATTGGCTCGGACGGGAAGGAGATTGACGGGAGCGGCGTCAAGTTCGTGCTCAATCCCTACGACGAGTATGCGGTAGAGGAAGCGCTGAAGCTCAAAGGGGCGGCAGGCGCCGGAGAAGTCGTCGCGGTGTCACTGGGAACCGACGCGGCGCAGGAGACCATTCGGACGGCGTTGGCGATGGGTGCGGATCGCGGAATCCTGCTCAAGGCAGACAACGCCGGTGTCGACCCGCTGCCGGCCGCTCGCGTGCTGGCAGCGGAGCTCGGCGAGGGCGGCTACGATCTGATCCTGCTCGGGAAGCTCGCGATCGATGACTACAGTCAGGCTGTGGGCACGATGGTCGCGGAGTTGTTGAACCTTCCCTGTGTCAGCGCGATCACGCATCTCGACATCACTGATGGGAAAGGCAAGGCTGAGCGGGAAATCGAGGGCGGCGTGGAGGTGGTGGAATTCGAGCTTCCCGCAGTGCTCACCGCCGAGAAGGGTCTCAATGAACCTCGTTACCCGGCGCTGCGCGGGATCATGCTGGCAAAGAAGAAGCCCTTGGAGGTGAAGGACGTCACGCTGGATCCGGGTGGTCTCGAGGTGCTGAAGCTGGCACTGCCGGCTGAGCGGAAAGCCGGGCGGATCGTGGGTGAGGGGCCGGAGGCGGTTCCAGCGCTGCTCGACGCCCTGCGGAACGAGGCAAAGGTGCTCTGATGGCGAACGTACTGGCGGTACTCGAGCAAAGGGGCGGAGCGCTGAAGTCGGTGTCACACGAAGCGCTCACCGCGGCACGCAGCATCGCCGACGGGCTCGGTGGGGAGGCGCACGCCCTCGTTGTGGGGCCGGCCGGCACGTCGGGTGGCGGACTCGGCGAGTATGGTGCCGACAAGGTCTACCTGGCTACCGACGACGCGCTGAAGCTGTACCAGGGAGACCAGTACGCCCAGCTCGCGGCAGACCGGGTGAACGGCGGCGACTACGAGGCGGTCATCCTTCCGGCCACTGCCCTGGGTAAGGACCTCGGTCCCCGCTTGGCGGCGAAGTTGGGCTGCCCCCTCGTGGCAGACGCGATCAGTGTGGCGTACGAGGGCGGGATCGTGGTGTCCCGGCCGGTCTACGCCGGCAAAGCGATCTACACACTCAAGATCACCGCAGCTCCCAGCGTGATCTGCATCCGGCCCAGCGCCGTCACGCCGGCACCGGCGACCCGCGATGGGACGGTGGAAGAGATTGCTGCCTCGTCGCAGGCCGGCAAGGCGAAGCCGGCCACTACGGTTGAGGTGAAGCAACCCGAGCGGGCGGCGGTGGACGTCGCCGAGGCGTCGGTCGTGGTCAGCGGCGGGCGGGGGCTCAAGGAAGCCGAGAACTTCAAGCTCATTGAAGAGCTGGCCGAAGCGATGGGGGCCGCCGTCGGAGCCTCCCGGGCCGTGGTGGACGCCGGCTGGCGACCCCATGCGGAGCAGGTGGGGCAGACGGGAAAGACGGTGAGCCCCAACCTCTACTTCGCCATCGGCATCTCGGGCGCCATCCAGCACCTGGCCGGCATTCGGACGGCCAAGGTGATCGTCGCCATCAACCGGGATCGCGATGCACCCATCTTCAAAGTCGCCGACTACGGGATCGTAGGTGATCTCTTCGAGGTCACGCCGAAGCTGACCGAAGAGGTCAAGAAGATGCTGGAAGGCTGAGCCCATGGCGGCGCGGTTCGTCCCGGCGGACCACCAGTCGGCGCTCCCCCGCGATCAGCTCATTCTCGCCCAGTCGCCGGGCGAGGAGCGCATCGAGCTCGACGTCGTATTCGTTGGTGCCGGGCCCGCGGGGCTGGCTGGCGCCATAGAGCTGGCACGCCTGGTAAAGCGGGACCAGGACTCGGGTGGTGGCCTGGGCGAGGTCAGCATTGGGGTGCTGGAGAAGGCGGCGGGGTTGGGGGAGCACTGCCTCTCAGGAGCGGTGGTCAATCCCCGATCGTTTCGGGAGCTGTTCCCGGAGTTGAGCGACGCCGACTTCCCCTTCCGGACGCCTGTCAAGCATGAAGTCATCTACCGTCTCTCGTCGAGGAGAGCCACCCGCATCCCTACCCCCCCGACGATGCGGAACGCGGGGTTCTACGTCGCCTCGATCTGCGAGATCGTCCGATGGTTGGGGGAGCGCGCCCAGGAACTGGGCATAGATGTGTTCGCGGGCTTCCCGGTGGGCGCGCTGCTGACGGAAGGCGATCGCGTCATCGGTGTCCGGACGGTGCCGTCGGGGTTGGACCGGGACGGGAATCAGTTGTCGAACTACATGCCGTCGGCGGACATCGTGGCGAAGGTGACGGCGCTTGCGGAAGGATCCCGTGGGATGCTGGCGCAGGCCTACCTCGAGTGGCAGGGCATCGGCTCGGCGAACCCGCAGATCTTTGCTCTCGGGGTGAAGGAGCTGTGGGAGATCAAGCAGCCGCTGGATACGGTGATTCACACGATGGGGTGGCCGCTTCCCAACGACGCGTTTGGTGGGAGCTTCATGTATCCGCTGGAGGCGAACCTCGCGTCGCTGGGGCTCGTGGTCGGGCTCGACTATCCGTATCGTGCCCTGGACGTGCACGATCTGTTGCAGCGGATGAAGACCCATGCGCTGTTTCGCCGGTACCTGGAGGGTGGGGAACTGGTGGAGTGGGGTGCGAAGACCATACCGGAGGGCGGTTACCACGCGCTGCCGGAACGCCGCTCGGGCGACGGCCTGGTAATCCTGGGCGACGCGGCCGGGTTTGTGGACGTTCCCTCACTCAAGGGCATTCACTACGCCATGCAGTCGGGGATCTTCGCCGCCCGGGCGATCTATGGCGCGCTCAAGGCGAACGACACGACAGCTGCGCAACTCGGCGAGTACGACCGGTTGGTGGACGGCTCGTACATACGTGACGACCTGTACCGCACCCGCAACATGCGGCCGGCGTTCAAGCATGGGTTCTACAGGGGAGCGGTGAAGGCCGGCCTGATGACACTGACGGGTGGCCGGTTCCCCCGCAGAAAGATCACCATGCCACGTGACGCGGAGGTTCCACGGGGAGATGGGGCGGAAGAGGCCGTGAGTCCCGATGGTAAGCTGACGTTCTCCAAGGTGGACGCCGTATTCAAGTCGGGTAATGCCACCCGCGACACCATCCCGTCGCATCTCATCGTTGGTGAGGACATATCGACCGCGGTGGCGGAGTTCTATTCCCACATGTGTCCGGCGGGGGTGTACGAAGTGGCCGATGGCGAACTGGCCATCAACCCGCCGAACTGCGTGGACTGCAAGGCGACGGATGTGGTGGGGCCGCGGTGGACGCCGCGGGAGGGGGGTGCGGGGCCGGCGTATAAGAGGATGTGAGGGGGCAGGGGCGGCAGAGGGCGGCAGCTACCCCTTCACCTCAAACGCGATCGTCGCTCGCCCGGCGGACTTGTCCCCCACCTGATGGTAGACCTCCAGCCGCAGCAGATAGATCCCCTTCGGAGTCGTATCGC
>WVYX01000095.1 GCA_011772755.1 Gemmatimonadales bacterium
AGTCGCAGCAACCCTGCTGCGCTACACGGCGGGACTCGCGGCAGAGGCCTTCACGCTGCGGGTCTCGTTCCTCGCCGCTGTCGTAGCCCTCGTAGTGTTCCTTGCCGGGGTCCGCCAGATCCTGCACTGGTGGCTGCCGGCCGCGCTTCTACTGCTCTCCATCCCGCTTCCGGATGTGATCCTCAACTCGTTGGCGTTCCCGCTGCAGCTTCGGGCGTCGTCGCTGGGTGCACACCTGCTCGAATCGCGCCAAGTGCCGGTGGTTCTCGCGGGCAACATCATACACCTGCCGGGTCAATCCCTGTTCGTGACCGAAGCCTGCAGCGGTCTGCGATCGCTTACCGCTCTCGTGGCACTGGCGGTCCTGACCGGGGGCGTCTGGCTGCGAACCTGGCGGGCACGCACAGTGCTCGTGCTCGTCGCGATCCCCGTTGCGATGGCTGTGAATGTCCTGCGGATCTTCCTGACGGGCTTCTTCACTTACTATCTGAGCCCGGGTCTCGGCCGCGGAGTGATGCACTACACTGAGGGCTGGGCGTTGTTCGCCGTCGCTTTCCTCATCCTCGGGGCGATGTCTTGGACCCTGGCGCGCGTCGAATCCCTGTCGTGGGAGCGCCGCCGGTGAGCCCCGTGGTGCGCTGGATGCCCGCAGTTGTCCTCGCCGTCGGGTCCGTCTTCACTGTCGGGATCGACATGCAGCACAGCCTACCGCTGCGGAGATCGCTCGACAGCACCATCCCCTCTGTGATCTCAGGTCATGTAGCCCGGGATCTGGCCCTCACCAGCGAAGAGTTGGCACTCGCAGCTCCGACTGCGTACCTGAATCGCGTCTACGAGCCGAACGGCGCCGATGGCAGCGGACAGTTCTCGCTCTACATCGTCTACTATGATCATCAGACTCGAGGCAAGACAATCCACTCTCCCAAGAACTGTCTCCCGGGATCGGGATGGGAGCCGCTCGCGGCACAACTCACTACGGTGACGACGGAGTCCGGACCTGCAGTTGTCAACCGCTACCTGCTACAGGGTCGCCAGATGCAAGCACTGGTGCTCTATTGGTATCAGGGTCGCGGCAGGATTGANNCTACGTGACGCAGCATTCCGCCGGCGTAGTGACGAGGCGCTGGTGCGGATCGTCGTTCCAGTGATCGACGATGAGGATGCGGCATTCGCACTGGCGACTGAGATCGCTCGGAACGTGATGCCGGCGCTGGACCAAGCGCTGCCGCAGTGACCCTCGCACGGCTCGAAAAAAGCCCGGCACCCTGCGGTGCCGGGCTCCTCCTGGGAGAGGATTCGTGCTGGCGGGCTCACACGTCGCCAATGTGCCGCCGGCGCCTCCTGAGCCAGGCTGCGCCGCCCAGCCCGAGGAGTCCTGAGCCAACCAGGACCGTCGTGATGGGCTCAGGTACCGCTGCCCAGTCGCTGTACTCGCACTCGGTTTCCCCTTCGGCGCAGACGTTCTGCACTTGCGCCGTCCAGTCCGTCCGGATCTCCGCCACCGGTGTCGGGGTACCGCTGAAGTCAATCTCGAACACAAGCTTGGTGTGGAAATCGTCGTTGCACTTGTTGGGAAGGGCATCCGGATCGTAGGACTCCGCCACCAACCCCCCGCAGAGCTTGTTCGTGGCCACGGAGGCTAGCCCGATGCTCCAGTCATAAGAGCCCTGAGTGAAGAACGGCTTGTTGCCCGGCGGCCTTCGGCTGATGACCCAGTCGGAGTCACCGCCCACCCCCTCGAAGCTGTTCAGAACCGGGTCGTAGTAATTGCCGTCGCCATCCACCAGGGCGTTGCCGGCCTGATCCGTGAACCGGATGTAGATGTCCGTAATGACCGAGTTCGACGCGTCGCCACCACCCAAGCCCAGCGCATCAGGCACATTGGTGAACACGAACCTGATGTGCCCGCTCTCGGCCGTCACGGTCCCGCTGGCGCAGGCGGCGGTCCACGTGCCACCACAGTAGATCTGTCCCTGGGCAGCTGTGGCGACAAGTGCTGTGAGTCCCAGCACTGTCGCGAGCGTCGCGAGTCCCTTCGGGATCTTCTGCATCTTGTCTCCCAGGAGTAATGTCTCCACCAAGCCGTCCAGGCTACCGCTCCCGCTCCACCGCTCGCCAGCAAACCAGCGCCAACACGCCCGAGGCCGCCGTATACGCCACGATCTCCGCGACGTTCTTCACCAAGGCCCGCGTGAAGGCCTCCATAGATTCATCCGGCGCGCGACCGATGACCTCGAGCGCCGACAGCCCGTACAACGCGGCCATCACCAGTAGCAGCAGCCCGGCGGCCAGGTAACACAGCGCCGCTACCCGGAGCCACGCCCCGCCCAGTCGCGGATGCCACATGAGGCCCAGCGTGAGCAGTGCTACTCCGAGCGCCGTCATGGGCAGATTGTCGAACGTCGAGCTCAGCGTGCCGAATTCCCACGGCGCGTTGCCGAACCTGACGGGATACCACAGGAGACCCAGGTCGACCAGCCCGACGACCGTGAACGCCCCGCCCACGACCAATACCAACACGNNGCATCCCGCAGTCGGAACCGGAGCCGCCGTGGGCCCCCGGCATCGACGCTAATGACCTCGCCGCTGGACGCTTTTCCTTTGACCGCGTCTTCAGCCACTGGACCTCCATTGCAAGAAATGTGCGGTCCGATCCAGCCGAGCCTCAGATGGGCGCTCGCTAACTGGAACCGTCACAGTACGTTACGATGTCGCACCTCCGCCACACCGGATCCCCACATTGCCGCCTACGTAGGCTCCATTCCACAGGTGTGGTCACGGACCCCCAAAACCCCCGC
>WVYX01000028.1:0-2040 GCA_011772755.1 Gemmatimonadales bacterium
ACCGGTGGGGGCGTGCGGATCGTCCTCACCGAAAAAGCCCGTTGGCTCCAATCCCAGCCCGACATCGAGCACGTCATCGTGGTTCCGTCCGATCGGGACACCACTACATCCCTGTTTGGCTCGACCCTGTACAGCACCACCGGACCAGGTGTACCGGCTAGCCCCGGGTACCACTTGCTGATAAGACCGGGCCGGCTGCGCGAGATCATCGAGCAGGAGCAACCGGACGTCATCGAGCTCGGGAGTGTCTATGCTGCTCCGTGGCTTCTGAGGTACGCTGCAAGCCGCTCGAACGCCCGGCAGGTGGGGTTCTTCCACATGGACTTGCGGGGCGTTGTCTTGCGGCAGCTCCCGAATGCCACGCCTGGCTTTCTCCGCGGCGCCGCCAGCGCTGTGCTCAGCGCGTATCTCCGGGCCGCGTATCGCCGCTGCGATCGGGTGATCGCGGCGTCGAGGGCAGCGCAGCGCGCGCTCGGTGAGGCGGGCATCGTCGATACCGAGCTGGTTCCGCTTGGGGTGGACACGGAACTCTTCCACCCCCGGTGTCGCGACCCGCATTGGCGGATCGAGGTGCGCGTGGAAGACGACCGGCCGATCGGCCTCTACGTGGGTCGGCTCTCCACAGAGAAGGGCGTGAGATTCCTGATTGACGCGCTACCGGATCTGCATCGAGCTACAGGCCTCAAGCTGGTATTGATCGGCGACGGCCACCTTCGCCCCGAGCTTCAAGGCCTCACGGCCAAGCACCCTGAGATGCTCGTGGTGAAGCCGTACGAGACCGACCGCGAGCGTCTCGCACGGGCGTACGCCAGCGCGGACATCTACTTCGCCCCCTTTCCTCACGAGACGTTCGGGCTCGCTGCGGTCGAGGCCGCAGCGTCCGGACTGCCCGTCGTAGGGGTCAACAGCGGCGCCATAGCCGATGTGCTGGAGGGGGCCGATTGGGGGCGGACCTACGCGCCCGATGACGTCTCAGGACTAGTTGAGGCCGCGAGAGCGCTGCTGGACGAGGATTCAGCTTGGCTGCGGGATGCAGCCCGCGGGGCGGCGGAGCAGTACAGTTGGGACAGGACGTTTAGTCGGATGGTGCAGATCTACCGGGAGGTGACCGGCACGACGTGATACGACTAGTGTTGCGTGCCAGGCCTCCCGCTCCGGGCTCCCCATCAGCGGATCGGCGGTTCCCTCACGCACCGCGCACGGCGCACCTTACGTTNNCCGCGCACCGCGCACCGCGCACCGAACCTACACCCTCAACACCTCCCCATACCCCACCACCTCCCGCTCACTCAGCAGCGCTCCCAGGCTTCTCTCCAGCGACTTGGCTACCACCGGCACATCAATATCCGGCGGATGAACCGCCACGCGGACGATGGAGCGATGACGCTCAATTGGACGGCGGACGGCGGCGATGCCTGCCGTGAGTCCCGACCGCCACGGCCTTGCCGTGCTCCAGCTCAAGACCGGGGCGAACAGACGCCGTCTGGAGCTCACACCCAGAATGTTCCAGAACCCCTCGGTCAGCCCGAGGCCACGTTCCCTGATGAGCGAGAGCGTGTCTCGCCCGAACAGCCACGCGGGCGGAACGAATCCAACAGGATGGAGGCCCATCCGAAGCAGCAATTCCTGGCCTCGGTCGATGCGCGCTGCAGCCTCATCACGATCCAGGNNTTCATCATGCCGGTAACCGTGCAGCAATACCTCGGCACCGGCTGCTTGCCGCCGCCTGAGCTCCTCGACGAAATCAGGATGCTCGTCCAGAGGCCACTCACCGTGCCAGTTGGGCACGACGAGGAGTGCCACCTTCGCTATACCAAGCTCGTCGAGCAGACCGAGTACCCGCACGATCCGGTCGCGATGCGCAGGCGTGACGTCGTGGAGGGCGACAAGCAGCCGGCGCTCGATGCCCTGTCTGCTATTGGCTCGCAGACCTCCCCTGGCCCTCCCTTGCGTGGCACGGTCTCGTCTCCTTCGGCGCAGGTTACCGCTCACGGCGCTTTCCGGGCCACCAGTTCCACTCCCCCACCACGTGCATGAATG
>WVYX01000028.1:2199-2359 GCA_011772755.1 Gemmatimonadales bacterium
AACGCCTCTTTCATGCGCGATAGCAGGAAGACCTCGTAGTCCATGCTCAGGCCGAAAGCCACCGCGAACACAAGGACCAGCACGTGAATGAACGTCTTCTCGGTGGGACCGTCCAGGCCGAACAGGCTGCTGCCGAGCCCCTCCTGGAAGACGAAGACAA
>WVYX01000033.1 GCA_011772755.1 Gemmatimonadales bacterium
ACGGGAGTCCGAGTCTAGACATCAGTTTCACACTTCACGTTTCACTTTTCACATCCGACTCGTCAGATAGTACTCACAATCCCCGCGTCCGGCGCCCGGTTCCGCAGCACGCGCTCGGCGTCACGATGCGCCATCCCAAACACCGCCGTGGCTGCGGCGTCGGCTGTCATGCAGCTGCTCGCCGTGACTGTCACGCCGTGAACCGGGGAGCGTCGAGGGGCACCGGTCGTGGGATCGAGGAGATGGTGGTACTGCCGCCCCTGATACCGGAAATACTGGAGGTAGTCACCCGACGTGGCAACGGCGGCGTCACGAACTTCCACGCTGCCGCTCAGACGGCCGGGATCGCGGGGTGAGCGGATCCCAACCTTCCACGGGTCGCCATCCTGGGACTCGCCCAATGCGTAGAGATCGCCACCCACGTTGACCAGCCCATGGTTGATGCCCCAGGCGCGCAGGGTCTGCACTGCCCGGTCCACCCCGTAGCCTTTGGCGATGCCGCCCAGGTCCAGCTCCACGTCCGGGTCGGTGAACCGGACCGTTGCCTGTCCCGAACCCGTGTCAAGGTCCAGTGACCGGTACAGCCGGCGGCCGGCGAGGCGCCGAAAGCGATGCGCTCCCGGGGGTGTGCTGCGCTGCCCAACGTCCCACAAACGCACTGCCTTTCCGAGGCACGGGTCGAACGCCCCCTCGCTCGATACCGCCCACTCGAGGGCGTCCCTCAGCACCGCGGCGGTTGCCGGGCTTACCCGCACACCGTTCGTGGTCGCCAATCGGTTTGCGCGCCCGATGTCGGACGTTTGGCTGAAGCGAGTCATGAGCCGGTTGACCAGCTCCAGCTCCTCCAGTGCGGCGTCGATGGCCGCGTGGGCGTACGTCGGATCCCGGTGCACCACGCCGATCTCGGCAACGGTCCCCATCATGGGCACGGAGCGGCGGATGAGGCGGCGTCGGCTCCTGGCAAAGGGAACGGCGGCGACCACGAACGCGCCGATGCCGAGCGCCAGGACCTCGCGTCGAGTGGGATAGCGTAGCTGAGAGCGATTTGGACTGTTCATTCTACGACTCCGATACGAGACGGAACGGCGGGACGTGGGAACGACGGAACGTCGGTAGGGTTGGGGCAGGACATTCCGCCCTTCCGTCCGTCGGACGTTCCGTAGTTCCGCTCACGTCTGCCCCCTTTGCTCCGCGCTCCGGCAGCTCCCTCCGCGCGCTGCAGTTCGTGGGCGCACTGGAGATCCCAACGCAGGGCACCGCTCACTGACGCGCGCTTCGGGAGCTGCCGGAGCGCGGAACCAGCAACGGACTTCTCACTCGGCGCGGTCAAGGGACACGCATCACACGCGGCGGCGTTGCCTTCATCCGGGCAGCCGTGACAGCTCACGTCCTCGTCCTTCCCCCGCAGCAGCATGCCGAACGCCACGAACAGGACTGTGATAACCAGGATGCCAGCGATCGCGCTCATGTCGCACTCAATAGTCCCGCGAAGCCCATGAACGCCAACGACAGGCTCCCGGCGATGATGAGGACCAGCGCCATGCCCTTGGCGATGCTTGGGACGTCGGACAGCTCGCCGGTCTCGCGGATCGATGCCATGAGCACCAGAGCCAGGGTCAATCCGAGCCCCGCGCCCACGGCGAACGACAACCCCTGGATCAGGCCGTATCCACGGTTCGTCTGGAATAGCGCGAGGCCCAGGATTGCACAGTTGGTTGTAATCAAGGGCAAGTAGATGCCCAGCTGCCGGAACAGCTTGGGGCTCACCTTCTTGATCACCATCTCCACGATCTGCACGAAGGAGGCGATCACCACGATGAACGAGATGAGCCGCAGGTACGGCGCGTGGGGCAGGATGAATGTGTTGAGGAACCACGCGCAGAGGGAGGCCATCGTCATCACGAAGATGTTGGCCATGCCCATGCGCACTGCGGTCTCCACCCGGGCCGAGACACCCATGAAGGGGCACAGCCCTAGGAAGTAGTACAGGGTGAAGTTGTTCACCACCATCGCCGAGACCAGGATCCAGAAGACCTCGCCCATTACGCCGCCTTCCTCTCCGGCGGCGCGCCCACGCCCTCGGGCCAAGCGCGGACCTTGGCCCGTTCGGTGCGCCACTTCTGGAACCAGTTGAGGAGCAGGAGCCAGAACCCCAGCGTGAGAAATCCGCCGGGTGGCAGGATGAAGATCACCCACGGCTCGAAGTTGGGTCCGAACAGACTGAACCCCATAAGCGTCCCGTTCCCCAGCACCTCCCGTATCGCGCCCATCATGACGAGAGCGACGATGAACCCTAAGCCGGTGCCGAAGGCGTCGAGTAGCGAGCGGCCTAGGGGCCGCTTTGCGGCAAACGCCTCCTGGCGCGACAGGATCATGCAGTTCACCACGATCAGCGCCACGAACGCGCCGAGCTGCTTGTGCACCGTCGGCACGATCGCCTCGAGGCTCATGTCGGCCACGGTCACGAAGGTGGCGATGATCAGGATGAACGTGGGGATTCGCACCTCGCCCGGGATGAGCTTCTTGATGAGCGAGACGATGAAGCTCGAGCCCGTGAGCACGAAGAAGGTCGCGAGCCCCATCCACAGGCTGTTCTCGACCGTGTTCGTGACCGCCAGCGCCGGGCACAGTCCGAGCATCTGGATGAGCACCGGGTTCTCACGCCACACACCCCGGAAGAAATCGGCCTGCGGAGCGGTTTCCCTCGGGCTCATGGCACCGTCGCCGCCGCGTAGCTCGCCGCGTAGGCGTCGAGCAGCGGCCCCAGCCGCTCAATCGTGTTGTTGATGATCCGAATCACTACCCGCGATGAAATGGTTGCGCCGGTGATCATGTCGATCTCGTGGAGGTCTCCTGTCGCGTCCCGAGGCTTGACCCCCAGCAGCGGTGTTACCGCTCCGTCGAACTGGAGAACGAACGCGGAGTCCTTCTCGATCTTGTCTCCCAGGCCGGGAGTCTCCTTGCTCTCCAGCACCTTCATGCCGAGCACCGTTCCGCTAGCGCGGTCGTAGCCGAAGATCAGCCGCACGATGTCCTGGAAGCCTGGCTCACCGGCGGCGACGGCGAAGCCGATGCGCTCGCCGTCTTCCCGGTAGCCCACGAACACCTGCTCCAGTGTGGTGCCGTCTACCCCCGCAGGCAGCTCCGCGGTGAGAGCGCCGTCGTGGACGTACAGGGTGTCGAACCGGTCGGGCGCCTTGAGAACCTCCTGGACTGCCAGACGTAGCTGCTCCGCCTTGTAGGCCTGGATGATGGGCTGAGTCCAGCCGAACACAAAGACGATTAGGAAGCCCGCCACCGCGCCGGCCGTCGCCAGCGTCACGAGCAGGCGCTTGACGGGGACATCCATCTTGGTCGGAGGGGGAGCTGGCGCCGTCATGTGGTCTGCTTCGCCTTGGGCTGCTCCGCCCCGAACGCTCGCGGCTGCGTCGCCCGATTGATGAACGGCACCAGGGCATTCATCAGGAGAATGGCGTACATCACCCCTTCCGCGAGGCCGCCCCACAGACGGATGACAACCACCAGGAACCCGATGCCGAACCCGAACACCCAGCACCCCAGGTTGGTCACGGGAGAGGTGACCATGTCGGTGGCCATGTAGACCGCCCCCAGCATGAGGCCGCCGGAGAACAGCATGAACAGGGCATCCGGATAGCGCGCGGCGTCGATGAGGTGCAGCAGCACCGAGAACACAGCAACCGTGAGGAAGATGCTCGCCGGGATGCGCCAGTTGAGATAGTTGCGAATCGCGAGATAACCACCGCACAGCAGAATCAGCACGCCGGCGGTCTCACCCAGAGAACCCCCCGTGGCGCCCAGCGTCAGGCGCCAGAGATCCGTGCCGGTTTGCTCGAACTTCATGAGCCCGAGCGGGGTGGCCTCTGTAAGCACGTCCACTTCCTTGGGGCTCATCAGAGGAAGGGCGAGGTTGTCGCCGCGAAGTTGCCACCAATTCTCGCGGATCACCGGCCAGGTGGTCATGGCCACAGGGAAGGCGGCCTGGAGGAACGCCCGCCCCAGCAACGCGGGGTTGAAGATGTTCTGTCCCAGTCCGCCGAAGATCAGCTTCCCGAACCCGATGCCGAACACGCCGCCGACGAACGCCATCCACAGGGGGATCCCGGCCGGGAGCACGAGCCCGAGAAGGATCCCGGTGATCATTGCCGAACCGTCGAGCAGCGAGCCCCGCGTGCCGAAGATCCACTCGGTGACGAGGGCCCCGGCGGTGGCCGCTGTGATCACCAGTACCGCGCTGGGACCGAAGAAGTAGATCGATGCCCCCACCACGGGCAGCAAACTCAGCACCACGTGCCACATGATCTTGGGCGTGGAGTCGGGCTCGCTGAGATGCGGCGACGCGGTGATGAGGAGCCGCGGGGCCGTCATGCCGCCGTCTGCTGCCTTCGCAGGGCTACCTTGGCCAGCTGGAACAGCTGGGGAAGTGGGATGTTCGACGGGCAGGTGTAGCCGCAGCAGCCGCACAGCATGCAGTCAGCCAGGTTATGCGCTTCCATCTCGTCGTAGCGCTCGGAAAGCGCGAGCTGCCCGAGAACCTGCGGGTTGAGGAACACGGGACAGGAGTCCAAACAGTGACCGCACCGAATGCAGGGATACGACTTCTGCGGTTTGACATCGGCGTCGGTCAACACGACGACGCCTGTGGTTCCCTTGAGGACCGGCGCATCCAGGCTTGCCACGGCGGTTCCCATCATCGGGCCCCCGAAGACCACCTCCCGAGCATCGTCGCTGAAGCCGCCACAGGCGTCGATGAGGTCCCTGGTCTTGGTACCCACCGGGACGATCAGGTTCGAGGGCTGCCGCACGCCGTTGCCCGTCACGGTCATGATCCGCTCTATCAGTGGCAGCCCAGTCTCGAACACCTCGGCGATAGTCGCCACCGAGGCCACGTTGTGCACCACCACCCCCACGTGCATCGGGAGCTTGCCCGACGGCACTTCCCGGCCCAGGATCGCCTTGATCAGCATCTTCTCGTAGCCCTGGGGATACTTCACCGTCAACCGGTGCACCGTCACGTCCAGGTCGTGCGGTAGCGTCGCTCGGATTGCCTCGATGGCGTCGGGCTTGTTCTTCTCGATCCCAATCATGGCCCGGTCGACACCCAGGCATCGCATCATGATGCGGAGCCCGCGGTGCATGCGCTCGGGGTACTCCACCATGGTGCGGTGATCGGTAGTGAGGTATGGCTCGCACTCGGCGCCGTTGATCAGGATCGTGTCGATGGGCGCGTCCTTGGGCGGTGACAGCTTGACGTGGGTGGGAAACGCGGCACCGCCCAGACCCACCACACCCGCTTGCTTCACCGCCTCCACCAACTGCTCACGCGACAAGCCCTCCCAGTCGGGGATGATGCGTGATCGCGGGACCTGTGCCGAAAACGGTGCTACGGCAATGCGGACGGCAGGGGAGTAGAAACCGTTGGGGTGAGGCCACAACCCCACTTCCTCCACTGTGCCCGCGGCGGAGGCGTGCACCGGCACCGAGATGAACCCGTCCGCTTCCCCCACCTTGTCTCCCCGTTCCACCCAGTCGCCCGGCCGCACGATGGCTCTGGAAGGCTTGCCGGTATGTTGACTCAGCGGGAGGACGATCTCGGTGGGGAAGGGCATCCGCCGGATGGGGACGCTCGCCGTGAGGTCCTTCAGCTCCGGCGGATGCACGCCGTGCCGGAATCTCAGCTTCCGGCCCACCGCCACCTCAGTTGAACGGTTCCGCCCGCTTGATCCACTTGTCCAGATCTTTCTCCTTCGGGTTGAGCGGCGTCCCCGGATGAATGATCCGCACGGGACAGCGCTCCGCCGCCGTTACCAGGTCCTTGAACTTCCCAGCCCGCGGATCTTTGATGTACGCCTGCTTCTTCTCGTTGTAGGCGAACATCTTCCTGTTGAGCTTGGTGCACTCGTCACAGGTGGTACACCTGATGGAGTCGATGTACGGCTCGAGGACGAGGGCTTCTTCTTCCACGGCCGGAGCGGCTACCGTGGCCACTGCGGCTTCCTCCGCAGCGGGAGTGCCAGGAGCGGCAGGCGCGGCAGGGGCGGCAGGTCCTCCGCCAAACCCCTCCAGCACGTCGGCGCCGATGGGCGTGAGCCCCGTCATGGACTGCACGTCCGCCAGAAGATCCGCGATGGTCCGCTTGCCGTCCCCGGCTCGGAGCAGCCCTTCCGCCATGCGCCGGGCGATCACCTGCGGGTACCGGGCCTTGAGGTTGGCGAGCTTGGCTTCGTACTCGGCCCGGATGCCCGCCGCCTTCTGCTCGAATTCAGCCTCGGCTTCGGCGCCGGCCTCCTCTTCTAGCCCAGCCATCTCTCTGAGGAGTGACCAGACTCGGAGGCGGTCCTCCGCCAGCTCGACTATCTCCTGGGAGACTGACAGGCGTCCTAGGCGCCGCTCGTTCTCCAGTACGTAGATGAACGGCGTCTTCTCGTCCCGGTCTTCCGGCGACAACTGGAGATACTCATGGAACGCCGTGAGTTCGTCGTCTGCCGCGTCGGCCGGCACTTTCTTGAAGTGCTTCTTGAACCGCGCTTCAGTGGCGGCCCAGTCCGCCGTGGTGACCGGCAGCTCCATGGTCTGCTCTTCCCCGTTCTCGTCCACGTACTTGAGATCGTACGTGGGCCAGGGATCGTCCTCCGACGGATTGCCGTCGAGGCTGAGGCACTCCGCCATGCTGGTGCCGGCGTCCGGGTCGTACTGTAGCAGTGGGTAACCCCGGCTTTCCAGGGCGAGCTTCGCCGCGTCGGGCGCCTGATCGTCCCCGAGGCCGTGCTCGGGCGGGCAGGGACAGTGCAGCGCAAACACCGCCGGGTGACGCGACTGCAGTCCCTTGATCACGCCGCCCAACAGGTGCGCCGGCGACGCCTGAGACGATTGCAGCACGAATACGTTGCGGTGGGCCATGGCAAGGAGCGCCAGCTCTTTCCGGGTCTCTTCCTTGCCGTGCTGCGCTTTGCCATAGGCCGCCATGTCACTCACCTGGCCCAGGTAGCCACTGGTGCACGCCTGGCCGCCGGTGTTGGAGTAGACCTGCGTGTCCAGCACGATCACCCGCACTGCTTTGCCGGACGCCAGGAGTCGCGACAGGTTCTGGAAGCCAATGTCCAGCATCGCGCCGTCACCGCCCGTGGCGAAGATGGGCGGGCACATGCCGAATTCCTCGTCGCTGAACTGTCGCCAGTCGAACCGGGTGAAGAACGGCTCGTGCACGGTGGGATCGTACTCACTGCTGAGCTCCAGCTCGGCGCGGCGCACGGCGACGAAGCCGTCGGCCATCTTCCGCATGTGGCCTTCGAAGATGCCGATGGCCACCGAGGGCGCATCCTGGAACAGATGGTTCACCCAGGGGAAGGGGTACGGGTTGTAGGGATACGTGCTGCCCCAGACCGACGAGCATCCGGTGGCGTTGGTCATGCCGAGTGTGGCGCGTCCCTTGCCGGTGGGACCCTCGGTGTAGCGCCAGCGGAGATCCTTGAGGGCGTCGATCATCTTGGAGATCCGCTCCACTGCCTGCTTCTTCGCGTCCTCCAGCGGGATGTCTACCTTCCCTTCGGCGACACCCAAGGCATTGAGGTCGGCGTCCGAGGCCAGTAGCTTCCGGGCCTTCTCGTCCAGCCCAGCGATCAGCTCGTCGAGGCGCTGGACGTACTTCTCCACCCGGGGCAACATCAGGGCGTTGACCGCACCCAACAGCAGGTGGATGACGGTCTTCTCGCCGCAGCCCATGCACGCGCCGTCGCCGCCCACCATCGCCCGGTAGTTGTCTTTCTTGAGGAGGAGCGATGAGAGGATACCGATGCCCTCCTCGAGGGACGCGATGTTGACGTAGCGGTCCTCCGTATCCGGCAGGTTCTCCCACAGCTTCCAGTTGCGGCGCAGCCGGTCGACGATCTCGTCGTCCTGTGGCACCGTCTTGAGGGCGTTGTCGGGACACACCTCCACGCAGATGTTGCAGCCCTTGCACGCGTCCGGATTCACGGTGATCGACAGCAGGCCGCCGGTACCCTTTTCCTGATCCTCCAGTACGTCGAAGAACGGGCCGGTCTTGGCCAAGGGGAATTCGCTGAGCGCCGAGTAAACCGGTGCGAACTGCTCGTCGAGGGCCGCTCGCCGCTCGGGGTCGAGCTTGAGCTTCTCGACCACCGCCTTGTAGGCCTGCGATAGCACGTCGGCGAAGTTCGTGAAGGGTACCCCCTTCATGATCTTCCGCGACTCGTTCCCCAAGTGCCGTACGATCTGGTTCAGCCGGTCGAACGAGCGGCCATTGGATACTGTGGCAATGGCGGCGGTGATCACGTCTTCCACCGTGTTCACCACGCCCGGGATCGCCGAATCGGGGCACTGAGTCCAGCACTGGGCACAGCCGGTGCAGTTCGCCGGGATGAAATCCGGCACTTCGAACCGCACGTCGGTCATGTCGCGGATGGTGCTGGTGGCCGCCGGCATGGCGCTCAGCGCGGCGAAGGGGTCGGCAATGCCATCCTGTCCCGTCTTGTACAGGTAGCACACTTGCTCCCAGAACCGCCCCGGATTAGCGAGCCCCGGTCGGATGTTGGTGCCGTCCAGGATTGCCGGCATGACGGGGACGGCGCCGACTTCGTCCTCCCTCGCCGGCAGCACGGACCAGTTGAGCTCGCGTGCCTCGTCAAAGCCGCGGCGGATGACCCGGAGGTTGTCCTCCACCACCCGCTCGCCGAGGTGTCCGAACTTCTTGGCGAGCTGGACACGGATTCCCTCGAACAGCTTCTCTTCGTCGAGCCCTTCCCGCTCCATCAAGGGTGACGTGCGGAAGAATGCGCCCATGAATGCGGCGCCCTGCATCCGGTACCGGAGTTCCGGGTCCGTCGCTTCCTCCGTGGCGATCTTGAACGCGTCCAGGTAATGCACCTTGAGCTTTCGCTGCTGGATCGCCTTCTGTGCCGAGCCAGGCAGGCTGTTCCATAGATCTTCCGGTGCGCGGTCGCTCTGGATCACGAACACGCCGCCCTCAGCCAGACCGGCGAGCGGATCGGAGTGCCGGAACACGTTCGGATCCGGCGACAGCACGACGTTCACGTGCTTCAGCTCGCAGTTGAGCCGGATCGGTGCCTTGGCCAAGGTCGCGTAGAAGGTGGTGGGCTGCCCTTTCTTCTCCGAGCCGTACTTCGGGTTGGCTTTGATGTACATGCCCAGCAGCTCGGAGGCCGTCATGGCGATGTTCTTCCCCGTCGTGATCGCTCCCCACCCGCCGATGGAGTGCATCCGAATGGAGATCGATCCCTCCGGCATCAGATCCACGTATTCCTTGGGCGTGAGGGCGAGGTCGGGGATATTGGGGTAGCCCTCCAGCAGCTCCTCCTGCCAGATCTGCAGCTTGGGTAGGCGCGTCCCTTCCCGGACGAAGTCGATACCGAGGTAGAACTGTCGGATGTGCTTGCCGTCCCCCAGCATGTTGTCCACTGCGGCGATGATGTCGCTGGGCTGAAGGTCACGGCTACCCAGTCCGAAACAGCCCGAGTAGAAGTCCGGGGCGTTGTCCGGCGTGTAGCGCGCGATGTCGCGGTAGGGCGGTGTACCGTTCGCGCGGCCGTTCTCCAGCGCTTTGTTCACCGCGGCCCGGATCTCTCGCAGGATCGGCAGATCCACCGCCAGGGGCTGATCCACCCGCTCCAGGACGGTGACGCCCTTCTTGCCTCGGAGTAACCGCGTGATGAGATCGGCGGGGAACGGACGGAACATCGTGACGTTCAATACGCCGACCTTGAGGCCTCGCGTCTCCCGCAAATGATCGATGACGGCCTCGGCATTGGCCACCACCGATCCCTGGCCCACGATCACGTACTCGGCGTCGTCGAGTCGATAGCCCGTAGCGCGGGCGTAGCGGCGTCCAGTCAGCTCCGCGTACTCGGCCATCGCCTGATCGGCGAACTGTACCACGTGGTCGAAGTAAAACGGCCGCTGGGCGGCAACGCCCTGGTGGTAGCTGTCCTGGTTCTGCACCGGGCCCAACAAGGCCGGGTAGTCGAGATCGAAGATCTCCGGGATGCGGCGCCGCTTCTCGCCGAACACCCAGCGCTGGGCCGGCGTGGGCGACTCGATGATGTCCGCCGGATCGCCGAGGAACTCCTTCACCAGCTCCCGCTCGGGCATCCGCATCGTCTCTATCACGTGCGTCGTGAGGAACCCATCCTGCGCCAGGGCACCCGGGTTGAGCGACAGTTCCGCGATCTTATGCGCGATGAGGCTCAGGTCGGCGCACTCTTGGGCGTCCTTCGCGAACAGCTGGAAGAACCCCGTGTCGTCGATGGCGTGATAGTCGTCGTGGCCCGCGTGCACGTTGAGGGCGTGCTTGGTCATGGCCCGCGCCCCGATGTTGAGCACGTAGGTGAGCCGCTTGCCGGCGGCGGCGTACAGCGACTCGTGCATGTAGGCGATGCCCTGGCCGCTGGAGAAGTTGGCGGCCCGGAGGCCCACCATGCTCATGCCGGCCGTGACGGCGGCGGCGGCGTGCTCCCCCTCCGGCTCGAAGAAGATGAGCCGGCGGCCGTTCACGTTGGTCTTGCCGGCAGCGACGGCGGCGGCCCACCCCTCTCCCATCTGGGTGGAGGGAGTGATGGGGTAGGCGCCCGCGCCTTCGCTGGCTGCGGTTTCCATCTCGACCACCGCGGCCGTACCGTCGACGGCCGTCGGAATGCCGGGATACTTCGGATCGGGAGGATCGGGTTCTATTCTCTTGAACATCATGCTACCGCCTTCTCCATTGGCTGGGGACGCTCGAACTGTTGAGCGCCCTCGACCCAGACGATGGCGCCGGTGGGACACCGTTCGATGGCCGCCGGAGTCGCCAGATCATGCTTGCTGTAGTCCACCACCGCCAGCCCATCCACCATCTGTATCACCTCTGGTGCATCGGCCGCGCACCGCCCGCAGGCGTTGCACGCGACCTGGCACCAGGCTTCGGCTTCCTCGCCCTCGAGCAGGTTCTTGCACTGCACGATGAGCTTGTGCTCGACAGGCATGAGGACGAAGAGATCCTTGGGACACGCCTCCACGCAGTCGCCGCACGCGGTGCACTTGTCAGGGATGACCACCGGGAGGCCCCAGGGATTCATGTAGATCGCGTCGAAGTCGCACACGACCTCGCAGTCGGCAAGCCCGACGCAGCCCCAGGTACATCCTTTACCACCGCCGGCCACGGCCGCCGCGGCTTTGCAGGTCTCGAGGCCAACGTAGTCAGCCTGCTGAATGGCCACGTTGCTGCCGCCGGCACAGAGCAGGCGTGCCACCCGCTTGTTCGCTTCGCCTGCCTCGACGCCCAAGTAGTCCGCCACGTCCACGACCTCGTCGGGCCCCAACACGGTACAGTTTGCCGGCTGCACCTTCCCCCCCACCAGCGCCTCCGCGAAGCCCCGGCAGCCCGGCATCCCACACGCCCCGCAATTCGACCCGGGCAGAAGCTGCTCCACCGCATCGATCCGCGGATCCTCCCACACCCTGAACTTTCGGTGGGTGAGGCTGATCAGTGCGGCGAAGATGAAGCCCACACCGCCGAGGATCAGCACCGAGACGAGGGTCGTTGCTACGCTCATGCCGCTATGCCGTTATCCTGTCGTGCCGTCATTCCACACCCGACAGATCTGTCTGGCTCAACAGCCAAGCGGCGAGCTTGTCCACCGGATCCGTGGGTGGCGCTGGTACGGTCGCAGCAGCGGCAGCGGCGGCAGCAGCGGCAGGCGCTTCCGGCGGCTTCCTGGCTAGCGCCGAGAGTTGCGCCAGCTCCTCGCCCTGCTGGAACGCGCTCAGACCGCCGATGGTGTGTCGCGTCTTCTCGTCCGGCATGTGGGTGACGGCGAGCCGTTGCCACGGCTCCGATCCACCCGCCGGATCGTGGACGAACCGGGCTGCGGTTTCTGGTACCAAGGCCCCGACCCCGGGTCCGTCCCACGCCGCGAGGCGCTCCAGGTCAGCACCGTGGGTGGTCTGCACCACGAAGATTCCCGGCGTGATGAGTCGCACCAGCGGGGCTGGCGTGCACGCTCCACGCACCACCAGCACGATCTTCTGTGTGCCGTCCAGGAACACCGCCAGCCGTTCGGCCCGCAGATCGTTCCCATCCACCGTTACCACGAGGGGCGGCGCCAGCCGGCGCTCTCCCTTGCTCCACCGGTCGTAGGGAAACGACCCTAGGGATCGGGCATGCTCGTTTCTTTGTCGGCTTCCGGCTCTCGTGAGCTCGAAGATTCGAACAGCGCCGAACGCTCGACCGATTTCCTCGAGGGCCTGTCCCACCGCGTGGCGCAGATCGCCGCCCGACGGCACGTCGACCAGATAGAGTTGATGGTTGCGCTCAGCCAGCTCGGCAATCGTGTTACAGGCCTTCTCAATGGCCTCGATGGTGAGGCCGTCGAGCGCCATCCCGTTGTTGAACAGCTTCGAGAGCTTCCCTGTGTCGATACGGCCGGCGGCGAATGGCCCCAGCTCCGCAGCGATGCGTTCCACCTGCCCGTTCTCGGACGAGCCGTGCTCGGCCAGGAAGGCCTGTACCTGCTCTACCGTGTTGCCCAGTGCCGAGCGGAACGCGTCGCGCTGCTTGGCCAGCGCCTGCAACGCCAGTTCTACCCGCTCATCAGACGGCATAGCGGTCAAGCTCCTCATTGAGGATCTCAATCTTCTCTTCCGCAGTGCGGAGGGGAACGGTCCGCACGTCCTCGTAGACGGGGACGGATTGGCTGCGGTAGAACAACCCGAGCCGAACCATCCCGTCTTCCTGCGCGAGGCGGTGGGCATTCGCCAGGTCTGATGGATCGTGCCTCACGTGCTTCTTGTATATCTGTTCCAGGTCGGGGACTTTGATGCCGTCCGGGTGGAGCAGCAGCTCGACCCGGTTGGGGTCCCGCACGGCCTCGGCGAACAGGTCGTCGGTATACATCGGACAGCGCTGCAGGACTCGGATGAAGGCAAAGCCGTGGTGATGGTACGCGGCCTTGAAGGTCTCGTACAGGTGATCCGGCAGCCAATCCCCGGTCTGGGCCACGAACGAGGCGTTGGTGACGCCCAGGGTCGTCGCAACCGGATTCAAGCCCGGCAGGTAGGCACCCCGCGGCTGCGTGTAGCTCCGGTGGCCCTTGGGCGTCGTAGGCGACGTCTGGTTCTTGGTGAGCCCGTACACCCCGTTGTCCAGCATGATGGCGACCATGTCGGGGTTGTAACGAACGGTGTGAATCCAGTGTCCCGCCCCGATGGAGCAGCAGTCACCGTCCCCCATCACCACAAACACGTGGAGATCGGGTCGCCGCACTTTGATCCCGGTGGCCACCGGCAGCGCCCGTCCGTGGAGGCCGTGGAACCCGTACGTCTTCACGTAGTGGGGAAACCGGCTGGAGCAGCCGATCCCGGAGACGAACACCGTTCGCTCAGGGGGGAGCTGTTCGGCCTCCAGGAGTCGCTCCATGGCGGTCAAGACCGCATGGTCGCCGCAGCCCGGGCACCACCGGGCAATGGCGGCCTCATAGTCCCCCATGCTGAGCCAGCGCTCTTCCTCCATCCCGCTCCCCAGCAGGGAGCATCCTAACTCGTTCATCCTTTGGCTCCGTCGGGCACGTGGGCACGGATGGCCTGGTGAATCTGGCCGGGGCGCAGCGGCTCCCCGGGGACTCGCGTCCAGCAGTCGATGTCCACCAGGGTCTGCGCCCGCAGCAGCCAGGCCAACTGCCCTCTGCGCCGGTTCTCGTCGGTGATGAATGGGTCTTTCGGATCGTCGCTGAAGTTGACCTCCACCGTCATCACCTTCTTGAAGCGGCGGAAGATCTTCTTCAGTCCCGGCTCCAGCGGCGAAAGGAAGCGGAGATGAAGCGACGAGACCGACAAACCTTCGGCTCGGGCTCGGTCCACCGCCTCCTCGATAGCGCCCATAGTGCTGCCCCAGCCGACCACCAGCAGGTCACCCTTATCGTCGCCGTGCACAGTGGGCGGTTTGAGCGTCTGCTGAAACACGGCCATCTTGCGGGACCGCATGTTGCAGCCCCGCTCGTGCACGTCCGGGCTATACCCCACGTGACTGTGCTCGTCGTGGGACAGGCCCGTGGCGGTGTGCATCCCGCCGGCTTGGCCAGGGATGAACCGTTGGGAAAGGCCGGTTTCGGGATCCCAGTCGTACGGCAGCTTCCCCTCGGGGACCGGCGGCAGGTCGAGGGGGTTGGCTATCCAGTCTGTGCTGATCTCCGGACGCGGGAACGGTTGCACTCCCGTCGCCAGGTTGGCGTCCGTCAGCGCGATCACGGGGCAACGGAACGCTTCGGCGATCCGCCGGGCCGTGGTCATGCAGAGGAAGCACTCCTCCATGGTCGCCGGGGCCATCACCACCTTGGGCGCGTCACCCGGCTGTCCGTAGACGGCGGCCAGCAGGTCGGATTGCTCGATCTTGGTGGGCAGCCCCGTGCTCGGGCCGCCTCGCTGCACGTCCACCACGACCAAGGGAATCTCGAGCATGACTGCGAGACCGATGAACTCGGTCTTGAGAGCCAACCCCGGTCCCGAAGTGATGGTGAAGGCCACCTTACCCGCGTACGACGCCCCGATCGCCACACCGGCGGCACCGATCTCGTCTTCGGCCTGGTGCACGATCCCGCCGAACTTCTCGAAGATCTCGCTCAGGTAGTGGGAGGCCGACGTCGCCGGAGTGATGGGATACATGGCGCAGAGCTCCATCCCCGCGGCGATGGCGCCGATGGCGATGGCCTGGTTCCCGTTCATCACCACCATGGGCACCTCGGGCTTCTCGACGGGGACCTCGATCTGGAAGTCGAGGTTCTTTTCCGCCCAGCGATACCCCAGGTCCAGCAGCGCCAGGTTGGCTTCCCGCACCTCCTCGGCCTTGAGGCGGAACTCGTGGGAGGTGAGCTCCCGAATCTTGTCCACGTCTCGGGAGTAGATCTGGGCCAGCATCCCGAGGGCGAACATGTTCTTTCCGCGCCGGGGATTCTCGACGACGGTGAGGCACTGCTCTTCCATCGGGACGCGTATGAACTGGTAGTCGTGGCCGTCCAGTTCTTCCATCGCCTCCGCCCACGCCTTCCGGATGTCCTCGTCCTCGTGGTTCTCCCACATGCTCTCGATGAGGATGGTGGCACCGTGCTTCAGCGCCCCCAAGCGGTGCCGATGGAGCAGCACCTGCTCGTTGAACGCCACCACCAGGTCGGCCGCGTCGCCCCAGTTGGTCACGCGCGCGGTGCCGATACGGATACGGTTCCCGCTGGCGCTAGGTGGTGTGCGGGCCGGCGGCTGGATCTCGGCGGGAATGATCTCCACCGTCCAGACCCCGTTGCCCATCTTGGCGGAGACCCGGCCGAAGATCTGGCCGCACTTCTGCGCTCCTTCACCGGGGTCGGAGACCACCTCGACGGTGTGCTCGGAGACGCGCCGTATGGTCTTCCCCCGGGGGGCCTTTTTCTTCTTGGCCTTGCGGGGCTTCGTTGCAGTCGTGGATGATGCGTGGGATGAAGGGGTCATCTCGCGCTCTCGCTCGGGTTCGTGCACCGTGTTGGCCGTGTCGCGTACCGAGGCGGAGCGCATCCAGCAGGGCTATGGTGGACGCCGCGCTCAGGCAGCGATCGCATCAGTTGTGCACTCCGCCCCTCCCGGCTGTTGCGGTCGAGTAGCGCCGCTACTCGCCGCGGAAGCATAAGTGGTTGGCGCAGAGGGCAGTAGAAAGTATTCGTGAAGATGTCTTTACCGCCTATCCAACCGGCGCGGGGCGGCGCCGGTTGGAGGTGGGTGGTGTGTGGCATGTGGTACGAGGTGCGCGGTGCGCGGTGAGGTGGTCGCCACCCGCTGAGCTGTGGGTTCGCTGGCTCGTGGTTCGGAGAGCGGCCGGTTCTCGAGGGCACTGCCCACTGCTCAACGTGCACGTCCGGGTCCTCATGTGGAGTAGGAAGCAACGTCTCAGGGCCGAGGGCTTCCGGGCGTTGCTCACGCGGCCGTGGCGTGCGCCCGTAAGCCATTGTAAATAAACCATTTACGGGTGCATGTCAACTACCGGAGGGTGGCGGGGTCGTGGGTGCTGGGTCCTAGGTCCTAGGGATTGGGGAATCGTTCCAACACACGGTTGTTGACAGCGCCAAGAACCCCAGGACCCGGGACCCAGTTCTTACACATACTCATCAAACCCGTAGACTGTCACGAACGCCCGCTGAGATTCCTCCATCTCCTGGCGGCGACCGTACACCGCGACACGCCGGCCGCCGAGCTTCGGGACCCAGAGGATGTGTGGTCCGTCGAGCTCGGTGCCGGGTTTGAATGGCTTCGCCGTGGCGGACTCGGGATCTACGACAGTCCAGCAGTCGTGGGTAACGAACCAGTCGTAGGCGTTGTCGGGGTAGCGGGCGGCGAGCTTCCAGAAGTCGGGCTTGCGGCTGCGGCGTCGCAAGTCGAACGCCGCTATCACCAGAACGATGGCGCCGATCGCGATGATGGCTGCGAAGAGGAAGGTCCAGGGCATGGGACTGGGTCCTCGGTCCTAGGTCCTCGGGATCGGCCCATTACGCCGCTGTTGGCGGCGGCGAAACCCGAACCTCGCACCTAGCGCCTCGAACCCCCAAGCACGGACAGGGTGGGATTCGAACCCACGGAACGGTTCCCCGTTCACACGCTCTCCAGGCGTGTGCCTTCAGCCGCTCGGCCACCTGTCCAACTACGACTGAGTGCATGGAAACAAGCGCGCCACGGCATGCCGGTCAACCTGCGCGGGCCTCTGTGGTCTTGGCCAGCGCCGAATGGCAAGAAATCTTGGGGCGAATGCTCGAAAGTCGGGTCCCGCTACCGCCCCCACCCGGGTAGCGACACGCGCTTCGCGTTTCCCCCCAATGGCCTGCTCGATCTCCCTCGTGAGATGCGCCGATGCCAGAGCCCTGTCGAGAGGAGCGAGCCGCCGCCACAATCACCGTGCCTGCCCATCCAAGGCCGCAGGCGGTGCAACCCTGGCTCCCGGGCCGTAGTGCATGGCTGCCCAGATGGCCGCGTAGGCGTTTACCCTCCTGGCGGGATCCGTACGAGGCCGTGGGTGTCGCGAGCCAGCGCCACGGTCTGTGAGACGCCGAACGGAGTTTTTGCCGGCCGATGGGAGATGCTGCACGCAGGAGACCCCGGCGATGCTCGGCCTGGACCGTCGAACTGAATCCGTAGCTGCCGATGCTGTCTGCACATGTATGCGGTCTTCCTCAATGAGCACGGGTTTGGCTCCTGCGCTGGCGCCGAGAGTCACCTGGATCCGAACCATCCTTTACGCCTGAACAGCGCGAGCAGGCCGACCCCGAGCAGCAGCATGATCACCAGGAGAACAGGGTACCCCAGCTTCCACTGCAGCTCGGGCATATGGGCGAAGTTCATCCCGTAGATGCCCGCCATGAACGTGAGCGGGATGAAGATGGTGGCAATGATCGTGAGCACCTTCATCACATCGTTCATGCGGTTGCTGACGGAGGAGAGGTAGAGGTCGGAGAGCCCGTTGGCGATCTCCCGATAGGTATCGAGCAGATCAACGATGCGCACCGCGTGGTCGTAAGCATCCCGCAAGTACAGTTGCGTGCGCTCCGTGATGAGCGGCGTCTCCTCGCGGGCGAGCGCGCTGAGAAATTCCCGTTGGGGCCAGACGGAGCGGCGCAGGGCCAGCAGGTCATGCCGCGCCGCTTGCACACGGGCGATCGTGTCGCTCGCCGGGTGGGTGAGGATCTCCTCCTGCAGAGCCTCCAGGCGCTCGCTGTACTCCTCGAGCACCGGGAAATAAGAGTCAACGACGGCGTCCAGGATGGCGTACGCGAGGTAGTCGACGCCGCGGTGCCGCAGGTGGCCGCGCTTCTCGCGCAGCCGGGCCCGCACCGGCTGCAGGCAGTCCCCGGGGCGCTCCTGCAACGTGAGAACGTAACCCAGGCCGATGAACATGCTCAGCTGCTCGTGCTCGAAGCGCTCTCCCAGCGACGCCATGCGCGTCATGATGAAGAGTTGGTCGTCGTACTCCTCGAGCTTGGGTCGGTGACGGATGTTGAACACGTCTTCGAGGGCGAGAGGATGAATCTGAAACATCTCGCCCAGAGCCTGCACGGTATTGGTGTCCCCGAGGCCGTCCACGTTCACCCAGACCACCGGCGCCGACCCGACGTGCCGTTGCACCTCTGCGACCGACGCGACTTCGGTCTCGCGGAACTCCTCCGGCCCGAAGGCCATGACGGTGATACGGGGCGGCAAGGCCTCGGGTGGCGCCACCAGGGTACCGGGCACCGCTCCCGGAGGTGTGGGCATGAGCGGGGCTTTGCGCCCCAATCCGGGGATCCTGAGATTCACGGGGAGTCTGAGATTCAGGGCCATCGCCACCTCCGTTGATCGCGCCGGCTTGGCGCCGGTTGCCGCCTCGCTACCGGCACGTGGTCGGGAAGGTCAAGGTCGCACGCGCTGCAGCGCGTCGCGGAAACGGTCTCGCAAATTCTTGAGTCGCCCAGGATGGATCTGCCGCGTGTCGCGGTCGAACCAGGGGCCTGCGAGGTAGAGGGAACGGTTCATCTCTACCTGGATCCAGGGGAGCCGGCCGCCGCCGTGTCGCTGAGTGATATAGCCGCCCTTGAACGGATCGTTCAACCCGATCTCCTCCCGCGGTACCTCGAAGGCGGCCGCGAAGGCAGCGGCGAGCGCCTCCAGCAACTGGGTCGGCGCGGTCCTGCCATTGCCGTTGCTCAAGCAGAACAGCGGGCGTCGCCGACCCGCATCGGGCGCGATGGGAGGTGCCGTCGGGAGCATGGAATGGCAGTCGAGCGCGAGCCTGATTCTCGGGTCGGCGCCTGCCGCTTCCAACCGTGCGTGGTACGGCCCGTGGTAGCGCTCGATGAGTAGCGCCGTGAGCGCCTCGTCTGGCTCACGCCCCGGCTTGTAGATCGGACGGTCGAGGCAGGTAGCGGTCTTCACCACGCCATCGGGATTCTGCGGCGGGCGGTCTTCGGGGGCGCGGTTGAGGTCCACGAACGCGCGCGCGATCTCCGCCTTAACGACGCCGGCCACCTCCCCGCTCAGGTCGTAGACGTCGGCCGTGAACGCGTCGCCGTCGTCGAACAGATCTTGGGGGGTGATGCAGATGCGGTCGTGCAGCTCCTTCGGGGTCTCCGTGCCGCCGTGAGGGATCGAGAGGAAGACTGGCAGCATCCTCAGGAGGGGCCGGCGGCGGTCCCATCCCGTCGCGGATCGGCCGCACCCTGGAATCCCGCGTCGGTCTGCCGCTTGAGCACCGCCTGGACACAGCCAAGATAGAACGAGCGCGGTTCACGGCGTTTGAGCTTGTACCCGAGGCGGTCGAGATAGGCCACGACCTCGGGCGCGATCCGATCCGCCTCATAATCCAGCTTTCCGCCGATGGAGCAGTGGACCCGCGGCTGGTCGGTCGCCCGGTCGATTGACACCGAGCCGTCGAGCACCTTCACGAGGAATTGGCTGACCGCCGAGAAGATGCGCTCGCTTCCGGGCGAGCCCGCGGCGAGCCACGGCTCCTTGCGACGGAACACGATCGTGGGCGCGGCGCTCGACCACGGAACCGCGTTGGGGCGCAGGTAGTACGGGTGCGCCGGGTTCTCCAGCTCGAAGGCCAGCATGTAGTTGTTGTACAGGAAGCCGAGGCCGTCGGCCGCCGCCTTGGATCCGTACACCAGCTCGACGGACTGCGTCATCGCTACGGTGTTTCCGTCACGGTCCATGACGGAGAAATGGGTTGTGTCACCCACGTCCTCGCCCACCGGGTCCTCCAGCGGGAGGCGTATGTCCATTCCCTCGGCGATGCTGGCAGCCAGTTCCCGCGCGAACCGCTTGCTCAGCATCCGCTTGTCCTGCATCTGGGGATACGTGTTGGCGTCGAACGGCCGGTCCTTGCGCTGCAGAAACGCCTTGCGGAACGTCTCGGCCAGGAAATGGTATCGCTCGGGCGCGCTTCCCCCTACGAACTTGGATTGCAGGTAGTTCAGCATGAGTAGCACGAGTAGAAGCGTGCGTCCGGCACCTGGGGGCGGCATGGTCTTCACGAGGTAGCCGCGGTAGCGGCGCGCCAGTGGCCGCCGCTCGATGGGCCAGGGGATGAGCGCCAGGTCGTCCGCCCGCAGCAGTCCATCGTTCGCTCGCATGTCGGCGTCGATCTGCGCGGCGATGTCGCCCTGGTAGAACGCCTGGATGCCCTGGCAGGCGATGAGCTCCAGGACACTGGCCAGCTCGGGCTGTCTGAAGAGGCTGCCCACGGGGTGTGCCTCACCGGTTTCGTTGAGGAAATAGCGGGCCCCGGAACGTGACGCCACGGCGAGGAAGTTCTCCCGCTCGCGCACCTGCAGATCGTGCTGCAGCTGCGTGATGTGATATCCGTCCCGCGCGATACGGATGGCGGGCTCGAGGACGGTGCGCCAGTCCAGCTTGCCGTACTGTTGGTGCAGCCAGCGATAGGTCGCCGGAGTGCTGGGCACCGTGGTGGCGCGATAGCCCACCCGTAGTGTATCGCGGCTCTTGAGTCGCGACTTGTGCGCGAGCGACGGCGCGCGGCTCGACCCGTCCACGGCGAACGTGCGCCCTTCGAAGTGGACGAGCCCCGTGCTCTGCCCGCCCAACCCGCTGGCCTGCGGCTCGCACACCCCCAGCGCAAACCCCACGGCGCAGGCGGCGTCGATGGCGTTGCCGCCCTGGGCGAGCACCTCGACCCCGGCGGATGTGGCGTCAGGAAACGCCGACGCCACCATCCCGCCCGGGGCCTCGGCACACCTCCGGTCGGCAGTCTGCTCGAAGCGGCCCTCGACCCGCCTGATCCTCACTCTTCGTTTGCCTTGGCGCAGCGGTGCATGACCATGGCGAGCAGGGCTGCGCGGTCCACCAGCGAGCTCCGCAGGACGTACTCCTCCTGCGTCCGCTCCCCGCCTCCCATGGGACCCATGCCGTCGACGGCCGGCACCTCCTCCGGCACGAAGCAGATATCGGCCGAGTGCCAGCGGTGGGTAGGTGCCACCGTGACCTGAAGGCGCTTGCCGATCCTGGCTATCTCCTCGGAGAACGCCCTTCGGGCCGGCGTCTCTGCCAGAGGCGGACGGCGGATCTGTCCTGCCACGCGCAGTCGGATGCCTTTGGCGGAGCGCTTTGCCGCCAACGCGCGGATCTCCTGCTCGATGCGCTCGCCATCCTCCAGCCGCTTGAACCGCACCGACACCACGGCGTCCGCCTTCTCGGGCATACGACCGAAGGGCGCATCCAGCTCGAGCCGCCGGATGGCCACGTGGAGTCCGGCGTCTCCGTCGGATAGCTGCTCGATGGCTTGCACGCGGCGGTACAGGTGGGCGAGCACGGCCGCCTCGGTGACGCGCCGCTTCTTGGGGTATATGGTCTCGAGACGGTACGTGCCGCGACCTGCGCGCGACGTCACGATGCCGCTTTCGGGGGTGCCGGCCTTGAGCCCGATGACATAGCGCGCGCGGACGGCCAGCTCCTCGATCACTCCGCGTCCGGCGGCGCCGTTGCGCGTGTCGTCGGTCGTGAGCAGCACGCCGCAGCGAATGCGTCGCACCGTGCGCGCGTAGCGCAGCGCCCGCAGCGCGGCCAGGGCCACCGCGATGCCCCCCTTGTTCTCCGCTGCGCCCGTGCCATAGATACGACTTCCGGCCTCGCGGAACGGCACGAACCCGCCGGCGGGAATGGGCGTGTCCAGGTGACCGAGCAGCAGGACGTCGCGTTCGTCGTCGTCGTGGTTGTAGAAGTAGAGCACGTTCCCGACGTCCACGCGCGGAATGCTGTGCACGGAGAACCCGAGCTGCTTGAACTGTGCGGTGAGCCACTCGCCCAGCGCGTTCACCCATTCGACTTCGTGCGGCGGAGTGCGCAGCTCCACCATGTGCCGTACGGCGTCCTCGATCGTCGGGGCCTGGGCTCGCAGATACGACCGCACGCGAGTGGAGAGCTTCTGCGGCTTCGTCTTGCTCTCGGCGGCCTGCGCCGCCGCCTCCGCCGCGTAGTCCTGGCCGAAATAGCGCATGGCGGCGACATCGAGGATGCGGTTGATCAGGCTCTCGTAGGTGTAGCCGGCCGTCTTCGCCGCGTGCACGTAGGCCCCCGTGAGGCCGAGGCTCGCCATCGAGTTGATCTCCAGGATGTAGAGATTGCCCGCGGCGTCCATGCGCAGGTCCACCCGCGCGAAGTCGAACAGCCCCAGCGACTGGAATGCATGCTGCACGAGGCTCCGTACCTCCGCCGCCTTGTCCTCCGAGATCTCCGCGGGGCAGACCTTGCCCCGCGGCTTCCGCAGCTTGTCGCGAGCTGTCTGGATCGCGTTGGGATCGCCCTCCAGGTCGATCTCCACGATCGGCAATACTTCCGGTGGGCCATTCCCCAGCAGCCCCACGGCGAACTCCCGGCCGGGGATGAACTGCTCCACCAGCACGTGTTGCTGGAACTCGTCGATGATCTGCTTGACAGCATCGCGCAGGTCCGCTTCGCTGTCGACCACCTTGATGCCGTACGAGACCGCCTCCATCTTGGGTTTCACGATCACCGGAAAGGCGAGGTCCTCGAAATCGTCGTCTGCTGACGCGAAGTTCCAGAATGCCGCTGTGGGAAGCCCCGCGTTCTTGAACACGATCTTCGCGATCACCTTGTCGAGTGCCAGGCCGTGGGCCACCGGGTCGGAGCCCACATACGGCACGCCCAGCATCTCCAGGATAGCGGGCAGGTGGGTGTAGCGGCTCACCCCCTGGATCCCGTAGGCCATGTTGAACACCATGCCGGGTCGCTGACCTTCGATCACCCGCGGCATGAAATCCCGGAGCTGCTCCACCAGGTACATGTTCCCGTCGATCACCCGGACGTTGTGACCGCCCTTCTCGAGCGCCGCGGCCACCCGCTCGACCGTCCTGGGGTTGTAGCGCTCTCTGTTCTGGGGACCGAAGACGTTGATCACGCCTTCCCGGTCCCGGTTGTGGATTACGGCGACTTTCATGGGACCCTCAGGAGGAGTTGCGGCCGCAATACGTGTCGGGCCGACATGCCAAATCTAGTGCCACGGACGGAGCAGCGCCCAGCGCCGAGATTCGCCCACAGGTACGGCGGGCGGGCTGTTCACGAACCCAAGGTGGATTGCCGCGCTGCGCCGGGGGAGGGGTATCAGGAAGGCCTAGCGTCGACCTGAGCCATTAGCACGTCGTACACGGGTTTCCGCGTGTGGCAGAGTTCTCCCGGTACCCCCTTATCGAGATTGCAACTGATACGCGCGTTTGAGCCAGGTCATGAGCTCACGGTCCCTGTCGGCAGCGGAGCGGAGGATCACCGTATGCCCAACCCGGCGCCGTCCCAGCTGCTGTCGTCTCACGATCCGCTCGTTGTCGAGCTTCGCGTCTACCGCGAGACCCAGTCGCAGGTAATCGCGGCGCACCGCAATGCCGCCGAAGTGGTGCTTGCTCGCGAGGTTGATGGATGACTTGACCGCGTCCACCCGCAGTGGACCGCACTTGCGCAACCGGCTGATCAGCAAATCGAAGATCTCGCGCAGCCGCTTGTCCTTGCCGGCGAAATGCTGGTCCAGCGGTCGCCTCTGGCACGAGTGCCACTGGTTCGCCTTGGCAAAGCCCCGCCCGCAGTGGGGGCACTTCCAGAGCGTTGCGCGCTTCTTGCTCATCTGGCCGAGTACCAGCGCTTCAACAGTTGGATCTGGCCAACGTGATAGAGATCGTGGCTCACGATGCCGAACAGGAGGTCCACGAGCCGGTAGTTCCCGCTGCCCGGCGCCGGCTTGTCCAATCTGCGTGGATCAAACGCCCCCACCGCCTCCACCAGCCGCGCGTGCTCCGACCGCAGCAATGCGCGATCCGCCTTCCAGCTTGGCGCGTCCGCCGGTGTTGGCACGGCTGGCCAATTGGCTGGTGAACGAGGAAACCCTCCCCGGGGCGCATCCTCGAGGTTCCGGCGCACCGCGTACTTCCAGTACGCCAGGTGAAGCGTCAGCTCCCAGATGGAGTGCAACTTGCGAGCCGGCCTCCATGCGGCCTGCTGCGGCGTGACCCCCCGCAGGCAGCCGGTGACGCTGGCCCCGCCGTACCACAGACGCTTGCCGCCGGGCGGGTCAAGGAGATTCAGGATCTCACGCAGTCGGGGATCGTTCACTCAAGGACCTCCTTTGAAAACGGACCGCGCCTCCGCAGTCTGGATATGCGGGTGAGCGGCGCGCCGCTAACTGACGGGCCGGGTATACCGCTAGTACCAGGAGCAGGAGAGCAGTCGCGACCCCCGGTGTGTAGGCAAGCTGACGTACTGACCAGCGAGATCATTGCCGACCCCTGATGTCAGCAACAACCACATAGGGCACGTCCAGCTCGTCTTTGGTTACGTAGTGGATCCTGCCTCCGCGAATGATCGGCAGCACAAACCGATCCACGAGATGCGGTGCCGTCAGCTGCCCAAGGTACCTGCCACTCTGGTCGAATATGTCAAAACCAGTGCTATCGTCCCCAGGTTGTGACGACAGCATGACCCAGAGGTGATCCAGATCGTCCAGCACGAGTCCTTCGAAGATCGGCCGGAGGTGTGTCTCGATATCGACTTCACCTCGGGTGACGCGTTGCTTGATTTGCCTTTCCTGCTCCTCGGCCGAGTCTCGTTCGGCACGCGAAAGCGGTTCCGCCTCACGGATACGTTCGATAACTCGCACTGTATCACCGGCAAAGGTGATATGTGACAACCGATAGGTGTGCTTGATGCCCTGCCACCAGCCGTTCGCGGTGAGTATCGCGATGCCTGAAAACAGCTTGATGCCTTCCGGGAACGGTGGAATGGGTAGGGTGTCAACCAACCGCTGAGCGACGGCGTCGTATCGGGCCAGACCGAAGTGGGTACCTGTGGAGCTGCGGTAGCCCATGGCCTCGTACAGGTCCCCATCAGCGGTGAACACGCTGCGCCACTCGGCAAAGCGGATTGCACCGACGATCCTGCGCGGCTCCATCAACAGGATGCCGCTGGTATCGAACACGCTGTATCGCAGGTTACCCTGATTGTGCACCCAAAGGCGGTTTGCCGGATCGACCGCGATGCCGTTCGCCACAGAGAACTCACCAGGGCCTTGTCCGGCTCCTCCAATCGTCCTGACGTACGAACCGTCAGCATCAAACAGCCGAACGTCTTGCGCTTGGCGATCGAACACATAGACGCGACCCGCCGCGTCCACGTCGATGTCGGAGATGTTACCGAACAGTTCCGGGCCTGAATCGAGCCGGGTTCCGATCATGTGCGCCTGTACGAGCTGCCAGGCCGGCCGCGAGCCCCAGCGTCCCTGTTCGGGATTGGAAACGAGTATGGTACCTGAGGGAAGAGTGTCTATCGTCCCCGACCAGTCTTCTGGACCGTCGCCCGTGCAGGCCAGCATGAGAACCGAGAGGACGGCTGTCAGTGAGCGCCACATGTCGTTATGCCGTTAGGCTGCTGCCTATTGAATCGGTGCATAACCCGCGAGCGACTTCCCTCGCAAGGCGGCCCTTGAGCTGAACGTATCCCGAGCCGACGGCGCCTGCAAACCAAACGTTCTCCCTAATGACGAAAGTGGTCGACAGGTGCGAACGCTCGATAGACGGCACGCCAGACTAGGTGCGACTGCGGCTCATGGAACGATGGTCAGCTCGGCGTACAGCGGCAGGAGCGGGTCTGGCAGGTTGGCCCGCGCGAGGTAGGAGCCGGGCAAAGGTAGAGGCGCAGTGCGGCGATCGAGCACTGCGATCAACCGAAAGGTACGAGTGAGCGAATCCCGCGGGGGAATCGCGTGGGGACAGGTCAAGCCCTGGCATACGAACAGCGTACCTCGCAGGCTGACAGGCGCACCGGCGTGGAACACCGTAAGCGTGATCAGGCAGCCGCAAGGATTGGATACGACAATGGTGTCCTGGGTCGGGTTCGCGATTGAGACAACGGCGTCGCACGAGTCACCCGTCCGCACAGTGGACGGAGTAATCACAAAGGACGGCTGCAGGTCGTTCGCTGTGCCGACGACCTCCGCCGAACCTGCACAGGCGAGCGTGGCGAAGCAGAGCGGCCAGGCGAATCTCAAAGGAGCCATATGCGCTTGAGTAGGGGAACCTGTCGCGTCATACCCACGTGTGCGGCGGCATCACATGTGAACTCACCGGATTTGGACTTGAGAGTCCAGTACGATCTGAACAGTGTCTGCTAAGACGTCGTTGCTTAGCACACACGCCGAGCAGTCCCCCCGCGCGGTGGCGTTCTCGGCGGACTCTCCGCATGCCGCGGATGGTTACGCGGATCAACACTGATCGGTCATCCGTGGTAATCCGCGCATCAATCCGTGGCCCCGCCGAGACCGCCGGACCACCACCCACGCTACGGGACTGCTCGGCGTGTCGTCTTGGTCACGGAACTACTGACTCGCTACACCAGTGGAACGTATCTGAAGTGGTGCTCGCATCTGCCTCGGATAATCGCTAAGACGCAGATTCAATCGAGATACGCGTCGGGACAACGATCCGCGGCAGACGCGGACGTCCAGCGGAATCCTACGGCAGCTTCGATCCTGGTGGGGGACGGTCCCAGGGAGCATCGCCCCCCGGTCTCTGCTGGGGCTGTTGCTGCTGAAAGGCGGCTGACTGCATCTTGTGCTGCGACGACTTCCCGCCCTGCCCCACGAGATCGATGGGAGCTGCCAGGCTATACACCACGGGAGCCGTGTAGGCAGCCGCCTTGGCCAGCTTCTTGAGGAACTCCCTTCGGGCCTGCTCGGTCATGATTCACCCCTCCCCGGCGGCGACGAGGCCGGGCCCTGGTTCTATTCTATCGTGCAGAACCCGAGCCACGAGGCGTTCGGCCTCTTCCTGTGTGAGATCTCGCCGCTCGGCGGTGAGCTCTCTCGCAATGTCGCGGATGGAGCGGGTGCCGTCTGTGAGGGACAGCACTCTCGCCTCCAGGACACCTCGTGCAGCGAGTCGTGGGATACAGTCCGGCGACGCCGTGTAGACATCCCCCAGCGAAGCCGGTGCCGACGCGAACTCGTGCCCCCCCCGCCGCTCCTCCCCGGCAACCACCTCCCACGCCAGCCAACCGGGAGTTCCGTCNNCATCAATCCGTGGCCCCGCCGAGACCGCCGGACCACCACCCACGCTACGGGACTGCTCGGCGCGTGGTTTCAGTCACAGAGATCCGACTCGCTACACTAGTAGTATGCTGCATTCCCCCTCGCCCAACCACTGCAGACCTGGCGTCGCAATCCCAGCCCACGACCGGGCCTATGCCGCTTGGGGTGCCGCATGATCTCACGGGCACACGATGCCCTGCTATCGAGACGCGTACCGTCCCTCCAGGCCCCATCTACCTCTCGCCGGCCGAACGAACCCGGTAGCGCACGACCCGCGGTGCGTCGAGCTCGTCCAGTTCTACGCCCCACACGTGGTGTCTATCTGCCTGATGGACACGGAGACCAGCCGGCATGCGAAGCTGCGCGATCCAAACCCCCTGTTCGTCGAGAACCATCCACGCCGGGTGTTGCTCACCAACGGCCTCTCGTCGAATCCAGGTGGTTCCGTCTCTACCGGCGACGACAGCGGACACGGGGGCGAGGACGGATGGCATGCGGATGGCCTTGCGAACGGCCCTCTCGATCTGTCCGTGTGGCACTTGTTCACCAAAGAACGGATACGAAACAAACATCTCCGTAACTGCCGCAATCGTGTCACGAGCCATCGCATCCGTGACCGGTTGCGGCGTGTATCGGAATGACCGGTTCCACTCCTCTCGTCCGGATGGCGCGAGCCGGGTGACTGAGAATTGCGGGTTGTCCGGGTCCAGATCTGCCTGAGTGACCACGACGACGCCGCTTCCTTCGGGATCCACGTCCCACAGGTCGCTGTTGGAGAATGGGTGTTTAGTGAACGTCAAGGTGGGACCACTGGGCACGACGATTTCCACCATTGCCTGGAAGATGCCGAACGCCAGATCAGCGAAGGGTGCGACCGTTGCACCCTCTCTGTCGAGCAGCAGCAAATGTCGGACCGTCTCCCTGCCCTCAACGACCTCCTGATTATTCCAGCTCTGCTCCGCCAGGATGCGGCCGTTCGTGAGCACTGCCAGGGGTAGATGCCTAACTGAAGCGCGGACGCCGGTTGTGATGGTATAGTGGACATCGCCCGAGGGACTGAAGGCGCTGATTCGACGAAGGCGCCAATCCGCTACCATCAGCGTGTCCGCCAGCCACCCCACGGTTCTGGGGTCCAGGAATTCGCCCGGCCCACGGCCTCGCCGGCCGATCGACAGCGTGAGCTCGCCGTCGGAAGCGAACTTCCGCACCAGCCGCTCCTCCTGCTGGACCACGTACATGGATCCGTCCGCCGCTACCAGAAGATCACTAACCGTGGTGAGCCAGTCCGGAGGTTCGCCGATCACGAGATCCCGCGCGACGCTCCACTGATCCACCTCCTGCGCAGCATCCGCATCGGTCTGTTGTTGCGCCAGCGCAGGCAGGGGCCCGAGGAGGGTCACACCAACGAGACACGCAGCTATTACGAGACTTATCCTCACGCCAGTCAGCAACGGACCCGTCCACTTCGCCGTCAGCAGATCGGTACGGCCATCTCGCTGCGGGCCCGCCCGTTGCCACCTCGATGCACGCCCCGCTACGGTCGTCACCCCCTACTCCCGGATGAGCCGATGAAGTTGCACATACGGGACATCGCGTTCGTCCTTCCAGATCCCGAGCACGACATCGCCGTGACTGTCCACGACCCTCACCCCCTCCGGAGCTTCGAGGTGACCCAGCCAGACGCCCTCCGCCGAGAATAGGGTCCACCGGCTTGGCACCAGATCGAGGGATGGCCACACCGGCGCTGCAACCCAGAGTCTCTGATCGTTATCGACGAAGGCCAGCTCGAAGAAGGGAAGGTGCTTCCCATAGGACGCCTCCTCGTAGCGGCGCCGATACCTCGGCACCGCTGCTTCTCCCTCGAACCGTCGGACGCGCTCGAGGCTGGCCTGCACGTACTCCTCGATCATGGACGGCTCCACGGCCCTCGGCTCGACCGGTCGCCGCATGATGTGTCGCACTCTCCCTTCGCCGTCGTAGAAGCGGATCTCGTACCGGTCCGATGTGGCCCAATAGAAGCCGTCTTCGGCCGCAGCGTGGATCGCCCGATGCGCAGGTGCCAGTCTTCGCGTATTGCCGTCGGGCTCGATCAGCTGCTGCCGGGATGGAAGCCGCGCAATGATCCGCGACGACCCGTCGGCGGGATTCATGGCAACAATGGCCGAGGAGTCCCACTGGAGTCCGGGTGCTAGGTCGGGGCGGTAACCGGAACCGGGGTTGTACAACACGAACGGACCGTTCCGCAGAAGGCCGAACGCGTCGTAGCTCCCGTCCACTTGATTTAGAATCGTGCGATGAGAACCGGACGATACCGAGAATATCGTCGTTCGCCGTAGCTGCCGGTCGAATACGGCGAGCGAATCGCCGGGGTACTCGAACAGGCCGCTCAGGAACCGGAACTCTCCCGGTCCGCCACCAGCTCGGCCAAGTGACCTTACGTGTTGGCCCTCGGAGTCGAAGATCCGCACCTCGCTCGCGGTGAACTCCGCCACCGCGATCTGTCCGTTTGCCAGCAGCAGGCCATGCGTGATGAAGCCAAACTGATACGGTCCCTCCTCTTCTCTGCCGATTCGAACAAAGCCCAGCGAAGCCGGTGCCGACGCGAACTCGTGCCCCCCCCGCCGCTCCTCTCCGGCAACCACCTCCCACGCCAGCCAACCGGGAGTTCCGTCCGAGCGAGGGTCGGCCCGAACGGCGCCTCGCACCTCGGTAGATGCCGGCACCTCGAGGGGCGGCTCAACGGGCAGAAACAGGTGACCCCAGGAGCCGGGCTCAGCTCCCGGCGCGTTGGAGAGCCGCTCGCCCCCGCCGAAATCCAGATCGAACCACAAGGCCAGCCCATGCAAGACCAGTTCCCGCTCAACCACCCAACTGGCGCCACCTTTGAGTGCGGCAGGAGACGGCGGTTCGCTGAAGCGCAGGGTCGCCACACGCTCCGGTCGACCTGCCAGCACTTCAGCCGGTATCCCTGTGTTGAGGGGAGAGTTCGCCACGTACTCGCGGCTGGGACTCCAATCGAGGTCGTAGGCGACGTCGCCTGCGCCAAAGGGCGCGACCTCCCGCCACAGCTCGGGGGAGCTCACTGGTGCAACGTACAGTTCGGCGGCCGTCGGGACCGTGCGGACGCCCGGTGCCGCGTACTTCTCATGGACGGTCTTCAACAGGCGAAATGCAGTGCCGCCCAACAGGCGCGGCGGGAAATCCTCGAAGATGACTACGTCAACCCGTTCCGGAAGCGTCACCTCGGGAAGCCAGCCCCGAATGAACTCGACACGGTCACAGTACCCGTTGAGGGTTCCAATGGCCTTGGCCACATGCACGATGGCCTCACCATCCACCCCCCAAACCTTGGCAGCTCCCGCATCGGCGGCGAAGAAGGCAAACGTGCCCAAGCCGGTTCCCAGATCCAACACCCGATCACCGGTCTTCACGACTCTGGCGAGCGCTCGTCGGAAGGCGTCAATGCGGGTCTGCTGCGTCAGGAGGTCGCGGTAGTACTTGACCGATGTCACGCGAGGAGTCCTTCCCCGCGAAACCGCTCGATAGTTGCCTCCACATCGGCCACGACCCGTTCGCCCTCCACCGGCGGGGTGAACGATTTCCCCACAGCATCGGCAATCTCCGGCACGCCGAGCTCACCAGTGAGGTGGGTCCAAACCAGGGCCGCTGTCAGATTGAGGGCGTGAAGGCGATCAGTGACGGGATCGAACAGTACCCACTCCTCATCCAGCTGCCGAAACACTACGTCGTCCCGTCCCCGGGGGTGGGCCGATCGGTTGAGCTGTTCCATAGGCGCTAAGATTGCGGGATCCAGAAGCCTGGGCAAGCGATCGTTAGGTGACTCTCACCCTCTCAACATCTTACCAGCCAGCAGTCGCAAATGGCGCCCCCACGCAGCCCGGTCCGAAGGTGCGTCCGGCCATCGCCAACGGAGGTGTTCCCGGGGCGGCCACAGAGCGTCTGCCAGCAGGCCAGGTCCGTCCCGCAGGCGGTCTAGCAGGATCAGCCGCCGGCCGATGCGGCGCAGCGTGATCGTCGTGTGCTCGTCCTCCCGGGCGGCTCCGGCCCAGGTCAACCAGCGCCGCAAGCTCAAATCCCTCAGCATCCGCCGCCCGCGCCAGTCTCGGGGTGGCTGCGCTATGCCGGGAAGGGGCGTGAAGCCGAACGTATCCAGCAGGATCCAGTGCAGCACCCGGGCTGCGCGTAACACCCCCAAGCAACGGGCAACGGCCTCATACTGATCCCCTCCCCCCGTCCACACCCGGTGCCGCAGCAGCGCCAAGTCGAGGAATCCCCGGACGTGCAGCAAGTCATGATGCACCAGGTGATGCACGATGAGAGCCGCATGGTGCGCCGGTGCCGGCACCGGTAAGGGCCCATCCAACAGCACGCCGTCCCACACCAGATCCGGCACCAGGGTGTCCGGCCGTGGCAGCAAACGATCGACCGGTGTCAGCCCCCAGTGGAGTTCCACAGCGATCGCCTCCACCTCCGATCGCCCCTCGCGAGCCAGGTCCACGCTGGACCTGAGAACGGCTGCCCCGCTCTGGTCTTCGGACGGAAGCTCCTCATATCCGCACCGCCCCAGCACCTCGCGGGTGCGACCCTCGGCCGCCGGGGTGACGAACAAGTCGATATCCGCCATCTCCCGATCTCCCGGCTCGTACAGCGACCCCAGGAGGGCCATCCCCCTGGCGAAGAAGTGGGGGACGTCCGCAGCCGCAAGAGCCTGTGACAGCTCAGTGGCCGCTTCTACCAGCAGCTGATCGCGGAACTGGCGAACGAGGCGCTCGTCGCGCCCACTTGGCACCGCCCCGCGGCGCCGCTCGATGAAGCCTCCGAACCCGAACCCACGTGCCAGGGCAAGCGCAGGATCCTGATCCACCACGCGGAGGGTCCCGGCTGCGGCCTCAAGGGCCGCGATGAGCACACCCGCAATGGGATCGTTATCCCGCATGCTCGGCGATGGCCTGCGCCGCCTCCACCGCCGACCCGAACACCACCTCGAAGGCCTGGGCGCCTTCAACCAGCCGGGCCAACGAATCGAACCGCCGGCCAGGTGTGGGACCGGAGGGCAGCTGACTGTGGAGCAGCGCGTTGAGCACTCCGGTACGCGACAGTGGCTCGATGGACAACTTCGCTCCGTGACGGAATCGGGCCACAGCGATGGTTGAGACAGGGGCCGGCTCCGCCCACCCGGCACCGCTTCCGGGATCGTACCAGGCCTCCTCACTGCCGGCTTCCCAGAGGCATGTCGCCCCCGGCTCGATTCCCACAGCGGCGAGAAAGTCCGTCTGGACCTCGTATAGACGCTTGAACGGATGAGCATGACCCTGCTGATCAACGAACACCACGTCATCACCCAGACCGGGGTGGCCCGCCCGATGCCAGCTCAGCGCGAGGCTGGATTTGCCGGCGCCTGCGGCGCCGAGGGCCAGCACCGCCCGCCCGTTCACCACGGCGCCTGATGCGTGCAACTGGACAAAGCTTGCACAGGCGGCGAGGAATGCCTGGGTCAAGGCGAACTCGCACACAGCGAGCAGCTTCGAGGAGTCTTTGCAGTAGCTTGGCACACCTTCGCTAGGGTGCACCACATACTCACCGCCGCGTGCACTCACCGTGATAGCAGGCGCGGAGGCCGGCTCCGGGGACTCCACCTCGATCTGATATGTTGGGAAGAGATGGGAAAGCGGCTGGCGAAGGCTCGCGTCTTCGACCGCCAACTCAAGGGTCGTGCCGCACACCGTGTAGCGGAGCACGGCGGGTTCCGTCACGCCGGGACCCGCTCCCTCACCGGCGCCCGCCGCCGGTATCAACGGCGGCCTCCGCACTGTCCAGTGCCGCCCGCAGCTCGGCAGCACGCTCCAGCACTCGATCCATGAGGCCATAGCGGATGCTCCACTCGGCCTCTTCCCGCAGCTTGTCAGGCAAGAACGCCGGCACTCTCTCGAACCGCACCTGGCCCGGGAGCCCAGCGAATCGGACGAGGTACCCGTACACGGCAGTGGCGATCACGTCATCCTCCGATCGGGCGGAGGTGGTCTCACCCCGGACCGAGTCCACTGCCAGCAGGCCCCACACCAGTGCGATGTCCCGCGCCAGTCGCCGCTTGATCCTGACGAACTCACTGTCGGGGAGCACGATCCCGGCATTCTGCGCCTCCAACCACTCGAGGTCGTACCGGATGACCCTCCGCGCAAGATCCCGCAGCTCGTCATCGTTGGATCGGCGGATCGCCTCGTGCTCCGCACTGGGCAGCACCTGAAGCCAGCGGATGAAATTGGAGACGGTGAACTCCCCTCCCGTAAAGCTCCCGATCCGGTCAGCTGAGTGTTTCGCGCGGTTCGGCTGCTCGGCTGCCTGCCGGATCATCTCCGGGGCCCGGGGCTCCAACCGTACCTCCCAGCGGTCCACTAGCTGCGCGGTGTAGGCATCCCTCATGCGCCAGTACAGCGTATCCTCGACCACGCGCGCATAGTCCTCGCGCACCTCGTCGAGCCGTGGGCGACGAATAATGTGATAGCCGTAAACCGTCCGCGTCACCGGCGAGATCTCACCCGGCTCGAGGGCGAACGCCGCTTGCTCGAATTCGGGAACCATGGTGCCCCACGTGATCACGCCGATGCTGCCGCCCGTTGCCCGCGACCCCGGATCCTCGTTCGCCTCATTCGCCGCTGCCCACGTACCGCCGCCCACCAGCCGTGCCCGCACGGCCTCCGCCCGGCGACGCTTCCGTGCCCTCTCCTCAGGCGAGAGGCTCGCCGGCGCACTGATCAGAATCTGATCGATCGGCAGTAGATCACCTGCCGCGTAGGCACTGTCCAGCGTCGCCTCAGTCAGCGCGAGCCGTTGTTCCGCCAGGCGTGCATACATGCTGTCCACCATCGCCGCTCGCACGTCCGGCCACCTCGCCTGCACGACACTCGCGGAGTCGAGCAGGGAATCCCCCGCCCCGACACGCTGCGCAAAGAGCGAATACTCCACCCACCACCACGCCCATCGCTCCACCAGCGGGGCATCCAGCGGCAGCAGTTCCCTCATCACCATGAAGTCTGCCAGTTGACGGAGGGTGAGCCGATGATTTCCGGCGCGGGCCACGACCGTCCCGTCCCCGACAAAGGCGTCCTGCAGCCCACAGCCGGCCAGCAGCGCCATCCACAAACCGACAAGCACACGACGCATACTCAATGTCCCTTCATTCCGGCAGATGCCGCCCCGACGCTGCAGGGCCCGCCCCACCTGCCGCCCCCTTCCCCCGGTACACGGCCGAGTTTGGCTCCGAGGCCCAACCACCCCGATCTAGGTGTGGAAAGTGCAGGGAGCCCGCCTGCACCTTCAGCCGCGGACGCGCATGTGTGCATCGAACTCCTGCTTCAGGGCGTCCGCGATATCCCTGAAGTACTCCCTGGCCATGGGCGTCATCAGCCCTCGGCGCCACTCGCCGGATTCCCGCATCCGAACCATGTTCTCCGCCGTGAACTCCACAGGGGCCAGGCTCAACGTACCCCGGATCGCCCGGGCGCGGATGGTGAGGCGGGACGTCACCTCTACGACTCCACTATCCAGCTCATCCTGAAATGGGTACCGACCCCTCCACCGCGTCTCGAAAAACGTGTAGTACTCCGTCGAATCCGCCCGCTCAATCTGATAGTGGAATCGTTGGAGGATCACGCGGGTGTAGCGGGCGACGTCGAGGGGGGTCGCTCGACCCAGGTTCCTTCTGTAAACGGCCTCTCCCGATCCGCCACCGCCGCCGGACGCGGCTGCGCAACCAGCCGCGACGAGCATGGCCGCCGCCAGGGCTAGGCCGACAAGAGTACGGCGCATGGAAACCACCTTGTGTCGGAGCAGTCCTAAGTTAGCTGAAAGATCGCGAATCGCGGGGGACAACACCACCACCACTTCGGGCTCAGAGCATTACTGCGCACTAGCGGACTGTGTCAACGGTTCCGCTAGCGACGCAGCGTGCCGCTGGCCCCCTCCGCGAGCGTACCAACGCAAACTGGGATACGCTCCGCCAGTTCATTGAGCCTCCGTGCCCCAAAGAACCGACATGCCTTGCTCGAAAGGAACCAGCACCCAGGTCCGCTCACCGATGGGCGGCAGCAGCACCAGCGCTACCCGGTCCGGGAATTGCTCCAGGAGTCGCACGTTGTGGTCGGGGCCAAGATCGCGGACCCACATCGGGCCGGCCGGTCGCAGGCCCGGCAGGTCGCCCTGCCAGACCAGAGCCGGAATCCCCAGCACACCGTAGCGGTCGGAAGCCGCCTGGCGGCGGCACTCACTCTCCCAGTCCCCGAGAGTGCCGTCCAGAGCGCGCTGCACCTGGCAGGGAGAATAGCGCCCCAGAATCGTCCGAACGCTGTCGAGCCGCAGGCCCCTGGCGGCGAGCCGAGCACCCAGCCGATCCTCCCAGCCTTCGTGCACGAAAACCAGAGAAGGGCGTGATGTCTCAGGCGGCTGGACTACCGGCTCGGCTGCCACCCTCTCACCGAACCCCAGCAGGCGCCGTGGCCCCAGGTAGCCGAGCCCCAGGAGTAACGCGAGAACAAACAGTCCGGCGAGCGCTCGACGATGCCACACCACCCTGTCCGGGCGGTGTGGTGAAGGTGCTGGCCGGACCAGGCCCACCCCGGCGACGGCCGCCAGCAAGCACCAAGCCGGTGCCGCTTCCCCCAACATCCGGGGTCCCAACACCAGATCGTGGTGCCAATAGAACGCGTTTGCCAGCGCCGGCGCGAGTGCCCAAGCGGCCAGGACACGCTCCCCGCCGGTGAGCCGCGGCGCAACTATGAGAAACAGCCCCACGATGGCCACAGCCGGAAGGGGCGTACCCAGTAGGTCCCGTCCCAGCGCGAGCAGATCGGCCGAGGTGTAGCCCAGCGCTTCCATCGGGCCGTACAGGTTGCCCCACGGGTCCGGATGAAACCCCAAGCCATGCGCCGGGCCGGCGGCCGCGAGATAGCCGAACCGCGTGGGAGACCCGAAGAAGTGGGCGTTGTAGAAGCCTAACGCGACCGCAAAGGGCAGCGCACCCACAACCATGGCAGCGAGACGGACGCCCACCCGTCGGCCCTGGCGGGCGCCCTGCTCCGGTACCCACAACCAGACTCCCAGCGTCACCGCTGCACCGATCACGACAGCGGAAAGCGGACGGGTGGCCAGCATGGCGCCGACTGCTGCCCCGGCTCCCATTGCCCAACCCCACCACCCCCTCCCATCCAGCGCGCGCAGCGCGCAATACGCCGCCGTAGCGGCCAAGGCAGCCGCCGTGGCGTGGTTCATCGACGCACCGGCCAGGGCGATGAGGAACGGGCTCACGGCGACCAGCAGCGCCCCAAGACGGGCCACGGCAGGCTTCTCCGGCAGCAAACGCTCTGCAGCCAGGCAGCTGAAGAACGCAGTCACCGCCATCAGGAGCGGGCCAACCGCCCAGACGGCGCCCACCAGGAAGCCGACCGCCAATATCGCCGCGTGGAGTGGAGGATACTGCGACACCCAACCCTGCGGCGTGTTGAGCATGAACTGCATGTTCCAGAACTCGGGCTGCGCCAGGGGCGGGCCGGCCAGCTCACCCGCCGCCAGGTAGCGGGCATGGAGCAGCTGAATCTGGGTGTCGTGGAGCAGCGGCTCTCCGTGGAGCACCTGCAGTCCAAACCACAGCGTCAGGAGTCCCGAAACAACAGCCAGCCCCGCGGCGAACGCGACCGACGGGGACACCGCGAGAAGCTCGCCGATGCGGCCCAGGCGGCGCACCGCCCGGCCGCCGAACACGAAAGCCAGCAGAATGGCCGCGAGAATCAGTAGCGCCGACCCCTGCCATAGGGTCACATAGTAGCGGTCGGCGGCCCGCACGGTCTGCCAGGCCGGGAAACCGCCCGCTGGCCCCGAGAGCAGTCGGTAGACGGGCAGCATGGCGAGCAGCACCAGCAGCCCGCCCACCGCTCGGCGGGCCAGGAGGGGAAGGCGGGAACCGGGCTCCCGCTTCCGGGATCGATCCACGGAGGGCGGCGCAGGACTCATTCAGAGCTAGAGATTCGAACGGCCGTGACGGGACTCAGTATGTCGAACGGCCTCCGGTCACCCTGAGACAATGCTCACGAACTGGAAAGACGAAAGGCCACCACAGTCAAGATGCGGTGGCCTTTCTCTGTCGAACCAACCCTGGCGCGCTGGTGGCGGCAGGGATACCGGCCTAGCGGTACCGCCTCAGTTCGCCCAGACCATAATGGGTCTCGCCTCTGATGAACTCCAGCTTCTCAGCCGTCGTTCTCAGGCCGTTGAAGCGGTACACCAGCCGTGCCGGAACGCCGCTGCCTGCGGCCGCTGCTGCTCCAAACGCCGGTGCAGCTGAACCACCAGGGCACGGCTCCGTCGGCAGTCCTCCGCACGCCACAAGGGCGCTACCCTCTTTGTTTTCCCCACCGTAGGTGTACGCCTTCTTCTGGAGAATCTCCAGCTCCGAGCCCGGTAGCGGGAAGTGGACCAGCGTGCCAGTCACCAGGCCGAAGTGGTGGCTGGGACCCGTGGGTTGCAGACCGCCCCAACCCCTCCGGTTGAACATGGGGCAGCCGCCGCAGACGTTGAAGTTCTCGATCTGCATCTCGTAGAAGATCTTCTCTAGGAGGTCTGCGTCGCCATCGGTTGCCTGTGGCAGCTGACCCCGGTTCACCCGGGTGTTGTTGACCAGCGCCGCCGCCCCGGCCTGTCCCAGCCGCGCCAGGCCTTCCGCCTTGAGCAGATCCATCTCCTCCGTCGTCATGATGACGAACGGGTCGATGTCACCGCTCTCGGGGAAGTTCCGGTAGCGGTGATGGCCGTAGAACGACCAGTGGTACGTCCCCCGGGCCTCCGGGTGGTTTGGCTGTCCCCAGTGACCGAAATCGAGACCCTCCGACACGAACTCCGTATGCGGTGGGGGACCGGGGGTGACCCGCCGGTCCGGGATATCCAAGTCAAACGGCAGACGCTGGGCCACGGGGGTGGCCAGCCAGTTGTCGTATCCCAGGCCGGCGCCAGCTTCGAGGTAGCCGATCGTCTTGTAGTCCGCCCGTCCCCAGGTGCGGCCGACCTGGGCCCCGCCCCACTTGATCCAGTCATCCCACGGGTCGCTGTTCTGGCCGACAATCTCGATGTCGGCGGTGATGCCGTTATCGACGTGGCTGATGATGGTTTGCCATATAGTCGGATCGGCCCGTTCCGCCGGCGTGCGGGCCACCTGCGCCATGAACCGCGCGGCATACGAGTGGGCCAGCCGGGCGATATCGGAGGCCGTGAACGCGTTGCCGTTGATCCAGCTGACGGGCAGCGACCAGCTCCCCTGTTGCGCCAGCGTGATCGCATCATTGAGATACCCGAGCGCCGCGGCCATAACGTCTGGGTACGGCTTCAGATACAGCACCTCGGTCTCGAGCTCCACCGTCTCGTCAAAGATGAAACCCGAGTCGAACTGCAAGGCTATCCAGCCATGGGCCAAGCCCTGCACAAACTTGGCATACGCCTTGGCCCGGTCGAAGTCGATCTGCTCCGCCAGCGTGGGATCTGCGTCGAACGCCCTCAGCCCGTCGTACATGGCCGAGAGGGCTCGATAGGGCCGCCTCCAGCCTCGGGAGTCGCTGACGTACCGATAGTTATACGACGAGGAGTTGTTCCATGCCACGCGGGGCTCGGAGGACAGGTCCTTGATGGCCATGTTGCCCCAGGACATGCTCAGCTCATCCCCGGCGGTCGACAACCCCAGCCCCGTCGGGCCTTGGGTGGCCTCAAGCCAGGTCCCGAACCCGCTGGAGATCAGGGCCTCGATGTCCCCCGGGGTGCCCAGGGCGCGCTCCGTGTCCGGGGCGTTCTCGTTGATGACATCGAGGTCGTCCAGCTCGTCGAAGGCCTCGCACGCGATAACGGCCAGTGGCACGAGCAACGCCACGGCTGCGGCTCTCACCCATTTCCACCTCATAGAGCCATCCCTCCTCTCATGATCATGTTCTTGTCTTCAGTCGGCTCATCTGCCCCCGTCCCCGGCACAGGCGGGGACGGGGCAGATGGAAAGCCAGTATCACCCAGCGATCGGGATCAGAACTCGATCTCGATAGAGCCGGTCCAGGTCCGGTAGTTCGGATAACCGAAGTCGTCATACCGGAGGTAGGCGGCAGACCCACCCAGCCCCGATACCTCCGGATCGTATCCGCTGTAGTCAGTCCAGGTCATCAGGTTCCGGCCAATCACGGCGAGGGACACCCGCTTGATGAATCCCCCGAAAAAGCCTTCCAGCTGGGCGCGGCTGAACGTGTACCGCAACGCCAGCTCGCGGAACTTCACGAACGAGCCGTCCTCGACGAAGTGACTGTTGTCGCTGTTCACGTCGTAGAGGATCTCGCCGTACAGGATCGACTTGTAACCACTGGGATCCGTCCCGTCCCCTGAGGCGAGCGCGCCGTCCTGGGTGACCTGATCATACTCCCAGCAGGTCTTGTCGCGACAACCCCACTGCCGCGTGTTGTTGTAGATGTCGCCGCCGATCTGGGCGTCGAACAGCGTATACACGGAGAAGCCCTTCCAACGGAACGTCTGCGACACGCCCAAGTTGAAGTCAGGGATCGAACTCCCAACCTTCTGGAAGCGGCTCGTGTCGGTGGCGACCACGCCACCCGGCAACGTGTCCACCCGGATAGTGTAGCCCTTGATGGGGATTCCCCAGGCGTAGCTCACGCTATCGATGGTGACCGTGCCCCCATAGTAGTGCTTCTCGATGCCGTCGCGCCACGTGTTGTCGACGCCCACGGGAACGAGGTAACCGTCGTCGTTGATATCGAACGCGCCGCCCTGCGACACGAGGCACTCATCACCGGAGTAGAAACCCCTCTCCAAAGTCAGGCCGTCACCGAACAAGACATCGCTGCACTGTGTGGCCCACCGCGAGCCGTAGAGTGTGCCGACGTCGTCACCCTTGCGCGCGTAGAAACTAGCGCTGATGAAGAAGGGCGGCGCGCCGAGGCTGTCGATGATCCCCCGGGTCCGGTCCCACACGATGTTGAGGTTCCAGTTCACATCCCGCTTCTGGATGAGGGCCGCCTGGAGGGTAGCCTCCCAGGTGTTGGTCCTCACCGTACCAGAATTCTGCCACTGGCGGCTGAAGCCGGCGTAGCCGGGCAGCGGCACCTGCAAGATCTGGTCCTCGATGGTCGAGCGGGCGTGGCTCACGGTCAGCGAGAAACGGCCGAGGGCGATGAGGTCCACCCCGAACTCGGTCTCGGTGGCCTTTTCAGGCCTGAGCAGCTTGTTGCCGAGGTTGCCCTTGGTCACGCCCCCCGAGCCCACGGAGTAGGTCTCGTACTGCGCCGAGAACCTGGGACGCCCGCCGGCGGTGCCGCGCGACACGCGCAGCTTGAACTCATCGAGGAACCCGAACGGCCACCAGGGCTCCTGCGCCACCCGCCACGCGCCACCGACCCGGTAGTACCAGTGCCAGCGGTCATCAGGCCCGAACAGGGAACTCCCGTCACGCCGGATCAGGGCATCCACGACGTAGCGGTCGTTGAGATCCATCTGTTCGGTGAAGAAGTACCCCAGGGCGCGAACCTCGGAAGTGCTCCCGTACACGCGCTGCAGATCGGGATCCGAGTTGTCCAGGTCCCTCACGTTGTCCACGTACAGCCGGGTCGCACGCGCCGTGGTATTCTCGTCCTTGTCCCGCTCCAGCAGCACGTGCGCCTTGGTGCTCGTATTGAGCAACCCGATGCGCTTGGTGTACGCCGCCGTGACAGAGGCATTCAGGGCCTGGCTGTAGTTGTTGCGCTTTCTCAGCCGACCATCCCGGAGGGAACTGGGATCAAAGGTCCGGTAGTCCTTGAACCAGAACTCAGTCGAATTCCGGTCCGACCGGTCGAAGCTGAAGTTGCCCGAAATATCGAACTCCTCGGTCGGGCGCCACCTGAGTCCGATGCTGGCCAACAACCGGCCGCGCGTATTCGTCACGTCCTGGTTGGCCACCAGGTACATCGGGTTCTCCTCGAGAACCTCGAGATTCGGGATGATCAGGTAGTCGTTGCTGTCCCGCGCCGAGCCCACCCCCGCGTCGATTCTTTCCTGAGCCGCCGGATACCGCTTCAACAGGTCCACGTCGCCCTCGATGCGGGGCAGCGTGAAGAACGGGTTGGGGTTGTCACCAAAGGGCTCGTCGGCCGTCGACTGGGAGAACATGATGCTGGCACTGAAGTCGAGGCGGCGGGCGATCCGGTGATCGACATTCACCCGGCCACCGCGACGCAGGTAGCCATCGAGCGCGTCCACAATGCCGCTTTCCTTGTTCTCGTGGAACGACGCCATGAAGTTGGTGTTCCCAGTCCGGTGCGAAATGTTGATCGAGTTGGTGTAGTAGGTGCCCGGGTCGAAGAAGCGATCCATGTGATCGAACAGCTGGCCCGGGTACGGGTTGTCAGACACGGCGTACCGGCCCTGCGTGAACGACTCCGGACCGGCCCAAGCCGTGCTGTCGTAGATCCAGTCTACCGCGCGGCGCTCCCGAGGCCCGATGATGGCCACCGTGTTGTCCTGATAAACCGTGATCGAACCGTCGGGGTTGAAGGTGGTGTCAACCACGGTGAGCACGGTGTCCCCATCCGGACCGAGTAGTCCGGCCTCGGCGAGCCAGTTCGTCCCGTCGGTCTTGTAGAAGTGCGTCCGGGTCATCCGGAAGTCTTCCTGCAAGAAGTTCCGCCCGAACTCGCTCCGGAAGGTGATCCGCGTGTCGCCCTCCGGGACGTCCCTCCCGCGGCGCGTCGTGATCTGCACCACGCCGTTGGCGGCCCGTGATCCGAAGAGCGCCGCAGCGGCCGCGCCCTTCACGACCTCGATGGTCTCGACATCCAACGCGTCGATGTCCACCATGGAGGCGCCGAGAATGACGCCGTCCACCACGTAGAGCGGCTCATTCGAGCGTCCCGCCGTGCTGATGCTCGTCACCCCCCGCAGGAGGACAGACACGCCGGATCCCGGCAACCCGCTGCCACGAACCACCCGGGCACCGGCCACCTTGCCGCGGAGAGCCTCCTCAGGGTTCGAGGCGGGGACGGGGATGTCCTCGGCCTTCACCTGGTCCACCGTGAAGGGCAACTTGATGGCCTGCGTCGCTTCCGCGACGCCGGTCACCACCACGCCTTCGATTCTGAGGATGCTGCGGGCAAGGGTGAAGTTGACGGTGGTCGGCAGACCTGCCGCCACCCGCTGGTTGGTGATCGTCACCTGCTGGTAACCGATGACGTTCACCCGGACCTCGTAGGTCCCGACCGGCACGTTGGCGATGGCGTAGTAGCCATTCTCATTCGACGTGCCGGCTAGTTGAGTCCCGATCACGGTCACTCTCGCGCCCGCGACCGGGTCGCCAGTGCTGGCGTCTCGCACCGTCCCTTCGATGCGGCCGGCCTGCGCGAACGCAGTCCCAACCCCGAAGAGGAGCGCGAGCGCAGCCAGGGCAAAGCCCCGGCCGCGACGGTTCAACAACGTACGAGGCATACAACCCTCCTTCTGGGGATTAATGCTCCCAGTTCATAGCCAGCGACATTTCAAATGCGCCATCGCTCGGTTGCACTTCGAGGTAGGACTCCGATAACACGAAATCCCGCTCACCACACGCCTCACGGAGAACGTGCGGTGCCGGCTATGTCCGAACTGTACGCTGCCATCAACTACTGACTCAGAGGGGGCCGTTACAGAGGGGAGGGCCCACCACTCTGAGGTATGGGCAAGTGCAACCGACGCGCCAAACTAACTCTCGCTAATCTGCCGGTCAATCCTGATTCGTCAACCCCCAACTGAGCCCCAAATCCGACCTCCAAACGCGACCCAGTGGCTATGGGAATGGCTCATAGCCATTCAACCGGCGAGGGCCGAAAGAAGCCCGAAAACCCTACCCGCTCAGCCGACCGTGACGCCTTGGCAAGGCTGCCCACAGGCGCCGACGCTCCACCGGGTGAGCCGCGGGGTTATACTACCACCTGCACTCACGGCTCATTGCGCTTCATCAGCCCACTCCAAGTGGCAGCGGTCAGCGAGCGTACCGACTTGAGACAACCGGCGACGTGCCGTCCCGCCATCCCCCGAACAGTGTGAAGCAGCTAGCTACCCGATTGGCGGCGGCTGGCCTCCTCGTCGCCTCGTGGGCCTGCAGCAGCGTCCCCCCTTCCTGGCATGAGGAGGGAGCATACCGCTGGCGCGAGCTCTCGGTGCCGCGTCGCGGAAGGCCCGGGTTCACCCAGCTTCCCAGCTCCCGCACAGGTATTCACTTCGCCAACGCCATCAGCGAACAACGCAGGCTGCAACATCCGAACTCTCTAATCGGCTCGGGGCTGGCACTGGGGGACGCTGACGGCGACGGGCTGGTCGATGTTTATCTCAATCGGCTGGACGGTCCGAACGCGCTCTACCGCAACCTGGGAGACTGGCGGTTCGAAGACATCGCGAACCAGGCAGGAGTTGCCGCGCCCGACCGGGCCGCCACGGGGGCAGTGTTTGCAGACGTGGACGGCGATGGGGATCTCGACCTCCTGGTCACGGCCCTCGGGGGCCCGAACGCCCTGTTCCTGAACGACGGGTCCGGCGTGTTCACGGAGCACACGGTGGCAGCGGAGCTCGAGTCCCATCACGGCAGCACCACGATCACACTGGCCGACGTCGACGGTGACCGGGATCTCGACCTGTATGTTGCCAACTACAAGGCAGCGAATGCGGAAGATCTGTTCCGGCCCCAGGAACGGAGCTTCGACCGGGTCGTCCGGCAGGTGGGAGACCGTTGGGAAGTCGTAGCCAGATTCCGCGAGCACTACCGGGTACGCATCCTCCCCGAGTTGGACATCGTGGTCCGCAGTGAGCGAGCAGAGCCCGATATGTTCTACCTGAACGACGGAACCGGCCGTTTCGAGCAGATCTCCTTCACGTCGGGCCGGTTTCTCGATGAGGGCGGGAACCCCCTCACGTGGGAACCCGACTACTTCACCCTGACTGCCCGCGATTCTACGACGTTGACGGCGACAGGGACCCCGATCTCTACGTGTGCAGCGACTTTGAGGATCCGGATTACTTCTGGATAAACGACGGCACGGGCACGTTTCAGGCGGCGCCACGGCTCGCGCTGCGGGCCACCAGCAATGCCGCGATGGCCATGGACTTCGCCGACATCGACCGGGACGGCGACGTCGACTTCTTCGAAGCCGACATGCTGAGCCGCGACCACACGCGACGGCAGATGCAGCGACCGTCCCACACAGCGCTGCCCAAGCTGGTGGGCCAGATCGAGAACCGCCCCCAGCTGCAGCGGAACACTCTGTTCCTGAACCGGGGTGACGGCACGTTCGCGCAAATTGCGGAGTTTGCGGGTGTGGATGCCTCCGACTGGTCGTGGGCAACGCTGTTCTTGGATGTGGACCTGGACGGCTACGAAGACATCCTGGTGGCGAACGGCCACATCTGGGACGTGCAGAACGCCGACACCGATGAGCGGATCCGCAGCGGCCTGAGCCGCGTCGACTGGCGCAGGCGGGTGTTGCTCTACCCCGATCTTCACCAGCGCAACGTTGCCTTTCGCAACAACGGCGACCTCACGTTCGACGACGTCAGCGATGCGTGGGGCTTCGGCCAGGAAGCGGACGTCTCCCACGGTCTGGCGGCTGGCGACCTGGACGGGGACGGCGACCTGGATGTGGTGATCAACCGCCTGGGGTTCCCTACCGCGGTGTTGCGCAACAACGGTACGGCGCGCCGCGTCGCCGTCCGGCTTCGGGGGCAGCCACCCAACACGCAGGGAGTAGGTGCCAAGATTCGCCTGCTCGGTGGGGCGGTCCCAGAGCAGGAGCGGGAAGTCACCGCGGGAGGGCACTACCTCTCCGGCTCAGATCCCCAATACGCCTTCGCTGCCGGCGACGCGGACTCACTGACCCTGGTTGTCGAGTGGCGCAGCGGTGGCCGCACCGTCATCGAGGGCGTTCGGCCCAACCGCCTGTACGAGATCCGGGAGAGCCCGACCACGGGTCCAACCACTGGCGACCCGACAGCCGCGAGCGCCCAGACCGCCCCATTCTTCCAAGACGTTTCCGCGGAGCTGGGGCACCGCCACGTCGAGACCCTGTTCGACGAGTTCGCGCGCCAGCCCCTGCTGCCCAACGAGCTGAGCCGGCTCGGTCCCGGGATCACGTGGTACGACGTGGACCGCGACGGGGACGAAGACCTGTTGATTCCCTCGGGGCGGGGGGGACGCCTGGCGTACTACCGCAACGATGGGGGGCGTTTCACAGCAGTCGCCCTTGGCACCCCGGAGGTCGAGTACGACCAGACAGCGATCGTGGCGCTGCCCGACGGCGTAGGCGGCACAAGGCTCCTGGTGGGTCAGTCGAACTACGAGGCCGGCTCCCGGGATCAGGCGCTCGCGGCCCCGTCGGTGCTGCAGCTCGAGCTGGGCCCCGGTTGGGGCGGCGTGGGAGGCGTGCCACCAGCGTTCGCGCCCGCCGTTCCCGGCCACAACAGTAGCACCGGCCCGCTGGCTCTGGCGGACGTCGATGGCGACGGCGACCTGGACCTCTTTGTCGGCGGCCGAGGTATGCCGGCGTCGTACCCGACCGCTGCGACCTCGCGGCTGTTCCGGAACGAGCAAGGGCAGTTCCGGCTGGATCAGGCGAACCAGGCAGCATTCACATCGGTGGGCCTGGTCTCCGCTGCCACTTTCTCGGATCTGGACGCCGACGGCGACCCGGATCTGCTGCTCGCTCTCGAGTGGGGACCGCTCACGCTCTTCGTGAATGAGGGGGGCAGCTTCACCGACGCCACGGCCTCCGCAGGCCTGGCGCGGCATCGCAGTCGCTGGAACGGCGTCACCACAGGCGACCTGGACGGCGACGGGCGACTGGACATCGTGGCGACGAGTTGGGGACGCAACACGCGGCACCGGCCTGACACCGAGCGCCCACTCCAACTGTACTACGGTGACTTCGATCGGAACGGCAAAATGGACCCGATCCTGGCGCAGCGATATGACGGCCGGGAGGTGACCGTTCCCCTCGCGCCCTACTTTCAGATCCGGGGGGCCATGCCGGCGACCCGGGTTAGGGTGCGTTCGTTCATGGAGTATGCCGCTGCCACGCTGGACGACGTGCTTGGCATGGAGCTGGAGGGGGTTGCGCACCTGGAAGCGACGACGCTGGATCACACGGTGTTTCTGAACCGGGGAGCCTCATTTGAGCCGGCACCTCTTCCCCTGGAGGCCCAGCTGGCGCCAGCGTTCTATGCCGGCGTGGTGGACTTCGACGGAGACGGACACGAGGACCTGTTCTTGAGTCAAAATTTCTTCCCGACTGAAGCAGAGACGCCCCGTTACGACGCCGGCCGCGGGCTGTGGCTGAGAGGCGACGCTAGCGGGACCCTGACGCCGGTGCCCGGACGGGTTTCCGGTGTAGCCGTCTACGGGGACCAACGGGGGGCGGCCTTTGCCGACTACGACGGCAACGGGAAGGTCGATCTGGTCGTCAGCCAGAACGGGGCCGAGACCAAGCTCTATCGGAACGACGGCGCCACACCGGGAATCCGGATACGGTTGCAGGGACCGCCGGGCAACCCGCACGGCATCGGTGCGACGATCCGCCTGGTGTACGCCGAAGGACGGGGACCGGCCCGGGAAGTCCACGCCGGATCCGGCTACTGGTCACACGATGGCGCGGTGCAGGTACTGGGAATGAGCGGGGAGCCCACCGGCGTCTGGGTCCGGTGGCCCGGCGGCAGCGAGACCACGACACCAGTCCCCGCCGGCCTCCGTGAGATCACTGTCCGGATGGGCGGCAGGTGACACCTAGAGGGGGGAGTATGAGGGGGAAGGTGACGTTGCGCCTCGCGCAGGTTATCACCCACGCCGCCCTGCTCGCCGCGTGTAGTGGCGCTGGGCCCGACCCACGGGGCCCCGGGACGGTGCAGATGGCGGATCTCCTCGAGGAGCTCGCCGCCACTGTCGACCCGATGCGGTTCGAGTACGCAAGCTCGGCGTGGCTCGACAGTATGAGCAAGGTGGATCCTCCGTCGGGCCTCAATGAGCGGCTGCTCTTCCACGCGAAGTTCGCCACGCAGCTACTGGGCTCGGGCCGCTTCGAGGAAGCCGCCGACCGGTATGACGACGTGCTCGAGGAGATCACGCGCAATCTCAGCCGCGTCGAGCCGGAGTTCGGGCTGGAAGTGAGGAGCCTGCGTGCCGTCGGCTACTTCCTCCGCGCCGTGTTGGAGAATTGCGTACGTCCCGGCGCGACCGCTCGGTGCCTCGTACCGATCGGGCCGGACGGGGAGTATCCCGAACCCAGGAGGTCGTGGGCTGCCATACGGGCGTACGAGAGCCTCCTGGAACGGGCACCGTACGACCTGGCAGCCCGTTGGGCACTCAATCTGGCCTACATGACCGTAGGTGCGTACCCGGACAGCGTGCCGCCACAGTGGCTCATCCCGCCCCGAGTGTTCGACTCGGAGCACGACGTCAAGCGGTTTCACGACATTGCCCCCGACCTGGGGCTCCATGTTCGGGCTCACGCGGGCGGCAGTATCATGGATGACTTCGATGGAGACGGTTACCTCGACCTCGTAGTGTCCTCGTGGGGATTGCTCGACCAGCTGCGATACTTCCGCAACAACGCCGACGGCAGCTTCACGGAGCGCACCGTCGAAGCGGGGCTCGAAGGAATCGTCGGAGGGCTGAACATCGTCCAAACGGATTACAACAATGACGGCCACCTGGACATCATGGTGCTCCGCGGTGGCTGGGTGCCGTTTGGCTTCCCCAACTCGTTGCTCCGCAACAACGGCGACGGCACGTTCGAGGATGTGACCGCTGAGGCCGGACTACTCGAGCCGTACTATCCGACGCAAACGGCGACCTGGGGCGATTTTGACAACGACGGCTGGCTCGACGTGTACATCGGCAACGAGGCATGGTACGGGGCCGACTTCCCGAGCCAACTCTTCCGGAACAATCGCGACGGGACCTTCACCGACGTGGCTCGCGAGGTCGGCGCCCAGGTGGTCGCCGTCGTCAAGGCAGTGGCGTCGGGAGACATCGACAACGACGGCTGGCTGGATCTCTACCTCTCGCGGCGCGGCGAGCCAAACGTGCTGCTGCGGAACGCGGGATTGGATGACGCCGGCCAGTGGCGATTCGTGGACGTCAGCCGAGAAGCCGGCGTCCAGCAGCCCATCTACAGCTTCACTACCTGGTTCTGGGACTACGACAACGACGGCTGGCAGGACATCTTCGTCTCGGGGTTCCGCTCCCCTCTGGGCGACGTCGCAGCGGAGTATCTCGGCTCCCGGCACACATCAGAGCTCCCACGGCTATACCGGAACAATGGTGACGGCACCTTCAGCGACGTCACGGTCACGACTCGGCTCAACAAGATCATGTTCACGATGGGCGGCAACTTCGGCGACCTCGACAACGATGGTCACCTGGATATCTACGTCGGCACCGGCGACATGGATTTCCGAGCCATCGTGCCCAACCGGATGTTTCGCAGCGCCGAAGGCACGTTCTTCCAGGACGTCACGACATCCGGCGGGTTCGGACACATGTCGAAGGGTCACGGCGTGGCCTTCGGCGACTTGGACAACGACGGCGACCAGGACATCTACGCCCAGATGGGAGGCGCCCACGAGTTCGACGTCGCCCACAGCGTGCTGTTCCACAACCCTGGCCACGGGAACCATTGGATCACGCTGGAGCTGGAAGGCGTGCAGTCGAACCGCCCAGCCATCGGCGCCAGGATCACAGTCACACTGGAGACGCCGCAGGGTTACCGGGACATCTTCCGCACGGTGACCAGTGGCGGGAGCTTCGGCGCCAGCTCCCTGCAACAGGAGATCGGTCTCGGGCAGGCCACCGGGATCCGCGGCGTGACGGTCACCTGGCCGGCCACGGGCAACAGCTACGTGTATGACAACGTGACGATGGACCGGATGTACCGCATACGGGAAGGCGACGCCGTTCCAACGCCAGTGACGCTGGAACGGCTGCAATTCCCCTCGGGGAGTGGTCGCTAGCTAATGCGGCGTCCCGGCAGTTCTTCTCATGAACGCCGTCGCGCGGAGGGACTGCTCGGCGCGTGTGCTATGCAGCCGATCTCTGACTCACGACACTAGCTTCCGCGCCAACATGGTCCGTGCCCCACCCTTGTTCGCCGCGCTTCCCAGGCCAGCCAGACGTAGCTTCGCGGCCCCCGGCTTCGGGATCCTCCTCATCCTCAGCACGGCCAACTGTGGTGGCCAGCGGCCGCGTGAGTGGCATGTCGCGGACGGCTACCGCTGGGCAGACCTCAACGTTCCCAAGCGTGGCCGCGACGGGTTCCTTCAGCTGTCGCCGTCGAAGACCGGGATCACGTTCAGCAACAGCGTGACCGAAGAGCAGATCCTCGACAACGAGCATGTCCTCAACGGCTCGGGAGTAGCACTGGGCGACGTCGACGGCGATGGTCTCGTGGACGTGTACTTCAGCCGCCTCGACGGGCCGAACGTCCTGTACCGTAACCTGGGTGGGTGGCGGTTCGAGGATGTCACCGAGCAGGCAGGTGTCGCAGCTCCGGACCGCCTGTCCACGGGCGCCGTGCTGGCGGATGTGGACGGCGACGGCGATCTGGATCTCCTGACCACTTCGATGGGGGGACCCCACGCCCTCTTCGTGAACGACGGCGACGGCGTGTTTCACGAGCGAACCGAGGAGGCGGGGCTCGCCCAGGGCTTCTACGGCACCACGATGACACTCGCCGACGTCGAGGGCGACGGCGACCTGGATCTGTACGTCGCGAACAACAAGTTGAAAACCGTTCGGGACATGTATCCTCCCGAGATGCTGGAGTTCGACCGCGTGGTCGAGCGGGTTGGCGGCGGCTACGCCATCAAGCCGGAATTCCGCGCACATTACGGCATCGCCCGGGAAGGCGACGTGCTGATGCGCTTCGAGCACGCCGAGCCGGACAAGTTCTATCTGAACGACGGAACGGGACGCTTTGAGGAGGTCTCGTTCACCTCGGGTCGATTCCGCGACGAGAGCGGCGAGCCGTTGGGTACCACGCCGACCGACTGGGGCCTCACCGCGCGCTTCCAGGACGTAGACGGCGACGGCGATCCGGACCTGTACGTGTGCAACGACTTCGAGAGCCCAGACCACGTGTGGATCAACGACGGCACCGGCCGGTTTCACACGTTGGAGCTCCTGGCGCTACGGACCACCTCCAACGCCAACATGGCGGTGGAGTTTGCGGACCTCGACCGCGACGGCGACGTCGACATGTTCCAGCTGGACATGCTCGATCAAACCGCCGGAAAGCAGAAGACCCAGATGCCTTCCGGGGTCCCGATGATTCCTATGATGGGCGAGATCCAGGATCGCCAGCAGCTGCCGCGTAACACGCTGCATCTCAACCGGGGGGACGGGACCTATGCGGAGGTAGGCTATCTCGCCGGCGTCGAGGCCTCCGGATGGTCGTGGTCCGTGTTGTTTCTGGACGTCGAGCTGGACGGTTACGAAGACCTTCTGATCGGCACCGGTCACCAGCGGGACTTCCTCGACGCCGACACGAAGCAGCGCATTCGCAACCTGTCGTTCGGGGCCGATTGGCGCAGGATGCGGCTGCTCTACCCCAGGCTCTATCTGCGGAACGTGGCGTTCCGCAACAACGGAGACCTCACCTTCGAGGAGGTCGGCGAGGCCTGGGGGTTCGCGGACGACATGGACGTGTCCCAGGGCATGGCCGCCGGCGATCTGGACGGCGACGGTGACCTCGACGTCGTCGCCAACCGCCTCGGCTCACCCGCCGGGGTGTACCGCAACGAGGGCAATCGCCCACGTGTGGCCGTCCGCCTCGCCGGCCGCACCCCCAACACCCAGGGCGTGGGGGCGAAGATCCATGTGTTCGGAGGGCCGGTGGCGGTGCAGAGCAAGGAAGTGATTGTGGGCGGTGTGTATGTCTCCAGCTCAGAGCCGCTGTACACCTTCGCCGCCGGGGATGCGGAACAGCTCACAATCGTGGTGCAGTGGCGCAGCGGCGAGTGGAGCATCGTGCGCGGCGCCACGCCCAACCGTCTGTATGAGGTGCACGAGACAGGGGCAGTGGACGGGGAGGAGCTTCCGTTGCCGGTGAGGGAAACCCTTGGCGCCAGTGTGCCGGATGCACCGTTCTTCCTCGACGTGACCTCTGAACTGGGGCACACCCATCACGAGGCCCCGTACGACGACTTCACCAGGCAGCCTCTGTTGCTCAATCGGCTCAGTCAGCTGGGGCCGGGAGTAGCGTGGCACGACGTGGACCGGGATGGCGATGAGGACCTGCTCATCGCCTCAGGCAGCGGTGGCCAGCTGGCCTACTACCGCAACGAAGCCGGCCGACTGGCGCGCGTCCCCCTGGGGCTGGCACCGGCTCCCCTCGACCAGACCACTGTGTTGGGCCTCCCCGATGGCAGCGGGGGCACCGCGCTGCTCGTCGGGCAGACGAACTACGAGGCCCCAACCCCGGCCGCCGCCGAGACCAGCGCAGCCGTGCTCCGGGTGGATCTCCGCCGCCCCCGGGCGAGGGTCACCCCCGCCGTGAAGGGTGCTGTGAGCAGCACCGGCCCCCTGGCCTTGGCTGACTACGACGCAGACGGCGATCTGGACCTGTTCGTGGGCGGCCGGCTACTGCCGGCTCGCTACCCCCAGCCCGCGGCTTCCCGGCTGTTCCGGAATACCGCCGGGGCCTTCGGGCTGGACACGGCCAACAGTGCGCGGCTGGCTGGAGTAGGGCTGGTCTCCGGCGCCACCTTTTCGGACGTCGACGGCGACGGCGATGCCGATCTCCTGCTGGCGATCGACTGGGGCCCGGTGAGGCTGTTCCGCAATGACCAGGGTCAGTTCACAGAGGCCACCCAGGCCTGGGGCCTGGCTTCCTACACCAGTTTGTGGAACGGTCTCACCACCGGGGATCTCAATGGCGACGGCCGCCTGGACCTCATTGCCACCAGCTGGGGCCGCAACACCCGGTTCCGGGCCGACCGAGATCACCCCCTGCTGGCGTACTACGCCGACTTCGACCGCAACGGCACCCTCGACCTCGTCACCGCCCGATTCGACGCCGAGTTCCACGACATCGTTCCGCTGCGCGGTCTGGAACGGATGGCACCGGCGCTGCCGTACCTGCGACAGCGCATTCCCAGTTTCGCCGACTACGCCGCGGCCACGCTGCAAGAGGTCCTGGGACCACCGCTGGCGATAGCCTCGACTCTCCAGGCAACTACGCTGGATCACATGCTGTTTCTGAATCGAGGCGACCGCTTCGAGGCGGTCCCCCTCCCCACCGAGGCACAACTCGCACCAGCCTTCTACGCTGGGGTGGCTGACTTCGACGGCGACGGCCACGAGGATGTGTTCCTCACCCAGAACTTCTTCCCCACCGAGCGGGAAACCCAGCGCTATCTTGCCGGCCGCGCCGTGTGGCTCAGGGGTGACGGATCGGGATCTCTGGAGTCAGTGCCGGGACAGGTCTCCGGCGTGATCGTGTATGGCGATCAGCGGGGGGCGGCGCTCGCCGATTACGACGGGGACGGGCGCGTTGACCTAGTAGTGTCGCAAAACAGCGCAGAGACCAAGCTGTACCGCAACCAGGGGGGAACGCCGGGACTGCGCGTCCGGCTGGTCGGTCCCGCCGGCAATCCCGATGCCATCGGTGCCGTGCTACGGTTGGTGTACCGCGACCGCCACGGTCCCGCCCGGGAGATCCACGCCGGTTCCGGCTACTGGTCACAGGATGGCCCGGTACAGGTGCTGGGGATGGCGCAGCAGGCTACCGCCGTCTGGGTGCGGTGGCCCGACGCTCAAGAGTCGACCACCGCGGTCGCGCCGGGGGCGCGGGAAGTGACGGTGCGATGGGACAAGAAGTGAGGAGTGATCAGTCCTCACCCCTCACTCCTCACCTCCGAAGCCTCCTCGTGTTATACGTCCTCAAGTACCGCTGGTGGTCTTCATCCGTCGGATAGGACTCGTCCGCACCGTAGGGGTACCGGGACATCCGATGGAACGGCAACGGCTCCACTGTGTTGCCGTAGGCCGTGTTGAGATCCGCGTCCTTGACCCAGCCGTCGCTGTAGAGGAGGTAGTCCCGGGCCCATCCTTCGGGGAGCGCCGCGACCGACTCCGCGTCGAACCCGACGGTGAGCTCGTCCCCCGGCGCCAAGATGACGTACTTGTCATCTGACTCGACAACGAGTTCCAACACATCTCCAAAGCGAGTGAAGTTCCCCTCCAGCGGCAGCCAAACTGGTTCGGTGGAGACGTCACCATAGTCGAACCAGTGGGGACCATACCGACCGCCTTTGCGGTACAGGCGGGAGTATCCCCGCTCGTGGAGATCGGCCGCGGCGGGTTGCAGGGTTGTCTGCCTCAGTGGGCTCTGCGGCACACCAAGCGAGTAGAAGATGTGATCCCAATACACCTGCATGTTCGTGCGGATGCGCACCCGATAGTCATCGCTCAAGAACTCACCGGTGAGGTCCGCGACGACGGTCTTGCTCTTGCCCGACGGGAAGCTCAGGTTCTGGAGCACCGTTTGCCACTGACCGTCACGATCCGGCACCTGGAGGTATGGCGCGATACTCTCGATCTGATCGGATTGCGACATCGCCACGTTGATGCTGGCATCGGTGGGGAAGATCCAGCCATTCAAGAACAGCGTGATGCGGTCGGCCTGCGACAGATCCCCCAGCTCCAGGATGAGGTCGTGCATCTCCGTGAGCCCCTGGTACCGCGCCATTCGCAGATCCGATACGTACACGTCGTCCTTGGCACGGAGCGCCGGGAGCTGATCCTTGCCACCGTCGTCGACGGCGGAAACGGGTAGGCGCTTGCTCGCCACCTGGTAGATGCGCAGCGACGGGGGACCCGGTGGGACGAACCGCTCGTCGACATAGATCTCGACGGAATCGGGATGGTCGACCACGACGAGCTCCACTTCATCCAGGTAAATCGTCTCCCACAGCTCTTCGGTGATCTGGACGGAGTACATCCCATCCTTCGGCTTTAGGACTTCCCCTGGTAGGCGGAGATACTCCTGAGAGGCGTCTGGTGGTGCGTAGGCCCTCCTCGCGCCCATGATCCCCATCGGCATGCCGATCGCGCTGCGCCACATGATGTCGGTGACGAACTCGTAGTCCCGACCGTTCCACGCGTAGAGCAAGGGACACGAGCCCTTCAGTATCTGCTCTTCCACCAAGTCCTGATCGCTGCCCGGGTAGAACAGGTTTTGGGGAACGCCGTTGGTCCACACGATCCGCACCACGTCGGCTTTGAGCCGGTGCCCGAGCCCGAAGTGGGTAACCGGCTCGCTGACCACCCGCATCTGATAGAGGCCGCCGGCTCTTACTTCCAGCTTCGCGCCGATGCCGTAGTGGTTGTTCTTGCCGCTCCCCGTCCGGAGGCCGACGAGCTGAACCTTGATGTAGTGGTTGGCGTCGCCTCCGTCGTTGCGAAGCAGACGCACGCTTCCGTCCGAGCTCGCCACGAAGATGTCGAGGTCACCGTCGCTACCGTAGTCGGCGACGGCGACGTGCCGGCCGGAGCCGATGTCTTGCGGCAGCCGGGAGGACATGTCGTCGAACCGCCCGGGAGCGGCATTTCGGAAGAGCAACAGGCCGCGTCCACTCGCCTCTGCCGGCTCCCCAACTACGAGCAGGTCTTGCCACCCGTCGTTGTCGAAGTCGAAGAAGGCTGCATCCAGGCCGATCACCTGCTGCAGCGACTGGTACATCGCAGTGGGGCGGCGATCCGGCTCGAACGTCCCATCGCCGTTGTTCATGTACAGGGCGTGCTCGCCCTCCCCGAGCCCGGCGACGAACAGGTCGAGGAACCCATCGTTGTTGTAGTCGGCCACGGCAACGGCACCCGAACCGCCATCGGTCTGCACCCCGCCGGCTACCGTCACGTCCTCGAAGCGTCCCTGTCGCAAGTTGCTGTACAGGATGTTGCTGGCATCCTGGTTGACGACGAACAGATCGATGTCGCCGTCGTCGTCGAAGTCGCCAAAGGCTACGTCACGACTGGTCGCGCCGGGGTCCCCGGCGATGCCCATGATGGCCGCGCGCTCGGTGAAGGTGCCGTCGAGGTTGTTGCGGTACAGCCGATTGGCGGCGGCGCCGGCGAGATACAGGTCGAGATCACCATCGTGGTCCAGATCGAGGAAGCGGGGTGCGTAGCTACGCCCGGGGTCGGCAACCCGCGTGGCGCGACCGACCTCCCGGAACGTCCCGTCACCCTGATTGCGGAACAGCAAGTTCGCGCCTGCCCGCGCCACGAAGAGGTCGAGGTGCCCGTCGTTGTCGTAGTCGGCAAACAGCGCACCGAGGGCCGGCCCGGCGCCCGCCACGCCAGCTTCGCGGGTCACGTCGGCGAATGCGCCCACGTCGTTGCGGAACAGGAGGCCACTACTCCCGACATAGAGATCCCGGTCACCATCGCCGTCGTAGTCGCCGATTGCCAACGGCGCTCCGGGCTCTCGTGGCTCCGCAGGCGCCTCGGGCTCGGCCGCTGCTGCATCCAGCTCTACCAGGGACGTGACGTCGGTGAAGCGGATGGCGGCGAGGACCGCCTCCTGCTCCTGCACGTCCAATGACACGGTCTGGCTGAACGTCACGATGGGAAACCCGATGAGCACGCCGCCGGGCCCACGCAGATCTATGATCCCCGCCTGGTAGACGTTCGTGATGCGCAGCACGTTGTGAAGCGACATGGCGTGGGGCAGAGCCTCCTCCGCCTGCCCGGCGCGGGCGAGCCCCAGTGCGCGATCGAAGAACTCCGACGCCTCCGCCGGCAGCTCGGGTAGCTGCTGCCCAAGCTCCTCCAGATGCCGCGTCGCCTCCGCGGAGTTCCCTAGGCGTAGCAGAGCTTCAATGAGCTGGAGCCGCACCGCGATGTTCGCCGGCACCCGTTCTACGGCCTGGGCGAGATACGCCTCCCGCTGCCGAAGCACTTCCGGGTCTTCCGAGACCCCGTGCAGCTCGGCGAGGGTGTAGAGGGTCTTGACATGGTCCGGGCTGCGCCTCAGGGACTCCACCAGCAGATCACGAGCCTCGACCTCACGCTGGGTCAGCTCGTAAACCTTGGCGAGAATCAGTCGGACGTCCGGGTCATGGGGATCTCGCTGCAGCGCTTCGTCGAGCTGCTGCTCGGCCTCGTCGAACCGCCCCGCCCGCAAGTAGACCAGACCGAGGTTGGCGTAACCCAGCGCCTCGTCCGGCGCCATCGCAACGAGCTTGCGGAATTCGGCTTCGGCTTCCTCGAGCCGGTTCTCTTCCAGGAACGCCAGGCCCAAGGTCCTGATGGTAATGAGGTCGCGAGCCTGCTCCTCCGACAACTCACGTCCACACGCTGTGAGCAGGAGCAGCACAGCCGACCCCATCCGCCATCCGACACGACGGATCATCGTGGTTCTCATCGCTACTCCTCAGCCCCGTCGGCGCCCGCGGCGCCTAGAGCCTGCTCCCTGATCGTTCGAGTCTCGCCAGCTCGCACGGCGCCAACCTTTTGGATCGCGCCGCTGACCGGCCAGCGCACCTCGACGCTGTCGATCTGTTGTCGGGTGCCCAGACCAAAGATCAGGGGATTGGTTTCCGATTGGGAGAGGTAGGACGATCCGGTCCGCACCATTCTCCACTGTCTCAAATCGCCATAGTACACCGTGACGGCTGCTCCAACGGCGCCTCGGTTCTGACCTGCTCCGACCAAGCGGATCCTAATCCAGTTCGCGTCGCCGCGGGGCAGATCATTGCGCAGCAGGAGCGGCATCGCGCCGTTCACGGTTACCAGCACATCGAGATCGCCGTCCCGATCGATGTCCGCGGTGGCAACCCCCCGGGCGACGATGGGCTCGGCAAACGCCTTGCCGATCTGCTCGCCGATGTCCACGAACCGGCCGCCACCGGCGTTGCGGAACAACTGGGGCCGCTGGGCAAACGTCACGTCTTGCTGGACCGCGTTGATCTCCGGCTCGATGTGCCCGTTGCCGGTCATGAGATCGGCATAGCCGTCCAGGTCGAAGTCGGCGAACAGCAGACCGAATGTCAGCGGCAGCAGCGAAGCTCTCGTCAACCGAGCGGCACCGGCCCGATCCTGAAACAAGCCCTCGCGGATCTGGGTGTAAAGGGATAGCGGCTCGTGCGAGAAGTTGCCGATCGCGATGGACAGCCTGCCCTCGTTGGCTACGTCGGCGACGTCTACCCCCATGGCGGCGCGGGCCCTGCCGAACTCGTCGTAGCCGACACCGGCACTGACGGCGATGTCAGTGAACGTCCCGTCTCCATCGTTCTGGTAGAGGAAGTTGCGGTAGGTGTCGTTGGCCACCACGATGTCCGGCCAGCCGTCGTCGTTGAAGTCAGCGACCGCTACGCCCAGCGACTTGCCTTGCGGATTGAGAACCCCCGCCCGTTCCGTCACGTCGGTAAACCGCCTGCCATCCACGTTGCGATACAGGCGGCAGGTATCCCCCTGGTACTGCTGCGGGGTGGCATACGATTTCGTCTTGCCGTCCAACGTCGTGTAGAGATCGGTCTCGGGCGTCCACTTCACGTAGTTGCACACGAAGAGGTCAAGGCGCCCGTCCCGGTCCACGTCTACCCACGCTGCTGCCGTCGACCAGGACGGGGAATCCCCGGGGCGGCCGCTGTTCCCTGCCACTCTGGCTTGCCCGGTCACGTCGGTAAAACGGCCGCCATCGTTGCGCAACAGCTTGTTGTCTCCCACCGCCGTGAGATACATGTCGACATCACCGTCGCCGTCGTAGTCGGCGAACGCCACGCCCATTCCGTACATGCTGAAGTCGAGGCCGGCTGCGGCAGTCACGTCTGCGAAGCGGCCGTTGCCCCGGTTGCGATACAGCCGCGCAGTCGGCGATGCGCCGTCCCGGCGGTGCCCGGGCCAATGCGTGCCATTCACCAGAAACAGATCGGGCCACCCGTCGCTGTCGTAGTCCAGGAACCCACCACCGCTTCCCATCGTCTCCGGCATCCACTTCCCGCCGAACGCGCCCGTCTCGTGCACGAACCTGATCCCCGCCGACGCGGTGATGTCGGTAAAGCGCAGGGCCGTCGAGTCCGTGGCCGTCTCAACCACGGCGTAGCTCGCCCGGGCGTAGTCCGGCAACTGCGGGACGACCGCGGGCTCCTCACCACCACACCCTAGCAGGCACCCAGCTACCAGAAGGACGATGCGGCGCCTAGCATGGGGCTGAAACGGGAGCGACGGTAGGCGGCGGAAGCGATGCACGCGTGGTGCGGGCAGAGGACGCCCGCGCCACGCGCCCATGGCGTCGGACCTCGTGTTTTCGGCAACCTGCTCGCGACGCGTGCCACACATTGGCTTGCAATACGTATACGCCATGAACCGGTGGGTCCCGCAGGGCGCGGCACGACCGGCGGTCTCGGCACCGGCCCCGCCATCGGGCCGTCGAACGCGCGCCTGGGGGGAGGCGTCGAGTCCGCCGGTACGTGAGCGCCCGAAGGGACCCACCGGTTCATGTGATACGCAACAAACTTGTGCGACACCATACGAGGCGTGCGGTGACTGCGTCGCCGATGTCACGCTACAGTCCCTAGTCGACACTGGCTCACTGCGAGATGGTCAAGCGATGGGTGCGGATCTTCTGCGCCATGAGGTTGGCACCGGGGTTTCGCTGTCGGTAGCTGCGCGTAATCTCCTGAGCGGATTCGTCGATGGCATACACCTCGTATGCGGCGGCAGCTCTAGCCGCCTGTTGTTCCAGTCCCAAGGCCCGGTAGCACAGCATCCGGTGATAGTGGGAGATCCGGTCCTCAGGATCGATGCGGAGCACCTCGTCCAATGCCGCCAGGGCGTCTTCGTACTGCTGGCTCAGGTAGTAGGTTCGTCCGAGGTTGCGCCACGCCGCCCGATCGCCCGGGAAGACCTCGAGGACCCTACGGTACGCCGACACGGCGGCATCGTAGCGACCGTCTTCCTGCAGCACCACACCCCACACCCACGCCGCCTGCGGATCACCAGCAGCGATGGCTTCAGCTTGTCGCAGATACTCGTAGGCGGCTTCCAGGTTCCCATCCCTTGCCGCGGTCTTGGCGAGATTCAGCGGTCCGTCGATCCGCCCCGGCTGCAACCGCACCACCGCCGCGAAGGCGCGGGCGGCACCCCGCGTGTCGTCTTCCAGCAGCAACCCGATGCCGTAGTCGTTGTACCGCACCCACTGCGAGGAGTCGCTGTCGGTAACCAGGGAGTTGCTCGCTGGGGCCGTCGACGCCACCGACAGCCTGACTTCGTCGGCCGCGATCTCCGTAATCGGGAGATCCGGCACGTCGTCGAACCGCTTGAAGCCCTCACGATTCGCGCGGAAGGCGAACTCGGTGTAGTGCCTGTCGAACTTGCGCCACAGTAGTCGGGCCGTGAGCGTGAGCGTCCTGCCTGCAAGCTCTCGCGGGACCACGAACTCGTAGTGAGCGATATCCGCCGTGCCTGGAGCGATCACGTTGGCGAACACGGTCGTGTGAATGTCCTGGGCGTTTCGTCGCTGGATCGGATTGCCGCCCTTGTCGAGGAGCAGGGACTTGAACACATGGGCCATCGGGTCGAGGTGCCCGTTGTCACCCACCCAACCGCTGACGGCGAGAACGCTCCCCTCCTCGTCCAGTACGCTGAACTCCAACCACCCCTCGTTGGAGTCGTTGGTGCCTCCGGGAAACGTGTGTCCCACTCCCTTGTTGCGGACCACGACGTCCACGGTGACCCGCTGACCGGCCACTAGCGCCGGCTGGGTGCGATCGAGGGCCATCACCGTCTGGCCCTGGCGCCCACTCCTCGACGCGAAGATGTCGACGCTGAGCTTCTCGTCCCGCAGGAAGGCTTCGATGCGGTCGATGGTCTCCTGGTCGCCGCGAACGAACGGTAGTGCTGTGTTCACTGCCAGGAACCGGTGCGAGCGGACCAGCCCATCCTTGGCAGACACGTCGCCCAGGGGCGCCNNTCGGGGAGGTAGAACGTCCGCGAGGCGTTGAGCGAGACGCCGCTGTCGTCCCAGTTGTCGAACTCATTCTGACCGCGGAGCCACCGGTAGTTATTCACCGGTTCCGTAAGGCTCACCTTGTGACAGGTGGCGCAGAACTCGGGCTCCCGAAAGAACGGCTTGAGCATCTGCCGCATGTGAACCGTGGGCCTGGCCTTCATCGCCGCGTCGTGCAGAAGCGCACCCAATGTGCCCGTCGGCGCGCCTGCAAACAGGTACGGATCCTCCTGCTCATCGGCGATGTTGTAGTTGCCGTTGCCGGTGCGGTTATGGATCTNNACGGTCAATCCGTCGATCCATCTGACCGGCCAGCATCAACGCCGGATCGTGGCACCCGCTGCACCACTTGCTCTTTACTTGTCCGATGCCACCAGCCTCGGGAAAGGTCTGGATGTGTTGCTCGACCCACTCATTCGGCTCCCTGGATTCTTCCCGGAGGAGGTTGACCGTCGCTTCGTAGAAGGGGTTGTTGAACGACGCGAAACGGTGTGCCGAGGCCGCCCACTGAGCGACGACGTCCGGGTGGCACCGATCACAGGTCTCGGCGCCGATGGGCGTCTGGAACGCAAAGCCGAACTCCGCAACCTCCTGCTCGACCTGGTCCGGCGACGACCCCAGGTAGCCCTGGGTGATGATTCTCGCCGGGAGGTAGCCACCTGACGTCGTCGTCGCGGCCGAGGGGAAGAACGGACTCCTCGGTGGAACGAAGCCCGCTGGCACAAAGCCGTCCACCAGAAATCGACGCAGGTCCCTGCCCTTGGCACCAGCCCCGGTGGCCAGGCCCCTCTCCAGCGCCGCCTCGGCCTCGCGGGTCCGTGTGATCCCGCGGTTGGTGAAGCCGTGGCCGACCACGAACAGAACGGCGAGGACGGCTGCAGCAGCGAAGAACCGGGCGAACGACACCCTGTGGGGCCGGGCATAGCTCACCAGCCGGTGCGTCACGTAACCGCCGACCACCAGCGCGGCGCAGCTCACGTGCACCCACCACGCCCAGCGATGGTCGCGACTGGCGGCCTCGGTCAGGATGAATAGCCCAGTGAGCGCCAGGGTGAGGCCTGCCGAGAGGTACAACGCTCCTGAGACGATGCTGGCCGGGTGGCGACGTTTCCACACTCTGGGCAAATGGCTGACGGCGAACGCCAGCATCGCGGTAACCAACAGTAGGCCCACGCCGGTGTGGGTGAGCAGCAGCGTCTGATAGAGCTTGGGCAGTGAAGTCTCGCCGACGGCGAAGATCTCCCAGCCCAGGGCATCGGCCACGCGATTGAGTAGGAGATACAGAGCGTTCGCCACCATGAACCCGGCTAGGGCCACAGCGACGGCGAGGAGCCGCTTGAGCAGGGGCGGGAGCAGCGAGCGCAGGAGGGGCCTCCGCGTCGTGCTCGGGCTGTCGGCCCCAGCACGCCGATCCGGCGCGTCGTCTCGCGCCTCGCCTGGTCCGTTGACCCCTCGGATCTTCACAGACGAGAGTCTGGTTGGCGCACGATCAGATTGCTACACCCGAAAGGAGGAAAAGCTCACCAGGGGTAAGAGCGCAGACAAGCGGGGGGCGCCCCTGGCACTCGCCAACTGCCCATGCAGATGGGGTGCGAGGCCGGAAGTGGTGCGACGTCGTGACCCCTTCCCGGTACGGGTCGCGAACAAACTGTACGCGGGGCATCTTCTCGTGACCTGAGGCAAGACTAACGTCCCCAAGGAGGTCATCGTGTTCGGATCCAGGATTCCCTCGAGGCGGTGCACAACTCGAACTCCCGTGGCCACGGCGTGTCTGGCTACGGTCGTCTCGCTGTCGGTGGCCGTTCTCCTGCTGCTCACGGTCCAGGGACTCCAGGCTCAGGACCGGCAGACCAGCGGCCAGGGGCCGTTGCCATCGATCGAAGAGAAAACCGCGGCCATGCAACAGATCGACGGTTTCTTTCCCCTCTTCTGGGACGAGGGCGCCGGACAGCTGTGGATGGAGATCGATCGGTTCGGCATCGAGGTGCTCCACCTGAACGGGACCGGGGCGGGGCTCGGCTCCAACGACATTGGCATCGATCGGGGGCAGCTCACCGGCTCGCGGGTCGTCACGTTCGAGCGTGTGGGTCGCAAGATCCTGATGGTGCAGCCCAACTACCGGTTCCGCGCCACCAGTGACAACCGCGCCGAGGTTCGCGCGGTGACCGACGCATTCGCCCGATCCGTTCTCTGGGGCTTCACGGCGGCAGCGGAGACCGGTGACCGAGTGCTGGTCGATCTGACCGGTTTCCTGATCCGGGACGCCACCAACATCGGCCGCCGCCTGAGGCCCGGCACGTACCGGTTGGACGCGTCCCGCAGCTCCGTCTACATGCAGATGACCATGAACTTCCCACAGAACACTGAGATCGAGGCCGAAATCACCTTCGTCCGGCAGCCCGGCCCCGGGGGCGGCGGGTTCGGTGGCGCTGCGTTCGAGGGCGTGGGCAGCGTCGCGGCCTCGGGCGAGGCGGCGAGCCTCAGGATGCACCATTCGTTTTTCGAGCTCCCCGACGGCAACTACGTGCCGCGCAGAGCCGATCCGCGAGCCGGCTACGGCGCGCTCACCTACCGGGATTACGCGGTGCCGCTGGGCGAGTCAATGACCAGACGGCTCATCCGCCGGCACCGACTCGAGAAAAGAGATCCGAGCGCCGCAGTGAGCGACCCGGTCGAGCCGATCATCTATTACGTCGACCCTGGCACGCCCGAGCCGATCCGGTCTGCCCTACTGGAAGGAGCCGGCTGGTGGAACCAGGCCTTCGAGGCCGCCGGGTATCGCAACGCGTTCCGCGTCGAGTTGCGGCCCGACAGCATTCANNGTTGGGTTCGCTGCGGATCCGACAGGACTACATGATCGCCGAGGGCCTGCTCGCTCCCTACGAGACCGGCGACGAGACGCCACCCGAGCTGGCGCAGTGGGCCCTGGCGCGCATTCGGCAGCTCTCCGCCCACGAGGTGGGCCACACCCTGGGGTTGGGCCACAACTACTATGACAGTCGGGCTGGGCGGATCTCGGTCATGGATTACCCACATCCGCTGATCACGCTGAATCGCGACGGCACTTTCGACTACTCGGAGGTCTACGACGTTGGGATCGGTGAATGGGACAAGGTCGCGATCGCTTATGGCTATCAGGACTTCCCTGGCGGTACGGACGAAGGCCAAGCCCTCACGCAGATTCTCGATCAGGCGTGGGACCGGGACATCCGGTTCTTCACCAACCAGGACATCAGCATCCACCCGAAGGCGGATCAGTGGTCCAATGGGACCGAGGCGCCCGCCGAGTTGAACCGGATGATGGAGGTGCGGCGCGTCGCCCTGTCCCGCTTCGGCGAGAAGGCGATCAAGCGCGGTATGCCGCTGGCGACGATGGAGGAGGTGCTGGTACCGCTCTACCTGCACCATCGCTATCAGGTCACCGCCGCGGCCTCCGTCTTGGGCGGCCTGGATTACATCTATGCGATGCGGGGCGACGGCCGGGAGCCAGTGCGTCCCGTTCCTGCCGAGCAACAGCAGGCGGCGCTCTCGGCCCTGCTCGCGACCCTCGATCCCTCTGCGCTCGTACTACCCGAGGCGATCGTGCAGACGCTGCCGCCACGCCCAGCAGGGTACTTCCGGCATCGAGAGCTGTTCCCCCGCTACACGGGGTCGACGTTCGATGTGATCGCGCCTGCGACCGTCGCCGCAGACCACACCGTGTCGAGTATTCTCAACGCGCAGCGCGCTGCCCGCCTCGTGGAGCAGAGTGCCATCAATCCGTCGCTGCCGGACCTCCATGGCGTCATCGACGCGCTGATCGCCGCGACGTTTGGGGTCACCCCCAACAACCCCTACGAGGCCGAGGTGAGTCGCGCGATCGAACGTGTGGTTGTCGATCGGCTGATAGGACTGGCCGCCACGGCCCGCATGCCCCAGGTGCGGGCAATCGCCACCATGCGGCTCGAGCGCCTGCAGAACGAGATCCCGAGCTGGACGGCGAGGGCAGACCAGTCCGACGCCGCTCATTACACGCTGCTGGCCCGCGACATCAGGAGATTCCTCGACCGTGCTGCGGGGACGGTCGAGCAGCCGGCGACGCTGGCGGCGCCTCCGGGCGCCCCCATCGGCGAGCCCGCGATGGACTGGCTCGTGCCCAGGGAGCCCCGCTGCTCGGGAAGGGACGTTCCGTTGAATTGGAAGTAACGGGGCTGTTGCGGGAGGCGAGGCCGCTGGTCTGGGCAGAGTGCAGCAGGCCGAACCGTGTCCAATCCAACGCGCTCCCGAAGTCGTAGCCGGTCATGATGAAGTTGCCGTAGATGTCGGTCTCGAGCACGAAGTTGCGTGCGCCGATGCGGTCGAACAGGGCGCGCTGCGGGAAGGTGAGGTAGTTCTCGCCTCTCGCCTCCACGGTCCGACGCACGATCCTGCCGAGGGTGAGCGGGTCGCTGTTGCGATTTCGCTTGGCTGCTTGCCCAGATGCCGTGGATCGTGCCAATCCCCGGCACCCGGAGGCTAGAGCGCCTGGACGAGAACATCGGAGCGGCTGCAGTCGAGCTTACGCCCGACGATCTGCGTGAAATCGATAGCGCCGCCTCGAAGATCACGGTGCACGGGGCTCGGTACCCCGAACACCTGGAGCAAACGACCGGTCGGTGAGCGGCAACAGACGTTTTCGCTGGTTGCATTCCGGCCGCCGCAGGCTACAAACGCGAGACAAACGGTTGCTACCACTAGATGAGGGAATGAAATTTGTGAGTATTCCTTCAGATGCACCCGTGCCAGCTCAGCTTAGCCATAGCGAAACTGAATGCAATTCGGAGGTTCCCATGGAGAGAGAATGCGATCGCAGGACCTTTCTGAAGACGAGCCTGGCAGCATCGACGGGCTTGGGTTTCGCCGCTGCGGGTACCCTCCGGCTCGAGGCCGCAGCCGCGACGACCACGCAGACCACAACGCCCAGTCAGCCGATCCCCATGCGACCGCTCGGGAAGACGGGGCGCGAGGTGACCATCTACGGCCTGGGCGGACTGTTCACCACGTCGATGCACGATCGCCACGACGAAGCGGTGGAGATCGTCAACCGCGCGATCGATCTGGGCATCAACTACATCGACACCGCCCCCTGGTACGGCACCGGCGCCAGCGAGCTGAACATCGGTACCGTGCTGCGGGAGCGTCGTGACGAGGTCTTCCTGGCCTGTAAGAGCCACGACTACACGTACGACGGCACCATGGCGCTGGTCCGACAGAGCCTGCGGCGGCTCCAGACCCGCCACATCGACCTGTACCAGCACCACCTGCTCGGCGGGTTGGGACAGCTGGAGCAGCTGCAGCAGCCGCGCAGCGCCCGGCAGGCGTTCGAGCAGCTCCGCGCGGACGGCGTGATCAGCTTCATCGGCGTGACCGGGCACTCGTCCCGGGTGCTTGCCGATGCCCTCGAGGATTATCCGTACGACTGCGCGCTGATCACCCTCAATGCCGCCCGGGAAGTCATGGACGACCCCGAAGACCTGGACCGGTTCTTCCGCCTGGCCCAAGAAAAAGAGGTCGGTGTGATCGCCATGAAAGTGGTCGTCCGCGGTGCACTGATCGAGCGGGGCCTCGACATCCGGCAGTTGTTGCCCTGGGTGCTGAGCCACCCCGTCTCGACCGCGGTGGTGGGGATCTCGGAGGTCGCCCACCTCGAGGAGAATGTCCGGGTCGCGACCGCCTTCGAGCCGCTCAGTGAGGAGGAGATGGCCGAAATCCGGGCGGTCGCCCAGAGTCGATCCGGCTGAGGAGGAGAGGAGGCAGGTCGGCCTCGCTCGAAGGGCGCTGATGGTGAAGTACACACACACGCTGGTCCAGTAGCGAGGTATGAGCTACAGGTACGGGGAGAAACAATCAGGGACTTCGTTTGGCATGACTTGGTGTGATTGGCACAATAGGAAACGCATGGCTTCCGTATAGAGCACCCGATTCCTTTGGAGGATCCTGCTATGCCGATCGAGCAGCAGCCACAATCGCGCAGAGCCTTCATATCCAACAGTGTAGCGGGGATTGCTACCATAGGACTTGCCGGCGCGACGCCAGCTGCGGCGGCAGCGCAGCCAGTGCGACGGAAGCGCTCGGCACCACCGATTCAGCGCACCTTGGGGAGAACCGGAGTCGTGCTGCCCGTCGTGAGCATTGGAGCAATGAACAGCGATTCGCCCGCACTCTATCATCGCGCCTATGAAATGGGTATCCGCCACTTCGATACAGCAGAAGTATATCTGGGGGGTAGGAGTGAAGAGGTGCTCGGCAGGTTCATAAAGGAGCTGGGGATTCGGGACGAGGTCTGTCTTTCCACCAAGATCGGATGGAGCATACGGAGAGTTGAGCGTTCTCGATTCAGGAGTGAGCTGGAACGAACCTTTGAAGGCTGCCTGAACCGCCTGCAAACGGATTACGTCGATATTCTGTACCACCACTCGCGTTCGGACGCTGAAGGTGTGAACGATGAAATAGCCGGCGAATACTTTGCGGAGCTTCAACAACAGGGAAGGATACGCTTTCCAGGGATTTCGACGCATTCAGGCCAGGCAGAAGTACTCAACGAAATGGCCAAGGGCGACTTCTGGGCGGTGGCTGTGATCGCATTCAATGTGACCATGGCGCAGAACCAGGAGCTACTCGAAGCAATGAGAAACGCGGCAAGCAGAGGCATCGGAATCATCGTGATGAAGGCTTTGGGAGGCGG
>WVYX01000171.1:0-162 GCA_011772755.1 Gemmatimonadales bacterium
TGGCTTTGCGCAACATCCACGAGCGCCAGCGAAGGGGACAGCACAGGCGGTGATGCGCTCCCCCAACACCGCACCGCTCGCGGGGCAGGTTAACTTGCGCGCTGCGTGATGACGAGCGTGCCGGTGGGATCCGTCTCTGCGGCCCAACCCGCGGGCACGACG
>WVYX01000171.1:301-599 GCA_011772755.1 Gemmatimonadales bacterium
GTCCGGGGACCCCGGCGTTGCGCTGGAGAAGCGTGGTTTGGTCAATGCGCCCCGAGCGACGACACGCACGTTCACAATTTCGACAGGTTCCTCCCGTTGCTGATGTCCGTAGCGTCGCGCGTGAGCCTGGTGGAAGGTGCGCACGACATCGTCGCCTGCGAAAACGGGCACGGTTAACTCGTGGGACTGTCCGGCGTAGCGCATGTCCAACGCCTGGCTGAGCGAAACCTCGGCCGGCGCGACACCTTCTGCAACGAGCTCCTCCAACCCACGGCTCTTCAGCGGTTTAAGGTGCTCC
>WVYX01000171.1:707-1052 GCA_011772755.1 Gemmatimonadales bacterium
ACTGAGGGCTTCAGCCAGGTCGCACGCATGCAGCGGACCGGCACCGCCAAAAGCCAGCAGCGCGAACCGGCGCGGATCGTGCCCGCGTTCCACAGAGATACGTCGAATGGCTCGCTCCATGGTGGCGTTGGCCACGCGGATGACGCCCCAAGCCGCTGCCTCAGGCGATGGAGCCCCCATGGCCCGCGCCAGTTCGCCCAGAGCTGTATGCGCTCCCTCCACATCCAGCGCCATGTCTCCACCCAGAAAATGGCCTGCGTCCAAGCGCCCCAACACGAGGTTTGCGTCCGTGGTCGTGGCTGTCGCGCCGCCGAGAGCGTAGCATACCGGCCCGGGATCGGCCCC
>WVYX01000171.1:1119-1836 GCA_011772755.1 Gemmatimonadales bacterium
GCCGATGTGACCCTCGTTCGTCGTCGGCACCCCACCATCACACAAGGCCACGTCGGTGCTCGTGCCACCCATATCAAAGGTGATAATCCGTTCGTATCCGGATATCTGTGCCACATGAACCGCACCGACCACCCCTCCCGCAGGACCGCTCAAGACCGTGCGGGCAGCCTGTTGTGCCGCGGCCGTCGCGGAGATGACGCCGCCGTTCGACTGCATAATGCGCAACCGCCCTCGGCTCCCCTCGCCGCGCCAGATAGGGGATTTCTCCAATCCCGCCTCTAGCCGTGCCAGGTAGCGCCCCATCAACGGCGCGACGTAGGCGTTGATGACCGTCGTGCTGGTGCGCTCGTACTCTCGAAATTCTGGCATGATCTCGGAAGAGAGGGAGACGAAAGGCGCGACGTGTCCTGTATCCTTTTGCTCTTGCCCCTCATGGCTCAACATCTTGTCCCGAATGGCTTGCTCGTGGGCAGGATGAAGGAACGAAAAGAGCAGACAGACAGCCACCGATTCGATGTCGTCGACCAAGATCTGCTCTATGATCGCCTCCAATTCGTCCAGAGCCAGAGGGGTGACGACGCTCCCGTCGGCTCCGACCCGCTCCGTCACCTCGAAGCGCCACCGGGCCGGGACCAGCGGTTGTGGTTTTCGCGGGTGCAAGTCATAGAGTGCGGGCCGCGTCTGGCGACCGATCTCTAGGACGTCCGCAAACCCGCG
>WVYX01000171.1:1862-2515 GCA_011772755.1 Gemmatimonadales bacterium
TCCCGGCGAGCAGCGCTCGAGACGGGTCGTCGGGTGTGGTCAGCCGTTTGTGAATGCGGACTTCACCCGTCTCGTCAACCACGACAAAGTCAGTAAAGGTTCCGCCAATGTCTACGCCGAGCAGCACATGGGAATCACGCATTTTTGTGTGCTAGCCTCTCAATCTGTGTCACGACCCGGTCAAGCTCGTCTACCATCGGCGTCGGGCCGGACGCTTTGAATGTCTCTACCAGCGCGCGATAGTACCAGAGCGTGCCCTCTCTGCCGCCGGAAAAGCGGCTCCAGATCGCCTCACCTTGAGTGCGGTAGTCTGCTAGAAGCGTCCAAGCATTGTGTAGTTTGTCGGCAGCCGCGACCAGACGTTCGTTCGCCGCTGCATCCTGAAGATGGGCCAGATAGGCTTCCTTGCGTGGTCGCCAGGGGGGCTTGGGTGTGGTGCGCGCGTCCGTACACCCGTCTACGATCTCGGCGACGGGATCTCCAAAGCGTCGGCGGATCTCGCCTAACGTGATCTTGTCCCCCTGGTCCTCGATCGCGTCGTGGAGCAGGGCGGCGATGGCCTCGTCTTCATCCCCGCCATATTCCAGCACCAGGCTGGCTGCTCCCAAAAGGTGGGCGACGTAAGGCACACCCTTGCCCTTACGATCCTGGTC
>WVYX01000101.1 GCA_011772755.1 Gemmatimonadales bacterium
CCTGGTCATGCCACAGGTATTCTGGGTGCTCCTCACACCGGCTTTCGCTCTTCAGGGCATTGCGTGTGACTTCGCGGCGCCGTTTGCGCTCGAACCCTTGCCGCTCTGCACGTCATGACGGTGTGGCCCACGTCGACGTCCACCGACGCCCCGTTTGTCGTTCGCCTCGATGCCTTTTCTGGGCCGCTGGACCTGCTGCTGCATCTGATCCGTGAGCAAGAGATCGATATCGCAGACATTCCCATCGCCACCGTCGCGGACCAGTTTCTCGATGCCATCGACGTCTTGGGACTGAACGAGGCAGCGGATTACCTTGAGATGGCTGCCCAGCTGTTGCGGATCAAGATTCAGATGTTACTCCCACAGCCGTTCGACGACGATGAGTGGGAGGATCCCCGGGCGGAGCTGGTGCGGCGGTTGCTTGAGTACGAACAGGTTTGCGAAGTCGCGGGGTGGTTTGCCCAGCAGTCGAGCGAGCATGCGGATCGGTTTCCGCGGGGGTGGCTGCCAGAGTTGCCGGAACAGCCGCCGCCTCCGGTTACGGTGACGCTGGACGAATTGCTGACGGCTGTGGAGCAGCTCCTGGCAGTGATGCCTGAGGCCGTGCTCCACCGCGTCGTGCCGCGGCCGCTGGACGTCGAGGCGGCCACCCGCCGCATCTCGGCGCTCCTAGAGGAGCGCGAGCGCATCGGCTTCTGGGACGTTGTAGGAGAGTCTCCGACGATCGCGGATGTGCTCTCTATGCTGATCGCGATCCTGGAGTTGGCCCGGTTGGGTCGCCTTCGCGTCACTCAACGGAAACCCTTCGGCAAGGTCGGGATCAAACGTGCACCCGCTCGCGCAACTGCTTGAGGCCGCGTTCTTCTCTGCGGCGCAACCGCTCTCTTTAGACGAGCTTGCCCGGCTTGCGCCGGACGCGACGCGCGACGAGATCCGGACCGCGTGTGAGGAGCTACGGGAGCACTACGCCCGCGATGGTCACGGTGTCGAGTTGGCGGAGGTTGCCGACGGGTTCCAGATTCTGACGCGCCGCGCTTTCGCGGATGCGATTGCCGAGGCCCACATCGTGCGACGACCGCGGAAGCTGAGTATGCCGGCGCTCGAAACCCTGGCGGTCATTGCCTACAGGCAACCGGTGAGCCGTGCCGAGATCGAAGACATCCGTGGGGTCGGGGTGGAGAGCGTACTGCGGTCGCTGCAGGAGCGGGGCCTGGTGGAGGTCGTGGGGCGGGCCGAGGGTTTGGGACGTCCGCTGCTGTATGGCACTACGGCCGCGCTCTTGGAGCTGCTGGGCGTCCGTACGCTCGAGGAGCTACCCCGGCTCGACGAGCTCTCGGTAGCGTTGCGGCCGCCGGCCGAGGCTGGCGGTTTGGGTGAGATGTGACGGCCATGCGGCTGCAGCGGATGCTGGCTCGCGCCGGCGTGGCCTCGCGCCGCCGGGCTGAGGATCTGATCCGGGCTGGCCGGGTGCGGGTCAACGGACGGGTGGCGACCGTCGGCATCAGCGTGGATCCCGAGTCCGATGTCATCACCGTCAGAGGGCGGCGGGTGCAGCCTGTGCGCACGGTGTGGATCGCGCTCCACAAGCCGGTGGGCCACGTGGTGACAAGGCGCGATCCCCAAGGGCGTCCCACGATCTTCGAGCTAGTCCCCCCAATCCGCGCCCTGACTTACGTAGGCCGTCTTGACGTCACGACGTCGGGTCTCCTGCTGCTCACCACGGACGGCGAGACCGCGCATCGGATGACTCATCCTCGCTACGCCGTGGAGCGATCATATCGGTTGCGCGTGCACGGGAGGTCGGTAGACAATATCCGACGCGCCCTGGGTCGGCCTATCGTGATCGATCGCCAGCCCGTGCGCCTGTTGCACTACCGGGTGCGCCCGATCGGCGGAGCGTCTGCTGATCTCACGCTGGTCCTTGCGGAGGGACGGTACCGGATCGTCCGACGGGTGTGCAGGCAGTTGGGGCTCAAGGTGGAACGTCTCACTCGGTTGAGCTATGGTCCGGTACAGCTCGGCCGACTCCCGTGTGGGAAGTGGCGCTATCTGTCGAAGCGCGAACTCGAGGCGGTGCGCGCGCTGCGCGCTGCCTGATCATGAGATAACGAGATCATGAACAATGGATCTAACGGGTAAGACGATACTCATATTGGGCGGTAGCGGACTGGTGGGTCGGGCGGTGGCTCGGCGACTGCTTGACAGCCATCCGGGCAAGATCGTGCTGGTGGCGCTGTCGGAAGACGAGGTCCGGGTTGGTGCTGAGTGGCTGGGTCCTCATGCCGGCGAGACAGCAGTGGAGACCGAATGGGGAGACGTCTTCATGCCCAGCTCCGTCGCCCAGATGGATCGCAGCGCCATGCTGGCCGATCCCGATCTCCGGACGCTGGTGCTCGATGATCTCCTCGGGGAGTTCACGGAGGGAGTGCTAGAGCGCAGCTATCTCTTTCAACTCTTCAAGCGGCACCGGCCCCACGCCGTGGTGGATTGTATCAATACCGCCACGGCGTTCGCGTATCAGGACGTGTTCCACAGCGCAAGGGCTCTGCTGGAGGTGGTCCGTGCGGGAACGGTGACCCGCGAACAGGTTGAGGAACACGTGCTGTCGATTCCGATGCCGCAGCTCATTCGGCATGTGCAGATCGTGGTCGAAGCCCTGCGGAACGGCAGTACCGAAGCCTACGTCAAGATCGGCACCAGCGGCACGGGAGGCATGGGGCTCAATATTCCGTACACGCACTCGGAGGAGCGCCCCTCCCGAATGCTGCTCACCAAATCGGCGTTAGCCGGTGCGCACTCGCTGCTACTGTTTCTCATCGGTCGAACGCCGGGCGCCCCAGCAACCGTTGAGATCAAGCCCACCGCCGCCATTGCATGGCGCGAGATTGCCTATGGGCCAGTGCGTCGCGGGTGGCGACCCGTCCGCAAATTCGACTGTCCGAATGCCGTCCCGCTGGCCGAGGCCTTCGGGCCCAACGCCGCGGGCTGGATCGATACGGGCACAATGCTCGAATCGGTCTACGCCGATTGTGGGGAGAACGGGCTGTTCGCGCGGGACGAGTTCGAGACGGTCACCGCCCTGGGGCAGATGGAGTTCATTACGCCGGAGGAGGTGGCAGCCTACGTCGTATCGGAGCTGCGCGGACATCCGACAGGGCGCGACATTGTGACCGCCCTGGACGCGGCCACCGCCGGGCCAACGTATCAGGCGGGCATCCTGCGGGCGGCGGCGATCAAGCGCCTGCAGGAGTTGGAAGAGCGGCACGGAGTGCGTTCGGTGGCCTTTGAGATGCTGGGGCCACCGCGGCTCACTAAGCTCCTGTATGAGGCTTTCGTGCTCTCTCGGGTGCGGGGCTCGGTGGCGGCACTCGCCGAGAGCGACGCCGCGGCGCTGTCCGCCGACGTGGTGCGACTCATCACCGAGGACAACGTCATCCGCTCGACCATCGTGTCCGTAGGCCTTCCGATCGTTGTTCCCGACGCGAAGGTTTATAGGGGCGAGACTGTGCTCATCCAGCCAGTGGATGGCGATACAGAGCGTGCGGCGGCCCGGGGATGGGTGGATATTCGGGAAGCGAACTGCGACCGCTGGATCCGACGGGCCCAACGCATGGTCAGGCAGGCGGGGGAACGTGAGCGGGGTTCGGATAGCAGCCTCCAGTGGGGCGCGATCGAGCCAGATGAGGAGATCGCTCCACCACGGTTCGCCACCTGGATCTTCCGTCACGAAGAAGGAGGAGAGCGCATCAAGCGTTAGAGGCTGGCGCGTCGATGTGGCCAGTGAGGCGTAGCCCATGAACGACCCCTTCCAGTTGCGACCCCGCATTACCGAGCGGCGGTCATTCGTCGAGCTCCGCTGGGGCTTCGATCGCAGGTCCGGACAGGATCGACGCAAGGCTGAATGGTGGGTCGCGAACCTGGGAACTGCTGAAGCGCGAGAGACCTTGACGACGCTCACCACGGACCAAGACTCGGCGGCAAGGCAAGCCGCCGCAGGTAGGATGCAGTGACTACGCGCGCCGTTCGGGCACCAGACGCGTCGCTGACGAACGCGGTCGTCGAAGAGGTCGGCAAGCGGGTTGTCGGACAGCAGGCGATGGTCGAGCGTCTCCTCGTGGGGCTTCTGACGGGGGGACACCTCCTGCTGGAAGGCGTGCCCGGCTTGGCGAAAACCCTCGCAGTCCGCACGCTGGCGGAGGCGATCCGCACCAGTTTTCAACGCATTCAGTTCACCCCTGATCTCCTACCCGCCGACATCATCGGCACGATGGTGTTCGATCAGCGCACCGGTGAGTTCCGACCGAAGCGTGGCCCGCTGTTTGCCAACGTCATCCTGGCGGACGAGATCAATCGCGCACCCGCCAAGGTGCAGGCGGCATTATTGGAGGCGATGCAGGAAAAGCAAGTCACCATTGGCACCGAGACCCACCCTCTCGACGAGCCGTTCCTGGTGCTGGCCACGCAGAACCCCATTGAGCAGGAGGGTACCTATCCCCTTCCGGAGGCCCAGCTGGATCGGTTCATGCTCAAGATCTTCATCGGGTACCCCTCCCGGGATGAGGAGAAGGAGATCCTATGGCGCATGGCGGGCGGACAGGATATTCCCATCGCCCGGGTAGCCGACCCGGAGGACATCCTCCAGATCCGCCGGACCATTGCCGAGCTCTACATGGATCAGAAGATCGTCGACTACATCGTGGATCTGGTGCGGGCCACGCGCGAGCCCCAGGCAGTGGGACTGCATGAGGTGCGGCCGCTCATCGCGTACGGAGCCAGCCCGCGTGCGTCGATCTACCTGGCCCAGGCCGCCCGTGCGCACGCGTTCCTACGAGGCCGGGCCTACGTCGTCCCTGAGGACGTGAAGGCAATGGCCCCGGACGTCATGCGGCACCGCGTGCTGCTCACCTTCGAAGCCGAAGCCGAGGATGTGACCTCGGACGGCGTGGTCGAGAAAATCCTGGAGGCCGTGGACGTCCCGTGACGTTGTCGTCCCCGTCCCGCCTCATCGGGGCCGACGTGCTGCGCCAGGTGAAGACGATCGAACTCCGCACACGCCGGCTGGTCAACACGCTCTTTTCCGGTGAGTACCGATCCGTGTTCCGCGGCCAAGGCATGGAATTCGCCGAGGTGCGCGCCTACCAGCACGGCGACGACTACCGGTCCATAGACTGGAACGTGTCAGCTCGGATGGCGTCTCCTTACGTCAAGATCTTCGAGGAGGAGCGGGAACTCACCTTGCTCCTCGTGGTGGATCGCTCGGGGTCGGAGGAGTTCGGGAATCCAGTAGCGAAGGCGGAGCGCGGGGTCGAGGTGGCCGCGGTGTTGGCGCTGGCCGCGGCCCGACAGAATGACCGGGCCGGCGCTCTGATCTTCTCTGGGAGGATTGACCACGTCGTGCCGCCCCGCAAAGGCCGGCGACATGCGCTCCGCATCATCCGGGATCTCGTCGCGTTCCGACCCTCGGACCAGCGCACCAACATTGCCGCCGCCCTGGCGTACGCCGCGCGGCTGTTGCGCCACAGGTCGATCGTCGTGATCCTGTCGGATTTCCGCGCCCCCGGTTGGGAGGAGCCGCTGCGTCGGTTGGCGCGCCGCCATGAAGTCGTGGCCGTGACGGTCGATGATCCCCGGGAGTTCGAGCTTCCGGCAGCCGGATGGATTGAGCTGAGAGACGCTGAGTCAGGCCAGCGCATGCTGGTTGACACCTCCCATGATGCCACGAGGCTGGCTGTGACCATGGCCGCAGAAAAGGTGCGGCTAGCACGGGCCCGCGCCATCAAGCACGCCCAGGTCGATCACATCGCCCTGCGCACCGATAAGCCGTACGCGGAGGCGCTCCACCGGGCCTTCGCGGAGCGTGCACGGCGGCTCAAGCGGTGACGGCGATCGTCCTCCTCGTACTGCTACAGACCTCTACGTGGGCCGTCTCACCGGACCGTGTCACAGTGGGCGATACGGTGCGCCTGGTTCGCCGCATCACCACGGCTCCCGATGTGCAGGCCCGCCTCCAGCCGCTGGTCGCCTCCGTGGCCGTTGAGCCACTGAGCGCTCCCCGGGCCGCGTGGGCAGAGGGAACCCTCACGATCCTGTATACTGTCGCCCTGTTCGACTCGGGGAGACAGGCCGTCGCGATGCCACCCTCCGAGCTGCTCTATCCCGACGGTCGAGTGGAGACCCTGGCGGGTGATACCGCGTGGGTCAATGTGGTGTCGGTGCTACCGGTGCAGGACACGCTCCCCTCTCCCATGCCGTCGCTGGAACCCATAGCACGGGAGCTGACCCGGACCGCACCCCTCGTCGGACTGGTGCTGGCCGTGATCGGCGCCACGGTCGTCTGGGGATTCGCCCGGCGTCGGACCCGTCCACGTCCAGGTGCTGCTGATGAGGAGGTCGAAGCCGTCGGTCCGGCTGTCGACCGCTGGGTGTCAGCCGGTGAATCCCGGGCCGTGGCCGCTGTCACGGCCGACCGACTGCGGGAGCGCGTTGCGGCTCTGCTTCCCGACGCGGGGCGGCACCTGGACACAGAGGAGTGCGTTGAGGTACTGCGGCGTGTGGATCCTGGCTGGCCGGTCCGCGAATTGACGGACATCCTGCGAGCCCTGGAGCGTGCCCGGTTTTCGCCGGCCGTGCCGAGCGACGTCCTGGAGGTAGTAGACCAGGCTGACAATCTCATGGAGCGGTTAGTGGCGCCGGCTGTGGAGGTGGACGAGTGATCTTCGCTCGTCCTCTCGTTCTTCTGTTGCTGCTGGTGGTTCCGCTGTGGTGGTGGCGCCGGAGCCGACGTCCCGCGCCGACGGCCCGGTACAGCGACGCGCGGCAGCTCCAGCCAGCCAGTTCCAAGCGGCGTTGGCTCTCGGGCGTACCGGCTGCGTTGCGAACGCTCGCACTCACCGCCTGGATCGTCGCGGCTGCCGGACCGGAATACGGCACCTCCGCGGTGGAGATCACCAGCGAAGGTATCGCTATCGTGCTCGCGGTCGACGTCTCCAGCAGTATGCTGGCAAAGGACTTCGGCCCCTCCGATCGGCTCGATGTCGCCAAAGAGCAGTCCGTCGCCTTCGTAAAGGGACGGGAGTTCGACCGCATCGGACTGGTCGCGTTCGCCGGTGAGGCGCTCACCCAAGTGCCGATCACGGTGGACTATGAGGTACTGGAAGCTGCGGTGCGCCGCCTCCGGGTTGGCGACCTGGATGATGGGACGGCCATCGGGACGGCGATCGGAACCGCCGCCAATCGTCTGCGGCGCGCTCCGGGTGCCAGCAAGGTGGTAGTGCTACTCACCGACGGCGAGAACACGCGGGGCATGCTCGATCCCCGCACGGCGGCGGCTGCTGCGGCACAGTTTGGCATCAGGATCTACACCATTGGTGTGGGTACGGAGGGCGAGGCGCCGATGCCGATTGGGCGTGGAGCCCAGGGCCAGCTCCGGTACCAGACGCTTCCAGTGCGAATCGACGAGGAACTGCTGCAAGATATCGCCCGGGAAACCGGTGGTCGGTATTTCCGAGCTACCGATCCGGAGGCGCTGAACCGAATCTTCCAGCAGATTGACCGACTCGAGAAGACGCCGGTGAGCGAGCCGCGCTATACCGAGTATGAGGAAGCCTACCAGGTGCCGCTCCTGGTGGGCCTCGGCGCGCTGGTTGTCGAGCTCCTAATGGCCGCCACCATCGTGGTGCGGGTGCCCTGATGAGCTTCGATATACCTGTGCTGCTCTGGGCAGCGCCCGTCGTTGGGTTGGTGGTCGCGTTGCTGGCCAGCTGGGCTCGTGCCGCTCGAGTTGGGCGTGCGCGACGCTGGTCCGAGACGTTCGGCAAGCGCGCTGCCGCCCTGGGGCGCTTCAGCCCGGCGGCGCTGGGGCTCGTAGCAGTGGCGGCCACCGCGGCCCTGGCAGGTCCCCGCTGGGGAAGTCGGGTGGTGGAAACCCAGAGCAAGGGCCTGAACCTTGTCGTCGCCGTGGACATCTCGCGATCGATGTTGGCGGAGGACGTGGGCCCGTCGCGTCTGGAGCGGGCCAAGCGCCAGGCACGCCGGCTGGTGCACGATCTCGCGGGGGATCGCATCGGCCTCATGGTGTTCGCCGGGCAGAGCTTCGTCCTCTCTCCCCTCACCGTGGATGCCGGCGCGCTGCGCCTGCTCATCGACGCCCTCGACCCGGAAATGATGAGCGCGGGCGGAACTGAGTTTGCACCGGTACTACGACGGGGTCGGGAGTTGCTGTTCGCCGGCGACCCGGTCGCCGACCGTGTCTTGGTCGTGTTTACCGACGGCGAGGCCCACGATTCCCTCTCTGCCATTGTGAGCGCCGCCGAGCGCCTGCATCGGGATGGCGTGCGATTGGTGCTGGTCGCCGAGGGTGGTCGGGAGCCAGCGCCCATCCCGGTGCGGGATCCCCAGGGGGTCCTGATCGGCTATCAGCGGGATCCGTCGGAGCAGATTGTGAGCACCTGGCGGCGCGACGACATCCTCACTGCCGTAGCCGACGGAGCTCACGGTGTGTTGGTGGCCGCACCATTGAATGACCAAGCAGGTGCGGTGCGCGACCTGGTCGCCGCCTACAAGCGGTCGCCACAGGCCACGTCCACGGCAGCTCAGGACATCTCGCGGGCTTGGATCCCAGTCCTAGTCGCCGTGGTCCTTCTGCTACTGCATACCGTCAGTCGCCGCTCGATGGCGCTCACCTCGATTCTGCTTCTGGTCTCAGTGGGCAGCGCGGCCGAGGCCCAGGGACCGAGGAATCGCGCCGACGAGGCTTGGCAGCAGGGAGAGTTCCGTCGCGCCGCCGGGTACTATCTGGAGCAAGTCCAGGCGGGAGCAGGGGGCGACACTACGTTGTTCAACCTTGGGACTGCGGGCCTGGTGATCGGCGATACGGCGGTGGCCCGGCAGGCACTCGAGCAGGCAGCACGCTCGGTGGAGCCGGAGCTCCGATTCCGTGCCCTCTACAACCTGGGGCTGCTTCACCTCCGCCTCGCCCAACGGGACTCGGCACACGCGACACCGCACCTCGAGGCTGCGAGGCGTCGCTACCGGGAGGCGTTGCTGCTCAAGCCCGGTGATCGTGCGGCGAAGTGGAATCTCGAGCTTGCCATTCGGCGGATGCCGGAGGGCGGTGGGGCCAGCGCGCCACCACCTGAGGCAGGCGGCGCGGGTGAGTCTTCCCGGGAGGAGCCGCCGCCTCGAGGGCTGTCCCTGGCGCAGGCGGACCAGATTCTCAACTCCATGGCCGAAGAAGAACGCCGAACACGCATGCAGCAGATTCAGCAGCGGCGGCGGGCTCGCGAGACGCGGGGAAGGAAGGAATGGTAGCACTGTTGCTTGCCATCGCGCTGGGCGGGCAGCAGCCCGCAGTGACCGCACGTGTCAATCGGGAGGCGGTCGCGTTGGGTGATGACGTAGTGTTGACGATTACCGTCGAAGCCCGGGGCAGTGCACCGGTCCGGATCATCGACCCGGATCTCTCCGGACTCGAGTTGCGCAACACCCGAGACCGGACGACGGTGGCGATGCAGGGAGGCGTGCCAACTAGGGTCACTACTCGTGTGCTCACGCTCCGCACGCTGCGGGCTGGTACCGTGGTCATCGGTTCCGTGCGGGTGCACCAGGGAGACGAGGTTGAGGAGACGGCCCCGCTCACGATCGCCGTCTCGGCCCCTGACGCTGGAGTTTCCGCGGGCCTGGAGCCGCGCATTCGCGAGGTAGTGAGGCGTGCGCCGCCTCCGGTGCTCGAGGAAGACCAGGTCGCTATGGTCGTGCTGACCTCGGCGGATTCAGTGATGCTCGGTGAGCAGGTGGACCTGGTCGTGGTCGCGTGGTTTCCACGGGAGGTGCGGTCGCGGCTGCGAAGTCCGCCGACTCTGGCAGCGCCTGAAGTGCGTGGCGCATGGGTCTACCAACGGCCGGCACCTTCGGGCATCGCCTTGAGCCGCCGGGTGGGCGGCGGCTGGTACGATCTCTACGTGCTTCACGAGGTCGTCTTCCCGCTGACTTCGGGTCGCCTGGAAGTCGGTCATGCGATGGTGTCGTATAGCCTTCCGTTATCCTACTCGTTCCTGAGTCGGGAACTCCGGCACGAGGTCCAGAGCGAACCGTTCGCGGTGTCGGTGGCGCCCCAGCCTCGACCCAGAGGCCTATCGGGCTTCCAGGGCGCCGCCGGGAGCGGCCTCAACTTCCGGGTGGATGTTCCACCGGGCGAGCTTCGGATCGGTGAGGCGGTTCGCGTGCGGGCCGAGGTTCAAGGACGTGGCAACGTCGCCCTTTGGCCGGAGCCTCGGCTGGATTGGCCCGTGGGGCTCAGGGCCTATCCCCAGGAAGTGAACGTGGGTCTTGCCTCGGAACAGGGGCTTCTGGGGGGAGCGAAAGCCTTCCACTACTTGGTGGTGGCGGACTCAGCGGGGACACACCGTGTGCCGGCACCCAGCTACGTGTACTTTGACGTCGAGACACGGCAGTATGTCGAGCTCCGTGCGGCTGCGATCGAGTTCGTGACGCCGAGCGGTACCGGGAGCGTGGCAGCCGTGCAGACGGTGCCCCCCCTGATGACCTCGACGCGCCGTGCGCTCGCGGCCAGCCTGGCCGCAGCGTTGCCCGTGTGGGCCCGCATTCTGATTCTTGCGTTTCCGCCGCTGGTGGCCTTCGCGATTCGCCACCCGCCGCGGCGCCTCTGGCCGGGACGTGAGCGCATGCGAAGGGCGCCGGAAGGCCCGGGTACCAGCCCGCTCGCGCGTCTGGAGCGTGAGTTCCAGGAGTTGTTGGAACGGCTGGTCCCTGACGCGCACATGAAGGGTGGTGACGAGCTCGCCAACGCGCTCAGGGCGGCCGGGATCGAGGCTCCCCTTGCCGCCCACGCCTCCCGGGTACGCGATCGACTTCGTCAGGCAGTGTATGGTCCTGGCGGGTCCACCGACCCCGACGAGCTCGCCGCCGAAGTGCACGAGGTTCTCCCCGCGCTCCTGGGCGGCGCCGGCAAGGCCACGCGCTCACTGTCCGCCGGGTTGGCCTTGATCCTCTTGTGCGTCGGATTGTCAGCGATAGCCACGGCTCAGTCGCCGGAGCGCTTGTATGAGGCGGGTGCCGTGCGGATCGCTGCCGACAGCTTCGCGGCTCGGGCCGCGGAGGACCCGCTCGTGACGGCCCATTGGTACAACCTGGGGAATGCCTTGAATCGGCTCGGCGAGAGTGTCCGTGCCCGCGCGGCGTGGCTTCGGGCGGCACGGCTTGCCCCGCGGCACCCCGCCGTCAAACGAGCGCTCGCGACCAGCTCCGCTCCCAACCTCGCATCAGAGCGGGTAACCTGGGTAGCACCGGTCACCCCGGCGGAGGCATTCGGTGCTGCTGCGGTCGTTTGGCTCGCATGCTGGATCGCGATCGGCCTGAAGGTGCGGGCACGTTACGCGGCCTTGCTCGTGGCCCTGGCGGTCTTGGTGGCGGCATACGGTGCGTATGTCACCTCACGCTACGAAGCGCGAGTTGCGTTGGTGCTCACTTCGGGCACACCGATGCGTCCGGCGCCGTACGGCCCGGCGCTGGCGACCCGCGAGCTCGACGAGGGCGACGCGGTGCGCATCGAACGGGAGCAGGGTGCTTGGGTGCTGGTGCGACAAGGCGAGGCGCGTGGCTGGCTGCTTCGCTCCGAGGTCGTGCGGCTGTAGTGGGACGGATCTCCATTCTACCGACTTCTGTCGTCGACCAGATCGCGGCAGGCGAGATCGTAGAGCGACCGGCGTCAGTCGTAAAGGAGCTGGTGGAGAACGCCCTGGATGCCGGTGCTACCGCGCTCAGGGTCGAGCTGGAGGACGGGGGGCGCTCCCTCATTAGAGTGAGTGACGACGGCATAGGCATGGACCGCGACGACGCCGTCCTATCCGTCGACCGACATGCCACGAGCAAGATCCGAATAGCACCCGATCTGATCGGCGTCGCGACGTACGGATTCCGAGGCGAGGCGCTGGCTTCGATTGCGTCGGTGTCGCGCTTCGAGCTCGAGACGGCCCCCGAGGGCGGAGATGGATTGCCCGCGGTCGGCACTCGGATCGTCGTGCGCGGGGGAACGCTGGAGACTGTTGAGGAAGTGGCGCGGACACACGGCACCACGGTGACGGTGCGCAAACTGTTCTCCAACGTGCCGGCCCGCCGGAAGTTCCTGCGGTCTGCCCGGAGCGAAACCCGGGCTGCTGTCGAGGCGCTAACGGTACTGGCACTGGCCCGCCTCGACGTAGCGTTCACGCTCACGAGCCAGAACCGCACGCTGGTAGACGTGCCCCGTGTCTCCAGCGCCGCTGAGCGGCTGGCTGCCCTCTTCGGACGCAAGGCAGCGGAGGAGCTGGTGCCCGTGGATCATAGCAGCGGGTACATCTCGGTTCGCGGGTTCGTGCAGCGACCAGCCGACGCCAGGGTCAGTGGGCGGAAGGCCTACTTGTTCGTCAACGGCAGACCATTTCGCAATCCCTTCCTGATCCGGGCGGCGGAAGCCGGTTACCGGGCAACGATAGCGCCGGGCTTGCGTCCGACTATCCTTCTGGCCATCGGCGTGCCGGCGGACCGGGTCGACGTGAACGTGCACCCGGCGAAACTCGAAGTGCGGTTTCGTGACAAGATGCTGGTGGAGCGAGCCGTGGAGGAGGCGGTGCGGGCGGGTCTGCGGCCTCTGGAGGCAGCGGCCGTGGTGGGGGGAGCGGTCGGGTGGTCGGGCGGACACGCGGTCAGCTATCAGTCCGGGCCGCCTGACCGGCTGACCGGCAGACCGCCCGCGGATCTTGCCCTCCCCGACACGCTTCTCGACACCGCTTCTGTAGCAGCGCAGCAGCATCCCGCCGTCGGCGGTGAGCTGCTCCAACTGTTCAACACCTACATTGTGTTTGAGACTCCTGACGGCTTGGCCCTGGTCGATCAACATTCGGCCCATGAGCGGGTGTTGTACGAGCGTGCGATGGCACAACTCAGGGGGGAAGGCAGCGCGGCGCAACGGTTGTTGCTGCCGATGACCGTCGATCTCGGGATCGAAGAATTGGAGGCGGTGGAGGAACACGGGGATCTCTTGGCCGCCATCGGGTTTGAGATCGAGTCGTTTGGCGGCCGCTCCATCGTGGTGCACGCGGTACCGAATCCCCATCCTCGCTTCGACGCCCGCCACTGCCTCGAGGAGGTGGTTGCCGATGTAGCAGGCGGGCGATTCGGCGGCCTGGCGAATCGCCTGGAGCGTTTTGCGGCTACCTATGCCTGTCGTGCTGCGATCAAGGCTGGTCACGTATTGGAAGCTGTGGAGATGCGCGATCTGCTCAACCGGCTTTTCGCCTGCGAACTCCCTCCGCACGATGTGCACGGTCGGCCGACGATCGTGCAGTTGCCGAAGGACGAACTGGAGCGCCGCTTTGGCCGCTCGTAAGCCACTGATTCCCGTGATCCTGGGTCCCACGGCGGTTGGCAAGACGGCGGTGGCCATGGCCCTCAGCGAGCACTGGCCGCTGGTCGTGATATCAGCCGACTCCCGACAGATCTATCGGGATCTGGACATCGGCACAGCGAAACCGACGCCGGAGGAACGGCGTAGGGTTACGCACCTCGGGATCGACGTAGTTGCGCCAGGTGAGCGGTACAGTGCCGGGCGGTTTGCTGTGGACGGTGCCCGCTGGTTGCAGGAGATTCACCCGCCTCGTCGCCCGGTGGTGGTGGGGGGGACCGGCTTCTATATACGCGCCCTAGCAGACGGGTTGTTTCGGGAACCGCCGATGGACACCGGGCGGCGTGAGCTGTTGCAGTGCTGGGCGCGTGGTGTGGAGGGACTGGGTCGGTGGGCCGCGCGGCTGGATCCGGGTTATGTGGGAGGCGGACGGCAGCGGGCCGCCAGGGCGGTGGAGGTTGCCGTTCTCACGGGCCGGCCTCTCTCGTGGTGGCAAGCACACGCGAAGGCAGAGGGAGTCATGCGCCCGTGGTATGTGCGCCTGACGGTGCCTCGCCCCGTGCTCCACCGCCGCATCGAGAACCGGGTCGCTGCCATGTTGCAGGCAGGACTGGTGCGGGAAGTTGAGGAGGTGCTGGCGCGGGGTGTAGCGTTTGATGCACCGGGACTCGACGCCGTCGGCTATCGAGAGGTCGTGCGATATGTCAGGGGAGAGCTTGACGCGTCGGACCTGGCGCCCGCCATGGCTGCGGCGACGCGACGATATGCCAAGCGGCAGGAGACCTGGTTCCGTCGCCAGCTGATCGGTTACCCTGTGATTACCTTGGACGCAACGGACGCACCCAACGTGTTGGCTCGTCGGATAGTGGACCTCTGGGTGGAGGGGGACCGCTGATGCGGATCGGGATTACGTGCTACCCCACCTATGGCGGATCAGGCGCCGTCGCCACCGAGCTCGGCCTCGACCTGGCGCGGCGCGGACACG
>WVYX01000260.1:0-26252 GCA_011772755.1 Gemmatimonadales bacterium
CATCTCCCCCACCCCACCCCTCACCTCCACCGTTTCAGCCTCCCCAGCCGCGAGGTCGTGAGCGACTCCGCCACGGCGCCCCGACGCACAACGACCTTCGTATTCGCAGCGCCCCATCCCAGACCGTTAGGGTTGATGCGAATCACGGGGCGGCTCACGCTCAGCATGACCCCCTGTCGCCCCGGTCCCGCCGTCACCAGAAACGTGGAATCCTGCGCGGCCTCGAACACGGCACGCAGGGAGTCGGACCCAAACTCCAGACGCACGCGCGTCCCATGAAAGATGGCTGCGAACCGAGCGCGGGTATAAAAGGACGCAACCTCGCTCGCGGCGCGGCGGACGGCCAGCAGGTCCAGCCAACCGGCGAGGCGGGGGAGGGCCAGAGCCGCCAGCAGACCGATGATCGCCAGCACCGTGACGAGCTCGAACAAGGTGAAGCCGCGCCGCATGTGTGAACAATGTCACTGCGGGCCTTGTTAGCCGCGCTCCATATTCCGCAGGATAGAGCGGAAAACTGCGGGCGAGGTGTCTCTCGGTCCGCAAGGGGCGCACGACGCCTTGGCTCAGCGCCTCTTGCCGGGGTATGGGCGAGAGACCATACTAGGCATGCCCTACGACGCCTGTTGTGAACGGAGGCTCAGAGGTCCGTGTCTCACCGCAATCTACGCATTTCGTCGCCCCAGCCCAGCACCCTTCACGAGCCGTTCCTCGAGAGGGCAGCGGAATCCGACGCGGAGTCGAGCAGCCGTGCTCTGGGCGCCTTCTTGACCATGCGGCTGGTGGATCAATTCGACCAAGACCGCAACCCAATTCGGCCGGAGGCCCTGGCGTACCAGATTCGCGCCACCCGGGACTATCTGCGCGACCTGCACCCACCGACTGTGGAGGTCAATCACCTCGGGGAACTCGTGCGGGTGGCGGATGGGATCCGCCAGTCGAGAGCCGTCCAGCTCCTCGTGCCGCCGCTCTTGGCATTTGCCTTCTGGCTCGAGCAGGAGTTACGCGTCGATGAGGCACTTGATGTGTTGGAGACGGGCTTGCGGCTGTGTGGGGGAAGCTTGAGTGAAGAAGCCATCGCCGCGCGCCTGCAGCTGGGTCGCGTCCTGCGTCTAGCCGGCCGCTTGGAAGAGGCGGGCCAGTCGTACACCAGCGCGGGGCAACTGGCAGCGGAAGCTGGAGACACACACTCGGAGTTCTTAAGCCGGATCGGGTGTGCAGTGGTAGCGCAGAGGGCGGGCAACCTGCCCCAGTCTGAAAGCATGCTTAAGAAGGTGCTCGCCGAGTCCAGCAAGCTTGAGGACCGGGACGCTGAAGCACGTGCGTGTCACGACTTGGCAAACACGATGGACCTCAGCGGCCGCACTGAGGAGGGGATACCACTCGTGTTCCGGGCGTTCGAGCTCTACGAGCAGCCCCTCCAGAAGGTGCGGGCACTCCACGATCTGGGAGTACTCCTCAAGACGCTGGGCCACTACGCGGCCGCGGAGGACGCGTTCACGCTCGTCGTACAGAGCGATGCGCCCCCCGAGATTTGTGTGAATACGACCAACGAGCTCCTCGAGATCGCCGTGCTGATCGGCGACAGGATAGCATTTGAACGGCGGCGGAGAGAAGCCGAGAGCAAGGTTGGCCTGTCACCGTACCTGCTCGTGGACTTTGAATTGAAGGTCGGAGTCGGCTTTGCCGCATTCGGCCACCCTTCGAAGGCCGAGAAGTACTTGAGCAGCGCAGTTGAGCACGCAGAGGAACACCACTTGAACCAGCTCCTTTTCCAGGCCGAGGCAGCGTTGCGCCAGCTGCGCGAGGGTGGCCGGGTGAGGGCGGAAGAGCACAAGGAAGCCGATCGGCCCGACGCCCACCCGGAAGTGGAGGCCGTAGCCGATCGGCTACAGGAACTCAGAGCAACAGTCTGAATGCTGTGCGTGCCGTGGGCACGCTGGCGCGAGCAACTTTCGCTCTAGGTGCCCGATCCCTGGTGGCCGGAGTCGGCACAGGTGCCGGAGCCCTGGTGGCCGCTAGTGCAATCGGAGCGCGGCCCTGTGATGCTGGCACAGGCCGACGCACTAAGGGCGAAGGAAGCCAGCAGAGCGAAGGCTAAGAGGCGGACACGCCTGGACATAGCAGCCTCCTGGATCTGGGTTTGCGGGACGCCCGTGCGGGGCGAAGTCATAACATTGCCGCCGCGCTCCCCAGAGGCCTAGGCCCTTTTGGGGACTTTATGTGCCTTATTTGGGACATTCATGCTGGTTCTAGCAGCCGTACCTGAGATTTCCGCCGCCCGGCTCCAGCGCGCCGTCGGTCACCGGTTCCAGTTCCTGCCGGTGGCAACGTGGACCGGGACGCTGGATGCGATCTTGAGTGCGCCGCTAGACATGGCCGTCCTGGATCCCGCTCTGGAGGACACGCCGCGCGCGCAGGAGATCGAGCGCATCTGCGTCTTGTTCCCCTCGCTGCCCCTCGTCCTCTACACCAAGCTGACTCCGGACGTGGTGCCGGTCCTCTTGCAGCTGGGCCGCGTCGGTGTGCGAGAGGTGGTCGTGGCCGGCCACGACGATCACCCCCAGCGTCTCAGCGACGTGCTGGTCAATGAAGGGGCGCACGCGCTGTCACGCCAACTCATTGAGGAAATCGGCGATCTCCTGGTGCACTGTCCGGGACAACTCCGGTGGGCAATCGAAACCATCGTGCGGGAGCCGGCCGCGTTTCACACGGTGCAGGACCTGGCGGAGCGCGCGCGAATGGACCGGCGCACCTGCGCGCGGTGGTTCACGAAGGCACACTTGCCGCCGCCGAGTGTGGTGCTCATGGTGTTCCGGGTGGCGTATGCACATCGCTTGCTGCAGGATCCCGGCTACACCGTGGAGAACGTCGCAACCAAGCTGGGCTACGCCAAAGCGCGGTCGTTCGCCCAGAACGTCAAGGAGGTTTTTGGGATGACCCCGGGAGAGTTGCGGGTTTCCCTCACGCCGGACGAGGCTATTCAGATCGTGCGGGAGCGCTTCTTCCAGCGCCCCGCCGCACAACCGGCTCGACACTTGGCGATCGTCTCATGACGTCTCCCACCATTCTGATCGTCGACGACGACCCTGCCGTTCGGCGGGTCCTATCACGGGCAATGGGCCAAATCGGCTACGGGGTGTTGCTTGCCACCACTGGCGAGGAGGCATGCGAAGTGCTGGCGGCCCGGCACGTCGACCTCATCCTGATGGACCTGCGCATGCCCAGCATGTCGGGGCAGACGCTGTTCCACATGATCCGCACCCAGTGGCCGCACCTCGCTGCCCGCGTTGTCATCATGAGCGGCGACCCGGAGGCCAAGGACCACGAGGACTGGTTGGACTTGCACAACGTGCCCGTGCTCTCCAAACCCTTCGGGATCCCCCAGATTGTGGATCTCACTCGACGGCTCACCGCGACCGAGCGGCGTGAGGCCAGCAGGCAATAGGTGATGGGCACGGCGGGGGAACGCGTGGAGGATCCGCTATTCAACCTGCGGGAGTACCGCAAGCTGGCTCCCTGGAATCTGCGCGACCTCGCTACGCTCGCGGGAGCGATTCTCGACGCCTCGGGCGTGCGCCCGATCAACGCCGCCGCCAGCGCCCATCCGACCGAGCGGACCATTCGGTTTTATGTCACCCGAGACTTGGTCGCGCCACCGGAGGGTCGTGGCACCGCAGCAACCTATTCCTACCGCCACCTCCTCCAGGTCCTCGCCATCAAGCTGCGGCAGATGGAGGGTGCCACTCTGGGGGCCATCGGGAACGAGCTGTCGGAAACCACGGGTGACGTCCTGGAGCGTCGCATCGCGGCCGCCCTGGGTCCGCACCTCCCCACACCCACTCAACTCCCGCTCACTAACCAGGACGCGGCCCCCCGGGGCCGAGCCGGCCAGGCGCTGCGACCACAGCTAAACGCCCTCGAGGAGCCAACCGACACGCGTGGCGCGACCCGGTGGCATCGCGTGCGGGTTGCGGAGGGGGTCGAGTTGCACGTGCGGGAAGACCATCCCCTCGTGGTGCGGGGCAACGTGGAGGCACAGATCGGGGACGCCGTGCGGCTCGCGATTGGACGAATCATGTCGCAGCTGCGATCCGTGCCCGGGAGCCCGAGACCCGCAGGATCGTCCGTAGAACGGACGGGACAGCGCGCATAGCGAGCGGGTTACTCTGCCGCCATGTGACGCCAGCACCTAGGAGTGCGCTATGTTGGGAACGTGGATATTCCTCGCCCTTGTCGCGATCGTCATCATCTGGGCGATTTCGGCCTACAACACCCTCATCTCTCTCAAGGGTCAAACTCTCAACGCCTGGAAGCAGATCGACGTCCAGCTCAAGCGCCGCCATGATCTCATCCCGAACTTGGTGGAGGCGGTCAAAGGAGCCATGGAGTTTGAGCGTGAGACGCTGGAGGCGGTGATCCAGGCACGCAACCAGGCAGTGAACATTCAGGCCGGCGCCATGCCCACCGGCGGGGTGAAGCAACTCGCCGAGGCTGAGGCGACACTCACTGCTGCCCTGTCGCGCTTCAACCTCGTCGTGGAGCGATATCCGGAGCTCAAGGCGACCACCAACGTCGGGCAGCTGCAGGAAGAACTCACCTCCACGGAGAACCGGGTCGCTTTCGCCCGCCAGCTCTACAACGACATGGCTACCACCTACAACATCAAGCAGCAACAGTTCCCCTGGAGCCTCATCGCCGGGCTCGCCAGGGCCGAGCAGGTGGAGCTGTGGGAGATCACCGAAGAGAAAGAGCGGGAGGTGCCCAAGGTCGATCTGTCCTTCAAGCCTAAGCAGTGACCGCCGACGCCAACCTTTTCGCGCAGCAGAAGGCGAATCGCCGCCGCTCGGCAGTACTGGTAACCATCTTCGTGTTGTTCTTCGCGTGGATCGGCTTCGGCGGCGACCTCGCGTTCTATCTCTACACCCTCCCGGTCGACGACCCGGATGCCCCCGGCAGGGCCGAGCAAGCCTACCGCCACGTGGTGCCCTGGTTCGGCATCGGAGCGACGCTCTTGGGTCTGGGAATGGCCTTGATCGCGTGGCACCGCGGCCCCAAGCAGATCCTCTGGGCTACCGGCGCGTGGGAACTGATCAACGCATCCAAGCCAGAGGAGAAGAAGCTGATCAACGTGGTGGAGGAAATGGCCATCGCCTCGGGCCTTCCGCGCCCTAATATCTGGATCGTTCCGGACAAGGACCCCAACGCCTTCGCTACCGGCACGGACGAGCACCACTCACACGTCGCCGTAACCCAGGGGCTTCTCGAAACCCTCGACCGGGACGAGTTGCAGGGAGTCGTGAGCCACGAGATGGCGCACATCCAAAACCACGATGTCAAGCTCATGACCCTCCTGGCAGCCCTGGTGGGAGTCATGGCGCTCATCTCCGAGGGGGCGTGGCGAGTGATGCGTTTCGGCGGGTACGCCGGACGACGAGGAGGTGGTGGCCGCTCTGGAGGCGGGGGAGGAAGGAAGGGAGGGGCCGGCGCTCTCGCGCTCATCGTCCTGGTGGTCTGGCTCATTAGTGTCCTCATCGCACCCGTCGTCTCGCGGCTCCTGGCGCTGGCGGTGAGCCGGAAGCGGGAGTTTCTAGCCGACGCCACAGGCGCGCAGTTCACCCGCAATCCAGGCGCACTCGCCTCCGCTCTGCGGAAGATCGAAGACGCGGCCGCTCCCACCCGCGCTATCAAGCGTGGTACCGCGCACCTTTGCATTGCCGATCCCCTGGGGCGGCGGGTGTCTCACAAACAAGGGTTCGTCGCCGACATATTGGCCACCCACCCCCCAATGGCCGTGCGCGTCGCCCGCCTCAAGCGAATGGCCTACCAATACGAGCGGACGGGAGTGCTACCGGAGGCGCTCTGAACCTCACGGCTGGCGACTGGGCGCTCCTCGCCCTCGCGGCGCTCCTCACCGGCGGTCTCACTCTCTGGTCAATTCGACACATTCGCACAGCCCTGCGACGGTGGTTCCGGCGCGCCGTGCTGCGGGCCGTGCACCAGTTCCGGGCGCGGCTAGACCGCTACAAGCTGGTCAGCAAACGGGTGATCCGTGACGAGTTGCTGCGGGACGGCAAGGTGGAGCATGCCATCCGTGAGCATTGCCGCACCCATGGGGTGAGCGAGCTCGACGCCCGCGTCCGGGTCGAGCGCTATGTCGACGAGATCGTTCCTTACTTCAACGTCCTCTCATACTACAAGCTCGGCTACAACGTCGCCCGTGTGCTGATCAACCTCCTGTACCGGGTGAGCTCGGAGTATCAGGACCGGGCGGCACTCAACGCTATTCCCCGAAAGGACATCGTGGTCTACCTGATGAACCACCGGTCCAATGCCGACTACGCGGTGGTCGCCTACGTGTTGGCGCGGGCGGTGAGCATCAGCTACGCAGTGGGAGAATGGGCCCGGGTGTGGCCCCTGGAGTACGTGTTCAAGTCATTCGGTGCCTACTTCGTCCGCCGCGGCTTCCGTGAGCCACTGTATCACGTGGTCCTCGAGCGCTATGTCCAGCTCATCACGCGGCACGGGGTGACGCAGGGAGTCTTCCTCGAGGGTGGACTCACTAGAGACGGTGCTTTCCGTGGCCCAAAGCTCGGGCTCCTCGACTACATCGCCCGTACCCTGCCGGAGCTGGAGGCTGACCGCAACATCTGGCTCGTGCCCGTGGCGCTCAACTACGACCGCGTGCTCGAAGACCGCTCCCTGATTCTCGAACTGCTGGACGAACAAGCGCGCCCTGGACGAGTCCGGCAACTGCTCGGGGTGCTACACTACGTGGCCTTCAATCTCGCACGGCTCCTAACCGGTAACCTCCGCCGGTATGGCCGGGTGGCCGTCAATTTCGGGACGCCCGTGCCCTTGCGGCAGTGGGTGGAGCAACGCCCGGGTGTGTTCGAGCTTCCCAAGGAGAACCGACTCCAAGAGCTGGAGGGGCTGGCCAACGAGGTCATGGGACGCGTGGCCCAGATCATGCCCATCACCCCAGTACCCCTCGTGGCAGCCGCACTCCTGTCGTTCGGCGAGACCTTGGTCCGCCGCAACGATCTCCTCGAACGCGTGGACGAGTTCCGCGATCATCTGCTCAAGACCGGCGCGAAATTGATCCGGCCGGAGCGGCCGCCGGATGCCATCTTGGACCGAGCGTGGCGCATGCTCAGAATGCGGCGACTGGTAGTGCGGCAACGCGATGCATTCATCATTCTCCCGCGTCAGCGGCCGCTCTTGGAATACTACCGGAACTCGGTGAAACACCTGTTGCCAGAAGTGCAACCCGAGTTCGGGATGCATCCGGCACTGGAGCCGGATGACAGTCTGCCGCGGCTCAAGCCGTGGAGGAGGGAGAGTCGATGAGAAACGGCATGACGGCAGAGACGGCATGAACGGCAGGGCGCGCCGCTCGAGCAATCCGCCGACTAGGTCATGCCGTGATGCCGTCTCTGCCGTAGATTCCTGACAATGACGCAGCCGCTCCACATCCCCTCCCTGACCCCTGGCTCTCGCGTCCAGGACGTCTTCCTGCTGCTCGAAGTCGACATCCGCACGCAGGCAAACGGGGACCCCTACACGATTCTCACGCTAGGCAACAGCTCCGGCAGCATCGGTACCGAACCGTTTTGGAGCGAGCGACGAGACGAGATCGCGGGTCTGCGCGCTGGACATGTGCTCCAGGTGATCGGCGAAGTGATCACCTACCGTGACCGCAAGCAGCTCAAGGTGGCGTCCGTCCGACAGGTGCCAAAGGATTCGGTAGACCCCGCAGCCTTGCTGCCGTCGGTCGGCCCGGTGGACCGCTACTGGGAGACGCTAGATGGGTGGCGTCAGGAGATCGGGAAGCCACGGCTCCGTAAGGTGGTGGACCTGTTCTACCAGGAGGATGCCTTTCGGCAACGGTACGAGCAGTGCCCAGGGGCGATTCGGGGCCACCACGCGGCGATCGGCGGTCTCCTGAAGCACACCACCGAGGTGGCCGCCATTGGCCGGACCGTCGCTCGCGCCTGCGGCGCCGACCAGGAACTCGTACTCGCCGGAGTGCTGCTGCACGACATCGGCAAGCTCGAAACCTATCGCTGGGATGGGCTGCTCGAATACTCGGAACGAGGGCGCCTCCTGGGACACATCATTCTCGGGGTCCAGATGCTGGAGCGGCGCCTGAATGAGGAACCGGAGCCGCCGTGCACTGAACTGGAGCGAGACATTCTGATCCACCTCATGGTGTCCCATCACGGCAGGCTGGAGTTCGGCAGCCCGGTAACGCCCATGACCCTCGAGGCCGAGGTGCTGCATTGGGCCGACAATGCCAGTGCGAAAACGGCGAGCGTCGCAGATGCGCTCCGCGACGACGGGAGCTTCCCCGATGGCCTCGTGTCCCTGCCGCAGTGGACCCTCGACCGACGAAGGGTGTTTCGCGGCACGAGTGACTGGGGTGCCTAGCGCCGCCCAGTGACACCAACGAGCCGCTGCACCGACGTTTCCGCCCGGGTCAGCAACTGGTTGATGGCCCGGAGCAACTCACGCTCCCGCCCTGAAGGCGCGGTAAGTTCGAGCTGGCTCGCCGCGCAGCGGATTGCCGAGAGGGCTGTGCCAAGCTCGGCAAGCGCGGCCTGGCGCTTCGCTTCGGCGCCGGTGGGCATGGAGAACCAGGGAGCCACGTTGCCATCGTACAGCCCTCAGGTGCTTCGCGCGTCACCGTACAACTGAAGCACTGGACGAAAAATTGACCTACCGATTCCTGCCCCACACGGCCGATATCAGGGTTGCCATCGAGGCCCCGTCGCTGGAGCTGCTCTTCGCCGAGGCGACCGAGGTGATGCGGCAACTCCTGGCAGGCGACAGTCCCGTCGAAAGTCACCTCCGCCACCCGGTGAGGATTTCCACGGGAGACACGGCCGAGTTACTCCTCGGCTACCTCCGGGAACTCCTGTACCGGTTCGACACTGATCGGTTCGTACCGGCACGGGTGGCCTTCGACATGGCAACGCCGACACAGATGGCAGGCGAGGTATCCGGCGAAAAGTTCGATCCGGCAAGGCACCAGGTTCAGCCGGAGGTGAAGGCGGTGACCCGACACGGGCTCGTGGTGGCTCACAAGGACACTGGATGGCACGCAGAGGTGCTGTTCGATCTGTAGCCGGCCGTAACGCTCAGTCCGACCCATCCGCTCGGCTCCGCCGGCTGGTATCTTCCATACATGGCGACCGACCGCATCGCCGTCGAACGCGTTGACGAGTATCGCTGGCGGGTGCCCCGCACCGGCGGGATGCGCACCGATGGGTTGATCTTTGCCGACGCGGAGTTGATGCACGACTTGGAGGGCGACCAGTGCGTCCAGCAGGTCGTAAACGTGGCGCACCTGCCCGGCATCGTCGGCCCCTCCATCGCCATGCCTGACATCCATTGGGGCTACGGCTTCCCAATCGGTGGCGTGGCAGCATTCGACGAGCGCGAGGGCGTGATCTCACCGGGCGGAGTTGGCTACGACATCAACTGCGGCGTTCGGCTACTCCGCAGTCCGCTCTCTGTCGATGAGATACGCCCGAGACTCCCAGCACTAATAGACAGCCTCTACGCCGGGATCCCCTCCGGCGTGGGCTCTTCCCGCTCAGACCTCAGACTTTCCCAACCGGAGCTCGAACGCGTGCTAGAGCACGGCGCGCGCTGGGCGGTGAAGGAAGGCTACGGCTCCGAACGCGACCTCGAGTGCATCGAAGCCGGCGGCAGCCTGCCTGGAGACCCAGACGCGGTGAGCACCCGCGCAAAGAAGCGCGGCTTCGCGCAGCTCGGCACCGTGGGAAGCGGGAATCACTTTGTGGAAGTCGGGTACGTGGCAGAGATCTACGACGAGGAGGCGGCCAACCGTCTCGGCCTCGCACCCCGCACTGCCACCTTCTTCATCCACTCAGGATCCCGCGGCCTCGGTTACCAGGTGTGCGACGACTACCTCGACACCATGGTGCAGGCGGCCGGTCGGTACGGGATCGAGCTACCAGACAAGCAGCTCTGTTGTGCTCCCCTCACCAGTCCCGAGGCCAAAGCGTACTTGGGCGCCATGAACGCGGCGGCGAACTACGCCTTCGCCAACCGACAGTTGATGAGCCACTACGTACGCCGCTCCCTGACCACCATCTTCTCCGGGGACGTCGCCGACCGAACCGATCTCGTGTACGACGTGGCCCACAACATCGCGAAGTTCGAGACCCACCAGGTGCAGGGACAGCGCCGCCGGGTCTGCGTGCACCGGAAAGGCGCCACCCGAGCGTTCCCGCCCGGTCACGCCGAACTCGCTGACCGGTTCCAAGACATCGGCCAACCCGTGCTGATCCCCGGCGACATGGGACGCTACTCGTTCGTCCTCGTCGGCACCCCGGGCGCGTTCAACGAGACGTTCGGATCGACCTGCCACGGCGCCGGTCGCCGGATGAGTCGCCACCAGGCCAAGAAGGTTGCCCGGCCACGCAACGTCCCGAAGGAACTCGAGGAACGCGGCATCCTCATCCGAGCCGCCAGCCGCCGCACGGTGGACGAGGAGATCCCGGAGGCCTACAAGGACGTCAAGCAGGTAGTGGACGTGGTCCACGGGGCGGGCATCGGGAAGAAGGTGGTGAAGCTGGTACCGATTGGAGTGGTGAAGGGGTGAGGGGCGGCAAGGAGTGAGGAGTAAGGGGTGAGGAGTGAGGTGGTGCGCGGCCTGCTCACTCCTTACTCCTCACAAGAAAAAGGGGCGGCCGCTCACCCGAAGGTGGCAGGCCGCCCCACACACTGGCTACCCGGAGTCAGGGGATTTACTCCCTCTGTTCTCCTCCCCGTAGCCACCGCCCGGCCTGATGCGGCCGCGGTCCGACTGCGGGAGCTCCGGCTTCCATCCCCAAGCGGCTTGGCCGAGCCGCAAGGTTCGCCAGTGCGGGCGCTGCGAGTCGGTCGGGTCGCGGACCGACCTCTCACACTGCACACCGAGGCGCCACATCGGTGTGGACGGGACACGCGACTGGCCCCGTCGGCCCGAGAGAGGTGATCCACCCGGATCGTCGGACGCCCGAAGCCCTTGTTTGCGTCGGCGTCCTCCCCGGAATTCTCTTCTCGGGCCTGTCACACAAGGCGTGGCGGAGACGAGGTCTCCACCCTTCCCCTGCGCGACGCACCCAATGTAAGCACCGGGCAAGATCCCGCAAGTGCCGATGTTTCTTCGGCTTACGCGTTCTGTGTGGGGTGCGTGTGGAAGCTTAAGCGAGCCAGTTTCCAGCAGTTGCTGACCTCTTTCCACCGAATGTGGAGTTGTGTATAACCAGCGCCCACAGCTACTCCACAGTCTTGCCCCCGCGCTCCGAGTGGGAACTGCCGCTCGGGCCGACTGGGGGAGGTGGCAGGGTTACGGCTTTGGGACCCCCGGCTCCAACTTGAACCCCGCGACGCGTGCGAACCGAGCAGCGGCGTGATCGTACGCCGCCAGCTTCTCCTCCACTCGGCTCGTGCGGAAGGGACCCCAAGCCCTGAGGGAGTCGGCCCACTGACCGGGGCCGGTCGACCTCATGGCGCGCTCACAGTGCTCCTGTAACGCTTGCTGCAGGGCCTGCATCTCGCCGACCAGGGACCGAGCGGCTTCGCGAGTCCTCGCGGTGGGAGCCTCACGCGGTTGGAACACGGCCTCAGCATCCCGCAACGCGTCAATCGCCCCTACACAGCGCCACCGCAAACGCGAGGCTCGGGCGACAACCGTTTCTGCGCCGACGCCATCGAGGTCCAGGCGGAACGCCTGCAGGCGGCCGCGAACCCCGCTCAACATGTCTCGAAGTGCAATCAGTGTGTCGTGGTAGCGCTGACGAAGGCTATCTTGCACAGCCTCGGCCGCCGGGGAGGGTTCCTGAGCTTGTGTGCTGCGAGGTTCGAGGAAGAGGCTGGCGCAAAGCAGGATGGCGGGCGGGATCCAGATACACCTCACGTCTCAGTACCGACCTCCTCATACACGTACGGATCCCCGGTGACGGCGGGCGCGAACAGCACACCCCCACCGCTCGTGGCAAACCAACCTGCCAGCAAGAGGTTCGAGACTTGCGGCGATGGGTTCTCAAACACGGCGCTGAGCCAGCGCCTCACGTGAACGAGCTCCGGCGCTCGTCGGGACAGCACCGAGAGCACGCCCCCGACCCCCTGGGTCGCCCGAAGGAAATGCGCCACGGCGTGTGCCCGCTGGGCAAACTCGAAGGCCCGCACGCCCGGTTCGTCATACAGCAGCGACCCCTCGTAGGGGTCGGCAGGGGGCGCGTCCATCCGTGGACCGAGGTACACAAACCGGCGCTGGCCGTCGCGGCGGCGCTCAACCACAGCGGCTGCCGCATCGCCACCCAGGCGTGCGGCGTGAATCAGATCCGAGTCGTTCAGAATGCCGACGGCCAACGTCCACTCCAGGGCGGCGAGGGAGTGGTGGAGAGGGCACCCCATGTCCTCGTCGTACGCCACCAGCCGGGGTGCCTCGCCTGCACGCTGGAAGAAGTACCCCAGCGCTTCTCCCCGATCGGTCCACGTGTGGGTCGACCTCGAGATTGCCGGAAGCGTCATACAGTGCCCTCAAGATAACCCTACCCCGGACCATCGAATAGGTGCACAGGCCCAGGATCCTCTGGAGCCTCCTCGATTGTCCAGGGCGTCCGCTCCGGTGTAAACTGTGCTTGGAGACGGTTCGGGCAACACCACCAGGGGAACGGATGCGCACTGTAGCAGTCATCCTGGCACTGTTGGCAGTGACCCCTAGCCAGGGTCCCAGGCAGGCCGACGACCTGCTGAGACGCTGGGTAGGCACCCACCACGGTCGGCCTCTCCACTTGGATTTCTACGACGATACGATGCTGGTGGTGAACGACACCATTCCCACCGACTTCTTGGCGACGCGGGACTCGCTGATCGCGATGGGGGATACCTCGTTTGCCGTCTTGTACTGGTTCGTCCTCGATCGCCTGCTCATCGAGACGGAAGAGGGCCGCGTGGTGACGATGGCCCGGCAGGATCTCCTGGCCCGTCCCCTGCACGCCGGGCGCTGGCGCGGCACTAGCACCGGCGGAGAGCACACCTTCGAGCTGTTAATGTACAGAGGGAACATCGCGGCGTGGCGGCGACTGCCAGGTGGCCAATGGACCAGAGGCGAGTGGAATCGCAACGTCCGATTCATCAATTTCACCTGGGAGCCCGACTCCACCACCTGGACCGCATTCTACGACCCCTACGGCAACGCCCTACAGTTCGAAGAACTGGAGCCCGGCAGCGGCACGGTCATCCTCCGCCGGGCGTTCCGCTGGTGACTGAAGCCCTGAACCTTCAACAAGCGACTTGCAGTTCGCAATTCGTGAGTTCAGAAGCGCCCACCTCACGAATCGCCAACTGCGAACTGCGAATTGCCTGCCGAAGGCTGACGGCTGTTGGCTAGATAACAGCCACCGGGGTCAGAACCTCCCGCTCCCGCTGAAACGCCGCCTCTGCCCGGTCGATGGCCACATGGACGGCCGGGGCAAAGAGATCACGGTACTTGCTGTTGGGTTCGAGGCTCCCAGTAAAGCGCCGTACCATGACCAGAGCGCGTGTCACCTCGCAGTGCTCGGCCACCGGATGGGTGTGACCCGCGGTCAGAAGCTCGCGGAAGAAGGGTAGCGTTTGGCGCTCGCTGAGCACGTAGAGTGACTCCAAGATCCTGGGGCTGAGGAACTCCCGCAGGTGCAAGTCCGAGCGCACGGCCTCGAACAGCCCGACCAGCCGGGCCCCCGCGCCCACATCGGGATAGAACCGGGCTGCCTCGGCAGCAGTACCCACGAAGGCATGGTGGGCGTCCGGATTGAGATAACGGGCAAACAGGGGCCATTCCGGGGGCGGATGCCGCTCCGCCAGCGCGAGGAAAGCGAAGTACCGCCGCGCCAGGGGCGCGTCTTGGTCGGCCACCACCGTCCGAAGACCGGCAGCACCGAACCGCTGTGCGACCAGAGCGGCCGCCGTCGCATGCTGCAGTCGCTCCAGCTCAGGCAGCCGGAAGGTGCGGACGTGCCCGGCAGCCGCGCTGGGGCCGGCAGCGAATACTGGCACCCGGTCCAGGAGACGAAGCAACAGCCCATCCACCTCGTCCAGCACGGGCTCCCAGCGCCGGACGTCCTGGCGCCGGGCGCGCCCGAGGGCTTCCCAGCCGAGACCATCGAGATCCGCGCTCGTCCAGCTTCGCTCCAGCGTGGCTGCCGTACGGGCATGGAGCAGCTGGCGCAGTGCCTCCGCAAAGCGACAGACCGCATCGGGCATGACCACAATGTACTGCGGAATCGCCCGGTGCGACGTTGCGTCCCTGCGGCAGCATCGCTAAGGTTGCCCACCGGAGAGCATTCTGTGCGCATGGCTAGCCGCTTCCTGATCTCCCTCGCATGCGTCAGCGCCCTGTCGCTCGGCGCGTGTATCTCACGCGATGAGCCGATCTTGATCGGACTCGCTGGTCCCTTCTCACAGCCCCGCGGAGCGTCCATGCAGCACGCCGCAGAGCTCGCCGTGACGGAGATCAACCAGCGTGGAGGCGTCCGAGGCCGACCTTTCGTGCTGGTCATCCGGGACGACAGCGCAGCGGCCGATGTGGCGGTGGGCGTCGCGCGGGACCTCTACGACACGCCGGGGCTCGTCGCCGTGATTGGACACCTCAGCAGTGGAGCCAGCATCGCTGCCGCTCCCATCTACAACAGCGGTCCCGATCCCGTTGTGACCATCTCGCCGTCAGCGTCGAGCCCACAGCTGAGCGGCGCAGGATCCTACACATTCCGGGTCTGCCCCGACGATCTCGTCCATGGCAGGCGCTTGGCTGAGTGGGCGTGGACCCAGCTGGGTGCCCGATCGGCCGCCGTGATCTTCGAGAACGACGAATACGGCCGAGGCGTGCGGAGCGCGTTCTCGCAGAGCTTTACCGCCTTCGGGGGCAGCGTCGCCAGCGAGGATCCCTACGTGCCGGCGATCCCTTCGTTCGAGCCGTATCTCCAGCGACTGGCGCGCCGCGGCGGCGTCGATGCACTCGTGATCGCCGGGACCACAGGGGGCGCGGAGCGGATTGTCGACACCGCCGATTCCCTGGGGCTCGGGTACCGGGTCCTGGGGAGCGATGGCGTCGCGGGCCTGGAAGCCGCACCAGTGAACGCCGACGGCGTGTTCATCGCGGCGGCATATCTGCCCGACCGACGCGGGAGCCGCAACGAGGCGTTCCTCACCGCCTATCAGCAGGTCCACGGGGACGAGCTTCCTGACCATCGTGGAGCTGGGGCCTACGACATCGTGCACCTGTTGGCGCAAGCCATCGAGGCGGTGGGCACCAATCGCAGTGAGATAAGGGACTACCTGGCAGGGGTCGGTACCAGCACGCCGGCGTTCGAGGGCGTGACCGGGACGATCGCGTTCGATGAGAACGGCGACGTGCCCAACAAAGACGTGATCATAGGCGTCGTGCGCAACCGACGCCTCGTAACCGCGGCCGGGCAATGAGATTGACGCTTCCGCTGAACACGCTCAAGGCACGCGTGGCCGTCGGCGAGGGCGCGCTGGTCATCGGGATCATCATCATTGCCCTCATCGGTGTGGCGGCGCTTCGCACCCTCGGCGAAACCGTGACGCGGGAGCTAGCGGGACTCACCCGCATGGCCGACGTCACTAACGGACTCGTCGTTGCGCTGTTCGACGAGCTGCGGGCCGGCGAGCAGTACCTCACGGATCAGTCGAGCGCGGCGCGAGATGCCTTTCAGTCGGCCGGTGAGGAGTCGTATGAGCATCAAGGCCAGCTCCGCGCCTTTGCCGAGCTGACCGAAGCGGACCGCCTCCTCATCGCCCGCATCGGCCAGCTGCAGGCAGATGTCGAAGTCTGGTACAGCCTGGCTCACGCCCAGGTGGACCTCGGACGCCGCAGCGCAGCGGTGGCGACCGCCACCGCAGTGCGCGGGCGAGCGGAAGAGCTGCTCAATCTGGTTCAGGACTTCTCCGCCGCTCAGCGCAGTCGCACTGAGGCGATCGCCCGCTCACTCGAACAGACCAGCGCCGAGCGTCGCCTGCTGGTCTGGACCGTTCTCGCGGCCTCTATTCTGGCAGGCGTCGCAGTGGGGGTGGCTACTCTTCGCTCGGTGGAGCGCCCCCTCACCCGGCTAGAGACCGCGGCGCGACGATTCGCCGAGGGAGACCTGCGCCCCGTGACGCTGGGGAAGATGCCGGAAGAGCTGCAGGCACTAGGCGACGCGATGGCCCGCGTGAGCACAAAGCTGCGATCCCTGGTCGCCGACGTCGTGAGCGAAGGCGAACGGATCGCCAGCACTGCAACCGACCTATCAGCCATCAGCGAGCAGCTCGCCGCCACGGCCGGGGAGATCTCAACAGCGATGATCGACATCTCAGGCGGCGCGGAGCAGCAGGTGAAGGAGCTGGAACAGAGCACCGCAGCCATAGATGAGCTGCGGATGGCTGCGGAGCAGAGCGGTGCCATGGCAGATCGGGTGGCGGCTCTAGGAGACGAGATTCATCGACTCGCCGCCCGATATCAGGAAGACGTGGCAGCGGCCGGCAATGCCCTGCTGGAGCTCGGCGAAGTCGTGCAGACCAGCTCTGGTCAGGTCGAGGAACTCGACAAGCTGTCGGAAGCCGTCTACGACTTCGTGGAGTTGATCAAGCGGATCTCCTCGCAGACCAACCTGCTCGCCCTCAACGCAGCAATCGAGGCAGCCCGGGCGGGCGAAGGGGGGCTCGGCTTCGCCATCGTAGCGGAAGAGGTCCAACAGCTAGCCGACTCCAGCGCCCAGGCCGCCGAGGAGATCACGCAGACGTTGCAGTCAGTGCGCACCCAGGTGACCGACGTCTCGGGCACGATGGCCAGCGGCCGCAGCAAGGTGCGGGGGGTCGAGACCATCGCTCAGGGTGCGGCACGGGCGCTCGAGGAAATCGTCCGCGCCATCAAAGAAGTCGAACTTGCAGCGCGCCGGGTCCGGGAGGAGGCCGCTAGGAACCTGGAAGCGGCAGAACGCATCAAGGGCGAGATCGCCTCGGCATCCACAGCCGCACAAGCCCACGCGTCGTCCAGCGGACAGGTGTCAGCGGCGGCCGAGCAACAGGGAGCCTCCACCGAAGAAATGGCCGCCCAGACCAGTCAGCTGACCGAGGCGGCCGAACACCTCCGCTCACTCGTGAAGGGATTCCGACTCTAGCGTCGCTTCACTCGCGTCGGCACCTTCTTCTTCGCCGCCTTCTTGGTCTTTTTCTTAGCCGTGGGGCGTGGCTTCTTCCGCTTGGTGGCTCGGGCCTTCCTCTTGGGCCCGGCCCGCGAGGCCCTTGCCCGCCGCTCCCCCGCCACCGCTTTGACGTCTAAGAGCAACTCCTCACCTTCGGCGACGCTGATCAGGCCGCGACGCACGGCATACTGGACCAGCTCCTTGACATCGTCCATCCGAAAGTCGCCGAGGCCGGCGCCGGCGCGAATCATGTTGACCAGCGCGTCGGCGACGGGACTGCGGAGCACGTTAGCGATGCCCGGAACCGACTCCAGGAGGGCAGAGATCTGCGAACCGCCGAGCTCGCGCGCCATCAGGGCTCCTTCACGAGGGAGACGATGGGCGGCAAGCTAGCCTGTGAGGGGTCCGGCGTCAAGCGGGGCTGCGACCGAGGCAGAAGCGCCTAAGTCATTGCCTGTCACTGACTTAGGCGCTGCGAATTCGACAGGATTCGAGCATTCAGCGGTTCGACTTCCGCGCTGCCTTCGACCGCTGAGGGGTGAACGGCTGCGGGGCCCGGCGCAGCACCCGCCACTCCGATTGCGCCAGCAACTCGCCGAGTACCGCCCGCGTCTGCCGGTCGATGGGCATATCAAGCTCCATCTCCAGCCGGTAGTCCGCCCGGTCCTGCCCGCGACCCGTCAGAACGAAGCCCGACCGAGCTGGCTGCACGGCGTCGATCTCCACCTCCGCGACCTTAACGTACCCCTCGTCGAGCTGCTCTGCGGGAGTCATGGGACACTCCATGTATGAAGCGATCAAGTGCAGTGTGAAGGCCGCAGGCCTCTCCGTCAAGCCTGGGCTGTGTTTGCCAGCGACCCCGGCCCAACGCTAGATTTAGTGCCCTTCTCCAAGCGGGAGCTAGATACCGTGGGACGCCGTGGTGTCAAAGAGTATCGGGCTGCGGAGGCGCTCCAGCTAATCCTGGCCGACCGCGACCGCGAACCCCTGGCTTGCCCGTCGTGTGGGCACAGGACCATCCAGCGAACACCCAGGCGGCGGCTTCCGAAAGACCGGCGCGAATCGCACCGCCAAGTGACGCTCAAGTGCTCCAAGTGCGGGCGTCAGGCAGTCTATGTGCCGCGCAACGTCACCCAGCCGTCTCACAAAGAGCTCATCAGCTAGCGTGGCACACCACCACCTCTCAAGCCGAGCCTTGAGACGGGACACGAGATCGCGGCGCACGTCTCCCGCAAGTCGCGCAAGCACTACCTCCGGTCGGCACAGCTCACCGCCTCGCGACCGGTAGCGTCCACCCCTCGAACACACATCCGAGACCTAGCTCAGCGGTAGCCTCGCACCCGAGCTTCCGCGCCGCGTCGAGGTGGGGCCCGAGATCTTGGGTCGTGCCCAGGCGCAGCTTCAGCAGGTAGGACGCGCCGCCGGTTACCCGGTGGCACTCGAGAACGTCGTCCGCCTGCGTCCATACCTCGATGAGCCGTTTCAGATCGGTGCGTGGCCCTGGCTGCACCCGCAGAAACGCGACTACGCCCCGGCCTAGCGCCGCGGCATCCACCCGGGCGTGGTACCCGGTGACGACTCCAGCTGCCTCCAGCTTGCGGACCCGCTGGTAGGCAGCAGCGCTGCTTAGTCCCACCGCCTCACCCAGCTCCTGATACCCGAGCTGCGCATTCGCCTGAAGCAGCGCCACAATCCGGCGGTCCACGGCATCCATGCTTGGGACTCCCTCGATCACCCTATCGACTAGCGATTAGCCGTCGGCAGTCAGACCAAATGACGAAATAATATATTGCACATCTCACTCATTGCAAGATGATAGTTTGCCCATCCTGCACAAAGGCGAAACAAAGCCCGGAAGCGCCTTGTTACGCGCTTCCGGGGACGGCTCGCCGGGGCGGCGACTTGCCCTACTTAGGGGAGCTGAACACCCGCCTCCAGCGAACGCTCGTCAGGAAGGGGAGGGGCATCACCCCGTTTCGATCGTAGCTGTAGTAGATAAACAACGGGCGGCCAGCCACCCGGTCTCGCCCCAAGAAGCCCCAGTAGCGGGAGTCGTAGGAGTTGTCCCGGTTGTCCCCCATGACGAAAAACGAATCAGGCGGCACGACGAGGGGTCCCCAATTCTTCAGCGTCGGCCGGTAGGTCCGGCGATCACGTCCCACCAGGTAGTGGACCTGCCACTCCCGCATACGGGGGTCTTCCGTATCGTTGGTGGGGTCTGTGCTGGTAGTGTAGGGCTCGTCGAGGCGCCTGCCGCCCACGTAGGCGACGTTTCCGACCATAGATATGGTGTCGCCCGGCAACCCGATCACCCGCTTCACGACATTGACACCCGGCTCTTCCGGCGAGTCGAAGATGACGATGTCGAACCGGCGGGGATCACGGAATGCCGGAAGCCGCTTGTTGATGATCGGGATTTCGGCGCCGTACAGCGCCTTGTTCACGAACAAGAAGTCCCCGATCAGCAGCGTGTTCTCCATGCTGCCCGACGGGATCCGGAATGCTTCGACCAGAAGGGCTCGAAGGAAGAACCAGATTACGAGCGCAATGACGATGGACTTGGCCCATTCCTTGGCCGACTGCGACGCCGACTTCTTCACCCGTCGCGCCTGCTGCTCGGCTTCCCCATTCTCTTTCTTGCTCACCTTCTTGTCAGTCACAGTGCAGCACCTCACCTGTCACGCTCGTTGTCTGCATCCGGGTCTATGGTTCTACCCAGTCAGCAATGAAGATGTTCGTCTCGCCCTGGACGGTGCCGTACCGGTTCGACGCGAACACGAGCCTGGCACCGTCGGGCGAGAACATGGGAAAGCCGTCGAAATCCCCATGAGTCGTGACCTGCGTGAGACCCGTCCCGTCGACACCGATCATGTACAGGTCGAAGTTCCGGGAACGAGGATCCGGGTGATTCGAGGCGAAGATGATACGCTGCCCGTCGGGGTGGAAGTAGGGCGCGAAATTAGCACCCCCCAACTGCGTCACCTGCCGTTGATTCGAGCCGTCCGCGTTCATCACCCAGATCTCCATGCGGCTGGGGCGTACCAGGCCCTCGGCTAACAGCGCCTGGTAGTCCTCTTGCTCTGAGGGTTCCTGGGGATGCCACGAGCGGTATACGATCATGCCGCCGTCGGGGGAGAAGAAGGGGCCCCCATCATAGCCCAGGGTGTTCGTCAACCGCCGAACGTCACTGCCGTCCACGTTCATGGTGTAGATGTCGAGATCGCCGTCGCGCGTGGAAGTGAACACGATCCGGCTGCCGTCGGGCGATAGCGTTGCTTCAGCATCATACCCCGGCGACCGAAACAGCCGTTGGAGATCGCTGCCGTCCGGCCGCGACGTATAGATGTCGAAGTCGTACAGCGGCCACACGTAGCCCCGGGAGAAATCGGGTGTCGCTGGACAACGCTCGTCCACGTGGAACGTGCTCGAGTAGAGGATCCGCGCCCCGCCCGAGTAGAAATAGCCGCACGTAGTGCGCCCCAACCCGCTGGAGACCAGCCGCATACCGCTGCCATCCGCGTTGATCACATACTGCTGGTCGCACGTGGTGTCGCTTTCCTGGCGCTGGAAGATCAGCTGCGTACCATCGGGCGAAAAATAGGCCTCGGCGTTCTGGCCCCCGAAGGTGAGCTGCTTGAGATTGGCCAGGAACCGCTCTCCGGGTTCAGGGGCGCGGTCCACCGCAGGGGACCGCGACGTCTCGCAGCCTGGCAAGGTGCTGATCAAGAGCGCGAGCGCGAGCCTGAATGGCCACCTTGGGGCGCGACTCGACGGCTGCAATCGGTAGGAATTCGTAGTCATGCGGTAATTATAACGGATTGCCGTGTAGCTCGCGGCCGCCACTCCTGATCCGTACCACGGGTAGTTCCGGTCATGGCACCCCGCGGCTAACTATTCACTGCGCAACAAGATGCACGTGGCCCACCAGCCTTGCCTAATCTCGTGTTCACCGAGTAGCGTACGGAGTCATTGGCCAAGCTGAGTACGATGGAAGGAAAGCCCCGGATCCCCCCTGACGCCCTGGGAAAACTCTGCAAAGAAGGGCGCGACGTCGCCTCGTATCTGTTTCAGGTGCCGGATGACGAGGCCCAGTGGCAGCGTCTGCGCGAGATCGTCCAAGCGATCCTCAAGGAGGCGCGAGCCACGAAACGCCGCGAGCTGCCGCGCATCGCCCAGGAAATGAACGACGCCCTCAGTGACAAGCCTACCGCCCAGACCGCGGAGCTGATGCAGTCCGGCTTCGACCGGATGTTCAGACTCTGGCAGGCAGCCCGAAGCGGTCTGTTCTAGCGTGGTGTATCTGCCGCGGATTGATCGATAGGCGAACGCGGATCAGTCTCGGCGAAACTGTAGGGGCGTCGCATGCTACGCTCCTACAACTCGTCCACACACCGATCCGCGTTCAGAAAGTAATCCGCGGCCGTCTACCGGCAGTGAATACCTAGAAGAAGAACCCCAGCTCGAGTCGGCCGGCAACCCCCGTGGCGTTGCCGAACAGCCCGCCGAGGCTGCCACCCGCGAGCACCACAAAGAAGTTCCTCGTCTCGAGGCCAAGCCCGCCGGTAAACCCGAATCCCTGGCGACCACCCAACACCAGGCCAGCCCGCAGCGGAACTTGCCGGAGGAACCGCCACGTCGTACCCACGTCGACGGCAAGGGGGGTGTCGAACTCCCCACTCACAGGCATCGTGGCGCTCACATCCAGCTGCAGGATGGCATTGGCCCACCCACTCGCCGAGAAGCGGACGATCCGGGGCAGCGTCACCTTGACATCATTGACGAGGGCCTGGACCTCGAAGAACTCGAGCACTTCCAGGGAATCGCTCACTTCCTGGAGGTCGGTGGTGTTGACGTTGAAGGACAGCGTATCCCGCCGCAGGCCATCCATGGTGACCTTGCCGAGGTTGGCGACCATGGCCTCCAGGGAGAAGCCATTGGTGGGCCACTCGAGGCGGACCAGGAAGTCCGCGGCGATGCCGGTTCCCCGACCGAACTCGATGTCCTCGGTATGGAGCGACTCCACCCGGACATTCGCCGCGATGGTGTCGCCGGTCAGCAAGACTCGACTGTCTTCGATCAGCGATCGCGCACGCGCATAGAACAGCGGTCGGATGTAGCGCCCGCCAAAGCCAATGCTCAGCTCCGCACCGTCTATCGTTCCGATGGGGCCGACTCGAATGACCCCGTGGGCACCGAATTCGGCCGCCGCCAGCACTGAGCCCTTGGTATCCCCGACAAAGAACTGCTGCTGGGCTGCATTACCGTCGCGCAGCAGAGCCACGGCGCGGTCATCCACCAGAAAGGCGCCATAGCCCCGCCCCTGTGCGGAGATGCCAAAGCTCACGTGACGTCCGAATGGCCCCCCGATGTGCACCCCACCTTCACCCTCCGCTTCGCCGCGTACGCCCTGGCCCACCGGAACCAACCCGAACGTGTTGACGATATCACCGATGAGCAGGCTATCCCGATCACCCAAGAAAATCAGCGCCCGCACGTCCTTGATGTTCAGGGTGTTGTTGGCCCCGAGCGCTCCTCCGGAAACCACCAGACCCCAATGGGGGATCATGACATGGCGGAAGGGATCGACCCGCAGTGTGGGTGTGCGGCGGTATGCGGTGGACACTCGTGCCGCCTGCGAACTGTCGGGCACAGCCTGGGCCACGAGGTCCCCACCGGCGACGAGCGCCGCCGCCACAAGAAGCAATGACCGCGTCATTGTCCACCTCCCGACCGCAGTTGGACCGTGACACTAGCCTTGAATATCACGTTGTCCGTTGCACGCAGAGCACTGCGACCCCCGGCCCCGCTTCCCGGCAGCAGCCGCACCCGGAGACTTGCCGTGAAGTCCTTCTCCAGCAGCGGCCGGAGCTCGTCTCCCGTGACCTCCACCGTGACCGTGCTGGTGACGGGCTGAATCACCCGCCCCGTAGCATCCAGGTCCGGCGCCGCCACAGTGATGCGATCGAGCTGCACGGCGCCCGGTTGGGTGAACACGTCGGTGTCGCCCAGGTCGCCCTCGACGTACGCCACGTCCACCTCCAACCCGAACGGCGTGTTGTTCCGCACCACGGAGGTGGCCGTCGCCCCGACGAGCACCTCGATGACCTCATCGGGTGAGGTGTTCAGCGTCGAGTCGGTCTCGAGCCCTTCCTGGTTGGCGTTGCTGGTGAAGACGACGCCGGTGTCGGGGACCGTAAAGTCGAGCCCGACGGCGACATTCAACAATACGCCTACGATGTCGCTGCGCTCGATGCTGCTCTGAGACCCGTCGCCCGCCGTCGCCGTCCCGGCCGCGATGATCGCGGCGCGCCTGTCATCCAGCACCAGGTGTACCAACCGGTCCGCTAGCGGCGCCACGGACAGGGTTACCTGGGTGGTAGCCGACCGGGCGATGGACAGGGTCGTCTGACCGGGATCCACCACGTCGACGAGAATCGGACTACCCTGGGAGTCCACCTCATAGACCGGGTTACCCAGCCCGTCCCGGGGGATTCCCCCGGCGGGCGTGAGCTCCACCACACCTAGCGTGAAGCTCGACAACACGAGCGGGGTAGCCGCCGTGTTGGTGATGTCCAGTTGGGCCGTGGCCACGTTGATCGTGGAGCCTTTGACGGCGTCCTCAAAGTCACCGAGGCCAAAGTCGTCGCGGGTGATCTCCTCCGACTCCTCCACGGTGACCGCCAACTCGGGGGTCACCGCAGGATCCAGGGGCCCTGCCAGAGACTCCACCTCGAGATCTCCCGTTCCGTCAGCCACCACGGCGTTGGTGATGACGGTGGGGGTGATAGTAGCCAGGGCGGCCGTTGCCGTGCCGCTGATGTCCACCATCGCCTGGCTGGGGATGATGGTCACACCAGCCAGATTGAAGTTCAGCGTGCCAGTGGTGGTGGATCCGTCACCCGGAGCTGCCGCAATGTTGAGGGTGCCGGTGAGCGGAGCCCCAGCTCCGTCCAGGATGCCGTTCAGCGTGAGCGACACGCTCAACGCTACGGGCAGCCGGTTCTGTGCGGTGATCGTATAGGAACCGCTGTTGATGACGACCTGGTCGACCCCCTGGATCCGCGTCTCCGACGCCAGTGGGTCGTAGGTGTCACTGAAGGTCTCGTTGACGTTCTGCAGGTCCACCGACGCCAGTGTCATGGGCCGGAAGGTCACGTCGGCGGAGACGGACGACCCCGGGATGATGGTGCAGCCGCCGAGCGCCGAGCCCTGGATGTCCACCTCCACAAACTGGCTCATGGTCGCGCCGTCGGCCCGCACCGAATCCGTGAACGTCTGGCCCGCGTTCACCTGTTGGTTCGGGAAGGACGCCACCGGGTTACCGATCGAGTCCAGCAGCGACATGGTGATGGTGCCGTCACAGATCGTGTTGTTCACCAGCGTCCGGACCACGGTGCCCGTGTCCACGGTGGCAGCCACGACGTCGGAGCCATCCGGCGTGTCGAAGCGAACCGTGTCCATCACCTGCTGCTGAGCTGCAGCCGGCAACGGCCCCGGCAGAGCGGGCGGCGCCAACGTGACGGTGCTCGCCGTGGTGACCTGGGCCGTCCGCAGCATCTGGTCGTACCCGAACGTGAACTGATCGAAGCTCAGGTTGTCGAACTTGAGCTCCGTGCCGACGGCGACATCCACGGACTGCGGATCGGACTGCACCGCCTGGAGATCGCCGACTGCCACGAGATCGGTCGTATCCTCGATCAGCTTCGAAATGTCCAGCGTGTCCTCGGCCACCGGGATCGTAAGAGTGAAGGTCCGCGCCGGCCCCCGGGCGAGCTGGTCTCTGGCTTCCGTTATGCTGGCCGGCTCGCAGCTCGCCACCGCGACGGCCGCGCCGAGAACGCCTAGGAGCTGTATGGATGTGCGCACGGCTGAACCAGTCCTATCATAAGGTCCTACAAAGTCTTACGGAGTCGTGCCGGAATCAAGGGTCTGGATCACACCGGCGACCCGTCACACCGCACAAATGTGCTTCCGCTACTCCTCCGCCATAAACGGATACCGATAGTCCGTCGCCGGCACGAAGGTCTCCTTGATCGCCCGTGCCGAGACCCAGCGAACCAGGTTGAGCATGGAGCCGGCCTTGTCGTTGGTGCCGCTGGCCCGGGCGCCGCCGAACGGCTGCTGACCCACAATGGCTCCTGTGGGCTTGTCGTTGACGTAGAAGTTGCCTGCCGACTGTCTGAGCCGCACCGTTGCCTGGGCGATGGCCCCCCGATCGGTGGCGAACACCGCGCCCGTGAGGCCGTACGGCGAGGTGGAGTCCACCAGCTCCAGGGCCTCGGTCCACTGGCTTTCCGGATAGACATAGACCGTTACGACCGGCCCGAAGATCTCCTCGCACATGGCCTTGTAATCGGGCTTGTGAGCCTGGATGACGGTGGGGCGGATGAAGTATCCCTGTGAATCATCCATCTCTCCACCGACCAGGATCTCGGCATCCCGACTCTTGCCAGCGTCCTCGATGTACCCCCCGATGCTGCCGAACGCGTTCTTGTCGATGACCGCCCCCATGAAGTTCCGGAAGTCCGCCACATCCCCCATCCGAATGCTGGCCACCTCCTCCACCAGGCGGTCCCTCATCCGCTGCCACAGGCTGTCCGCGACGTATACGCGGGAGGCGGCACTGCACTTCTGCCCCTGATACTCGAACGCGCCCCGCACGAGATTGGCGATCAGGGCGTCCTCTTCGGCACTCGCATGGGCGATGACGAAGTCCTTCCCGCCAGTCTCGCCCACGATCCGGGGATACGACCGGTAGTGCTCGATCCGCTCGCCAATGGTGCGCCAGAACTGCTGGAAGACGGCAGTCGAACCCGTGTAGTGGAACCCCGCGAAGTCCGGGTGAGTGAGGATCGCCCCGGTCACCTCAACGGGGTCGCCGGGGACGAAGTTGATCACCCCTGGCGGCAGCCCCGCAGCCTCGAACATCCTGGCCAGGTAGTACCCGCTGAAGATCGCCGGACGAGACGGCTTCCAGATGACCGTGTTACCCATGAGGGCAGGTGAGGTCGGGAGATTACCGGCGATCGACGTGAAGTTGAACGGCGTCAC
>WVYX01000260.1:26292-39126 GCA_011772755.1 Gemmatimonadales bacterium
CAGTCTTGCTCTGACACAGCATGGTGGCTGCATTCACCGTATCCCGCCACGTCGTAGCGAGGAGCTCTGCAGCTCTGAGAAACACGCTGGCGCGGTCCTGCCAGGGCCACGCCGACCACTCCTTGTGCGCCTCCGCCGCCGCCTTGATGGCCTGCTCCGCCTCTGCCTTGCCGGCCATGTGCCAGGTCGCCAAGACGTGGCCGTGCCGATGTGGCATGATGGACTGACGTGTCCGGCCAGTACGTACCTCCTTGCCACCGATGAGCAGCGGGATCTCGATCTGCTGCGACTGCATATCGGCGATCTTGGCCTTGAGCATCCTGCGCTCAGCCGTGCCCGGCGCGTACGACCGCACAGGCTCGTTGATTGGGATGGGAACCTGAATATCGCCACTCATTCCTGGTAAGCTCCTAGTAACCGAGGGCAGTGCGTGTCAAAGATGTACCGTTGTCCGCTGCAATTCCAACGTCGGTGCCGGCCGCCGCCAGCCGGCCTAGAACCCCCAGATTCCCCGCGTCACCAACTCCACGCTATGCCGGTCCGGATCCCGGACGTAGAGGGAGGTGCCACCTCGGGGCCACGTCACTTCGGTCTCGACGGGCACGTTCATGCTCGCGAAGTGGTCCCGCCAGGCATCAAGCGTTTCGGGAGCGATCTCGAACGCGACGTGTAACTCCCCTGCCCCACCGTGAGGCGGGGCCGCGCTGCCGGGCTTCCGGGTAGCCGACGCATCGAACAACAAGAGCACGTCGCGGCCCGCGCGCAGAAAGACATGGCGAGTCGGGTCGCGCCCCACCTCCTCGAACCCCAACACGTCACGATAGAACGTCGCGGCGCGATCCAGGTCGGCGACATAGAGCGCTGCCTCGTGGACGCCTTTGACCGGGGGAGGTGTCACGTCCGACCCCCAAGACGGCTCCGTACCAGCCGGGCTGCGGCGAGTTGATCGATCACCGACTTGACCCGCGTACGCATCGGCAAACGAGAATTGCGGGAGGTCCGGGACTCTGGGAGGGTGGCATTGCCCGCCGTAGGAACCGGCGGGAGGTCCGGCTCCAACGCCAGGGAAAGATAAACGAAGGCCCGCGCGGGCACAGCGAACGAGCCGGGCAGGCCCGAGGTGGCTCAGCGTGAAAGTAGCTGGTGTTGTGAGTCAGAGATTCGTTGCATAGCACACGCGCCGAGCAGTCCCTCGGCGCGGTGGCGTTCTCGGCGTACTCGGCGCGTGGTTTCGGTCGCAAACTTCTGACTCGCTACACTAGAAGTGGAGGTGCACCTCCAGGCTCACGCGATTCAGGTCATTGGCATCGCCGGCATTGTCCAGACGCGTGAAGAACGCCGACAGCTGAACGAACGAGATGGGGAACGCCTCGACGCCAAGCCGCGTCCGGGTCCGCTGATCCTCAGGGGTACCCATCACCGATTCCCGGATGCTGGCAGTGGGATCGTGAAAGCCATGGGTGGCTTTGAGGTTGATGCCCTTCCTTACCAGGAGATCGCCTTCCACGTACGCGACAAACTGATCCTGATCGTCCACCGCGGGGTCATCGAACGAGTCGAACACGAAATCCGCTTCACCCAACACGACGAGGGGTCCGACCCTGACACCACCGTGCGCCCCCACGATCTCCGTCTTGCGCCCGGGCTCACTGTTGCGGGAGGCCGATGCCCCAAACCGGAACTGCGGGTAGGTGATGGTCGCACTGGAGGTCACCATCTTCTGGCTGTTGTTCTCCGATGCGCCGACGCTGCCGTTGCTGACGGCGACGAACCACGACAGGGGTCCGGGCTCGATCCCGACCTCCAACCCCAGGTCCGGCGTCTTGTACGTGAACCCGGTCACCGACCGGATCACCGACTCGTCGTCCCACAGCCTGAGGCCGTAGGGCAGCAGGAACTTGCCCGCCTTGGCGTAGCCGTTGAGGGGACGCCATTGCGCCAGGGCGAATGCCTCGCGGGCGGACGCGCCCGACGGACCGACGGTCTCGTCCAGATACAGCGACAGGAGGTTGTCGATCAGTCGCGCCTCGAGGTACACCTGGGCGTCGCTGATATCCGCTGCCGTGCGTGGAGCCACGTCGGTCAGGTTCGCGGTGCCCAGCGCCCGGAGATCCAGGCCGAGGGCAACCCAGTCGTTGAGGGAGCGACTCCGGATGCCGACGGTGCGCATGGGCAACTGGGTCTGCGCCCACGCGCTCCCGAAGTCGTTACGTCCGCCGCCCCCGGTTCGGTTCACGTGGCACTGCGAGCACTTGAGCCCTGTGCGGACAGCCAGGTACGGCTCGGCCGCCGATTCCCGCCCCGGCGTCACCCAAAGCACGGCCACCAGCACAACCGCACCGATTCCGCCTCGTCGTCTGAGCATCGCTTGGTCCCCGACGTGTGCCTCCGCGTCTACAACCGGTCTCGAAAGAGGAAGCCGCTGATCAGCGCGGATGGACGCTGATCGTAATGTAGTCTGTTCGGCCGCACGATCCGCCCATGAGCCCGGGATGGGTAGGGCAGTAGATCCCGCGCTGATCCGCGGCTGCATGGAGATCATGACATGAACTTCTGGGACGCCACAGCAGTGTGGTGAGTCAGAGATTCGTTGCCATAGCACGCGCGCCGAGCAGTCCCGTGCGCGCGGACGGCGTTCCCGGCGGACTCGACGCCGGGCCACGGCCGGGGATGATCGTCTGGACGGGGATCGGTCTGTGGACGAGTTGTAGGGGCGTAGCATGCTACGCACCTACAGTTTCGCCGAGACAAGTCCGCGCTCGCTTGTCGATCAATCCGCGGCAGAAACGAACTCGTGACTCGCTCCACTAGTTGTTCTGCGCCCCGGCCGCGATCCACGCGCGAATCGTGTTGATCTGCGCCTGGCTCAGTGGGCTCCGTCCCAGCGGCATCTGACCGCCGGTCCCTCCCACCGAGGCCTGGGTGCCCTCAATCTTGTTAACCAGGTAGCTCTCATCCGGCTGCCCAGGAAGCACCCGCATGCGGCTCGGAACCTGGATCGCCGAAACATCGACGATGTTGGCGAACGCCTGACCCGCGCTCAGGTTCATGGCCTTCCCCGGCGGCTGCGTGTTGGTGCTGCCATGACACCCTGAGAACGCACAGTTGTTCGTGAAGATGGGCTGCACGTCGTTCCCAAGAGTCGGGGTGCCGTTGCCGGAGCCATCGTCCGGGCCCGTGTTGTCCCCGGCGCACGCGAGACACGCGGCGACTAGGAATCCAAGAGGAGCTGCGATCCTGCGAGTGAACGACACTAGTACCTCCAAGCTCTATGGCGTAGGACACCCCGTCTGCTGCCCAACCCAGGTAGAGACGAGAAGGTTCCAGGAGCCGGCACCACAGCCTAGACTTGCTGGATGCCCGACCTCCCCAGAGTCGTCATCGTCGGTGGTGGCTTCGGCGGCCTCCAGGTGGTGAAGCAACTGCGCCGCGCCCCGGTGGAGGTGACGCTCATCGATCGGCGCAATATCCACCTGTTCCAACCACTGCTGTATCAGGTCGCGACTGGCGGCCTCTCGCCCGGTGATATCTCCTCGCCGCTGCGCTGGGTGCTGCGGCGTCACCGGAACACCCGGGTCTGGCTAGCCGAAGTGAGCGACATCGACGGCAGGGCACGGCGCGTGGTGCTGAAGGACGGACAGCTCGCGTACGACACGCTCGTGCTAGCCACCGGTGCGGAACACCACTACTTCGGACGCGACGATTGGGCCCAGCGGGCCCCCGGTCTCAAGACCATCGAAGACGCTACCGACATCCGGCGGCGCATCTTGCTCGCGTTTGAAGCCGCCGAGCGGGAGCCCGACCCCAAAGCCCGGGAGGAGTTCCTCACGTTCGTGGTGGTCGGTGCCGGCCCCACGGGTGTGGAGTTGGCCGGGGCCATGGGCGAGCTCGCCCGGGACACACTGCGCCACGATTTCCGGGCCATCGACACCACGGCAACGCGCATCCTCCTGCTGGAGGGCAGGGACCGAGTGCTGTCGCCCTTCCCAACCAGGCTATCCCACAAGTGCCGGCGCTCCCTGGAACAGCTCGGCGTGACAGTACGCACAGGCGCGTTGGTGGCCGAGGTCGGGGAGCGGTGGGTGCTCGTCAAGCGGGGTGAGGAGACGGAACGGATTCCTACTCGAACCGTCCTGTGGGCAGCGGGAGTGCGGGCCTCACACCTGGGACGCGTCATCGCCGAGACGACCGGTGCCCAGCTCGACGACACGGGACGGGTGCTCGTAGAGCCGGACCTCTCCCTGCCCGGCCATTCAGAGATCTTCGTGATCGGCGACCTGGCACACTTCGCACATCAGACCGGTGGGCCACTGCCGGGGCTGGCGGCAGTCGCCATGCAGCAGGGGCGATACGTGGGGAAGGCCATTCGGAAGCGGCTCAGGGGTCAAGAGGTCGAACCGTTCCGCTACCGAAACATGGGCCAGCTGGCCACCATCGGCCGTGCGGCCGCGGTGGCGGATCTCCCCGGCATCCGCATCTCTGGATTCCTTGCCTGGATCCTGTGGCTGTTCGTGCACCTCATGTACCTGGTGGGATTCGAGAACCGGGTGCTCGTCTTCATCCAGTGGGCCTGGAACTATTTCACGTGGGATCGGGGTACCCGGATCATCACCGGCAAGCACGAGCTGGGCCCCGGGGACTGACGCTGGCGCCCAGCCTTGCGCAGCAGTAGTCTGACTGTTTCACGTCGGACCCAACCGACGCCTCCCGGAGGTCAGTATGCGCACTGCAGTCCTAGCGGTAGCACTCTGTATCATCGCGCCGGCGCTGGCGGCGCAGGAACTGGAGCGGCCCAAGGAGTGGAAGGTCCGATTCGATCGGCCCAACGCCAATCCGTCGGGCCTGTACTTCGTCAACATGCCGCCCGGTTGGCACATCACCACCGGTCCCGCCGGTATTCTGTACGATCCAGGGCGGCGCGCGGCCGGGGAGTATCGAGTCCAGTCCAAGATCCATCTGTTCCCCGGCGATCGCCGGGAAGGATTCGGCGTGTTCATCGGTGGCAGGGACCTCACCGAGGATAGCCAGTCGTACACCTACTTCCTGATTCGCAAGGACGGCCGCTTCCTGATCAAGCGGCGCAGTGGCACGGGCACCCAGACCGTCACGCCGTGGACCGATCATCCCGCCATCGTCAAGCACCTCGGGGGGGAGGACCCGGTGGAGAACGTGCTGGCCGTCGAGGTGGGGACGAACGTGGTGGAGTTCTACGTTAATGGTGAGAAGGTGACGAGCCTCCCACGCTCCAACCTGGATGTCGAAGGGATCGTGGGCCTGCGGGTCAATCACCGTCTCAACCTGCACGTGACCGAGCTAACGGTAGAGCCGAAGGGAGTGGGCGGGCGGTGAGAACTGCGGCGCTCTGGACGGACCGACGGTGGACACCCCCGCCGGCGGCCGTGCTGGCCCTGCTCACCGCGGTCTCGACCGCGGCGGCTGCTCAGCAACAGAGCCTCACACCGGCGGCTGAGGCAGCCATTGCCCGCGTCGAGGCGCAGCTCACCCAGGAAGTCAAGACTGACAGCATCGGCAGCATCACTGCAGGCGTGGCGCTGGGCGACCGCGTGGTCTGGGCCAACGGGTTCGGCTGGGCGGACGCCGACCGAGAGATCCCCGCTGGCCCGAAGACCATCTATCGCACCGGCTCCATCTCCAAGTCGTTCACCGCCGTGGCGCTGGTCCAGCTCGTGGAGCGGGGCATTCTCGAGTTGGATGATCGCGTGGAGCAGTACTTCCCGGAGATCACTGGGTTGGCCGACCCGCCGGAAGGTGCCGAACCCATCACGTTCAGGCAGCTCGCCAGCCACACGGCCGGCCTCATCCGGGAGCCGAGGCTCGAGGGAGCGGCATCCGGCCCGATCGAAGGGTGGGTAGACAAGATCCTCGCCAGCATCCCCACTACCTCGTTCAAGTCGGTACCAGGGACGGAGTACTCCTACTCGAACATCGGCTTCGGCATCCTGGGCCTGGCCATCTCCCGGGCGGCAGACAAGCCGTTCATGGATCTCATCGAGGAGCTCCTGTTCGATCCCCTGGGCATGACCAGCAGCACGTTCATCATCAGTCCGGAGCTGGAACCGCGGCTCGCCGTTGGCTACCTCAACCGGCGAGACGGCACCATTGACAAGGACTCCCCGGCTCGGGAGCACACGGGCCGGGGCTACAAGGTGCCCAACGGCGGGATCTACTCGACCGTGGCGGACCTGGCGCAGTTCGCTGCCGCAGTCTCAGGAGCGCACGAGCCACCGGTACTCACCAAGGAGAGCCGCAGGGAGATCCTGCGCATTCAGACCCCCGAGAGCGACACACTGGGCTACGGACTGGGATTCTCGATTCGGGCCTACAACGACGGCAGCCGCCATGCCAGCCACGGGGGTAGTGTCGCGGGATACACCGCGTACCTCGCGTTTGACCCCGACGCGCAGATCAGCGTGGTCCTGCTACGCAACTACGGCCGGGGAAGCACTAACCTGGGGCGAACCGCCAGGGGACTGCTGCGGGAGCTAGTGGCGGCGCAGAAAGCGCGCTAGCGCGCGAACGTCGGGGGGACAGGACGCACTGAGGCAGAGAGAGCTTCGAGAAGCTGAAGCTCCAGCCAATCACGAGCGGCCAGTTGCCGGTGCGGTAGCCGACCTGGAGCCAGGCACGAATGCGGTCGCCCGAGGGGGCGAACCCCAGCCACCTCGCGATAACTGCCGTCGGGCTGCGGCACTACGGTCGGCCGGATGTTCGCAGCGATCATGTATGCCGCTGTCACCCCGCCAAAGAACGCCACCAGCGCTGCGCAGTCGCCGCTGGTCAGCGGGTAGTAGCAGCCGCCGTGGTACGGCGCGAACGCCAGCATCGCCGCTGCGAGCACACCCTCGACCAGCCCGCGGGTATCCACCAGCGTGCCGTCGCGCCATGCGGCGAAGCTCCGTACGGATGTGAGGGGAATCGGCTGCAAGGTGCCCCGCAACCGTCGCGGCGTCAGGACCACCAGCCACAGCGTAGCCCTTCCCACCGCGGCGACCTCGCCTTCGATCATGCCGGCCTGCACAGCCGGATGAACCCACACTCGCATCCGATCACCGGGCTTCACCGGGAAGGGTTCCCCCGCCCGGGCGAAGTGGACCGGTGAGAGTACCACAAGGGCTGTGAGCAGGGCCACTCGGCGCATGGGCTTCTCCTATCGAGGACGCCCACACGTTGGGGCGTGGGACTCAAGGGAGCGTCAAGCACGTACGCTGCTTGACGCCCCTGGGGGCGCCGGTAGCTTTTCACACTTCCCGCGGTTTTCACCCAGAGGAGGAGGTGGTGGCCATGAGAAGCCGTGCAGTTGTGCCCGCACTGGCCGTGCTGGCTCTCGCGATGGCAGGCTGCCAGGCCGCTGGCCCGCTGTCGGACCAAGACCTGGCGGCCATTGGGGACCTGCGCCAGGCATATGTCGATGCCGTGCTGGCCGGGGATGCGGCAGCCGTGGCAGCGTTGTTTACGGAGGACGCGACTGAAATGCCGCCCAACCTGCCCGCCGCGGAAGGGCGAGCGGCCATTCAGGCGCGATACGAGGCCGAGGGGGGCGCGACAGAGTTCACGATCACGCCCGCTGAGACCGAAGGTCGCGGCACGCTGGCGTTTGAGCGGGGCACGTACAGTGTCACCATGACCATTGAGGGCGCGCCGGAGCCGATCATGGACACCGGGAAGTACCTGGTGATCTGCGAGAAGCAGGCTGACGGCTCGTGGCTCATGGCCGCGACGATTTGGAACTCGGATCTGCCGCTGCCGGAGCAACCATAGGCTGGAACGACTAGAGGGGCGTTGGTGCCGCGTGCGCCTGCGCCCCTCACCGGCTCAGAACCGCAGCGACAGACTCAGCCCGAACCGCCCGTCCGGCCGCGGCACGAGGCTGACGCGGAGACGGTCAAGGGGGATTTCCTCCCAGCGGTCGGTCTTGATGAACGCGCCGATGCCCGCGCCTAGGCCACCCATTACAGCGGCGCCCGCGAGCGCTCCACCCGCAACAGGCAGGGGATACTCAGGAGAATAGTCGTCTATGCCCTCGATGACGTACCCCGCGATGCCACCCCCGATGGCGCCGACAAAAGCACCGACAATGAGTCCGGTCTTCCATTCTGACTTCCGCCCCTGGTCTACTTCGAACCGCGTCACAGAGGCGAGCGGGCAGTACATAGTGGAGTCGGCGGTCACGACGAGCGTGTCACCGCGGAGAGCCTCAAACGTCGCCAGTTGATGGCGCATACGAAGGTTCGGTGCGGTGACCCGCACCCGCTGACCGGGTTCGAGCGGCAGTGACTGCTCTTGCGCTAAGACGCTGGTGAACGGCGCGAAGGCGAGAACGGCAGGCAAGACAACCGCGAGCCAGCTACGCATCGTGCCACCTCCGAATCAGGAAGGTTCACAGACTTCCCGTCGGTGCTCTGGCAGTCGCGTCGTTGGTGGGCGTCCTACTGTGGCGCGCAGAGGGCGTCCTCCAGCGGCGGGCCGTCGAGGCCATCGGCGGTTCGACGGATCAGCGCAATGGTGCGCCTCTCGCGGTGCGGCTGTTAGGCCCCTATTGAGGCATGAGGTGCCACAGATGGGACATTTGGCACGCTAGATTCTGAAGCGCGATTGTAGGAGTTGGGGGCCGGAGGCAACAGCGCGCGGCGCTGGGGGGCGCGAGTAGTCCGCTCGTCTACTGCGTAACCGGGTTCGGCGAGCCGGGCAAGAAGTGAAAAGCCGCTAACACCGCTCGACGCTCGGGGCCTGGGCCGGGCTCACGTCCAGCGGGTTGGACTCCCCCACCCGTCGAGGTCTGGAGCGGGACTACCTCTCGGGTCGTTGACTCTGGATGACCTGGGCAATAACTCGCTCCCGCTCGCCCGTCTCCCAGGCGTCCTCTAGCTCCTCATCGGAGAGTCCCGCAATACGCCCGAGAATGGCATAGGCCCCAAGCGCCCAACTGCTCTTCCATCGAGTCATGTCAATCAGCGAGGGCAGAGCCCGCTGCCGAAGCTGCTCGAGCATCCTGGCATCGCGACTGCCGGTCAGGGTGATCAGCACCATGACGGCCTTGTTGCGATCGCTCCAGTCGAGTGAATTCAACATGTCGATGAAGCGGCCTGGATCAATCTCGATCCCCAACTCCGGACGTCGCTGTGCCAGCACAGCGATCGCTCCAAGGGCGCGTGACGCGTTGTTGCGCACATCCTCGTCCGCATCCAGCACCGCGTACTGCAGATCGTCCACGACAGCTTTCTTGTCCTGCGCATATCCGATCACGTAGGCGGCTATCTTCCGCTGCTCCGAGTCCGCCGAGCGATGGAGCACCTGGCGCAAGGTATCGAAATGCTGCTCGGCGTACCCGAGGAATCGCTCCTGCAATTGACGGGCAGCCGGGTTCTGCATGAGGGAATGTCCCTGGGACACGTCGTCGGCAGCGTCACCGCTACGCACTGCTGCGGCTGCGGCATCAAGGAACTCTCGATAGGTCTCGACCACCTCTCGTGGAAGCGAAATCTCACCCACGGGTTGAGGGTGGTACTCCAGGTGTACACCTGGCGTTTCCTCGATGCCGACGAACAGAACAACCTGGCCCGCTTCGCAGCAGATCGCCGCTAGCCCGGCGCGTGTGACGCCGGGTATCCCAGCGAGCCGCCTCTTAGCATCAGCAGCGCGGGAGGAGTCGCGGTCAGAGCGGAGGGTATCGCCCTCCTCGATGCCGAGAACGGCCCGAATCTGCTCCTCGGAGACCGTGCGCAGTCCGTAGAAGTCGATGATCCCGATTACCCCCCATTTAGTTGGCTGGTCTTGGCCCACCAGCGTGGGCGGGACAAGGGAAGACAACACAACGCCAGTGAACGGTGCGAGAACCCACCGTGCAAGGAGTGTGATAGCGCGCATACTCACCTACTCCCTCAGAACGAGATCGACGCCCCGATGCCGAAGCCATCCCGCTGCGGCACGAGACTGACGCGGAGACGGTCAAGGGGGACTTCTTCCCAGCGGTCGGTCTGGATTAGTGCACCAACGCCCGCACCGAGCAGGGCGCCAGCGGCGCCTAGAATGGCCGTGCCACCAGCCATGACTGCGACCTCTTCTCCCTCGCACCCAACGTTGTCTATGAACTCACAGTCATGGGCAGCCCACACGACCGAGGCGACAACGCCCAACCCAGCGCCAACGAGCCCTCCGAAAAGAGCTCCCTTGCCCGCCTTCGACTTCTCGCCTCGATGAACTTCCAACCGCGTCACGTCGGACAACGGGCACCGCATGGATTCGAGCACGAGTGTGTCGCCGCGCAGCCGGCGGAACGTTTCCACATGCTTGTTCATGTCGCGAGTCGGCACGGTGACCCGCACCCGCTGGCCGGGCTCGAGCGGCGGCGGTTGCTGCTGAGCGACGGCGGTGGCGAAGGGAACGACGAGCAGGACAGCAGGCAGGTAGATGCGCGTTCTCATGACCCCTCCCTTGCTGACACGGGCTCACCGTCGGGACGGTGGTCTCTCCACCGACGGTAGCTCACGGGCCAATCACCTTCTTCAAGAGTACTTGCTCCCCATTGCCCCGGCACGTTGTCCTCGGCTCCCACGAGGTCTCCGTCCAGGACTCGCCCGTATGGGGATCTCTAACCGTCCGCGTTACCGGATACCTCGTCTCGTAACAATCCTCAGGAAGTCGGAATGCTCCATACAGACGATCGCCAGCCACCCAGAATCTGAACTCGGCGCAGTTCCGCACCCGCCATCTTGAGGCGTCCTTGCGATCACATTCGATAATGCGCCCGTCGCTTGTTACAACGGTGTCCGGCGTTGTGACCTCCCACCGGGAATTGAACTTCACTCTGCCCCGGATGCCGATAGTAGGCACTTCCAATTCGTACACGCCGACAAGATCTCTCTCATTCGGCGCCAGCTGGACATAGGTATCGGCGGAACTCGCGCACCCGGCAAGGGCGGTGGCGAGCACCATGTTCGCGGTGATCCCAAGCCTCTTGCGCATCGTGCCACCTCCGAATCAGGAAGGTCACAGACTTCCCGTCGGTGGGCGTCCAGCTGGAGGGCGTCGCTCTGGCGGCGAGCTGTCGGGGCCATCGGCGGTTCGACGGTTCCCCGTAATGTTCGCGCGTGCCGTGGGCCTGCAAGCGTGAGTGCGACACGGCTTGTCGCTATTCGACGGGCGCACCGGCACGGTGAGGTCGCGTTGGGTGCGCCGTCCATTGTCGGCAGCGCGCACCTCCTCCTGACCCCCGTCGCCGACGCGCTGTCCGCCGTGCGGGTGCTTTCGGACGGCTTGTAGGACGACGGCCCGCCCGGTTCCAACACCTTAGCCGAACTTGTTGCAGTGACTGCGTGCTACGTGGAACGGCGACCGCCGGGGCTGCGGACCCCGACGAGCTACCGAGTACCAACGAAAATCAGATGATCTGGCAGTGCCTCAACCCGTATCCCTGAGTCGACACGATCAGGATGTCCGTGCTAGTCGCCAGCCGGCCCCGCGCCATGCCAGACCGACCGCAATGAGCCCCAGACCGACGGCCCAAATGCGCCACTCGACCCAGAACGCCAGGAAGAGGCAGGCAGCCAAACCGCACCACGCAAGGACACGGGGGTAGAGCCGGTCCGCCCCGCTAAGCCGCAGTGCCGCCAGGTTCGTGATGGCGTAGTAGACCAATACCGTGAAGGCGCTGAAGGTCCACGTCGTCTTGACGCTGCCGATGGCGGCCAGGGCGGACACAGCCAGCCCCACGACCGTCACTGCCACGTATGGTGTGGCGCGGGATCCATCCAGTCGGGCAACGGCAGAGGGCATGTCGCGACGCCGGCCCATGGCGAGCAACACACGGGACAGCCCCAGAATGAGATTCAGCAGCACGCCCAGCATTGCCGTCATGGCTCCGATCGCCACCACCCAGTGCACGCCGGGCACAGCGAACTCGCGCGCCACGACCTCGAGCGGCGCGGCCTCACCCTCCGTGGCCTGGGCCAGCGCAGCCGAGCCCACAGCGCCAATTGCCACACCGCAGACCACCATGTACAGCACGGCCGATACGATGAGCGTAAGCACAATCGCCCGGGGGATGGTCCGCCTCGGCTCCCGCACCTCCTCACCCAGCGTCGCAATCCGGCCGTAGCCCGTATACGCAACGAACATCAGCGCAGTGGCATACAGCAGGCCGTGTGCAGGGCTGTACTCGCTCGTCCCCGACCCAAAGAACGGTGAGAGGTTCTCGGCACCGAACTCGCTGGCCGAGGGCAGGCCCGCGACCACGAAGGCCAGCAAGGCTGCGAGCGTCACGCAGACGATGGCGATGTTGGCGGCGTTCGACCGTCGTATTCCGCTCAGCACGATCGCCGTCAGCACGACGGTGGTGGCTATGGCGACCGGGACGAGCCGCTCCGCACTCCACCCGAACGCGTGGAGGAAATAGCCTGCGAAGCCGAGCGCTGCCGTGGCGGCCGAGGCGCTCTTGGCACACAGGAACATCCAGCCGGCGGTGAATCCGAACGCGGGGCGGAGATACGCATAGCCGTACTCGTAGGTCCCGCCGCTCACCGGATGGCTTGCCGCCAGCTGCGCACTGCTCAGGGCATTGCACGTAGCCACGAGAGCCGCGATGGCAACGGCCACGATTACGCTCGGACCCGCGATGCCCGCCGCGATCCCGATGCTCACGAAGATGCCGGTCCCCACGATGGAACCGAGGCCCATCATCATCGCGCCAAACACGCCCAGCTCTCGCTTCAGGAACCCGGGAGTCCAAGCCCTGGCGTTGTCGGGGGCCGTCGGCGTCATCTCGATTTCAGGCATCTGAAGAAGTCGCTTGGGCTCGCTCCATCGGAGCAACCGTAG